>NZ_DAOOUJ010000063.1:12967-17420 GCF_035390745.1 Methanosarcina sp. | reverse complement strand
GGGAGAAAAATACGAAAAATATTATGTCTGAAAAAATAGTGCGGAAAGTAGGATACAAGAATTAAAATAGGATAACATGGGCTAATAGAATAAGCTCAGAGCGTAAGAACCATTTTATATTTGTAAACAGGAACGGAAGGAACTATGAGAGAACTAAAAATCCTTGTTGTGAACAACTACGGGCAGTTTTGCCACCTTATTCACAGGGCTGTCCGGGACCTTGACATGGATACAAAAATTATTCCCAATACAACTCCTATAGAGGATATTCTGGCAGAAGAGCCTGACGGGCTGATCCTGAGTGGAGGACCGGAAATGGAAAGGGCAGGTCTTTGTTTTGACTATGTGAAGGAAATCGATGTCCCTATCCTTGGAATCTGCCTCGGTCACCAGGCAATTGCTCTTGCTTACGGTGGGCACGTTCATGCGGGCAAAAAAGGAGGGTATGCCGAGGTTGAAATAGAGGTTCTCGAAGAGGATGACATACTCAGAGGACTTGGTCCAAAAACAACTGTATGGGCTTCCCATGCAGATGAGGTGGCTATTCTTCCTGAAGGGTTTATCCATCTTGCCCGTTCGGATATCTGTGAAATTGAAGCCATGCGCCACCCTACAAAACCGATTTATGGAGTTCAATGGCACCCTGAGGTTTCTCACACCGAGCAGGGGGAAGAGTTGCTGATGAACTTCTTTGAAGTCTGTAATAGGTACTGATCTAAGGCACCGATGATAAGGTACCGATGATAAGGTACCGATGATTAAGGTACTGATCTTAATTATTACCGATCCTTTAAAGATCAGTTAATAAATCAAAATAAGATCGGCATTAAATTAAAGCTAAAAAAGAACTCGGAATAATTACATCCCGAGTTTTTTCTTCATCATTTTCTGAATATTGAACTTTCCGCCTCTAAATCCTTTTAAAGCCGTCTGCATGGTTTTGTGGTATTTAAGAAGCTCTCTGACGTCTTCAGGGCTGCAGCCAGAGCCTCTCGAGATTCTTTTTATCCGTGAGCCGCCTATGAGTTTGGGGTCTGCCATTTCCTCTTCTGTCATCGAGTCCATGATGACCTTGTAGTTTTTCATTTTGTCACTGGTAGCCTGGAACATTTCGTCTGAAAGTTTCATGCCTCCCAGCCCTCCCATGCCCATAGGGAGCATTGACATGATCTGCTTGAGGGGACCCATTTTATTCATTGCTTCGAGCTGCTTGTACATGTCCTTCAGGGTGAAGCGCCCCTGCATAAGGGCTTCGACATTGACATCCTCTTCGCTCAGGCTTTCCTCTGCCTTTTCCATCAGGCTCTTGAGGTCTCCCATTCCAAGCAATCTTGAAATGAACCTGTCAGCTTCAAACTTCTCAAAGTCTTCCGGAGTTTCCCCTACTCCTATAAAAGCAATCGGAGCTTTTGTTTCGGCGACTGCTGAAAGTGCTCCACCACCTTTTGCTGTCCCGTCCAGTTTTGTAATAATGACTCCAGTGATCCCTACAGAATCATTGAAAGCATGAGCCTGCTGGCTTGCCTGCTGCCCTATACCAGCGTCGAGAACCATGAACTTGTGGTCAGGTTTTGCAATGGCATGGATTCTCTCCATTTCTTCTATCAGGTCGGCTTCAAGGGCATGCCTGCCTGCAGTGTCAACTATTCTTATATCGTATTTTTCAAGCGCTTTAAGCCCGTGTCTGGTAATCTCGACAGCATCGGGATTTCCTTCTTCTCCGTAAAAACCTACATTGAGCTTTTCAGAGAGAGTCTTGAGCTGGTGATAAGCTCCGGGCCGGAAGGTATCTGCGGCGATAACGCCTGCTTTGAGCCCTTTTCTCTGGAAATAACGGGCAAGTTTTGCAGCACTTGTGGTTTTTCCGCTTCCCTGCAGCCCCACCATCATGATTGTCTGGGGCTTGAGCTGGATCTCGGCTCCTTTCCCGATGATATCCATTAATTCCTGATATACAATTCGAATTACATGCTCCCTTGGATTCATACCCGCAGGAGGGTCTTCCTTCATTGCACGCTCTTTGATTCTCTGCGACATCCCCATGACAAGTTTTACGTTGACGTCGGCCTGGAGCAGAGCGCGCTGAATATCCTTTACTACTTCGTTGACCGTGCGCTCATCAATTCTCCCTGCGCCGATCAGCTTTTTGAGTGCTCCCTGTAAGGAGTCTCCCAGTTTTTCCATTACCATATGAGAATCGTCCTGCTTAATTTTGAGGATGGATAAAAAGATAGTTCAAATATAGTTCCCTGGATATAATTTATCAGTTTGTGTAAATTTATCAGCCTGTGTACAAAGTTTATTTTTTAAGTTTATTTTTTCTGGATTTTTTACCTTCATAAGAAGGCGATCTTTTTTGCATTTATTTTACCCTGTATAAGAAGCGATCTTTATTTAATAAGCCTTTTAGTTTTTGATACTTGAAAAGGATATGAAGTATAATAGAATGTGTAAGATTGATTTGAATATTAGATAGGATTGAACACTCCGAATATAAATAACTGCTCGGATATAAAAAATCGAAGTATGGCACGAAACCCTGAGTGCTTAAAGTCGCGGGTATGAAATACGGAAAAATAACTCCTGAAAATTATTTTTAATAGCGGGGGATGGATTCGAACCATCGGTCTACGGGTTATGAGCCCGTCGGGATCTCCTGGCTACCCCACCCCGCTACGGGGCTTACTGGTTATTTTGATAAAGGTATATAATCATAAGGAAAAGACTTATCTAAAATAGCGGGGGATGGATTCGAACCATCGGTCTACGGGTTATGAGCCCGTCGGGATCTCCTGGCTACCCCACCCCGCTACGGTGTTTTGTACATCAGACACTCTGCCTGGGACAGCTATCTGAACATACTAACGATTACTTATATACTTTTCGGCTGGCTCCTCAATCTTGTTTAAATATTTGGAAAACTTATACCCTCATTAGAACCTCAACAGTCTTAAATCTTTTCATCATTCGTTGTTTTACCGTAGTTTATTTTTAATAGCTGCTCTTCAGGCATTTTTGGGAAAGATATTTGAAATCCGGAGCCCCACATTATATTATGACCAGATGTTTGTTTTGCGGGGCGTATTGTGAAGTAAAATGTGGAATCTACTGCGAAAGCTATTCCGGAAATCCGGAAGATAAAGAACACATGGAAGATGAGAATATACTTGGGGGTACCCAGATAGGCACGTCGTATATCTGCGACAGTTGTCTCAAAGACTTAAAACAGGCTCTGGGTCTACAGTGATTTACTGGAAGAGAACACAGCTAACCGGAAATAAGATTTTTCGTGCCCCTGCTTTCTTGGTTGAGTAACTATATAGGAGCAGAGGCACGAGAAGTGAGCTCACAGTTCAGACAACTTCTACATTAAGTGTAAATCTTTCTTCAGTTCCTGTTTCATTTTCCCAGGATCTTCTATATACTGCTGTCACCTTCTGGGCGCCCTCGGAATCTGCTTTAATTTCCCATACATGAACTCCTCCAGCACCAACAAGAGGGCGTTCCTCTTTCTCAGATTCAGGAGGTTCGTATTTGTCTGAAACCAGAATGAGTCCCTGGCTCAGATTGAGTTCCCATTCATAGCCCGTAGTTGGATTTTCCTGAAGTTTCAGGTAAAATGTTTCTTCATTTTCGAGGGTTATATTTTTCCCATTTCCAGATTCGGTTATTACCTTCTTTCCGGCTGGCGTAGAGTCCGGCGTTTCCTCCAGGATGTTATCTACAGCAAGTTTAAAAGATCCGTTTACTCCGTTTACGTTTACAGTATAATTTCCGGCGCTGAGCCCCTGAACTTCGAGAGGAATCGTTTCTCTAAAGCTCTCTATAGCCTGGGTACAGATTGCATCTTTTGGGCGCTTTGTTGTGATAGTAATATTGAAATTGTTTCCTTCCTTTTCAGTTTTTATATCGTCAATCTCAGTGCATCCATCAGGCAGATAGCCTTCTGCTATCACATTTATCTGCACTGGGAAAGATTCCAGAGTTAGAATATCGATACTTTCCACATTTGCTATATTATACGTGTATTCTTCCTCGGTGGTGTTGTTCTTCTCGTCTTCAACACAGCCTGAAAGGGTAACTGTAATAACCATGAACAGGACCGCTATCAGTCTCATTGTTTTTGCAGCCCTGATATTTATTTCGTATTTGCCATTTATTTTTCCTTTCATCTGTCTCCCTCCAGTTCCTCTAATATATATCTAAAAAAATAAGCTTGTTCGAATTTATCCTTTGCTTAAACTTCAGTTCTATTCGCAGCTTTGATTCTGAAATCAAAGCAAAATGAACGTTTAAGAAGTAGATGACGAACGTTTAAGAAGTAGAAGGCCGGATTTTACAGTTTGGCTTCAGTATTCAGGGCTTTTATTCAAAAATAAAGCATTCCAGAAATAAGTCCGGCAGTATGTATAAAGAAAGATCAGGAGAATTCACCTTAAAGAAGGGGAAACAT
>NZ_DAOOUJ010000063.1:0-12867 GCF_035390745.1 Methanosarcina sp. | reverse complement strand
CTTCTGAGATTACATCTTCTGAGATTACATCTTCTGAGATTACATCTTCTGAGATTACATCTTCTGAGATCAAACCCTGTTTCGAAAACTTTTCTGTCAGAATTTATCCCTTTATCTCCTGAGCCTGAACTTTGTAATGGAGAACAAGTTCTTCTGCCCATTTAAGTGAAGCAGGTTCAAAAGCTACGATACTCTCCTGGTCGTAGTCTCCTTTCCATGTAAGGAAATCAGCCATCATAAAAAGTTCAGTTTTTGTAAGCATAGCTATTTTCATTTCGTCAGCACAAACAAAAAGTTGCCTGTTTTTCCTGGCAAGATAAAGTTTCAGTTCTTCTTCAAAATCTTTTTTTAGTCTTTCGTAAATTCTTTTTGTTATAATGAGGGTAATTTCAATATTTTTATCTTCAGTTCTTAGAAATATCTCAGGGAGCGTCGGATGAAATATTGAAGATAAAGACATTATGTTTTTTGATTTTTCTATGTTTTTTAGAAATACATGGGAAGTTTCGAATATTTTATCGGGATCGGGTTTTACAAGAGAATATGGTTTCAGTTCGTTAAGTCTCTCAAGGAAGGCTGGAGACAAATCGCTTAGATCGCGCTCCTGCCAGAATTTGTTATGTTCTTCAATGACCTCAAGAGTGTCAAGCAGAGGTTTCATTTTTTCGACCAGGATTTCTGCCAGCGGAGTAAGCCTGTACTCTCTATCGTCCTGTATAACAAGAAACTCTTCCTTTAACTTTTTAATTTGTGGAAGCATTCCTGTTGGGGTGACATTAAGAATATCTACAATTTCCTCTATTGTCCTTCCTCCGTTTTTGAGAAGGAGTAAAAGATCCCTTCTTTTCTGGGACATAAAGAGCAGGTCTATCAACATTTTATCCATTGTTTTCACTTTCCAGACCCGAGCCTCCGTGGAAATATTATTTTTGACTTTTCCTGTTTTCTGGGCGCTTATGAGCCTGCTGTCTAAGGATGTATATAATTGCTTTGATTTAAAGACTTTTTGAAAATAATATTTTAACTTTATTAGAATATGTCAGCAAAGTTTTAGTTTCTTTACAAATTCAAGATTTTAATTTGCTTTAAAGTGTTTCTTTTTACCCCCTTTTCTAAATTATTTTTTAACAAGATAAGAAAACTTAAAGTCTATGTTCTAAATTATATAGTCTCAAAGGTGGAGCCTGAATATGAGCGCTCCTGAAACGTATAATTTCCTGACATGCACCGGCTTTCGGATCCGGGAGGGTTTTATATAGAGTCATTTAGATGTGTACTTACGAACTGGGATTATATTTACAACCTGTGTCGAAACATTTCAAGAGAAATCAAAGGTTCCGGATACGAACCGGACGTTATCATTGCACTTGCCAGAGGGGGATGGTTTGCAGGACGAGTGCTGTGTGATTTCCTGGGGTTAGATGATTTGTCCAGCCTTAAAGTTGAGCATTATATAGGTGATGCGGCTATTGACACTGGCGAACCGTATATAAGATACCCTCTCTCAGATAGTGTAATAGAAGGCAAAAGAGTGCTTATCGTAGATGATATTGTAGATACCGGGGAAAGCATGATCAGTGCTAAAGTTTATGTGGAGGGTCTAAACCCCAAAGAGGTGCGGACTGCTTCCTTACAGTATATGGGAAGCTCGAAAATCGATCCTGATTACGTGGGAGAGCGGCTTGAAGATTGGGCATGGATTGTATATCCATGGAACTTTATGGAAGATATGATAAGCATTCTGATAAAAAACATGAGAAAAGAACCTAAAAAGCTCTGGAGTCTTGAAGATCTTAAACATAGTCTTTACATTAATCATGCGCTTGACCCTGTAGTTTTCGAAATTACTCAACCTGGAAGGCTTCCAGAAGTTCTGGAAGAAATGGATCGAATCGGTAGAACTGCTTCTGATATTATTGACGGGAAAAAGTACTGGAAACTTTTATAATAAGTTTATTAATGTCTGTGTACTTAATGTGTACTTATAGTTGTCTTTGAGCAGGAAGTATTCTGGCAAGAGCAAAGAGCCCCCAGTTTAATCAAACCTTTCGTTAAAACTACTTAACTAAAAAAACTGTAAATACAAATATACATATTTATTAAAGGTATTTATTTAAGATATCATTTAAGCTATAAGAGATAGATGTCTATTTCGTAAAAAATAAATCCCGTACTTAATTCAGGTACCTGTTTAAGTTCTCAATTAAGATATATATCTAATTAAGATGCACTAGATGGGTATAAACTGCAGCATTTACGTTTGTATTATTGATTACCGGTGAACTCATGCCCCATAGATGTACCAGATGCGGAACCATTTTTGAAGATGGAGATTCTGTAATCCTCAGCGGCTGCCCGAGCTGCGGCTGGAATAAGTTCCTCTATGTGAAAAAAGATCCAGAAGGTTTGGAAAACCAGGGAAGGGCCGCTCTGGAAGAACAAAAGCTGGATCTTGAAGCCTCTCTGGATGAGGTTGTCAGAAATATTGACGAAGCTCTTGCATCCGAAGAAAAAGAAAGAGAATCGTCAGAAAATGAAAATAAAACTGAGGAAGAGAGGGTTGAATCTGTAAGGATTCTCGGTCCAGGCTCTTACGAACTTAACCTTGATTCTCTTTTAGAGCGGAAAGAACTGGTTATGGCAATAAGGGAAGAAGGTTCATATGCCCTCCATTTGCCCTCTGTTTTTAACCAGCAAAAGAAAAACAAAAAGAGAAATCATGAGTAAAGAAGCAAAGATCATTCCTTACTTTTTTCTTTTTGTGAGGCTTTCTGTTCTAAACTTTTCAACTTTTTAAATTTTTCTCTATTTTCTCGTTTTTAACTTCACTTTTTATAGTTATTTTTTACATATTTTATGTTAGCTTTTTTTTTTATTTACTTAATAGCGTTAATGTACGAAAGTCTGAAATAAAAGAAAAAAGTTATTCTAGTATATCTAAGATTTAAACATTAATTTGGAAGTCTGAATTTATTACTCCTCATTGGTGTATTTGAATGAAGTTAGATGGTACAATAACACTATTTGCAGTCTTCCTGGGGCTGGCTACTCTTTCAGGATATCTGGTTTTAGCTGATGATAATAAAGCTAAAACACCTGAAAATACTGGAAATCAGTTTGATAAAATTGCTTCTGATAGAGAGATGTTCAAGAATTTTTCAAAACATTCTGAAGAAAATATAGTTAAAAAAATTGAGATTCAAAATTTCTCTTTTGAATCTCAGGAATACTGGGATGGGTTTGAAACTGTTACAATAAACGTTGAAGAATTTGAGAATGCTGCTGCAAAAGGGAATGTAAGCCTCAGGTTGTTAGAAAAAAATTTTGAAATACAGATCACTGAGATTTCCAGGCTTAATGGGGGAAAATCGTATCGTTATTCGGGATATGTTAAAGGAATACCTCAGAGTAAGGCAACTTTCTATGTATGTGGTGAATTATTTAGCGGTTCCATAGAGTTTGAAGACCTGATGTACAATATTGCAGTTACCTCTGAAATAAAAGATAGGGAAACGGTATACGTTGTATTTGAGGTGGACTGGAAAAAAAATCGAGAGAGATTGAAGTACCTGTTAAATCCTATGGCATGTCTCACCTTCGGGCAGGAAACTAAGTATGATATTCTATTAGGCTCGGCTCCTCTGATAAACTGTATTTCAATCTATAATCCTTCAGAACATCCAGTATTGTCATGGACTGAATCTGCCTGAGGGGGGTAGTATATGCAAATAAACTCGAAAAGTACAATTACAGTTCTCATCGGAATGGCATTATTATTCTATGCTTTTCCTTTACTCTATGAGACTTTTAATTATTATCCTCCAATGAAAGAGGGTACACCTCATAGAAGGACTGTCCAGATATGGAACATTTTTACAAATCAAAGGGTAACTCTTGATGATGAAGTTCCTTCTATACCTGTAAATGAGGTGCCTGTATATCAGGGAAAATCTTCCTCAAACATCCTTAATGTTAGTTTTGCTTATTCCAATGAGTCTTATAACAGCAACCATAAGGGGGAAGTATATTTTCTTGTTGTGAATAATAAGATTGCTGAAAGCAGGTTAAATTTGACCGATAAGGCAGATCTAAAACCTGTAAAAATAACAAGTTTTCAAACAACAGAACCGAATGAATCAGGCAAATACATAATCCAGCAGATAAGAATCCGAAATTTCGTCACTCAGAAAGGTAATACTCCGATGTTCTCAATGGGAAGAATCAGGATCACTGATGTCGAATTTGTTTATTTCAATGGTTTTGACATCTATTCTTACAGGTATAAAGGTCAAACCACATATTACCCTGCTTGGAAAGTTACAGTTGAAACCTCAAATTACGGGAATGAAGTTTTGATGATTAAAGCGCTTTGATGAGCTAAGTAATGATTAAGTAATAACTGCATAATGAAATGTTGAAAAGTGCATTTCAATAACTTCTTTTTTCAATAATTTTTTTCACTATTATTTAAAACGATCTTGATATCGTTTTTCAGATTATTAGTATTTATTTTTCTATACCAATTACTGAACCTCACAGATTCTAAAGTAAGAGAACTTAAATTCTGAATTCGGGCAAATCTTCAAAAAGTTGATTCAGATGGTTGGATAGAAATGTTTATATATTATAGTTACTAACTAATGGTTACTAACTATCAATCTCATATTGTAGTTAGTACTCGGGTCAGGAATTTTTGAAATCCTGATATACGTATTCGTGAACTCTTCTTGCCTGAGATCTGGCAGAGTCAAGATAGCGATTCCAGTGGTCTTCGGGAAAGATATGAGCATTTAAAACTGTACAATATAAAGAACATAATAATTATTGCAAAATTATATAAAAACAGAATCATAAATTCATTGCCAATCTATAGATTTACAACGATTACCAGAGGGGAAAAATGGACCCAGCAAAATTACTTGACATCCTGGGGAATGAAAACCGCAGGAAGATAATTCAGCTTCTTGCAAACCGCCCCTGCTATGTCAGTGAAATTTCCGGCAGGCTGGGGGTGGGACCTAAGGCGGTTATCAGTCACCTGAGCCTTTTAGAACAGGCAGGGCTGATTGAGTGCAGTGTAGATGAGCAGAGGCGCAAATACTTCAATATTGCAAATAACATGCGTCTTGAGGTATCCGTGTCACCGTATGCATATACGATGGCTCTCCAGGACATTAATTTCGACAGGGAGAAAAAAAGGGAAAGTCCTGCCGTTGAAAAGAATGAGCCTGCTGCCAGAGACGAATCTTCCTGTTTCTTCCTGAAACTGAGCGACAGGCTCCGGGAACTTAGAAAAAGGCAGGAAGAGCTTGCACAAATGCAGAAACAGCTGCAGGTAGAATATACGGAACTGATGGACAGATGTCTGGACTCCATTGAAGAGATTGCCAGAAGTCCAGTACAATGTGAGCTCCTGTTCGAGCTTTTGAAAAATGAGGCTACAGCGGCAGTCCTCTGCTATAATCTGCGTCTGCATCCCAGCATTATCACGTCTAACCTTATGGATCTTGCAGAAAGGGGTTTTGTTGAATACACGATTAAAAATAGCCAGCAGTACTGGAAAATATGTGAGACCGGAGTTGATAATAAATGACTGAAGAAATCAGTTTGAGAGTAGCTGAGGCTTATCATAAAGATGTAGGCAGGGGAATTGCAAGAATCGACACCCATCTAATGCAGGAGATGGGGCTTGTAAGCGGGGATATAATTGAGATTTCGGGCAGGTCCAAAACCTATGCAATTGTCTGGCCAAACGTCGAGCGCGGGCAGGAGAACAGGATCAGAATAGACGGAAACCTGCGAAGCAATGCAAAAGTTGGAATTGATGACAGGGTTACCATCCAGAAGGTCCAGGCAAAACACGCACAGAGAGTTACACTTGCTCCATCCCAGCCTGTCAGGCTTGTGGGAGGTGCCCATTACATCCTTAGAATAATTGAAGGCAGACCTCTGAATAAAGGTCAGCAGATCAGGGTTGAAACTGTAAACAATCCTCTGACTTTCGTAGTAGCATCCACCAGACCTGCAGGGCCGGTTGTCGTTACCAAAGATACTGAAATTGTCATCAAAGAAAAGTCAATTGAGGAAATCAAGGCTCCAGAAGGCATCTCATACGAAGATATTGGAGGTCTCAGGCGGGAAATCCAGCTTGTCAGGGAAATGATTGAGCTGCCAATGAGGCATCCTGAGCTCTTCCAGAAACTGGGAATCGAGCCTCCAAAAGGGGTTCTGCTTCACGGGCCGCCTGGAACGGGCAAGACCATGATTGCAAAGGCAGTAGCAAGTGAAACTGATGCCAATTTTATCACAATTAGTGGGCCTGAAATCGTTTCCAAATATTACGGAGAAAGTGAGCAGAAACTAAGGGAGATCTTTGAAGAAGCTGAGAAGGACGCACCTTCCATTATCTTCATAGATGAAATCGATTCAATTGCTCCCAAACGCAGTGAAGTTACGGGAGAAATGGAAAGAAGGGTTGTTGCTCAGCTGCTTTCCCTGATGGACGGGCTCAAGTCCAGGGGTGAAGTGGTGGTCATAGCTGCCACAAACCGTCCTAACGCCATTGATGAGGCTCTCCGCCGCGGTGGAAGGTTTGACAGGGAAATCGAGATAGGAATACCTGACCGGAACGGCAGGAAGCAGATTCTCCTGATCCACACCAGAGGCATGCCTCTTGAAGATGAAGTTAGTCTTAGTGAGATTGCTGATGTAACCCACGGTTTTGTGGGGGCTGACCTGTCTTCTCTCTGTAAGGAAGCTGCAATGCATGCCCTCAGAAGGATCACTCCTGAAATCGATATTGAAGAGGAGATCCCGCAGGAAATCATTGACAATCTTGTGGTCACAAAAGAGGACTTCAGAGAAGCCCTTAAAAATATTGAACCTTCGGCCATGAGAGAAGTCTATATTGAAGTTCCGCACGTGGGCTGGGACGATATAGGCGGACTTGAGAAAGCAAAACAGGAACTTATCGAGTCTGTGGAATGGCCCCTCAAGTATCCTGAAATGTTCAAGGCTGTCAGTATAAAGCCTCCAAGAGGTGTCCTGCTCTTCGGGCCGCCCGGTACTGGGAAAACTTTGCTCGCAAAAGCCGTTGCAACCGAAAGCGAGGCTAACTTCATCAGCATTAAAGGTCCCGAACTCCTCAGCAAATATGTAGGCGAGTCCGAGCGTGCTATCAGGGAAACATTCCGAAAAGCAAAACAGGCTGCACCGACTGTAATCTTCTTTGATGAGATCGACTCAATTGCTCCTGAAAGGAGCTCTGCTTCCGATACTCACGTCTCTGAAAGAGTGGTAAGCCAGATCCTTACAGAGCTTGATGGGGTAGAGGAGCTCAAGGACGTGATCATAGTCGCTGCTACAAACAGGCCGGATATGGTAGACCCTGCTCTTCTGAGGCCGGGCCGCTTTGACAGGCTCATTTACATCAAGCCTCCTGGTAAAGAAGGTAGGGAGAAGATCTTTGAGATCCACACTAAAGGAAAACCCCTTGCAGAAGATGTAAAACTCTCTGAGCTTGCTGAAATGACCGAAGGGTATGTGGGTGCGGATATTGAAGGCATCTGCAGGGAGGCGGCAATGCTCGCCCTGAGGGAAATTGTTACCCCGGGTGTTGACCGGAAGAACATCCTGGAGAAGGCAGGAGATATTCGGCTTTCAAAAAGGCACTTTGAAAGGGCTATCCGCCGTGTAAAGCCCACAACTTCCAGGGAAACTCTGAGTGCCTATGAAAGGAGTGCCGAACTTTTTGCCAGATATGCAACAGAGTTTGAGGAAGAACCTTCTGAAGCAAAAGAGCAGGAAACGAAGAGCGAAAAGAAAGAAATCCCTGGTTTCCTTCAGGCTGAATGACGTTTTACCTGACAGGCCGGTAAGTTCCGGCTCTTTTAATTTTTGTCAAGCAGCCTCTTTAATTAACAACTCTATTAATTTGAGTAGTACTCACTTAAGAAACTCAAGACGCATAAGTTAATAATGGTGTGATTAGATGGACAGAGACAGGAGAAGAAGAAGTTTTTTCGATGAAATATTCGGGATTGATCCCCTGCAGGATATGGAAGAAATGTTCGAGCGCCTTAGCAGGGCTATGGGCATGAGCATGGACAACTTCGGGCAACACCCGTTTGTTTACGGTTTTTCCGTAACTCAGAGGCCAGGGGAAGAGCCTGAAATCAGGGAATTTGGAAATATCCCGATGTTTGAGCAGACAGAAACCGGAGAAAAGCGGTATCTTGACATAAGAAAACCCCTTATTGATGTGCTGGAAAGCGAGGAAGCGGTCCATGTGATCGCCGAGATGCCAGGCATCGAGAAAGAAAATATCCAACTGAACGCAACTGATTTAATACTTGACATCGAAACATTAGATGGGAATCCAAAATATTCCGAACGTGTTGAGCTGCCAGTAAAGGTAGATCCCCAGAGTGCAAAAGCTACTTATAAAAACGGTGTTCTGGAAGTTACCTTTAAAAGGCTGGAGTCCAGTTCTCGAACTTCAATCGATATAGAGTGATTTTCGGGAGCGTGAGGAAAATAAGAGGTAATAATGGTGGGCATAAGAAAAAGAAAGGATTTCTTTGAAGACTTTGGGTCTGAACTTTTTGACAACCTGGAAGAGATTATCGAAGCCCTCCTGGAAGAAATGGGAGAATCCGGCCCCTTCGTTTACGGATTTTCTATCATTCATCGCCCGGGGGAAGAGCCCGAACTCCGGGAATTCGGAAATGTTCCGGAACACTCTCAAAAAGAAGAGAACTTCTTTCCATCCGAAACAAAAGAGCCTTTAATTGATGTATTTGAAAATGAGGATACGGTGCATGTACTTGCAGAGTTCCCGGAGGTTGAAAAGGAAGATCTCCTTCTGCATGCCACCGCTCAGCACCTTGAAATTAAAGTCCTCGGACTTTCCGGATACTCGGAAGACGTGGATCTTCCTGTCCCTGTGGATCCGAAGAGTGCAAAAGCCAGCTATAAGAATGGAGTGCTTGAAGTTACTTTCAAACGCAGTGATGAAGATAAACCCGTTGAAATAAAAGTAAACTGATATAAATAACAAAGAATAATTTAAGGGTTTACAGGTAAGAAAAGTAATACCCAGAGTTGCAAATGGGGATATTCATTTGAAGCTCTGGAAAAATACAACTAATGCTTAATTAAAAACAGACAGAATCTAAAGATACCTGCAGAGTAAGCGTTATCTCTGTTGGCTCAAAAAATTAACTTTTTTATCAAATCTTACTTATTTTTCTTCATTTTTTACAATATTACTTATCTTATTTTTATATATCATTAAACCATTTAATTCCTAACAGATAATTTTTGATATGATTTCCATAGGTCATGAAAGTAATAGATGTAAATTCCTATTTTTCTGGATAAAACATTGAGTGTAACTAAAAAATATGTAGTTCACGATACTAAAATCTTAAAATAATACCTATAAAAACGATTTGATCCAATATAAAAAAAGATAAAAAGATGTATAATTTCTTGTTTTTGACACTCAACTCTTTTTTATTAATCTTCAAACTGGGGATTATTAAGTTAAGCCTTTTAATCTTGATAATAACAAAAACACAAACTATATACCTATCTTAGAGCTACAAGACCTCTATAGTCCCTATAGAAGAATGTGATTGATCAAGAGAAAGATCTCGGGATATTAATTCTGATTTGAGGAAATTTTAACATCGAAAATTCCCAGATCATGATTTGTCCTGCATCTTAATTCTTGATACTCATGGATTACATGGGTAGAGATAAATCCTGCCTGTAGAGAAACTCAACTTTATCGAATGGATAATAAAACTGGAGATTTGAAGTCCCTCCATTAAAAGTTTGAAAAGAAATTGGATATTTTTCTCAATGCATAAAGACTGAGTAGCTCTAAAGGAATACTGGAAAAAGTCTCTGAGACACAAGAATAAGGGACTTACAGCGTTCAACAGGACACAGATTCTCAGATATTTTGTAATCCGCATGTTTACAATTAACTATTGTACTTCATATCAACCAATAATTGTTGCAATGTTAATTCAGTCATTTCATCCCTCAATATTGATTGTCTTGCCCAGGGATTCAAATTCTACAGCTGTCAAGTGTGTAACTTTACTGTGAACGCTATAGACTAATAGTAAAGGAGGAAAAAAGTAATGGCTCTTGAACCAGGAATTTTAGCTGGGTTTCTTGTAATATTCCTGGCCGTATTGCTCGGCCCTTTCAAAATACATGTTATTGAGGAAAATCTGGAAGTTTTCCTGTTTATCTGTGGAGTAGCGGCAATGACTATTTCCGGTTTTACCGAAATACCGGGCACAGAAACCGGCTGGAGAATGGAAATTATAGAAGAAGCATTGACTGCGCCGCTGAATGCTGGAGAGATAGCTGGCATTCCAATAGGTATATTCCAGATCGTGCTGGTTGTTGGTTTGATTATCTACAAATGGCATGAGCCAATTCACAAAGCAATCAGGAAAATGGCTTCAGCACTTTCTCTTAAGATTATGGCTTTTATCCTTATTGCCGTTCTTGGTCTATTTTCCAGTGTACTTTCAGCTATTCTTTCTGCAATCATTCTCGTTGAGATGGTTAATGCACTACCTATTTCGCGAAAGTCCAAAATAGACCTTACAGTTATTGCCTGTTTCTCAATTGGACTTGGTGCTGCACTTACTCCCCTTGGAGAGCCTCTTTCAACAATTGCCATCTCAAAACTATCCGGTGAACCTTACAACGCTGGTTTCATGTTCTTATTTAATATGCTTGGCTTATACATCATTCCCGGAATCCTTGTGTACGGTATTATTGGAATGTTCTTCCTCGGCAAAGTTGATATGAAGGATTCTGGAATGAAAGCAGAGGAATATAATGAAACCTTGAAAGATGTTATAATGAGGGCTGTCAAAGTGTATGTATTTATCATGGCTCTGACATTCCTCGGAGATGGTTTCAAGCCTATCATATTCGAATATTTTACACAAATCCCCTCCACGGTACTTTACTGGGTTAACATGGTCTCAGCTATTCTGGATAACGCCACTCTGGCAGCTGCTGAGATAGGACCTGCGATGAGCGAACTGCAGATCAAGAGTATACTTATGGGGCTTTTAATTGCAGGCGGAATGCTGATCCCTGGAAATATTCCGAACATTATCTCTGCAGGCAAACTTGGTATTACCAGCAAGGAATGGGCAAGGCTCGGAGTACCTATGGGACTTGTCACGATGGGTATCTACTTCGTCATCATTTTTGTGCTTAAGATCTAAGCTCAAAATATACCTTTGGATTACATTTCAGTTCCAAAATCTGCCACGAATCTAAAACAAAAGCTGATTTTGGAACAAATTTTGATACATTACCTTTGAGTTCAAAAAAGATTACAAATTCACAATATTCTCTTCATAATTGCATGGAAAAGTAATTTCACAGATATGCTGAATTATGAAATTTAAAATTTAAACTCAAGAGACCACTTAATTCCATCAATCTAGACCACAAAATTGTTTCATATCTCTGAAATGAATTTTTCCATTCAGTAAGAAGAGAATATTATTTTTTGCAAGCTTCATTAGCAGTTTGCATGATGAAATAATTTTTAATGTTCTCATTTTGTACTAAATTGTATAGAATAGTTCAATCTCACGAAAAATATAGATTAAATTTTTTTTTAACTTCAAAAATACGCTTTACGTAAGGCTATAATTGAAAAAAGTAATCATTTTTAGAAAAATGTAATATTTCGATTATATATTAAACACTAATATATTGTAGCGGATTAAATAGAACACCTCTTATAACACTAAATCATTCTAGCCTCTAAAAGAGTTCAACAGTATATAAACTCTTAAAAAATTTTGTGGTCTAGGTTGATAATTATAGGAGGAAAAAAGTAATGGCTCTTGAACCAGGAATTTTAGCTGGGTTTCTTGTAATATTCCTGGCCGTATTGCTCGGCCCTTTCAAAATACATGTTATTGAGGAAAATCTGGAACCATTTTTGCTTGTTTGCGGAATAGCAGCAATGACTCTTTCAGGTTTTACCGAAATCCCGGGTACCGAGACCGGCTGGCGAATGGAGATCGTCGAAGAAGCATTGACTGCGCCTTTGCATGTTGGAGATATAGCTGGCATCCCAATAGGTATATTCCAGATAGTGCTTGTTGTCGGTTTGATTATCTATAAATGGCATTCTCCAATCCACAAAGCAATCAGAAAATTGACTGACATGCTTTCTGTTAAAGTTTTAGGTTTTCTTCTTATTGTTGTTCTTGGTCTGTTTTCCAGCGTGATGTCGGCTATTCTTGCATCAATTATTCTCGTTGAGGTAGTTAATGCAATGCCTCTCTCTCGAAAGTCCAAGATAGACCTTACAATCATTGCATGTTTCTCAATAGGACTTGGTGCTGCACTTACCCCTCTCGGAGAACCTCTTTCAACAATAGCAATCTCAAAATTAGCTGCTGAACCTTACCATGCTGATTTCATGTTTTTATTTAACATGCTGGGCAAGTACATTATTCCAGGCATCCTTGCATTTGGTGTCATTGGAATGTTCTTCCTTGGAAAAATTAGTCCAAAAGACCAGGGAATGGGCGCAGCCGAGTATAACGAGACAATGAAGGATGTCATTATGAGAGCTGTTAAAGTCTACGTGTTTATTGCAGCCCTCGTGTTGCTCGGAGACGGTTTCAAGCCTCTTATCCTTGAGTACTTCATAAAAATTCCTTCAGGTATTCTTTACTGGGTAAACATGGTCTCTGCCATTCTTGACAATGCTACCCTTGCAGCTGCTGAAATAGGTCCTGCTCTCAGTGAAATCCAGATAAAGAGCATCCTTATGGGATTATTAATTGCAGGTGGAATGCT
>NZ_DAOOUJ010000062.1:0-17659 GCF_035390745.1 Methanosarcina sp. | reverse complement strand
TAATAGAAATAAAATAATCCATTGATGAACCATTACTACCTTCTGTTACTTGCAATATTGTTTGAGGTTTGCGGAACAACCTGCATGAAGTTATCCGAAGGTTTTTCAAAACTAATTCCATCGGTTTTGATTTTTGTATTTTATGCGGTCAGTTTCTTTTTCTTTACCCTTGCTCTTAAAGGAATAGATGTGAGCATCGCGTATGCAATATGGGCAGGGCTGGGTACTGCTCTTATTACGGTAGTTGGAATATTCTGGTTCAGAGAACCTGCCTCTGCCCTCAAGCTAATTTCTCTTGTTGTTGTAATTGCAGGAGTTATCGGGCTTCATCTGAGTGATAGAGCAGTCTAACTATTTGTAACCGGATTAACCTTATTGAAAGGATTTTCTAATCCTGAATTAAGCCTTAAGTTTAGCGGAAGTCTTAAGGTGAAAGATGAGTTTCTCCTGTTTCAGATAAAAAGCAGTCTGCAGGAGCTTCAAAGTTTTTTAGCGATAACTACAAACCCTAAAACTTTATTTCCAGTCCTTGTCTTCAGCTCTTCAACCCTGAAATAATCAACCTCAAACCCGCAGTCTACAAGCAGAAGCACAAGCTCTTTTTCAGTGAAATGGTGTGCAATAAACTCAACCTCTCCTGTTTCAGGATTGCGGGCAAGAAAAGAACCCTCTTCTTTTGTAACCGCGAAGTCCTCTAGATATCGTTTTCTGTAAGGCTGGAGGTGCCAGCTCTGGCCGAATTCCACAAGGTAAAGGTATCCTCCAGGTTTAAGGACTCTAAAAGCTTCCTGAATTATCCTGGTTCTTTCCTGCAGGTCCGGCACAGTTGTCAAAAATGCCTGCATGACTGCAATATCGAAGCTTGATTCCAGGAAAGGAAGGGCAGAAGCATTCCCCACCTTAAACTCAGCCTTTCCTTCTATTTTCGTATCCAGATCCAGATTTTTCGCAGCGGCTTCTGCAAGCCTGACGGCTTCAGCGTTTATGTCTATTCCTGTTACCGAATATCCCAGAGAAGCGAGCTCAAGGCTAATTTTTCCAAATCCGCACCCTATATCTAGAATTTTGTGACCTTTCCGCAGATAGTTATAGATTATGGGGTAAAGCTCAAGGCTCGAGGGTATATTTTTTCCAGCTACCTTTTCCCAGTATGACTCTGGCATAAAGGACCAGATGCGGGTGAAGAATAAAGAATATTTCGGAATCTATACCGTATAAAGAGAGACAAGAGAAAAAAGGTTAAAGAGAATTGCTATAAAGCGAAACAATAGATGGAAACAAAAGAGGTGAAAAAAATAGAATGGGGGTAGATAAATCATCGGAAATCAATAAAGATATTCCAGGCAACTCCTGAATCCGCCCTCAGATGTTGCCTGAAAAATGCTTATTGTTAAGGGTTAACCCCGTTAACGCGAACTTAGACACCGCCTCAGTACCGTTTAACCCAGGGTTTCAATCCCGCGCAGACCTGTGACAACCTGTCCAGGTCACAAAAATATAATCTTTGCGGGATAACACTCAGCGACCTCTGCTGCAGGTTCCGGAAGGAATCGGACGTTGACATCATATAGTTGCAACACAAGTCGCTGTTTCATGATGGAAATACCCTTAACACCAGGTTTTTCTCAATGTTTTGGAGTACTTACTTTTTGGAGATATGTTCTTCTCTGTTTTTTGAGACCTTTATTTTCCTTTTTTAAAGATCTTTATTTCCTTCACATTCTTAAAGATCTTATACTTCCCGTGGATTGTTTCAAAGCTTTTAGTATCGCTTTCTCTGAAAAATTCCTTGGGATTAGAAATTCATATTGTAAAATTAGAATATAAGTTTACTTTTTGTAATAGTTCTGCAAACCTGCCAGAAATATGCATTTAAAGCTTGATAATACTTTGTTTCCCTTGATAAAAGATCTGCACAATTTAGAACTACTAAAAAGTGTGCATATTCTCTTTTAATTATCAGAAACGTTATTTATACGGAAATTTATCAAATACTGGTCTTTCAACACCCTTCAATATATCTTTTAATATGTAAAATAAGCGGCAAGGAAAATGGACAAAATTTGGATATCTGAAAAGGCTTTAAACTTTACCTCAGGCTCCAAAAAACCGAAAGAATCTCATAGACTGCTTTCCTGGAGAAAAATGCAGGGAATTAAAGGAAGTGATCTGGAGCTTGCAGGAAAAGAGAAAATAGCTCACTCCAAAAACAGACAATATAGAAAACAAAGACCCTGCCTCTATTCAAAAAACAATAGATTCCTGCACAGCTCAAAATGTGATGTCAAAGATAGAAACAGGATGATTCAGGACTGTTTTTTACAAAGGGTGGTCTTCAGGAAAATTTAAACTTTTAGTAAATTTCCTTGACCCTGCCAACCTGCCCATCTGTTAGCTGAACTTTGATCCCGTGAGGATGGTTCGAAGAGCTGGTTAAAATTCTCTTCACAACGCCCCTGGTAATTTTCCCGGTTCTCTGATCCTGCTTTAAAACAATTCCTACATTCAATCCTTCTTTGATGTTTGATCTTATGCTGCCGTTATTCATAGCAGAAGGTAAATTCACTGATATATAAATCAGTTCGTTTTAAAAAACTGTTTTTAGCCGGTAACGATTAATATTTCCACAAAGATTATTTTACTGATTTTGTCACTTATTCTCTGCTTTCAAGCCAGTCCATTACTCTGGGCCAGAGAGACAATGAGATAATCATGGTAATTATAAAAACAAATATGCAGCCTGCAACTATATCTACCAGAGTGTAAGCTGCTTCTCCAGCGTACATATTGGCTAACAGAGCGCCGAGAAGGAAGAGATTCATCAGCACTATGGAAGTGGCAATACTTGAGAGAAGCACAATTCTGTCCCTCTTTTCTCTGGATTCGAATTTTACCATATGATCACTGCCATTAACCGCATTTCAGAATTTCCGGAAATCCGTCCTGTAAGAGGTATACCGGGTATTTTAAGAAAGAACGCAGGAAAGTTCTGTCAGCAGGCCTCCTGCCCTCTTTTTTTCCGCTTAGCTCTCAATATCAGCCTTAAAAATATTCAGCTTCAAAAACATCTGCCCTGAAATTATTTTATCCTGCTTCTCTTCATCAGCAGGGAATTGGTTGTCACTGAAACTGAACTCAATGCCATGAAAGCAGCAGCCAGTTCCGGTGTGATAAGGATCCGGTGAAAAACTGGGTAGAGGACTCCTGCTGCAACAGGGATGCCTATTGTGTTATACCCAAAAGCCCATATAAGGTTCTGCTTAATTTTACTGATAGTAAGCCTGCTCAGGCGGAGGGCTGCAACCACATCTCTGGGATCATTTTTTATAAGCACGATTTTTGCGGACTCCATTGCCACATCTGTCCCTGCTCCCATTGCGATTCCTACATCGGACTGGATAAGGGCAGGAGCATCATTAATGCCATCTCCCACCATTCCAACAAGCTTGCCCTCACTCTGAAGCTTCCTGATTTCTTTTGCTTTATCCTCCGGAAGGACTTCAGCAAGCACCCTCTGAATTCCTAGCTCTGCTGCAATCGCCCTGGCTGTTACAGCATTATCGCCGGTTATCATAACCACTTCGATACCCATTTTTTTCAGGGTCTCTACCGCTTCTTTAGAATTCTCCTTTAGGGTATCGGCAACTGCAACCAGCCCTATGGCTTCGCCCCCAAGAGCAACAAGCATTGCAGTTTTCCCGTTTTCTTCAAATTTGCGCATTTCAGTTTCAAGTCCAATAAAAGGAATTGAGTTTTCTTCCATGAGCTTGCGGGTGCCGAGAAGAATCCTCTGGTCTTCAAGATATGCCTCGATCCCTTTTCCGGGAATTGAACGGAAATTTTTTGCCTCTGCAAGGCCGACTTTTCTTTCATCCGCACCCCTAACAATGGCTTCCCCAAGAGGGTGTTCTGACCCTTTTTCAGCCGTTGCAGCAATAAAAAGGATTTCATTATCCTCGCGTCCGGAAACCGCAAATACATCTGTCAGTTTAGGAGTGCCTTCGGTAAGGGTCCCTGTTTTGTCAAAAACGATGGTATCAAGTTTATGCGCCCTTTCAAGAGCTTGTCCGCCCTTTATAAGAATCCCGCTCTCAGCTCCTTTACCGGTGCCGACCATAATGGCTGCAGGGGTTGCAAGCCCAACTGCACATGGGCAGGAAATCACAAGGACAGTGATTGCGATAAGCAAAGAAAAAAGGAATGGGCTGGTTCCTCTGAGAGCTGCGGACTCTCCTACGTCATATCGCCAGTAACCGAGGAAAAACCAGAAGAAGAACGCCAGAAGAGCAATTATATGTACGGCTACTATGAAGTTGCCGGCAAAAACATCTGCAATTCTCTGAATAGGAGCTTTGCTCGTCTGGGCGGCTTCTACAAGCTTGATTATCTGGGCAAGGGTGGTATCGGCTCCAACCTTTGTAGCCCGAAACCGAAATGAGCCCGTCCTGTTAATGGTAGCCCCGATAACAGTGTTTCCTGCACCTTTTTCAACCGGGATGCTCTCCCCGGTAATCATGGACTCATCCACTGCAGAGCTTCCTTCAACTACAATCCCATCAACAGGTATCTTTTCACCAGGTCGAACCACTACAATGTCTCCAACAACTACCTCTTCCACAGGAACCTCTTTTTCCACGCCGTCTACAAGAATCCTTGAGGTTTTTGCCCTCAAACCCATGAGCTTGCGTATAGCCTCAGAGGTTCTGCCCCGCGCCCTGGCTTCAATGTACCTGCCGAAGACAATGAAAATTATCAGGAAAGCCACTGTATCATAGTAAAGGACGTCATATCCAGGCCCCAGGTCAAGGAAAGTTGCTGCTACACTGATAAGATAGGCTGCCCCTGTCCCCGCAGCAATCAAAAGATTCATATCGGTTACGCCGTGCTTGAAACCTTTAACAGTCCCGACAAAAAACTGCCTTCCAGGAAAGAGAAGGATAAGACTGGACATTATGAAAAGCACTATGTGATTGGTAAATATATCAGGCACAAAAGAGAGAAAAGGAAACATCATGCTCATGTTTCCGAGAGACACGGGGATACCCAGAAGGAGGGCAATAATCAGGTTATTTCTCTGTCTGCGGATCTCAGCTTCCCCTGACATCTGTTCCCTGTCTTCATATTCTACATTCTCAGCCTGAACAGATGCTCCATAACCGATTCCCTGAACTGCAGCAATGATTTCCCTGACCGAAACACGTCCCGAATCAAAATCCACAAAGGCTTTTTCAAGAGGAAAATTTACTGAAGCCGAGATTACACCTTCGGTTTTATTGAGGATCTTCTCGATATTTGCGGCACATGATGCGCAGCTCATGCCCTGGAGGTTCAGGGTTACCTTATCTTTCTCGACTTTATACCCTATGGATTCGATAGCATCTTCAATTTCCCTGGGAGAGACCATAGAAGGATCAAAGCTAACTTTTGCCCTTCCAAGTTCCAGATTAACGGCTGCAGAATCAACGCCTTCTTTTTTTTTCAGGACTTTTTCGATGTTCAGAGCGCAGGCCGAACAGGTCATCCCTGAAACTCCGAGAGTGATTTCTTTCAACCCTGCTTTCTTGCCTGAGCCGGAGGACACATCTTTTTCTGCTTCATCTATCAGAGGGCATGCTTCTGTAAGAGGACAGGTCTGAGAAACTTCTTCCACTGCCATTTCAGCCCCTTCTAAAGGCATAGATCCGGGTTCTGAAATTGGTCCTGAAGGCGTTTCTTCCCTGAGAGCTTCAGGGGTTTCTGCCTTTATCCCCTCTTCAGATTCTGCTTCGCGCTCTGTAGAATACCCTGCCTTTCGGACAGCTTCTTTTATATCATCAAGGCTTAATTTTTCAGGATCAAAATTAACAGTTGCACTTTCGGCTTCGAGATTTACATCTACAGATTCCACGCCATCAAGGGAAACAATAGCATCCGCTACTCTTTTCTGGCAGTGACCACAGGTCATGCCGTAAACTCCTATCGAAACTTCCATGGATATGCCGCCTAGCCAGATTTACCCGGTCGCTTAAAAGGCTTTCATGGGCTCTCTTACATTTTTGTAACCTGCTTCGAACAGGGTCATCCTTATGACGTGTGCATCGGTTATCCGGCTGTCATAGGTTACGTACACTGTCTTCTCAGGGACGTTTACATTTACGCGGGAAACCCCGTTGATTGAGGTAATGAGTCTGATAACTGTGTCTTTGCAGTACCTGCAAATCATATCATCTATTACAAATATTGTCTCCCCGATGTCTTCACCCCCGGATAGTCAGCTGCTTTTTAAGCAGATGCTTTACCCTATTATAAAAATCTGTACTTTTTACTATATAATAAATTCCTCTAACCAAAAAATTGAGTAATTTGAGACTCATTATTTTGAGAGCCAAACGCCTCAGTTCAGATCAGACGGGCTCGTAGCCGGTTTCCTTAATTGCAGCTTTGATTTTATCGACATCGGTTTTCTCTTCATCGAACTCGACGACAGCCTGTTTGTTCTCAAGGCTCACATCTACTTTCTTTATGCCCTGCACACCTTCAATTGCCTTTTTGACTCTCATTACACAGTGCCCGCAGGACATGCCTTCAACTTTTATGGTTTCCTGAGTAATTGTTTCAACCTCCAGTGATTTTACTGACCGATTTAACATAATAATTTTATGGATTACTGCATGATTAAACAGATATATGTCAGGTCTGCTGCATAATCCTTTGCGCCCTCACCGGATTGGCAGGAAAAAATTGCCCTCTAATTTAAGCCTGAGCAGGTAAAAAGCAGGAAAAATCAGAATAGTCAAAAAATCGAACATCTGAAAGGAAGAAAAAAATATCTGAATTAATGTAAAAAATGAAGAACTTATGTTTTTTCTCTACTCAGATATTTTTGGGGAATTTATCAAAATAAATTCCCCTGCTGGTTTCTTTTTCAGACCTGGAAACGGTAATTTTGTTTTTAAGCCGAGAATCTGAAAAATAACACTGATTCCATAGAAAAATAAAAATTTAAATTAAATTTTTATTTTGAAGACGCTGCTTTTGAAGGTGCAGCTTTATCTGCTTTTGGTTTGTCTACTACAGGAACCAGTACTTTAACAGTCTCTTTCGCACCAGTTTTTACCCTTTCATTAGATACTGACAGACAGTTCTTCGGGCAGCCGGCAACGCATTCGGTGCACATAATGCATCGGAACAGGTTAATTTCCCATGTCTTGTCCGCTTTGGTAACTGTAATCGCATCAGGGGGACATTTCTTCTGACATAGACCGCAGAGAATACAGTTTTCTGGAGCGAAAGCAATCCGTCCTTTAAACTCTTTAAAAGGTGCCCTTATCTCGAAGGGGTAGAGTCTGGTAGCAGGTTTATGAGTAACATTTGTTAATACAAGGTTTAACATGCCCATTATTATCACCCTTCTTTTTATCTTTCAGTGCAGCTAATGCAGGGATCTATAGTAAGTACAACTATAGGGACATCAGCAAGTTTTACTCCAGGGAGTGTCAGTAATAGTGAAGGTATGTTTGCAAAGGTAGGGGTCCTGATTTTAAGCCTTTCCAGGTTTTTGGTGCCATTACCTTTTACATAATATACGACTTCGCCTCTGGGCTGCTCAGTCCTCATAATCGCTTCACCGGTAGGGAAGCCCTTTATGGGTGTTGCAATATCACCATTAGGCAGCTTGGAGATTGCATTCCTTATTATTTTTATAGACTCGTATAATTCTTTCACTCTTACTAAAGTCCTGGAATAACAGTCTCCATCTTTCTCGACAACTGGCTTAAAGCCCAGATCCCTGTAGATATCCCAGTCAGCTGATTCTCTCAGGTCACTGCTAACTCCACTTCCTCTAAGTGTAGGACCAACAGTTCCAGCCTCATATGCAAGCTGCTTTGACATTGTGGCTAATCCCACCGTTCTTTTCTTAACGGTGTAGTTATTTACGAATACTTTTTCGAGGTCTTTAACCTGAGATTCCACTGTGTCGAGCATCTTCAGAATCATATCAATCTGTTCTTTAGTCAGATCTTTGCTGACTCCTCCGACTCTGGATATTGAGTGTATGACTCTGTTTCCACAGATTCTCTCCAGTACATCCAGTACCGGCTCTCTGTACTTCCAGCATTCATAGAAGAGACTTTCAAACCCAAAACCATCTGCAAACAGACCAAGCCAGAGAAGATGACTGTGAACTCTGTTGAGTTCACCGACAATCACCCGGATGTACTCTGCTCTTTCAGGGACTTCGACATCGAATAGTTTTTCGACTGCCTTTGTATAAGTTATACCGTGAAGGGCACTGCATATTCCGCAGATTCTCTCACAGATATAGGTTGTTTGATTGTAGTCCTTTGTATCTATGAATTTTTCAAGCCCTCTGTGCACATAGCCCAGAGAGGGAAGTGCTCCAACAACAACATCATTGTCCAGTTCAAGTTTTAATGATACTGGCTCGGGTAAAACGGGGTGCTGAGGACCAAAAGGTATTACGGTTGTCATGTGATTCTCCTCTCAAATTGCTTTAAGCCAGTGGGGCTTTTGGACTGTTTGGCGTCAGGTAAAGGTGTCCTTTATAGTCTATTGCTAAACCATCGAAAGTCAATCCGAAGAGATCCTGGTACTCGTTCTCGATCAAAAGTGCACACAGGTAAATGCCTGATACGCTCTTGGGTTTTTCACCTGGTTTCACAAAGTACCTCAGGTTTTTCAGTTTGTTATCTTTGTCAAAGATGTATATCAACTCGTGGCCATCGTCCTTTTTCAAGCATATCATAGTAGCATATCGATAGCCATCATTTTTTAAACCCTCAACAGCTTTTAGCAGTTCTCCACTGCTTTTTATTTCTACTATGTCTTTAATTACGTTATCAAGCATTTGATGGCACCTCTTTTCCTTTCAATGGTACTTCTTTTCCTTTGATATTCCCTTTCTTCTTGTTTTCAAGTATTGAAAGCGCTGCAACTACGCCGTCAAGTATGGCTTCAGGTCTTGGGCAGCATCCGGGAACATATGCATCTACGGGTATTACCTGGTCCACTCCGCCTATCACATTATAGCAGTTGTGGAATATCCCGCCTGTAGATGCGCAGGCGCCTACAGCTAAAACAACTTTCGGGTCCGGGATCTGGTTATAAATGTTTTTAAGCACATTGACATTTTTGTAATTTATCGAGCCTGTAACTACCATTATATCGGCTTGCTTGGGAGTGCCAATGTTTAAGACGCCAAATCTTTCAGCATCATATAAAGGAGTAAGACAGGCTACTACCTCAATGTCACAGCCATTGCAGCTGTTACAATTCACATGTATTATCCATGGTGATTTTGCTAAACTCATAAATAGCCCTCTTTCACACTACTTTTACTCCACTTACGTACAGGTATGCTATGTTCACAAGGGAAATTACCAGCAGGAATGTCCAGCTTAATTTGAGCATCCACTGCCAGTATACTCTTGCAGTAATGTTATCTACAACGATTACCAGCAAGAAAGCAATGATACCTAGAAGCACACCTATTATTGGGGTTGATGCCCAGAATAAGAATATGAGTCCAGTTAAGAACACGTATTCATAGAAGTGCGCGATTTCAACGGTAGCCAGCCCTGGTCCTGAATATTCGGTAAGCATACCTTTAACCAGCTCCTGGTGAGCATGGTGAGAGGTTGAATAATCAAAGGGTGACTTTTTCAGTTTTATATTCAGAACAACTATCATTGCTATGAATATAAGAGGGGTATATATCAGGATAGGGGAAGATGCCTCTACTACTGCAGATAATTTGAAAGTTCCTGTCAGCAGGTATATTGCAAGAGCATATAAGATTAAAACTGGCTCATAGGAAAGTATAGCCATAATCTCCCTTGAACTTCCTGCTCTGGCGTATGGAGAGCCAGTGCTCATGCCTCCTACTATGAGAGCCACTGAAGCTACTGTGTATACGAATATTATCATCAGCATATCTGCCTTGAACACCAGCATCAAGAGACTCAAGACTATAAAGATCAGGTACACGACTACGTAGAAGTTCTGTGACCCGTTTACAATCATGTTGTCTTTGCTCAGAAGCTTCTTGACATCATAGTACGGCTGTAAAAGAGGAGGACCAACTCTACCCTGTAATCTTGCAGTGATTTTCCGGTCAATTCCAGAAGCTAAACAGCCTATGATAGGAGCACCAATCAGGACCAGAACAGCCAATAAAACATCGTTCATAGCCACCATTAGAGCATCCCTCCTGCTAATGCAATTACAATAAGAATTATGGAAATTGCATATCCGAGTGTTGTAAGTTTATTTTCTCCAAAGGTATTCTGGAGATATATGTTAGAGACACTGCTTTTATCGTAAGCGCAGAGCCCATTTCTGAACATTAATTTGTCCTTTTCCAGGTTGTTTTCTCCACACATATAATATCCAGCCATGCGGGGAGTGAACATATTTTTGGTAGCTAAATAGATTATAACAGCCAGAACAAGCACTGCGAATATTGCTGCGTAAGCAAATTCCCCTATTTCAGAGGTGAATTGTCCTGCCTGTCCAGTTACAGCAGGGACGGTTTTGAGCAATATTTCAACCTGGGGTTTAATGAAGTAATCATAAACCTGGAACACAAGAATGCTTGTAACTACAATGGCTAATCCCAGGACTGACAGCGGGAAATACGTTTCCGCTCTCTTATTGTGAACTGAGTATTTATCCATGGTTGAGGATAAGACTGTTCCAAGCCATTTAGAGTAATAGACTGTAGTGAGTGCACTTCCGAGTATAAGGAAGACTATCACAATAGGGTTGTTTGAAGCAGCTTCCATTGACACCCACTTTGTAAGCAACACGCCAAAAGGAGGTAACAGCATGGATACCATTCCCAGCGCTATGAGGGTTGTGAGATATGGAGCCTTTTTAATTAACCCTGCCATGTCCTCGATATCTCTGCTTCCAATGGTGTGCTCAATTTCTCCGGTGCAGAGGAACAGGAGAGCTTTGGATATTGCGTGGAACAGAATGAGCATAATTGCAGCAGCTACAGCCAGAGGGGTACCAATTCCAGCGCTTGCAATAATTAATCCCAGGTTTGCAATTGTGGAGTAAGCAAGCACTCTTTTAGCATTCCTTTGAGATAAGGCTAAAGCTGAGCACATAACGAAGGTAAAGCTTCCGTAAACTGCAATAGCTGTTCCGAGGCTTGAGCCCGCAAATGCTGGTACAAGTTTGACAACTAAAAACACACCGGCGTTCACCATCGTGCTTGAGTGAAGTAAGGCAGAAACCGGGGTTGGAGCTACCATTGCGCCCAGGAGCCAGCTATTGAAAGGCATCTGAGCAGATTTCGCAAAGCCTCCGATACAGAGTAAAGCAACAGGAAGAGCTACAGCGGCCATCGCTGCGGCATCAGTTCCGGCGTAAGTTCCAATTCCAGAAAGAGTACTTATATCATAATTAGTAGCGAGAAGAATTATGCCTACAGATAAAGCAATTCCACCAATCAGGTTTAAAGCCAGAGCTCTGAAACCATTGTTTATTCCTTCCTGATCCATGTTGTATGAGATCAAAACGAATGAACAGAGAGTTGTCAGTTCCCAGAAGAGATAAAGCCAGTTAAGGGTGTCAGCCATGACAAGACCATTCATGGCTGCTAAGAAGAAACTCATTGTAAAGTAAAATGTTCTCTGTCTGTGAAGATGCCTGTGTTCTTCATATTCATCCATATAACCGGTTGCGAATAATATGATTGCAGTACCGACTATATTAACAATTAATATCATTACCTGAGAAAATGGATCAATATTAAAAACAGCACTTTCAACTTCAGGAACATTCCCTGGAAGAAGGGTATAACCTGTTATAGCTGCTGAAATTATTCCCAGTCCAAGAGTAGGTAAGTTTTTGAATTTTATTGATACAGCAAATATAAACAATATTACAAGTACTTCAAGTACAAGAACAATGTTTTCAACCATTGCAAAATTTGATCCAGTTATTTCGTAGACTCCAGCACCATCCCGAACTAACTGAACTGAAGCAATTACCCCAAATATAAAGAAAGCCCAGGCAAGAACTTTATACATACTTTTGCCAAGACCTAGGAATAAAAACGAAAAAAGTAGGGGTACTGCGATTAATAGCATTACTGTTGTTTCCATCATACAACGTATCCTCCGACCTATTTCCTCCTATCTGTTTACCTTAGACCTATACTGTTGGGACTTACACACTTGAAGAATAAAATCAAACTCAATAAGCTTTGTGAGGAGTGTACGTTTTTAACAGTTCAAGGCTTACGATATTGATTTCTCAATCCAACCGAGTAGTTTCCGGAACATGTAAGAACATATAAAATATTGTGGACAATATTGTGGACAAAATTGCCCATAATAATTATAAGCCCTTAAATTAAAATTATAACAAAATAATAATGCCCAAACAACGTAGAGATATATAATATCTACGCTTCCAACTGTTAATCTATCATAGCCATATTTAAACATGATGATTTTTTTCCCACTTTTATATTAATCATATGAATAATAGGCTGAATTGTCAAAAAAAAACAATCTCAGGTGTCGCCGGAGAAAATACGACAAAAAACCCCCCAGTTTAAGAAGAGTATTCAGTACGACTAAAAATTCCCCTATAAATATATTGTGGAACATTAAAAAAATAAAGACTTGCCTTCTTTATGAAAGACTGAATAAAGCACTTTTTCAGAAACAATAAAATATCCAGTCAAGTATGATAAAAATATATTAACTTCAAAAATTTACATTAAAAGCCACCTGCATGTATCCTGAAGAAAGTTCTTAAGTTTTTGATAGCGTTATGGAGATTGAATTAATTCCATTACCTTATAAGAGTGGAAAGAAAATGCATACGAATTATATGGGGATTTGAAAAATGTAATTAAAGAGAAATTAATAACTTATCCTGATATTCAGTGATGAAACATAGATGAAAATCAGGAAAGACAACACCTGTTTTATGCAGCCTTTAATATAAAATATGCATTCATTTTACATGGTCCCGAGTCGCAGTTTATGTATAAGCAACTCGGGAGAAACGGAAATTCTTTCAACAAACTCTGGGAATTGGATCTCCTGAAGGCACATCCACATAACGCATTCCGCCGAAACGGTTTCTGAGGATCACCTCCCCCTTATTATCCTCTGTAACTTCCCCTATAAGAGCTGCATTTTTGCCGTAGGGATGCAACCTGAGGATTGAGAGAACCTCTTCTTCATAACCCGCCCTTACTCCAATAACTGCTTTTCCTTCATTTGCAACCTCAAGGGGATCAAGGCCCAGCATCTCACAGGCTGCAGTGACTGCAGGCTTGTAGGGAATAAGGTTTTCTTCAAGCAGGATTCCTGCTCTGGATTTTACTGCCATTTCATTCAAAGCATTTGCAAGCCCTCCGCGGGTCGGGTCTTTCATAGCTGTTATTACAGGCTCTCCTGCCGGTGTACGGAGTTTAAGGGCTGGTTCAATGAGCTTCCATAAAGGAGCTGAATCCGAAACCAGGTCTGTATCAAAGTCAAAACCCTCCCTGTGAGCCATAAGAGAAATACCGTGATCACCGATAGTGCCTGTTACAAGGATTTTATCTCCAGGCTTCAGGCCCGAATCTCTTACAGGACTGTCCGTTATGCCGAGACCTGCGGTATTGAGGATGATAGAGTCAAGAGCGGTTTTTTCCACGGTTTTGGTGTCTCCAGTGATTATGGGTACGCCAACTTCCGCAGCCGTTTGATCCATTGTTTTGATTATTTCTTCAAATTCGTGGATTGGAAAACCTTCAGGAACTATGACGGCACATGTAAGAGCAAGGGGTTTTGCTCCCATAACCGTAAGATCATTAACTGTACCTGAAACTGCAAGCCTTCCGATGTTTGTATCCGGGAAAAAAGCAGGGGTAATCACATGGCTGTCCGTTGTCAGCACAAGTTCGGAGGCGGAGTTAAAGTTCTCAAGCCTGACAGTAGACCCGTCATCCAGGCTGTCAAGACCTATCGAACCTGCGCTTTTATTACGGAAGTATTTAAGGATAACCTCCCCTATAAGCGCCTGCATTACCTCTCCACCTGCACCGTGTTCCAAAGAAATTGCATTTGATTTCATCTAAAGCTCCTTTTTATCTGCGTAAGACTTCGTTAGAACTGCTCTGTGCTTTTTTTAAGTCCAAGCTCGATGAAGCTAATCCAGGTTTCCAGACTTTCCCAGTCGTGTTTTGAAGTAAGGATAACCGGTACATCAGGATTTAAGGAAAGGATATCTTCTTTCATTTTCTCAGCATCAACATCAACTGCATCAGCGATGTCAACCTTATTTATTACTGCAAGCTCTGAGGTCTTAAAAATCACAGGATGCTTCAGGATAATGTCATCTCCCTCTGTTACGCTCACGATTACAACCCGCAGGTGTTCTCCCAGTTTGAAGTCCACCGGGCAGATAAGGTTACCGACATTTTCAATGATAAGGAGGTCAGTGTTATCGAGATCTATTTCGCCAAGAGCTTTTTCTACCAGCTTTGCATCCAGGTGACATTCCTTTCCCGTATTAACAGGGATTGTCGGCACTCCGAGCTTTCTGAAGCGAGAAGCGTCCATCTCTGCTATAACGTCACCTGCGATTACTGCTATTCTATACCTGTCTTTGAGGTGCTTAATAGCCTCCTCTATCAGGGTGGTCTTTCCTGACCCTATGGCTCCCATAACATTTACTGAGAAGACTCCGTGTTTGTTAAGGACCTTCCTGTTTTTTTCGGCAATTTTATCGTTTGCCTTGAACACATCGTGTCCCATATGGATTACATGCATTAGCATAAACATCACCTGGGGGATTACGTATTATTACTAGCTGCGGCTTGATCCTCTTCCGTTTCGATCTCTATGCTTTTAATGATCAGTTCTCTGCCGCCTGTGATATGAGCCGGTTTTCCACAGACAGGGCATTCAATAGCTGCCACATAAGCAAGGAGTTCACTTTTGAGTCCGTTGTTTTCATGTATTTGCTTCTCGTCCACGGTTCCCGCGTAGCCGCACTCGCATTCCAGAGAGAGTGGCATCATTTCCACAATAAATTCCGCTTTTTCGGCAATGCTTCCTTCTGCAAGAACCTTAAAACAGAAACCCAATTGCTCAGGATTCGTATGGGATAATCTTCCCATTTGAAGAGTCACATGTTTGACTTCTGTTGCTCCGTGCGTTTCGGCAGTTAATTTTACCTGCTCGAAGATTTCACAGGCAATGGATAGTTCATGCAATCTTGCCGCCTCCTACCCTGGAGTATTTGAACCAGTTGTAGCACATGCCCTCCTGACTGACCATGCAGGGACCAGACGGCTTTTTAGGGGTACAGTCTTTCCCGAAGTTTGGGCACTGGGAAGGATTTGCTTTCCCTGTAAGGATAGCTGCACAGATACAGCGTTTTTTGTCTTTTGTTTCGGCTTTTGCTTTTATCTCTGCAAGGGCAGAAGAATAAAGATCTTCATGTTTCTTTGCTGCATCTTTTTCTTCAAACTCTTTCCTGAGCACGAGCCCTGAATCTTCTATGTTCCCGATACCTCTCCACTCAGAGTCTGAAGTTTCAAATACCTCGTTCATCATCTTCAGGGCTATAGTATTTCCTTCTGGTTTTACAACTCTTGGATAGCCATTGTCTACTCTTGAGATTCCTTTCTCAGCCTGCATCTGTAAGAGGCTTATTCCAAGAAGTATGTCTCCTGCTTCAAACCCGCTTACTACAACAGGAAAGCCCTTCTCTGCAAGAGGCTCAAAAGGCTTTGTCCCTATTATGGTCGCCACATGCCCTGGAGCTATAAAAGCGTCAACATTTGTATCACTGGCAAGGAGGTTGATTGCAGGAGGAGTTTGTTTCTGAGAGGCAAGAAGGCTGAAGTTTTCGGGTGTATCTCTTAAAAGAGCCGCCGCATTTGCAGGGACTGTGGTTTCAAACCCTATTCCGAAAAAAACCACTTCTAGCTCAGGTTTTTTTTCTGCAAGGGCTATTGCATCGTCTATGCTGTAGACCATCCTTACATCCGCCCTTTCAGATTTTGCATCCAGCAGGCTTTCTGCCGAACCGGGAACTCTCATCATATCTCCGAAAGTGACTACAGTCGCTCCGCTTTTTGCAAGGGCAATTGCAATATTAACATCTTCTTCAGGAGTAACGCAGACAGGACAGCCTGGACCGCTTATTACTTCTATATTCTGCGGCAGTACACTTCTGAGCCCGTATTTTGCTATGGTTCTTTCGTGCGTTCCGCATACATGCATTATGCGAAGTGGTACTTCCGAATTTTTTATTCTTTCAAGGAGCTTCATTTCGAGTTCAGAAGACGCTGGTTTTGAAAGAGATGTTCCGTTTTCCATATTATCAACATCCACTTTCAATGAGATTCACTTTCTAAGGAGTCGTTTTCATCAAGACCAGCCATTATCTTGAGCAGACGCATGGTTTCTTCACTTTCCTCTTCCGATATCTCAGAGATCGCATATCCAACGTGAACAAGGAAATGCTTTCCGATCATTGACTCCTGTGCACCTCCCATCAGAGCCATATTCACGTCTCTACAGATCCCACCCATGTCAATAGTTGCTGTGTTTTCATCCACAATAGCCGTCATTTTTCCAGGAATTGCTATACACATATGTACCTCTCCGTTTTCTTTCAAATTATAGTCTTTTTAAGAAATTAATGGTTATAGATTAGTTTTCGCGTTCGAGCTATTTTAAAGGAGATGTTTTCATCATAATGAAATATTTTTTTGAAGCCCCAATCAAGAAACTTTGATTTCTTGTATGGTTAACAAGAGACAGAACATTTATTCCAATTTCCCCTTCTCCACTCTCTGTTCATTTTTCCTACTGGTCCTTCTTCCAGTTACTGCCAGCAGAAAAGCATGGTTTATAATGAATAATTATGAATTTAACCGGGTTCAGAATTCTAGAAATAAATCGCTGGAAAAAATTGCTTTTTCGCAATTCTATGGTTCTATTTTATAACGTTTTTGTTTTTCCATTTCATCTACATAATTTGAAAATGTCTTCCCCGGGGTTTATGACCTGCTATCATATATTTTAAAACATGCTCAGAAAATCTTCCATTCAGATCTGATGTGCATAATAGTATTTAGAAGTATTAATAAGTAATACTTATGTGGTATTTTCAGCAAACTTTCATGAAAAATAAGCTCTTATTGTATTTCTTTTTTTCTTTAAAGCCTTCTCATAAAACTTTTTCCCAGGAGTGGCAAACTAATATCATTACTCTTTGACGAACTGCATTATTATTTTAATCATAATTATATCCCTTTTATTATAAATAAGACTCCCTTACCCGACTAATATATTTATCGATCAAAGTAAAAATCCTTAAATACTATTCCCTCATTGAAAACATTAGTGAGGAATTTATAGTTGTATTTATATAATTCTGGAGAGTTTTTAATTAATATATTCTTTAGTATATAAATTTGGGTAAAATCAAGATGTGGTAGAGATGAGTACTGGAACGACAAATCTTGTCCGTACACTGGATAGTGTGGACTTCTTAAAAATGGATCGCCGCACCTTCATGAAGGTAGTGGGTACGGTTGGAGCATCTGCATTTCTGGCCAGCTACAAGACTGATATTGTAAATGCGCTTGAACTTGCAGAGACCAAGCTTGTCTGGCTCCATGGTTCAG
>NZ_DAOOUJ010000061.1:0-17865 GCF_035390745.1 Methanosarcina sp. | reverse complement strand
GGAAGGGAAGGGTACGTGATGATAGTTTTCATCACGGACTTTCATGCCAAAGAAAGAAATGGATGGATGAACATACCATAAATGTCACATCAATTAAAACTTACAAGTATGAACAAGGTAAACTAACAAAAAGTGAGATTTACACTGGAAAATGTCTTGAAGACAAATTTGGTCTAAGTAATATCACAAAAGTAGAGACAATTCCTATAGACACAAATGTTATGGATACCATTTCTATAGATGGCGAATCCTTTGTTCTTACGGAAGGAAATGAAAAAGTATCTGTGACCGAAAAAGCAGTGGTACTAACAACTGCAGACAATCCGTATGATTGGTGGAATGATGGTTATAGTTATCCTCAATGGGCATGGGCATATGTAGCTTACGGAATTTATGAAAGGGAGGATCCAATAAATTTGGTCTGGCCCAGTAATACAGTAAGTACAGTAAAATCAGAGATGTTGGATGAAGGTTGGACTGATTACCCAACTCAATATTCTCGTTATGTTGCTGATCCTCAATGGGGCTGGGCTGCAGGCGATGGTGTGGCTGACAGCGTAACACGCCCCAATGGCGGATACCATGTAAGGCTGTGGCAAATGTCTAGCGGTGCTGTAGTTGCAAACGCACATCACGACACAGCATCTCCCCATACAGCAGACCAATATGAAACTGCTGAAGAGCATGTTGCATATTTCTATAATGGTGGTTGGACAGTTTACATGGACAATTATGACCTCGATAACTACATTTCATCTCCATATAACAACGGATGGGCTACCAGAATATATGAATCGTAATTTGATGAGTTATACTAACTCTCATATTCATTTTTTATAAAAAAATACTTTCAATCTGTCTTTCCGCAGATGTCTTCAAAAAAATAACATTTTTCCTGTTGTCGTTTTTGAAAAAATATTTGATAATTTGCAGTTATTATCTCAACTGAAGCTTAGGGAAACACTACTGGACGTTTTCAATGAAGGAGAAAAGCCGCAAATTTAGGAAAAGATCAAAAATATACGTTTGGGTAAATATGGAGTTTTTCAGAAAAAACGATAGCAAGAAAAATTGTGAAAATTTAAAGGACATCTGCGGAAAGTAGGTTCAATCTAATCCGTTTAGAAATATGCTTATCCAAAATATCGCAAGAACTACTGCAATGATAAGAGAATCAAACTGCTCTTTTGATGCATAATACCCTTCCAGTCCGCCAATAATTGCCAAACTTCCAAAATAAGTAAAAATGTCGAGAATCCGCTCTGTTTCAGGAACATTTCCAGCAATAAATGAATTTAGATGTAATTCGTAGAACAAACATAATATTGGTACTGTTCCAACTATAATAGATCCTATTCGATCTTTTGTCTGCAATCCGTAAAAGATAGGGGCTACTGGGTATACAAATATACTGATCAGTACCATAAGAACTTCAAAAAGTTCCGGTAATATGTGAAAAATATCAAAAATAAACACCGATAGTGCAAAGATGTGAATCAATGCAGATACAAGTAATGGTACAATTACTGACCGAATCACTTTTGTCTTCATTTTCTCCATAATAACACAACCGTTACAGTCAAAATCAGCAAGTAGGTTAATTTTTACTCGTGTTTCTCTAACTTATAAAGGCATATACTAAGTAACTGTCACAAAATAAATTAAGCACATTTTTCACAAAGTTAATTTTTAATTGGTGATAACGAGCTTGAAAATCAAGGCATCCAATCTAAACCTATGCATAGTTTGTTCTGTGACAACTCCTAAAAGAACAAACATTTTGAATTATACCTCTTATGTTTCAAAAAGTTGAGCGATTCGTTGATAACGTTCTTAATTCGATTTTAACAAACCTTTTCAAAGTGAGTATCAAAATAAAACGTCTTCATTTACTTTTATGTCTGTTTAATGTTCTGAAAAGTATGTTTGATTTGTACATTAATTTTTAGCTTGTTGTTGAGACAGTTTAATATCTTCTACAGTACATCTTCTTTATATTTATGAGTTAGTCTCAAAACCAATTTATTATCAATAAAATAGGACTTGCGTGTTTGTCTGCTTTGCAGGCAACTTCTTAATTTTCTCAATTTTTATCCTAAGGTGTAAATTGGCTTTCTTATAAATTTATTAATAGCATTTCTTGTAATGCTCAACTTTATTTCAAACCATGTAATCTCTGTATTTATTCTTTGCATTTCAAATCTTAGAAATTCTTATTGCCAGCATGTTGTGCGCTCTTTGCACAGCGTTTCTTCTTGCCTGACAGCATTATACTCAACAAAACGGTTTTATTCCTCTATGATACTCTTCAATTTTCCAGGCTTTTTTCCCACAGGGTTGTTTCAGTTCAATGGTTATTGCCCTTTTTCTCAAGCAGAAGGTTTATAGGCTAGTATGTACTTTTAAGGTTCAATCTGCAGCATTTAGCTAGCAGTATCTATGTTTCAACTCATTTACTCTCCGCATTGAAGCACTTCAGGTTCCTGGGAATTTGAATTTTTTCAATGTTGACAGATATGTGTTAAAAACCTATGATTGATGAAAAATTGCGAAATCCGCAATTTCGAAGGAGAAACTTAAATGGCACAATTAGCTAAATTCGATGTTCCTGAAGAACTTACAAACAAAGCACTTGAAGCTCTGGAACTTGCCAGAGACACAGGAAAGATTAAGAAGGGCACAAACGAAGCCACAAAAGCAATCGAAAGAGGCAATGCAAAGCTTGTCCTGGTTGCTGAAGATATCGAGCCTGCAGAGATTGTCGCTCACCTTGCCCCTCTTTCCGAGGAAAAGAAAGCTCCCTACATCTTCATTAAGAACCAGAAAGACCTTGGCGCAGCCAGCGGACTTGGTGTCTCCTGTGCAGCAGTCGCAATTGTAGATGCAGGCAAAGCAGCTGAAATGATCCAGGACATCGCTCAGAAGCTTGAAGCTCTTAAATAATCCTGATAACAAGGGGTGCTGATTATGGCTGAAGAAAGCACAACAGGCGGCTTTGCTGCCGAAGTTATTGACGTTATCGGGAACACAGGTATGCATGGTGAAGCCAGTCAGATCCAGTGCAGGGTTCTGGAAGGCAGAGACAAGGGCCGGGTAATCACAAGGAACTGTGTGGGTCCTGTCCGCATCGGTGACATTCTGATGCTTCTGGAAACGTCAAGAGAAGCAAAGAAACTGACTACCAGGTAAAAAGATACACGGTGAAAATAAATGGAACAGAGGAAATGCTATTTTTGCGGACAGATGCTGGAGCCTGGTACCGGTAAGCTCTACGTCAAAAAAGACGGCTCCACTTACTTCATGTGCTCTTCCAAGTGCATGAGCAACTTTGCCCTTGGCAGGCTTCCGCGCCGCACCGAGTGGACTGAGAAAGGCAAAATCCAGCTTAAAAAAGCATAATTGCCTGTTAGTCAAAAGAAGGTGTGCACATGGAACAGACATACGTAATGGTAAAGCCTGACGGAGTCCAGCGCGGGCTGGTTGGAGAGGTAATTTCCAGGATCGAAAAGAGAGGCTTGAAGATTGTCGCCCTCAGAATGAACGTTATTTCCGAAGCCACTGCAAAAGAACACTACGGTGAACACGCAGCAAGGCCGTTCTTCCCCTCGCTTATCGAGTTCATTACCTCAGGCCCTTCAGTTTCAATGGTAGTTGCAGGAAAGAATGCAGTTAAAGTTATGAGAGCAATAAACGGAGCTACAAACCCTGTAGACGCCGCTCCCGGAACTATCCGCGGAGACTTTGCTCTTGATGTGGGAAGAAACGTGGTTCATGCCTCAGATTCTCCTGAAGCTGCAGCAAGAGAAATTGCAATTCACTTTAAGGACTCCGAAATCGCGAAGTATTCCAGAGTCGATGAGGTCTGTCTGTACGAGTAATGCAGGTTCGGAAAAGCCTTTTCATGTTTCCGGAATTTTTCGGCACGACAAAGCTTTCGTAATCCGTTACCTGCAAAATGGGTCCTTCCGGGGAAACCCGGACCCTTCTGGACCTGCAGCAAATAAGACGCGGGAATGAGAGAGGTTCTGTATATGACCGACAAGAAAAATCTCAGGACTCCTATAGTCTGCGTGATGGGGCACGTTGACCATGGGAAAACCACTCTGCTTGACAAGATCAGAGGTACTGCAATTGTTAGCGGAGAAGCCGGGGCTATTACCCAGCACATAGGGGCAACCGAAGTCCCTATAGATGTGATTGTCAATAAGCTCGGAGATCCCAGGCTCAGGGACCGTTTCATGGTGCCGGGGCTGCTTTTTATTGACACTCCAGGACACCACGCTTTTACAACCCTCAGGAGCAGAGGAGGCGCTCTTGCCGACCTTGCAATTGTTGTCGTTGACATAAACGAAGGTTTCAAACCCCAGACCCACGAGAGCTTGCAGATCTTAAAGCGGTTCAAAACTCCTTTTGTTGTTGTTGCCAATAAGATCGACAGGATCGGTGGCTGGGTATCATACAAGGACATGCCTTTTGCAGCGACTTTCAAGAAGCAGTCCAGTGATGTCCAGGCACGGCTTGAAACAAAGCTCTATGAGGTAATAGGCGAGCTTTACAACCAGGGCTTTGCCGCAGAACGCTATGACCGGGTCACAAACTTCCAGAAAACCCTTGGTGTGGTCCCTGTTAGCGCTTTTACTGGAGAAGGCATTCCTGATGTCCTTATGGTGCTCTTAGGTCTTGCCCAGAAATTCCTTGAGGCAAACCTTCAGTACAGCGCCAAAAATCCGGGAGTAGGGACTGTCCTCGAGGTAAAGGAAGAAAAAGGACTCGGAGCAACCCTTGATATTATCCTTTACGACGGCACACTGAAGAAAGGAGATACGGTTGTTATCGGAAGCCTGGGCGAGCCGATCCAGACAAAGGTGAGGGCTCTTTTAAAGCCGAGGGAACTTTCCGAAATCCGTTATGAGAGCAAGTTCCAGCAGGTAAATAAAGTAACTGCTGCAGCCGGTGTAAAGATCTCTGCTCCGGGACTCGAAGGTGCACTTGCAGGCTCTCCTATAAGGGTTGCAACGGAAGATGACCTTGAAGAGATTGTAGCCCAGGTAAAGTCCGAGATCGATGAGGTCAGGATTGATACGGGTTCAGTAGGGGTTATGATCAAAGCAGATACCCTTGGCTCCCTTGAAGCCCTTGTCCACGAGTTCCAGAAAGATAATGTTCCTATCAGGAAAGCTGAAGTAGGAGACATCTCCCACAGGGACGCAGTCGAGGCTTCGACAGTTGAAGACCCTCTTTACTCGGTGATTATAGGTTTCAATGTTAAGGTTCACCCTGATGCCAGAGATTTTTTGCAGGACAGCAGTATAAAGGTATTCACAAGTGATGTGATCTACCGCCTGGTTGAAGATTACCAGAAATACGTCAAAGAGCAGCAGGAACTGGCTGAAAAGAAGATTTTCGAGACAATAATCCGCCCCGGAAAGTTCAAAATCCTTCCAGGATGTGTTTTCCGGCAGAGCAAACCCGCTGTTGTCGGGGTAAGAGTTCTTGGAGGAGTTGTCCGGACAAATGCGGATGTCATGCTTGAAAACGGAACCGTTGTTGGCAAGATTAAGGGTCTGCAGTCCGAAGGTGAAAATATTCCTTCTGCAAAAGTAGGCAAAGAGGTTGCAATGGCAATCGAAGGTGCAACCGTAGGCAGGCAGATCAAAGAAGAAGACGTGCTCTATATTAACGTGCCTGAAAGGCATGCCAAAGTCCTTGAGCACGAGATCTACGACTCCCTTTCAACCGATGAAAAGGAAACTCTTGATATTTTCCTGTCACTCAAAAGGAAAGACAATCCTTTCTGGGCAAAGTAAAAGCTGATATGCAGGCAGCAGCATATTCAGGATGCAGCAAGACAGGTAAGAATTCAGGATAACTCAGATTAAAAAGCAAGGAAAAGGAATTATTTTAAATAAATCTGATTGGAGGATTTCACATGGCAAATTTCAAAGTTGTAGTTTCTGATCCAAAAGAAGCACGTGCTTACCAGATCGATATTAAGGATGCTGAAGCAAACGCATTAATAGGAAAGTCAATCGGGAACATTGTTGACGGCAGCATTTTCGGGCTCACCGGCTACAAAGTCCAGATCACTGGCGGCTGTGATGGCAGCGGTTTTGTTATGAAGCCGGACCTTCCAGGTCCCAGGAGACAGAGAATCCTGACCGCAACAGGTGTCGGTTACACCCCCAAGCTTCCCGGCCAGCGCAGGAGAAAAATGATGCGCGGAAGGGAAATTGCTCCCGATATTGTTCAGGTCAACGCCAAGATCGTTGAATACGGAAGCAAATCCATAAAAGCTCTTCTCGGCCTTGAAACCGCAGAAGAAGCTCCAGCAGCAGAGTAAATTCAAGTTCCGCCTTCGGGCGGGATTTTCCATACTCTTAGATCTTTTTTATTTGATTCTGTTTTGAGAACTTTTTTTGCAGAACTCTTTTTGCATTATTTTTGAGTATATTGATTAAAGCCTTTATTGAGATAATATTCGAAATCAACCGTACTTTTTTGCTTGATTCTTCCAGCGAATATCTCGAGCCCTCTTTTTGTACACCGAGTTTCAGAAAACAAAGCTCATCGACCTGATAGTTACAGTATTTTTGTATAAGTCTGGACAAAAAGTCAATTGCTTTTACCATAATTTACATTATTCAACTCAGAATTAAAGCATAAATAAGTTAATTAGTTTATTATAATCTGAGATTTTTCACATATTTAGAAGCATTTCGTAATACTCTTATATGTGCAGATAATAACACCTACGTGTTGTTAATATATTTATTCATATTACCATGCGATAGGTAGGGAAATTCACAAAAATAGGGTGTTCTTTAATGGAGAAAAAAAAGTTATTTGTACTATTTTCTGTTTTCCTGACAGCCCTGATCCTGATGACGGCGGGCTGTGCTGAAAAGGACAGCGCTCAGGCCGAAACAACGGCTGGAGAGGCACTGGCAGAAGAAGCACTGGTTGAGAATACTGCTGAAGGATCACAGCATGTGGATGCTGTTAACCTTAGCGGCGGAGATTGCGGCTATCCACAGCCGTTTACGATATATCCAAGAGGTCCCGGATCATCAAAAGTTGGAATGATCTTTGACAGCCTGTTAGAAAGAGATGAAACAGGCATAATTCCCTGGCTGGCTGAAAGCTGGGATGTCAGTTCAGATGGGACAGAATATACAATTCATCTCCGTGAAGGTGTTGTGTGGAGTGATGGAGAACCTTTCACAGCAAATGACGTCAAATTTACTTTTGATTATGAGCAGGAACATGTACCGGTATCAGGTGGAATTGAGTCTGGCATTGTAGATAATGTTCAGGTTGTGGACGCAAACACTGTCAAATTCGTACTTAACCAGCCTGTTTCAACCTTCCTTTACAAGCTGACTGGTTTTGAGATCATACCAGAGCATATATACGAAAATGTCTCAGACCCTGCCAGTTTCCTTGATCCAGAGGCTGTCATTGGTACCGGCCCGTTCCTTCTTGACGAGTACAATAAAGAGCATGGAACATACCGCTTTGTAACAAACGAGAATTTCTGGGGACCTGAGACTTCCGTTAAAACCGTCGAGTTTGTTCCGGTAAGCGATTCACTGGTAGCTTTTGAACAGGGAGAAATAGACTTCACAAGCATATCTCCCGATACTCTTGACCGGTTCACGTCAGACCCGGATATAAGAATAGTCCAGCAGCCGGCTTTCTGGGGTTACCAGTTTTATTTCAACATGAAAAACTGTCCTGAGCTCAATGACAGCAGGGTAAGGCAGGCTTTTGCTTATGCAATTGACCGTGACGAACTGGTGGAAAAGATCGCAAGAGGTGCAGGAAAAGCCGGCAAAATGGGCATACTTCCCGAAGACCATGTCTGGTATAATCCCGACCAGCCGGAATATGGCTACGATCCGGAAAAAGCCGGAGTACTGCTTGACGAGGCAGGATGGACCGATACAGACGGGGATGGAATACGCGATAAAAACGGGGAAAAACTGTCATATGTACTGTCCCTCAGCAGCGGCGAAGTCCGTATTGGAGAACTCATAAAAGAGAGACTGAGTGAAGTGGGAATCGATGTCCAGGTAAAGTCACTGGAGAGCAAGTCCCGTGATTCCAATCTGAAGAGCGGAGACTTTGAACTCCTGATCAGTGGCTATGGAGGCTGGGGAACTGATGCAGATTATCTCCGTACAAGATACTGTGATACCTCAAAGTCAGGAAGTGTATCATCCGGTGCATCAGTGTTTGGTTACCATAATGATACCCTGAATGCCCTTGGTGCACAGGAATTGCAGGAACTGGACGATGAGAAACGGAAAGAACTTGTATACGAGATGCAGACCGTGATTGCCAGTGACGTACCCGCAATCCCGCTTTATTATACCACATCGTATGATGCATGGCACATTTCAAAATACGACGGCTGGATGAATATGTACGACCACCATGCAAGGACACACAGCATTCTTTCGTATCTGGAGAGGGATGGAGTTGCAGCAAAAAGATGATATTAACAACCTGATCGAGTGCTGGAAAAAATCCACGGCTAATGGGCTGATCATGGATGAGGGCAGGATGGCAGAGTTCTGGAACAGGCGCTCTGATAATTATTCCAGGAATATTGACAAAGATCAAAGAAAGAAGAGAACCGATGAAATTCTCGAATTCCTCGAAGAATCCGGTTTTAATCCGGAAGGTTCCAGAGTCCTGGATATCGGGTGCGGACCCGGCACCCTCTCCCTTCCTCTTTCACGGCTCGGAGCAGAAGTTACAGCACTTGATATTTCGTGTGGAATGCTTGACAGGCTGAAAGATGCCGTAAAAAAAGAGTCTCTTCCGATAGACATCATTGAATGTTCCTGGTGGACGGCAGACATAGATGAGCTTGGATTCCGGAACAAATTCGACCTTGTAATTGCCTCCATGACACCGGGGATCAGGGATGTTGATAACTTTGATACGATGATGAAATGCTCAAAAAAGCTCTGTTATTACAGTAACTTCCTGAGAAGAGAGGAGGATAAAGCGTATCGTGATATTCGGAGTTCGATAGTCGGGGAAAATTCCGGGAATAACATGAACGGCATAATTTACCCCTTCATGTATCTCTACCTTTCAGGCTACAGGCCCTCACTTCGGATTAACCATTCCGAATGGAAAGAAGAGCTAAACTGGAAAGAAGCGGCAGAACAGGCAATGGAGTTCATTGGAAGGGGCAGGGATTTTGATGATGAAACAAAGCAAAAAATAATGGATTATTATCAAAAAGCCTCTCCGGAAGGAATCTACCGTTCCGAGTCGGATGTATATACCGGCATGATGGTATGGGAAGTTAACGGCAGATAATCGGGCGGTAAAGGGGCAGATGATTTAATGAGAAATGACAGGAATTCGTTTACTTTAAGGTTGCTATCAACCCTTTTTGTAATTCTTGCCATAAACTTTTTTCTTCCAAGAATGATGCCTGGAGACCCTTTCACGACTACCTCCGCAGACGAGGCAGGGGAAGATATTATCGTAATGACAGAGGAGCAGCGCCTTTATTACATGAACTATTACGGGCTTGACAGGCCGCTTTATGAACAGTTTTTAGTATATATGAAAAATCTGATGACAGGAAATCTGGGAAGGAGCATTTATTACAAAATGCCTGTCAGTGATGTAATATTGCTCCATCTCCCCTGGACTGTGCTGATCGTCGAGGGAGCTACTGTAATCAGTACAATATCCGGTGTGGTTCTAGGAACACTTTCGGCAAAGAACCGAAAAAACGGGAGTGACAGAATTATGATGACGGGCATGATAGCTTTTGCAGAAATTCCCTCTTTTCTGCTTGGCCTGATCCTTCTCCTGATTTTCAGTGTACACCTGAGGATCTTCCCGCTTGCGGGTGCCATTACCCCTTTCTCTGACTATAACAGTTTGGCAGAACAGGCACGGGATATCCTCTACCATGCTTTTCTGCCCGTTGTGACCCTGTCACTTTCACAGCTAACCGGCGTGTACCTGCTCACCAGAAACACCCTGATTACAGTGACCACAAAGGATTACATCAGGACTGCCCGGGCAAAAGGGCTGGGTGAAAAAACCGTATGGACAAGGCATGCACTCAGAAATGCCCTGCTTCCTGTAGTTACAAGAACAGGTTTCATGATCGGCATAATGATGGGCGGCGTTGTGCTTGTTGAGAGCGTTTTTTCTTATCCCGGCATAGGGATGACACTCCGAAGTGCTGTAATTGGCAGAGATTATCCCCTTATTCAGGGCATTCTCCTGGTAATTGCAGTCTCAATACTTGTCTGCAACCTGCTGGTTGACAAAATATACGGGAAACTTGATCCGAGAGTTGTGGTATGATAAAGGATATTGCTTTCTCTGAAAATGCCGGAATACTCTCTTTTATTCGGGCTTTAAACATTAACAGAAGTAACAGAATTAACAGAATTGTAAGCATTGTAGCCAGGCCTTTCTCTAAATTCAGTACTGAAGGTAAAATTGGTATCCTTGGGATCCTCTGTATCATTTTAATGGCAGCTTTTGCTCCTGTAATAACAATTTATCCACCTCAGAAGATCACAGGAAATTCCCTTGAACCCCCAGGTCCCGAACACATACTCGGAACCGATGAACTTGGCATGGACATCTGGTCGCAGATCTGTTATGGTGCAAGAATGAGCCTTACAATAGGGCTTGCGGTAGCTTTTACGGCAGGTTTTGGGGGAGGAACTCTCGGGATACTGGCAGGGTATATGGGAGGGCATATTGACCAGGCACTGATGAGAGTAATCGATGTGACTATGTCTCTTCCAGGTTTTCCTCTTCTGATTGTAATATCCGCTTTTCTCGGGCCGAGTATCCTTAACGTTATCCTTGTACTCGTGCTCTTCAGCTGGGCAAAACCCGCACGCATTGCACGTTCCCAGACTCTTTCATTAAAAAAGAACAACTATATTATTGCCGCCCAAAATTACGGTGCAAAGCCGTTTTACCTGCTCCGGAAGCATATATTTCCCGAAGTTATGCCTGTTCTGCTCGTGCTTGTCATCAGCATATCCTCACATGCAATCATAGCCGAAACAGGGCTCGCTTTTCTGGGACTTGGAGACCCTACTTCCAAGAGCTGGGGAATGATGCTTAATCATGCAACCGGTTTCAAATCAATATATTTTACGCCTTACTGGCAGTGGTGGCTCTTGCCTCCATTGTTTATGCTTATTTTTCTCCTGCTCTGTCTTGCGTTCATAAGCAGGGATATGGAAAGGATACTTGATCCGAAATTAAAGATGAAAAAAGGGTTCTGATTATGAGTCTGCTTAAAGTCAACGACCTTAAATGCCGCTATATGACCGACACTGACACTGTCAGGGCTGTTGACGGCATTTCTTTTGAAATTGAAGAAGGAGAAATTCTGGGCATTGTAGGAGAATCCGGAAGCGGTAAGACCACTGTTGCCCTCGGGATCATGGGGCTTTTGCCGGAAAATACAGCCGTTTACGGTGAAATCCTTTACAGGGATGAGCTAATCTCTTCACTGCCCGAATCCGGGATGGACAAATTCAGGTGGAAAGATATTGCAATAGTTTTTCAAAACAGCCTTGAGGTGCTGAACCCGGTATTGAAAATAGGTGTTCAGGTAACAGAACCAATGATAAAGCATCTTGGTATCAGCCCTGAAAAAGCCCGGAGTAAATGTGCTGACCTGTTCCGGACTGTTGGTCTTGATCCGAAATGGATGGATCTGTATCCGCATCAGTTTTCCGGGGGCATGAGGCAGAGGGTTCTTCTGGCAATGGCTCTTTCATGCGACCCTAAATTACTGATTCTTGATGAAGTTACTTCCGCCCTTGACGCATTCACCCGAAAGGAGATAAGGGATCTTCTGGTTAACCTTCAGAAAAAGAACGGGTATACAATGTTACTGATATCTCATGATATTACTTTTGTGTCTTCGGTGGCGTCGAGAATTGCCGTTATGTATTCGGGAAGGATTATGGAAACAGGCCCTGTAAGGGATATCCTTGTGTCTCCCCGCCACCCGTATACAAGAGGACTTGTCCACTCGACCCCGGATATTTTTGTTTATAAAGATTTATGGGGAATTCCCGGAGATGTACCGGCAGGGGATGAGTTTAATGGCTGTCCATTCAGCCCGAGGTGCACGCAAAAAATCGATATCTGCAGCAAAGTTTCCCCGGTTCTGATGCCCGCAGGCGGGAGGGAAATTGCATGCCACAGGGGAGGCGTAGCAGGTCTTCTGGAAGCAAGAAATCTGAGTTTCAGATATCGTCTACCGGATGGGGAATATCTTCAGGCAGTTGAGGATGTTAATCTGGAAGTGAAGGAAGGGGAGGTTCTTGCAGTTGTAGGCCAGACAGGTTCAGGCAAGTCAACCCTTGCACATCTCCTTGCAAATGTGATAAAACCCGAATCAGGAGAGGTCCTGTTTATGGGCGGGAATGTAAACAGAGGGAACTTTGGGAACAGGCTCAACGGCATTCAGATAGTATTCCAGGACCCATTCAGTTCGACAAGCAACAGGTTTACCGTGCTTGATGCAGTCAAAGAGCCCCTTTATATCAATAAGATAGGGTCGAATGGAGACAGGCTGCAGATGGTTAAAAATGCCCTTGGACTTGTCCGCCTTCCAGCTAATGATAATTTCCTCAAAAAATACTGCGGAGAACTCAGCGGCGGGCAGAGGCAGAGGGTTGCACTTGCCAGAGCAATGGTCATGGAGCCGAAACTCCTTATTGCCGATGAGATAACGTCGGCTCTGGATGTCTCAACATCTGCAAACATATTGCGACTTTTAAAGGGCCTTCAGAACAGGAAAGGGTTTGCAATGATATATATTTCACATGACCTCTCCCTTACTCTGAAGATTGCTGACAGGATAGCCGTTATGGACTCCGGAAAGATTGTAGAGATGGGGAATTCCCACGATGTGATGCTTTCACCTGCTGAGGAGTATACAAAAAGGCTTGTGGGTTCAAGATTAGGGCTGTGCTGCCATAATCATTAAGCGTTCAGATCATATTTATGCAATTTTCAAACTTACACTGTTCATTTATTTCAATTAATGATGAATTTTGAAAAGAGAATTTTGAAAAATGAATGTCTGATAATTGTTCAATAATTTCGGTTTTAAGGTCTTGTTTCATATGAGTGCAATAATTGTTAAAGAGCTGACTAAAAAATTCGGAGAATTCACTGCTGTGGACAGTGTCTCATTTTCGATTGAGACCGGAGAACTCTTCGGGCTTCTGGGACCCAATGGTGCGGGAAAAACAACTATAATCAATATGCTGACCACACTTATTATTCCCACAGCAGGTGATGCTGAAATCGCAGGATATGACCTTAGAAGAGATCCTGCCAGGATCAGGAATAATATAGGGATAATATTTCAGGACCCCTCTCTTGATATAGGGCTTACAGGGCGGGAAAACCTTGAGTTTCACGCCATGATGTACAGTATCGGTTCAGATGAGAGGAAAAAAAGAATCCGGGAAGTGCTTGATGTTGTGGGTCTGGCTGATAAAGCCGATATTCTTGTTGAAAATTATTCGGGCGGGATGAAAAGGCGGCTTGAAATCGCAAGGGGTCTTATTCATTATCCAAAGGTTTTGTTTCTGGATGAGCCTACCCTCGGGCTTGATGCACAGACCAGGAGATCAATATGGGAACATATCAGAAAGCTGAACAGGGATTACGGGACGTCTGTCGTTCTGACCACCCATTATATGGAAGAAGCTGATTACCTCTGTGACCGGATTGCGATAATTGACCATGGGAAGATAATTGCACTTGATACACCATCAGGTCTGAAAAGCCGCCTAAGGGGTGATTGTGTCAGCCTGGAAATTGAGGGGGAGGCTGATATCTTTTCTGCTGCACTGGGGGAAAAAGACTGGGTGAAGGAAGTTGTTCAGAACGGAAAAATGCTTGATGTAATTATATCGGATTATGAGAAAAATATTCCAGATATTTTTCAGACTGCCGGCGTCCTGGGTATAGGGATCAGTTCGATTAATTTCAACAAACCAAGTCTTGAAGACGTTTTTCTCCGCCTGACAGGTTCAACTATACGGGAACAGGAAGGAAGCAGAAAGTCGGTCAGGCGTGAGCGGATGAGAAGGAGGATGCTCAGGTGATTCAGGGAAGAGTTGTATATGTTCTCTGGCGGCGTGAGATGATAAAGTACTTCAGGGCAAGGTCAAGGATAGCAGGTGCTATTGGTATGCCGGCTTTTATGCTGGTCTTTCAGGGAATGGGTTTCAGAAGAGTGGAATTTCCGGGTCTGCCTGCATCAATAGGATATTTTCAGTACCTTGTGCCTGGCATTATAGGAATGACTCTTCTTTTTACGGCTGCTTATGCAGGTATGAGCGTCATTATGGACAAGCAGTTCGGATTTTTAAAAGAGGTTATGGTTACTCCTGCAAGCAGAACCTCTATTGTCCTCGGGATGATTTCCGGAAGCGCAACAACATCTCTCATTCAGGCGCTTATTATTATGATGATGTCAGTATTGCTTGGTTTCAGGCTGCCTTTTATTCCTGCTATTCTGTCCTCTATCGTGATAATGGTTCTGATATCGATGATCTTTATAAACATAGGGTTGATTTTGTCTTCGGTACTGAAGGACTTTCACGGGTTCAGCACGGTTATTAATTTTATTGCATTTCCCCTGTTTCTTTTATCCGGAGCCTTATTTCCTGTTTCAAATCTGCCGGCCTCGATAAGGGCTCTGTCTTATTTTGATCCGCTGACATACGGCGTTGATGCTTTGCGGGGGGTATTGATTGGTCATTGCGAATTTTCAATAGCCCTGGACATATCAATTCTATTAACACTGTCGGTTATGATGGTCTTTGCCAGTGGTTATTTTTTCCGGAGAGCAGAAGCGATATAAATGTGTTTTAGTTTTTGGCATGAAATAACCGGCATTAAGTGCAGAAGAAAAAGAGCCAGAAATTTTTGATAATTATACCGGGTTGAGCGGCAGTTACTCAGAAGCAAGGTCAGGAAAGCCCGGGGAATTTTCAGGGCTAACATAACCATGCCTCAAGAAGTGGGTTCAAATTTACTCGGGAGGGGATATTTGAACTCCATATCTATTTCAGATTTACTCAATATAAAGCATAAGGTTTTTAGCCACATCATCAAACAATCGGGACGAATGCTGAATTTTCGGTTTTTCGGAACTGATGCTTAAAATGATGGATTTATCAAAAATGAATCAAAAAAGACGAGGTAAAATACTTTCTTTATCCCGTTATTCAAAAAATTTCAGGTACATTGTTTCAATTGTGTCTCGATAAACAGGATTTATATTATACAGCGTACTCCTTCCTACCTGATTTTCTTCAATAAGATCTAACCTCTTCAACTGCTTTATATACCAGGAAATTGTCCCTTTAGAAATTCCTGTTGTTCGGGCAAGATCTCCATTGGTATTGCACTCTTCATCCAGTATCTTGGAAATTATCCTGCGAATCGTCTCGTTCTGGAGGGCTGAAATAACAAGTTTTTCTTTTTCTTCGTATGTGGCGTTATTCTGGAAGTAACGGACCTTTCCATGATTACTATGAGCTTCAACCATATTTTCAGTTTCGAGAATTTTGAGATGGTGGCGCAAAGTTCCCCGGTTCAGACCCATATTATTCGCGATATCATTGAGGGATGTTCCCGGACTGGCTTTTATTAAGGCGTATATATGCTTTCTCTTCAAAACCCCAGCAGCATTTGAGTGGTCTACAATACGGAACCCGAGTATTGCGAAAACAAGCTTCACAGGGTACAGTATTATATCTATTACCGACAGGATTTGCATCGCAGCCAGCCAGAGGAGAAACTGCCAGTAGACTGTAAAGTCCTTAAGAAGCACAACCTCTTCTCCATTAACTGAAAATCCTGCTTCGTCATTTTTAGCTGGGGTCACAATATATTCCGTAGCCCCGGCTGTTGATACTAAAAGAAAAAAAAGTAAACAGACAATAAGCTTTTTTCCAGGCTTAGTGCTGGTAAACATTAAGCGTGTAACTTTCGGTTCCACTTACTGATTCCCCGTAAACCCTGAACCTCCAGGTTCCCTGTTGAACGTCTCCACTGGAGGGTGTTATATTGATGTGTATTCTGCCATTTACACTTCCATCAGAACTGTCACGGTAAGTTCCTCCAATCTGAGTACCTGAAGGATTATAAATTTTAAGAGTAAGGGAGTCACTCGTATCTCCCCAGTTCAGGTCCACTTCAAGATAGTCTACTCCCGAGCCCACACTCACATAATGATTTATAGCCTGCCCCTGGCTTATGTACTGAGTTGATAGTATGGAAACAGGATTCTCTGTATCAGAAGAATCTTCTGAGGGGCTGACAATGTAATCTACTTTATCATTTTTAGCAGAAACCAGATTGTCTTTATCAGCGGAGTTTAGCGTATGTTCCTCTTCGGCTGAAGCTACAGGAACAATCAGCATACCTGCAACCATACATAGCATTAATACTTTCCATATATTCATACTGTCACCCATGAGGGGTAAGAAACCCGAGCATATAAAGTTTCTCTCCAGGGTATCAAATAATCATCCTGCAGGTTCTTATAAAACTTTTTAAGAGAATGCGCTAGCCAGTCTGAAAAAAGACACGGGATACCGTCCTCTGGATAACTTTTTTAAAAAAAGGGGAGATTAGAAGGATGTTTTTCCATTCTCAACAACAGGATAAAATCGTAAATTTTATAAATAAGCTTTCAGAGGATTTAAGAGGGATTTAAGAGAAGCTGATTTCCACCCTCTACTTCTATTTGCGTTAAAGGCTACAGAATTAAATGCTTCCGGAAGTAAACAGGAACATGTATACGAGATAAATAATATACAGCCCGACAGGAATTCCGACAGTAAGGGCAGCGTTTTTAATTGACAAATTTCGTGCATGCAGAAGTGCAAATACCCAGATGTATGCAGACAGTAAGAGGCATAGAATTCCAACTGCCTGCGATGCATAAAACAGAGGATTGCTTGAGAACATCTGCGTCATACTTTCGGTTATAAGCTCAGGATCCTGTAATGAAAAATCAACTGAAGCTGTTAGCCAGTATGTTATAACAACGCCAATTAAACCGCTGAATATCTGCGGCACGAATCCGTAACCCACAAACTCTAACGTCCTCTTGAAAGAGCCTTTTGAATCAAATACATAAGAAATTGAATAGAAGATTACGGTCAGTATGAACCAGTAAAAAAATGTTCCAAATAGCCCTCCAACGATACCAAATGCAATTGCTGCCGTCGACACGTATGAACCCATATCAGAAGGGAACATTCCACTAAACTGCTTCATAACCAGAAAGCTTGAAACCATTGCGATTGCAGCGACTATAAGTATTATCAATACAGGAGGCTTAAAATCAATATTGTTCTTTGACTTTTCTCTGAAAAACGAATCAGGATCAAATAAGAGATTATTCAGGTTTAGATTATCCATATTTTTCACACCTTCACAAGCCTTATGCAATATACGCATAAAACTTATAAAAGTTCCGTATGATAAATCAGGCATTTAGATTTAATTTTGCTTCTTTATGTTTTATTCCATGACTTAAATCATAATCCATAAACATAATAATAGAAGAACTAATCCGCTAATATTTTCAAGTTAATTCTATCGGATGAATTTGACTGGACAAAGTATAGACTTTCATCAGGTTGATTATAATAAAAAGTTATAATCTCTGCTGAAAAAAACAACAGAACAGGCCAGAAAAACAGTAAAAAAATACGATCATTCAGAAAAAGGTGCTGGAATACATATTATCCGAAACTTATCCGAAAATTAGCAGAAACTTATCCGAAAATTAGCAGAAACTTATCC
>NZ_DAOOUJ010000060.1:0-18302 GCF_035390745.1 Methanosarcina sp. | reverse complement strand
CTGATTTTTCTATCGTCAAAGCAGGATTCTGTTCTGCTGTTACCGTTTCGTTATCCGTGTTAGAATCGGTTGTATTGTTCCCGAAAACACCTGTAGCAAACGCTGCATTGGTTATTGATCCAGCATCCAGGTCAGCCTGAGTAATTGTGTGGTTAGCTGTTACCGATTCACTCTGGCCAGGTATCAGTATTCCACTCGTTAACGGAATTACTCCAAGTCTGTCATCTGTAACGTTAATCGGTGCTGAAATATTGACATTTCCAGTGTTAGTAACGTTATAGGTGTATGTGATGTTCTGGCCAACAGCAGAATAGGTTGTTGGATCTGCTGATTTTTCTATCGTCAAAGCAGGACTCTGTATTATTGGCACTTGAGCACTGTCTAGCTTCGATGCCAGCTGATCACAATCAACGGTTGCCGTATTTTCTATGAACCCGTCTCCTCCTCCATTACTGTCTATATCTGTCTGATTAACAGTATAAGTGCCGTTGTATGTCCAGATCTCTCCTATCTCCAGGATTAAATCGGCATTTAGAGATTCTGCTGGTCCTGTCAGGTAAATCAAAGAATCATTCAGAGTTACGTTTGTGAGTTTGACCTGTCCGGTGTTTATCACATTAACCTGGTATTCAATTACATCTCCTGCCGCTGTTATATTGGCTGTCGGTCCCTGACCTGCAACATTTGTAACTATTTTGTCAATACTGTAAGCTATAGGTAGAGATATTGGTGCAGTAACGCTGTCATTTATTGGGCCCAGTTGAGTTGAGTTTACAGTTGCTGTGTTGTTGATGAATCCTTTTCCTTCAACGGTATTGTTTATATCATCCTGAGTTACCGTATAATTCCCGGTATAAGTCCAGATCTCTCCCACATTCAGGATTTCTACAGGCGCATTATCTCCTTCTGGCCCTGTTAGAGTGATCAAAGAGTCATTAACAGTTATATTTGACAGATCAAGGTTTCCTATATTACTCACGTTTATCTGGTACGTGATGACATCTCCGACTGCAGTTACATCTGCAGCTGGCCCTCTCCCGGCAACATCCGTTATTATTTTGTCAATGCTGTAAATCGGCACTCCTAATGGTACTTCAGCGGAGTGTGATTTTGGGTCCAGCTGGTCACAGTCGACGGTTGCTGTATTATCAATATCTCCTTCAACGCCTTCATCAATATCTTCGTCTGGTGTACCGTAATTGTCTATGTCTTCCTGAGTTACTGTGTAATTTACTGTATATGTCCATATTTCTCCTACATTCAGGACTCCCACAGGCGCATTATCACCTGCTGGTTCTATCAGACTCATGTTCATCAAAGAGTCATTCAAGGTAACGTTTGTGAGGTCGACGTTTCCTGCATTGGTCACGTTAATCCTGTAGGTAACTACTTCTCCTGCTGATGTTACATGCCCTGAAGGCCCCTTTCCTGCAACATCCGTAACTACTTTGTCAATGATGTAAGCCGGTGTTGTACATACTGGTACTTCAGCAGAATCGGATTTTTGGTCCAGCTGGTCACAATCAACGGTTGCGGTATTGCTTATTAATCCGTCCCCTCCACCGTTACTGTTTATATCCTCCTGAGTTACTGTATAATTTCCAGTATAAGTCCATGTTTCTCCTGGATTCAAAATTTCATCATTGCTCAGAGACTCTGAATATCCTGCCAGGTCGATCAGAGAATCATTCAGGGTTACATTTGTCAAGTCGACGTTTCCAGTATTGGTCACGTTAATCTGGTAGCTGATCACATCACCGGCTGCTGTTGCATATCCTGAAGGTCCCTGTCCTGCAACATCTGTAACTACTTTGTCAATGATGTAAACAGTCACTCCCTGTATTGGTGCCTCAGCAGAATCGGATTTTTGGTCCAGCTGGTCACAGTCAACGGTTGCTGTGTTGTTTATTACTCCGTCTCCTCCGCCGTCACTGTTTATATCATCCTGCGTTACTGTGTAATTTCCAGTGTATGTCCATATTTCTCCCACATTCAGGATTCCATTAGTACTCAGAGACTCTGAATATACTGTCAGGTTGATAAGGGAGTCATTCAAGGTCACATTTGTGAGGTCAACGTTTCCAGCATTGGTCACGTTAATCCTGTAGGTAACTACTTCTCCTGCTGCTGTTACATTCCCTTCAGGGCCCTTTCCTGCAACATCCGTAACTACTTTGTCAATAATGTAAGCCGGTGTTGTACGTACTGGTACTTCAGCAGAATCGGATTTTGGAGCAAGCTGATCACAGTCAAGGATTGCTGTGTTATTTATCAATCCGTCTCCTCCACCGTTACTATCGATGTCTGTCTGATTTACTGTGTAAGTTCCGGTGTAAACCCATTTTTCTCCCACATTCAGGATTCCTACAGGTGCGTTATCTCCTGCTGGCCCCGTCAGATTGATCAGAGTATCATTCAGGGTTACATTTGTTAAGTCAATGTTTCCGGTATTGGTCACGTTTATTTGATAAGTGATTACTTCTCCTGCCGCTGTCACATAACCATCAGGTCCCTTCCCTGCAACATCTGTGACTACTTTATCTAAGAGGGCAAACGGATGGGCCAGCAAAACATTAGTCGGCTGATAGTAAATATTGTTTGCAGTGTTGGAATCGCCTGTGATAGCGGTCCCCGAGACTATATTGAGAAGGTCATATATTTCAGGTGCAGGGCCTGCAGTTCCAGCTTCGGAGTTCGTGGAAGTGTCGTTGTTTGTCCCTGCTGTCCTGCTCACATCGGTAACTATTGTTATTATAGTCGATTGTCCCGGACTCAATGCACCGACATTGAAACTGAGGTTTTGCCCGCTAATTATGTAAGAGGCGCCGGAAGCTGAAACAAAGGTTGTATTGGAGGGGAGTGTATCATTGACTACAATTCCGTTTGCGACAGTGTCAGGAGAATTGTTCTTCACCACAAGAGAATAAGTGAGATTTTCTCCCTGGATCACAGGATCAGGGCTGTCTGCCTTCTCTACTGAGACATCGGCATCGTTTGTGTAGAACTTCCCTACCTGTAAAAGGGGCACTGTCTGTGTTCCAGTATTGATTGTGTCACCGGTAGCAGTCTTCGCACTGGGCAAGCCTGTCTGCACGTTGCCTGAGGTTCCTGTGGGAACTGTGGACTTAAGGACAACCCAGATCTCAACAACCACCCTGTCACCATTATCAAGGCCCGAAACATTGAATGTACCCTGTATCTGCTGAGAAGAGCCGCTACCTATGATAGTGGAAGTGAAATTATCTACTTTAGAATTATTTAATGGATCAATGGTGCCAGCATCTGCAGTATCAACAAAAGCTGAATATATCATATATGCTGGATCAAAACCAAAATTACCACCTGAAGTTGTATTAGTGTTAAAAGTAGTAACAAATTGGATGGTTCCATTTTCAGGAGCCGTACTGCCGCTGACTGTTATTACCATCTCATAAGGCACGACCTGCCCAAGAGCCATGTCCCTTGGAGCTAAAGACGTTACAGCGTCGAGAGAAGAAGAAGTAGGACCGTAAGCTACGGCATTTGCAAGTGGATCTGCATACCTGCCGTCAGGTCCCGGGGGCGCAAGTGATGCAGGAGTCAGCTTTGTGTAAGTAGGCAAATATGGAGCATTGTTCAATGAAGGGTCAGCTGCATACCATTTCAATGTATACGAGCCGCCGGAAGCCTGCGCTTCAAAGGGCACAATACTCATCAAGATGGCCGTGCTAAGGATTAATGTAAGCATTAGCGAGTATTTGGTTCTGTGATGTAGAACTTCAAGATGCAAATGAATGTTCCTTAATATGTTCCTTAATGCTGCTGCATCGTCCATAACTGGTATCAAAGCAGTCAGTAAGGTGCTTATAAATGTGGGATTTACGTGATTTTTAGTCATAAAATGATTCTCTCCAGTTTTCATATTTGGTTCCACAAAATTTCCGATCAATTAAAACTTTTTTCAAAAGAAGTACTACATTCGACAATAAATATTTATTTAAAAACTGATAAAAATATATAATGCTTCAAATTCCATGGTAGTGGACTACTTTTAGGAATCTCCACACGAATCTGATCTTGAAAAGCTGGAAATGAGGTGAATAAAAATAGTTATTTTTATGTTAGATTGAAAAAGAAGTATGAAGAACAGGGAATCCCAAAAATAAAACGGCAAACTTGAGGCTGATATCCCTATAGGCTGGACTCGCCCTGCATGCAGGCTAAAGGTTTGAATTAGATTTAAAACCAGGATAGTCTTCTGATATTTGATTCTCATTCCTTACCCTGTATTTCTTTATATCAATTATTTTTGATACTCGTCCGCTGTTTTTTAAATATGGTTTCCGATATTTATTAAGCAGAAATTAAGTACGTCTTAAGAGTTATCAATTTAAGGAGACAGAATAATGGAAGATAAAAATAGCATTCCAGCAGAGGAAGAAAATTCAGAAAAGGATAAACAGGAAGATGATGAGGACCTTCTGTATACGCATAAGCCCGAGTCGCGGGGTGGCGAAATGCGCTGGAACAATAATTTATGCAGAAAACCCGGGCGCTGATACTGATAAATTCCGGGAATAATTCCCTTATGAGCGTGTTATTCCATTTTTCAATTTAACCGGAGGAGTTTAAATGTCATTTCTAAACGAGATGCTGCCAGAAACCGCTGAAGCTTTCGGACAGATGAGGGATTCCATTTTCAAGGACGGCTTCCTTGACGTCAAAACAAAAGAACTGATTGCTATTGCATCTTCTGTCCTTATGCGCTGCCAGTTCTGTGTAGATGTGCATTCCCAGAGGGCGCTTGCTGCAGGAGCTGCAAAGGAAGAAATTGCTGAAGCAATAGCAGTTGCCATGTTCGTTGCTGCCGGGTCGCAGATAGGGTGGACAAATGTGTATGGTGAAAACATATACGACAAAATTTTTGAGGGAGATAAAGAAGAAGAGTATTCCTGCTGTTGCTGTGGAGAGTAAAGAGAGAAAGTGTAAGCTGCCGAAAAAGCCGTATTAAAGATAAAAGAAAACTAATTTTTATTCTCTTCCGGGTATTTGGGTGATATCAGGGAATTAGTTTGATGGATTTATATCAGGGAATTGGTTTGATGGCTTCTGATCTTTATTCCTGTTTTTTATTTTGCATCCGGGATATTGTCTTCAAAATTCCTGCAAACTCGGGGTTTAACCTGTAAAACCGCCATTTTGAGATGTTGTAGGCTTCGATGATCCCGCAGTTTTTCAAAATTGCCAGGTGATGGGAAACCAGGTTCTGTCTTTCGTTTAACTTGAATATCAGTTCGCAGACACAGTGTTCTCTCTGAGAGAGAAAATAAACAATTTTTAATCTAATAGGATGCCCGAGAGCACTGAATATTTCACTGGCTTTTTTGATGTCATTGTCCAGAAAATCTATTTCCTGGATCATTTTCTCTTCCCATTCCCTTTTTTTCTCGGGATCTGCAGGACAGCAATAGCTCATAAATAAAAGAAGTTAAGCTTTCTAAATAAGGTTTTTTATATCAATTTTTTTGATATCAATCCGGTTATTTTTATAGGTGATTTCCCGGAAGACTTAAGAAAGTTCCATAACAGGATTCTCCCGTTTTAAGTGTCCTTTCCGTTTTAAGTGTCCTGTATCTCTATCTTCTGTTTCTTAGTGTGATTAGATATCCGTACTACTCTTCCTAAATATATTATATCTAATAACTTTTATATAGGTTATTCTTCTGTTTTATTTGGAACAACTATATAATTTCCACATCTGGACCCAAAATAATGCATTCAAATTTGCATGAATTCAGATATGCTGTATCTTTTAGACTTATGTGGAAAAACAATAACGTTGGCGTCTTCAGCTGTCTAATAAAATGAATTTTTAATCCGATAACTATAAATATTTATGTGCATATGAGTGGAATTACTTTCGGTCTTCTCATTAATTCACAAATCGGTTGCTTAGACATTAAGAGAAATCACTCAATATAACGGCTTGATTGCACGTTGTAAACGCATATCAAAGCATTTTGGGGGTTTAAAAAACATGCCTGAATCAAGAAAGGTCTGGGAAGAGTTTTTTGCAAACAGGAGAAACGGAGGTCACAGGTCCTCGGCTGAGGAATTTTTATCCAAAGAAGCCAGGGAAAAGTTATATCACCTGGATGGAGGAAAAACGCTTCTCGACTTCGGCTGTGGTGCCGGAGAACTCCTTGTTTACTATGCGCTGGAATATGAACGTCTGGTCGGAGCCGATTTCTCAGCATCAATGCTTGATGAAGCAAACAAAAGAATCATGGAAAGAAAGTGTGAAAATGTAACTTTAATCCTGGCTGACGATAAAACTGTCTGGGATAAGCTTGATTTTTCCTTTGACCGGATAACTGCAGCCGGGGTGATCCAGTACCTCACATATGAAGAAGTTGATACTTTTATTGCCAATGCATCAAAGTATCTGAATAAAGGGGGTAAAATAGTTCTTTTTGACCTGCTGGACCCCCGCCTGTATCTGTTGTGGAAAATAGGTTTCTTCTCACGGGACGCCAGGTCCTGGAAAATCCTTCGCAAAATCGGTTTCGAAATTCGTGAACTTATCTTAGCGAGCCTGAATAATCGTCCCAGAGATATTCTTGGATATTCTCATGACCCCCGTAAAATAGAGGAAATTGCAAATAAACATGGTTTTGATATGGAGTTTGTTCAGTCCATGTATTATGAGTACAAGTATCATGCAATACTCTCGTGAAAAGAGTCCTTGCTGTTATCTAAAAACCTTCTTCCCGGATTATTCATCTTTTCAGGTTATCCGTTATCGCGCCCTGTATTGGAGGAGTTAGCATTTCCCCAGACACATTTAATCCAGAAAACCCCAATAACATTGATCAGGGTACCATTACTCTGTTTTCACAGGATTATTTTAAAATCAGCAGTGTTCCGGACAATATTTTTATTGCAAAACTTCAGGAGAATAAAATTTATGACCGGTTATATTCAGCAATTTACGGGGCGCTGAAGCCGCAGATCTTTTTTAATGACCTTTCAAAAGGGCTCACGTATAAAACTACAAGAGACACAGGTTTATCCCCCTGCAGTTTACTTCCAGCTTTAGATTCTGTTTTTTGTACAGGAATCTCCAGGTTTGCGGGCAATTTAACGATATTCCGTGATACTCACAGGTTCTGCGAATCCGCCTCTCTCCCCTCTGTCCATTATCAGGGCCAGCCAAGGCAAACCGGATCTCTTTACATCTGCAGGTTTACGCCAATGGTCGAATCTAACTATCAAATCTCGCTTGATATAAAAACGGACGACACTCACAGTTTTGTCGAACTTAACAGCCCGGGTTCAAAGCTGATAATTCAGGAAATAAATGGCAGAGTTGTTTTGAAAAGTTTCTTTGAAAGCTCTTCCGGCGGTATAGGGCATGAAACCATATCTCTGGGAAATATTGCAGAGAAACTTGATTTTGAAATTAAGTTTGACGGGTACAATAAGACAAATACAATCACCACAAAAGATGGCAATTTTATCACGACTCCCTTTTATAATCTTGAGAGACAAAGGCTGCCTTATCTGGATTTCTCCGGTGGATATATCAGGTTCACATCTTTTCTTGCCGGAAAAAGCACTTTTCTCGATGTCAACATTTACAGTATAACCCAGAAAGCAGAGAGGAAATTAATAACAGCAATCGGAGACTGCAAGCTGCTTCCTTTCGGTCTTGACGGTCCTCATGCAGGAAATACAACCGAGAAGGGTATACTCTATCTCAACAGCAAAAATAACAGGGGCACGATCTGGTTCGATATCGAAATTCTTGAGCAGTGCAGTGGATCAGACCTTGAATACCTTCGCAGTCTGGTTTCCAATTACTCATGGGAAACTGGGGTGCACTATTCTAAAGAACTGAACAGCCTGCCGGTTGAACAGGCTTATAAAGTAATGGAAGAAGGATATTCATACGTTTATGAGAAAATAGGACAAAAGCCGACAACCTGGTGCTCTATGCGAAACAAAGACAACGTTACACACGCTGTTTATGCATATGAGAAACTGGGGATGTTCTGGAGAAACGGAGACTCGGGAATCCACGCAGAAAATGATGTTGGAAACCTGGACGACGATACCTGGGAATGGTGGAAACCTGTATCCAGGGCAGGCATGGTGTATCCGGCTTTTACGCATGAACTTGATCTGGACCCAGCTATTAAATACTCAATCAGCCGCTCAAAATTCCTGAACTGGGTAGATAACTACAATTCAAAAGGCATATCCATAGTCTCTTTTTACGAGCACGGTCAAATAAGCCGCAATACTCATGAAGCCAGCTTTGATGTTACAGAATATACCGAACATTCTATCGTATTTAAAACGCACACAAACGGCTCAGATGCCCTGATAAATGTGAATATAATGGCTGAAACGGGTACCCGGGTCTATGATAATACGTCTGATAAAATCCTTGATTACAGAATAGAGCAGGACAAATCGATTACATTCCGGGTTGAAAATAACCATACTTACAGTGTATCTTTTTAACAATCAAGCGATTTGAACACTTTATATAAAGATAACACCTGGGCAACTGATTCATAAAGAATTATGCAATATTCCCATATTTATCATATTTCCTGGAATTTAATATGGACTGTTTCAAATATCTTTGAAACAGGAATCCTTATATATATTATTTTAATTAATTTTGAAACAATAATATGAGTTATGCACTTGATGCGCAAAATCAGGATCATTTTTTAGATAATCGGAGAAAAGTAATGTTTAGCAATACATTTATCTTTGGATTGCTGACTGGTATAAGCGTACTAATTTCTTTTATTCTGGATAAAGATAAGACATTTCTTGGCCTGAAGAAAGGCGGAAAAATGTTTTTCAATATTTTCCATCCGTTTCTCAATATCCTAATTCTTATAAGTATAGTGCTTTTTTTCATTCCCGATTACTTAATCGTGAAATATCTTGGAGCCAATTCTGGCTTTTATGGTTTTGGAATAGCTGCGTTCGTAGGGTCAATAACTTTGATACCCGGCTTCATCTCATATCCTCTGGCTGCTACTTTGCTTAATCAGGGCGCAACTTACTCTGTCGTTGCAGTTTTCATAACTACTCTTATGATGGTAGGAGTTGTCACACTGCCTCTCGAGATCAGGTATTTTGGTAAGAAAGCAGCAATAATGAGGAATATCCTGAACCTGATTGCGGCAATAATAATAGGAATTTTTGTGGGATGGTTAATGTGAAGAAATATCTGAAAAACTATATGTGGGTTATGTTGTTTGTCCTCTTTTCCTTGAGTTCATATTTTATGGGGTTCAAGCCAGGACTTATGATATATTCTAATTTTAATGAATTTTTTATGGAAATGATTTCATTTGTTCCTTTCCTGTTCATAATAATCGGACTTTTTGATGTCTGGGTTCCAAAAGAGTTGCTTGAAAAGCATATAGGTAAAGAGTCTGGAGTTAAAGGCATTTTTATAGTTATTTTGCTAGCAATGCTTCAGGCAGGCCCGCTTTACGGAGCATTTCCTGTTGCATATATTTTGTGTAAAAAAGGTGCATCTGTGAGGAATATTTTCATTTATTTAGGAGCTTTTTCATCCATGAAGTTACCTATGCTGGGAATAGAGATCGGTTACCTGGGGATAAAATTTACAGTTGCAAGGACTCTAATCTCCCTTCCGCTGTTTATACTTACAGGATATTTTATGGAAAAAATCGTTGGCAGTGATTTTAAGGTGGAAGAAGTAAAAGCATAAAAATTCAAAAATCAACCCATCCTATCAAATTATTATTTTTATCAATGCTTTTCGGTGCTTTCCAGTCTTAAACATCCTTAAATTCGATACTGATGCTGCCTGCTTTTTTTGCCAGAGATTTTGCAAGAAAGCCACTTTCCAATCTGCAAAGGTTGAGTACTGCGCAGGGTACAAGACAATTTGAGCAACATTTGGCTTCCTGTGCCCTGTTAATTACATAGTTATTCTTAATATCCAGTATTTCCATCATGGGAATTTCCATGTGAGAAAATTTCTTTATCTTTTCACATGGGGTTTCAATGTCAACAATTATTTTACTTCCTTTTTTGCTTCCACGGATTGTGTGGACAAAATCACAGATAGCGGAATTTACGATAATTTCAGTCAATGCGTCACCTTCTCTTTTTGGTTGTACAGATATTTCTTGCCATTTTTAGTTAGAATTTAAAGCAGGTGAAAAGTAATATCAGGTCTCTGTAGGATATCAAATTTCGTTGATATATGACTTTACGTGTTTTATGAAAATAAATGGATAACTGAAGAACTATATATGAGATTTCGGAGATACTGGATAACTGAAAGTTTATCCACCTGAAAAAAGTCCAGGGATATATCTGGCTTTACACAGGATAAAAAGGTGAGTAGTAACGCTGAAAAATCTCCATTATATGGTTATGCAGGAACCTGCTGTAAATTTTAATTATAACAAATTTTCTATATCTTCCAGACTATAACGTGCATATTTATTTTGTGAGTCAGACTAAAATCTCCGCTCTCATAAGATCTCATGACTGAGATCCAGTTCATTATAGGGATAAAAATGGATGAAAAATATCTGATGTATGTAAGGCAAAGCAGGAAAAAAACTGGATTTTTAATTTTAATTCTGATCTTCCTGATTACAATGGGAGTACTCTTCCCTCATATTGTACAATCTGAAAGTTCTCCTGATCAGTTAAATAAAGCTATATATGTTTCCGGGAACGGGAGTGGAGATTTCAATTGCGATGGAACAGATGACCAGATAGAGATTAATGAAGCTCTTGCATACGTAGCAGAAAACCCTGAGTTTACTACCGTTCATTTAAAAGGCCCTGACACATACGTTATCTCAGATAGTATTCTCATCGGAAACGATACGGTTCTGCAAGGGGACCCCACAGCTGTAATCAAGCTTAAAGACAAAGCAGACTGGCCGCAGGAAAAGCCGCTGATAACCCAGAAGAGTAATTCCGGAAAGAATATAACTATAAAGGGCTTCGAGATCGACGGAAACTACGACGGAAACGCGGAGAAACACAGAGGAGAAGGATATTACAACCTGATCAGTTTCTTTAACAGCAACAACATACATGTTTGTGATATTTACATGCACGACAGCCATGGTGACGGGCTGAGAACAAAAGACAGCAAAAACATAGAATTCCACGACAACCGGATTTACAGGCTTGGTCATGACGGTCTTTTTGCAATCGACTGTCAGAATGTAGAAGCATGGAATAATAACGTTAGATGCAAGACAAACTCCGCACTGAGAATCTGGAACTCAAACCATGTAAAATTCCATGATAACACAATATATACGGAGTTTGAGACAGATGCGGGAGGCCCGGGAATTCAGATACAGTATATTAGAGAAAAAGAAGCCCAACCGATGAACGATATCGAAGTATATAATAATACGATTTATGATACGTATGGTCCAGGTATCTGGCTTATAGCATATGGTGAGACATACGCAAAAGACGAGGCCAAAAACGTCCATATACATCACAATACATTCTATGGGTGTGGCACTCATCCGACTTATGACTGGTTGGGCGGCATAGTAACAAGCGGGTTTTACGATACTCTCATAGAAAACAATGTTTTTGATGGGAATTACAACGCGGCTGTTGTGTATATGTATCCATCTGGTCTGAGTGACGACATCGACTTCACTCCAAAAGGCACAGGCGGGAATTATACGACCATAATGCGTAACAACATTATCACGAATACTTTAGAACGCAAACACAACCCCGAAGGAACAGGTTATGGAGTTATTGATAACTTCCCTGAAACCCACAACTTTGTGCTGGAAAATAACTGCCTTTACAATAATTCTGCAGGTAATTACAAAAACGCGAGCTCAACCACTGACATCTATGCAGATCCTCTCTTTGTAGACCAGAAAAAACACAATTATCAACTAAAACCAAATTCTCCTTGCATTGATTCCGGATTTGTTTCTTCTGAATTCTCAGATGAGCCAGAAAAATTTAACTGAGATGGAAATAACCTTCCAAAACAGTCAATAATGCTATCAAAAGGTAAGTTTAGACATCAAAAGGTAAGTTTAGACTTCATCGAATTTGATACTTATACTGCCTGCTTTTTTTGCCAGGGACTTTGCCATAAAACCGCTTTCAAGCTTGCAGAGATTCAGTAAGGCACAGGGCACAAGGCAGTTTGAGGAACACTGTGCTTCCTGTGCTTTATCGATCACATAGTTGTCCTTGATGTCCAGGGTTTCCATCATGGGGATTTCCATATGCGAAAACTTCTTTATTTTTTCGCATGGGGTTTCAATGTCCACAATAATTTTATCGCCGTTCATGCTTCCTTTAATTTTATGGGTAAAACCGCAAATTGTAGAATTTACTGTGATTTCGGTCAATCTGTCACCTTTTTTCATCTGATTCTCTTATAACGGCTTTTCTTTATTTCCTTTTTATTATTTTTCTATTTATGCCTCCTTTTTGATATCAATGAAAATTGATACACGGCTTTCTGTATTTTATAACCTGAAACTGTAATACTGAGTGGAGGAATAATATGCCATTCATGAACGAAATACTGCCTGATACTGCTGAAGCCTTCGGAAAACTGAGAGATTCTATTTTCCAGGGTGGAGAACTTGACCGTAAGACCAAGGAACTTATAGCCATTGCCTCTTCTGTCCTTATGCGCTGCCAGTTCTGTGTTGATACGCACTCCCAGAGAGCTGTTGCTGCTGGGGCCAGCAAAAAAGAAATTGCGGAGGCTATTGCTATTGCCATGTTTATAGCTGGCGGATCTCAGCTCGGCTGGACAAACATTTACGGAGAAAACGTTTACGACATCATCTTTGGAGAGAAAAAATCCGAGGAACTGGAAGAAGAAAAAACGGAAAAAGATAAAGGCTGCTGCTGTGGGAAATGAGTCTAGAGCAGGGGTTTTGAATTAACCTTATAAGTTAATCTTTCAATTTTTCTTTCTTTTCCTTTTTTCCTTTTCAGGCGTATTCTTCTCCTTCATCCCATTCTTCTCCATCAAACTCTTTGCTTGCAGGGATGATCAGTACAGGCTTTGTGGTTTTCCTGAGTACATTTTCTGCCGTGCTGCCGAGAATAAGGTCAACTAAATCTCCTTTTCCGCGGGTGGTCAGCATGATCATGGTTAAGTCTTCCATGCTGGCAAGTTTTACGATTTCATCGGATGGGACGCCTTCAACAACAAGGTACTGGCTTTTTATGCCTGCAAGCCGCTCCTTTATTCTCCTGAGCTTTTCTTTTGCCTCTTCTATCTGTTCGTCCAGCATGTCCATATCTTTTATGTCGTCTATTACGTGCAGAAGCAGAACCTCTTTTGCTATTCCTTTAAATTCCTGAAGCTGTTCTATCGCCTTCATTGCTTCTTTTGAAAAATCAAGAGGAACAAGTATTCTGGAGAATGTCAAACGGCATGCCTTTCCATAAACTTCTTTTCCTTTTTTCAGAGCATCGTACTTTTCGACCAGCATTATTTTCTTTGAACTGCGTGCTATGTATTCTGCAGTCCTTCCCAGAAGCTTTCCTTTTATGAAGCCTTTCGTGGTAGCTCCTATTATTACCGCATCGACATCTCCCCGGTCTGCGGTCTCTGAAATTGTCCTTTTTATGTCTCCTATCGTTACCAGAACTTCGGTTTCAATCCCGAGTTCCCTGGCAAAATTTGCATACTCCTCGATCCTTTCCTTTTCATTCCGTTCAAACATGGGGGCAAGCCCCTGGCTTTTGTGTATATCCACCACATGCAGCAGGATAACCTTCTTCAATCCCGCGTTTTTAAGTTCACCTATGCCGGCGAGCAAATCTTCCGCTTCTATATTAAAATCAACAGGAACAAGTACAGTTTCAATCAATTCTATTCCCCCTGTTTCAGACTACGCTGACATTTTTAATCGTTTTTCCCTTTAAAGCCCTTTTCTTTAAAGCCCCTTTTAGTAGTATTCTTCTATCAGTATAAATAAGGCATGCAAACCCTCTTTTAAGTTTTGAACGCAAAGCTTACAGAATAATGTTGAATAAATATCCTGTAAAGATTATACATAAGGTAACGATTATGACAAAGGCAGCTATCAGTTCGTTTTTAAGTACTTTTTTCAAGATTATCATTTCTGGAAGAGAAAGTGCAGTTACTCCCATAATAAAGGCAAGAGCAGTGCCTACTGGAAGTCCTTTTCCTATAAGACTTTCCAGAATAGGAATCATACCCATAATGTTTGAGTAGAGAGGCACTCCAATTAGAACTGCAATTGGGACTGCAAGTAAATTATCCTCTCCTGCATATTTTGCCAGGATACCTTCGGGGGCATAGCCGTGGAAAATTCCTCCAAGGACAACTCCGATAATCACATAAATCCAGACTTTTTCCACTATGTCCTTTACAGATTCATAGGCGGCAGCAGTTCTTTCTTTTACACTCAGATCTCTGGCGTTTTTATTTGAATCTCCTACTTTTACCCTGTAAACAAAATCAGCTACGTATTTTTCCATCTTCAGAAGACCTATTAGATACCCACCAATAACACCAAGTAAAATACCTGAAATAGTATACATCAAAGTTGCTTTAAGGCCCATAGTCGCCCACAGTGCAGCAATTGCAGCTTCGTTTACCAGGGGTGAGGTAATAAGGAAGGAGAAAGTCACTCCAAGAGGAATTCCGGCTTCCACAAAACCAATAAAAAGCGGCACTGATGAACAGGAGCAGAAGGGAGTAACTGCCCCAATCAAAGAGGCTAATAAATGATATTGCAGTCCTTTTTTGCCTCCGAGCACTTTCCTGGTTTTTTCCGGGGTTACATAGGTCCTTATGTAGGAAACAACAAAAATCATTAATGCTAATAGGACAAAAATTTTCATTACGTCGTAAATAATAAAATTGACACTGGCTGAGAGCTGTGTATCAGGTGTAATCCCGAAAACATCATAAGTCAGTTTGTCAGCAATCCATTGAAGGGGGTAGAATATGTCAACCATTTTTTTGTTCCTTCTTTATGTTTATTATTTCTTTATTTTCAGTTCAATCCTCGAATATATCATTATATATTGATATGTTGTATTCTATATAAGTGTTCCTGTCGAACTTTGAATTTTTGACTTATTTGAACTTGATACTTTTTATTGGCAGCCAGATCTTCAAACATGATCTCTGAAAATAAGTCCGCAAAATCGCTAAACAATGAGAAAACAAACAATGGAAATTTAGAAAAAAATCCTGAAACACTTGAGGTGCAGGTAAGTGTAATGTTACGCAAAAAAGAGAACGTAAACCATTCTGTCAATTTAAAACATTAAAGGATATAAATCTTGAATTTTACCTGCGTGGTACACCATCTTATTCTTCAAGTACCTCTAAAATTTTCCTGATTTTATCGTTCTGGATTGAGTATAACCTCTTTTTCCCTTCTTTTCTTACTTTAATTATCCCCCAATCCTGTAGTTTTGCAAGGTGCATTGAGGTATTCGATTGAGTTTTACCAATGATTTCTGGTATTTCACATGCGCATATTTCTCCTTTATTGCCGTGTTTATTTCCTCCACATGTGCACTCAGATTCGATTAAAGCCTTGATAATTCTATATCTCGTATCTTCGCTAAGGGCTTTGAAAAGCTGCAAATTTTCTTCATTAATCATATCAACATCCATTGAATGTAATATATATATACTTTTCTAACTCAAAAAATTTAACTTGCTGTTTGTTATCTGAAGAAGAGGAGGACTTCAAATTGAATGACCCTCATGCTTTTTTTAAAAACTTCAGTTGAGTTCTGATTATTCATATTTCTGTACTTTTTCTTCTCCTGACCCACAATTTGGAAATTACGATCTGGTAATTATCCTTAAAACTTTCCAGTTCCCCGTATTTGCTTCGTGTTTAATTGCCGCCTTTTAGGGTTATTTTGCAGCCCAACTCTTCATGGGCGCTATCTTTTTATATCATATCGACAAATATAAATATCAATATTCTTTGATATGTAGCTATATGCCAAAAAAGGAGACCTGTTTGATGGGAAAACTTGGAAAGAATTTACTTGGAAAAATCACAGGAACTGATAAAAGTTGCTGCTGTTGTGGTCCTTCTATTGTTAGCGTCAAAAATATTAAAGTTGACAACAAAGATCTGGAAATTGCCGGGTTAGAAGAGGAATTTGAAAAACAGAAAGTTGCCGGCAAGACTCCGGAGAATATAGATATTGAAGAACTTGTTCGAAATCTCACAACGATAAATGAAATTCCTGAAGAAGATATGAAGAAATTCAAAATCGCAGTGCTAAAGGAATATGAAACATACTGGCAGGAGAAAAGAAAATAATCATATCTATTTATATGAATATGAGATTTTTCCCCTTCCCTGAATATATTTTGTTTTGAGGCTACTGGAATGAACTTCAAATGCTCAATTTGCGGAAAAGAAGAAAATTCTTTACTCCGGGCAAATCACAAGGATTTAGGAACCATAAAGCTATGCGTGAAATGCTGGTCAAAAGAACAGAGTAAAAACATGCTGCTCCCTTTAGAAAGCGGTAGTAGCTGCTGCAGGTAGATTCATGGAAACCGAAAGGAAATCGTGTGTAGATAAAAGAAAGAATGAAGTGGAAATTGAAAGATTGAAACGTTTTATTTTTGATCGTGACCAGTTAGAGGTAAGAACGCAGAAACTCAGTTCTCTGGTAAATGGGCTGGACGAAGAAGCAATACACTCGGAAACCAGGATATTTAAAGCCCTTGCAGATCCAAATCGGCTCAAGATTATAAAATTACTGAAAGAAGGAGAACTCTGTGCCTGTGAATTAACAATTGCACTTTCCAATTCCCAATCAACTGTTTCTCATCATCTTTCAGTGCTGAAAAATGCGGGCCTGATTAAGGAAAGAAAAGAAGGGAAATGGTCTTACTTTCGCCTCTCGGAAGGAGCAGTTATCGAAATACTTAACCAGGCTAAACTGCTAACTGATGAGTGAACTTCCAGTAAAGTCCCCTTTTTGAAAGCAGTATCTGGGGACGAGGTTGAACCCTTCAAAAACGTTTTAAGCTTCAGAAAAGTCAGGTTCCTGAGAGGTCAATGTGGGGATTTCAAGTTTCCAATAGCTGTAGCTCTCGATAATTTGTGAAAAAGAAGATTTTGAGGAAGATCAGGATGTTCTGGGATAATTTTACTTTGGCGGCCAGGTTCTTTATTGAAATCGCCGTAGAGCTTACTGTTTTATTCATAGGCATAACTTTTCTCGTAGGGCTTATTCAGGAGTATGTACCTGAAGAAACCATAAAAAAGGCTATGGGAGGACGGAACAAAGTTATAGGCAGCGTCCTTGGGGCAGGATTTGGTGCACTTACTCCTTTCTGTTCCTGTTCAACAATACCGCTTCTTCTGGGAATGCTAAAGGCTGGTGTGCCTTTTGCTGCAGCAATGGCATTTCTGTTCTCGTCGCCTTTGCTAAACCCTGTAATAATATCCCTGTTTATCATTTTACTGGGCTGGAAAATAGCTGCTCTTTATTTTGCCGTCGTCTTCGTGTCAACAATTGTCATCGGCCTCTTACTTGATAGTTTTGGCTTCTCCAGTCAGATTAAGCCGGTTGCTGTTGTACGAAACAACTGCAATTGTCAGCAGGCAACGGACGCGAAATCCCGGATTCAGCGGTCTGCAGTATTCGCGTTTAGTCTTTTCCGTCAGCTTGTGCCTTATCTCCTTCTTGGAGCTGGGATTGGGGCATTCATTCACGGATTCGTACCCACGGAGATTATTTCCCGTCTCGCCGGACCGAACAATCCTCTGGCAGTACCTGTTGCTGCAATTATCGGCGTTCCCATCTATATCCGGGCTGAGACTATGATTCCCATTGGTCTTGCGCTCATCGAAAAGGGAATGAGCATTGGAGCCGTTCTGGCACTGGTAATCGGCGGTGCAGGAGCCAGCATACCCGAGATAACGCTTCTTTCATCGATATTCAAGAAGAGGTTACTGGCAGCCTTTGTTGTGACAGTTTTTTCCATAGCTGTGATTGCAGGATATCTTGCAAACCTGCTGGTATTGTGAAAACTGCAAAAAATTCAATAATAGTACCAGCAAGCAGATCCGTGCCAGGATCAAAGATCAAGGTTCGTACTGCAGATAGGACAGGAAACTTTAGCCCGATCACATACCGTGACAGCTATATCAAAGATGGTATCCTGAAATTCTTTGAGAGTTTTGGAGTATTGACTGGAAATGTCAATGCCAGCTTCTTTCATTACCTGGACAGCACGAGGATTAACAATTGTGGCTCTGAGA
>NZ_DAOOUJ010000059.1:0-18685 GCF_035390745.1 Methanosarcina sp. | reverse complement strand
AACAATCTACGGCAAGTGTGGATACCTATCGGTCAAATGGGAGTTTAGAAAATTAGTCCTCTTGAGCGCAGCGAAAAGGACCTCGTGCTCCCGAAGCGAAACTCGGGAGGCGAAACTCGGGAGGCGGAACTCGGGAGGCGAAACTCGGGCAGGACAGCGGGTTGTTGCGATTACATCGCAACTCCCAGAAAATCTCCGATTTCCTGTGATCCCGAATCGCAATTCGGGATTTATAGAGTGCCTTTCGTGCTCTTTACTTCTTTTCCTTCAATTTTTACAGCCCTTTTCATCGCATAGGCAAAAGCCTTGAAGAGAGCCTCGATCTTGTGGTGGTCATTATCCCCGTAGACGCTGGCATGCATGGTAATTTTCGCATTTGAGGCAAGAGTCTCGAAGAAGTGCTTTACCAGCTGGGTGCTGAACTGCCCTACCTGGGGAGCGGCAAAGTCGGCTTTCAGGACAAGATAGCTGCGCCCGCCAACGTCCAGAGAAACCTCAGCAAGAGCCTCGTCCATTGGGATTCTGGCTTCCCCGAAGCGGACAATTCCTGCCATATCCCCGAGAGCTTCGGCAAGAGCCTTTCCGAGGACTATTCCCGTATCCTCAATGAGGTGATGCTCGTCCACATAAAGGTCGCCTTCGGCACGCACTTTAAGGTCAAAATCAGCGTGCCTTGCAAAAGAGGTCAGCATGTGATCAAAAAACCCGATCCCTGTACTGACATCTGCAATGCCCTTACCGTCAAGGTTAATCTCAAGCTGAATGTCGGTTTCCTTTGTTTTACGGGAAATTTTGCTTGTTCTCATACAGCATCACATTCTCTTTAAAATAATTAAATACTTTGAATTTCGCCACTTATTCGTTGCTGAGGTTCAGTCTTCTAAGTATAAAATCAAAGAAAAGGGCTGGGAATAAGGCTTCTTAAGTGAGACTTCTAAGAAGTAAAAGTAAGCCGTCTATCAAATAAAGCCTTATCAGTCACCAAGGGCAGCCACAATTGCCTCTTCAAGAGTAAACCTGCCTGTGTAAAGAGCACTGCCTACCACAACACCTGCCGCTCCGGTCTTTTTCAGAGTATTAATATCTGCCAGAGAACTTACTCCTCCAGATGCAATAACAGGAATGCTAACAGATTCTACGAGCTCTTTTGTAGGAACAGGGTTTACCCCCTGCATCAAGCCTTCAGTGTCGATATTCGTAAAAAGGAGGCTTCCAGCCCCTAGCTCTTCAAACTTTCTGCCCATTTCTACAGGAGTTTGCGCGCACTCTTCGGTCCAGCCCTTAATTGAGATTTTACCATTCTTTGCATCCAGCGCAACGTTTACACGTGAACTCTCAAAAGCCCTGGAAAGCTGTTTTACAAGTTCAGGATTCTGGAGGGCAGCAGTTCCGAGAATTACCCTTGAAACCCCAAGCTCAAGAAGGGAGGCTGCATCTTCAAAGCTTCTGATACCTCCTCCAACCTGAATGCTCACACCTTTTTCCCTGCAGGCTCTGACGATCTTTTCAATAATCGGGGCGTTTTTTCTTTTTCCTTCGATTGCTCCGTCAAGGTCCACAAGATGAAGGGTTTTTGCCCCTTTACTTACCCAGTCAAGGGCAACTGCGAGAGGGTCATCAAGAGATACTATCTCGCTGCCAGGCACTCCCTGCACCAGCTGAACACATTTGCCTCCTCTCATATCCACCGCAGGAATTACTTCAAAGACCATAAAAAGCTACATCTCCAAATCTATCTTTAAGAAACATGTTTTACTTCAGTAATTTCAGTTCTTACTTTTCCGGATTCTTTCCTTTCAGGGCATGATCCTTTCTATGGGAACTACAAGGATATCTCTGGCGCCTACCTTCTTCAACTTGTTTACGATACTGAAGATCAGGTCTGCGTCCACAACGGCATGAACGGCAAGTATTGATTCTCCGGAAAATTTGCTTGACTCAACCTTCATTACTGTTGGGCCTGACATGCCAGGAAGAACCTCTTTTACGGCTTGAAGGGAAGCTTCAGGCACATTCATCATCAGGTAACGTTTTTTCTTTGCGTTCAGCACGCTTTCAAATGCTGTTTTTATATCGAGAATTTTCTCCTTTGTCCTGAGGCTCTCTTTATTAGCGATAAGATAAACAGTGGAAGAGAAAACCGTATCAATAGCCTTCAGGTGGTTGATCAGCAAAGTTGTCCCTGAGCTTGAGATATCAACAATGGCATCCGCAATTCCCACGTGAGGGGTCATTTCGCATGCACCGCTCACCTTTATAACATTCACGTTAACTCCGAGTTTTTCAAAATACTGCCTGGTAATTTCAGGGAACTCGGTTGCCACTTTTTTGCCTTCAAGGTTCTGTGCTTTTTCGAAGGCAGAATCCTCCGGAACAGCCAGTACAAGACTTGCCCTCCCGAATTTAAGATCCAGAAGGGCTTCAACATTTGCCCCTCTTTCGGTAATCAGGTCCATACCCGTAATACCGACATCTGCCGCCCCGTCCTGTACATACTCCGGGATATCGGCAGCCCTTGCAAAGAGGATATGAATATCCGGGTCTGTAGTTTTTGCAAAAAGTTTTCGGCTTTCGGCTCCTCCACTAATGGGAAGCCCTGCATCTTTAAAAATAGAGATTGTGGGTTCGTAAAGGCGCCCTTTATTGGGTATTGCAATGCGAATCATCTGCTCGGTCCTCTATAAGTGATCTAATAGTGATCTGATGGGAAATTCTCCCGGTAGGCTCATCTGTATGAAACGTTTATCCAGAACACACTTGTATGATATAGACTTCACGGTAAGTATCCGCGCAAACATCTTCTTCCTTTCCTCTGAACTCAAAGGAATGATGTACATTCCAGGGATGGCATTTATTGAAATTTTCGGGAAAATCTCTGTATGGAAGATTATATCGTTTTTGAGAATAAAATATGGAGCTCGTTAGCTCAAAGAAAAATATTACCTCCAGTAATGAATACATGATAAACATTATATAGCCGTAGTAATTTAATAGAAACGTACTATCGAGTCATATAAATAATATTATTAATGTCTTAATAACATACGTAATTAATTTAAAATTAACACACGGAAAGTAAATTGATTACGGCAACAGACTAAAGATTAATAAAGCGGTAATATCAACATCTAGAAATAAAAATACCAATAATTTTGAAAAAAGAGGATCCAAATGGCCCGAAATATAAAAGTGGAAGAGCTCTTGCAAACCCCGGTCGAAAAGCAGCGGATAGAGCTTGTAGAACGCAAAGGGATAGGGCACCCTGACAGCATATCGGACGGACTTGCCGAAGCCGTAAGCCGAGCGCTATGCAGGGAATACATAAGCAAATGTGGAGCCGTACTTCACCACAACACTGACGAAACTCAGATAGTAGCCGGAAGATCCAGCCCGAAATTCGGAGGAGGGGAGGTACTTCAGCCCATATACATGCTCCTTGTAGGCAGAGCCACTAAAGAATTCGAAGGTGCCGAGCTTGCCACAGAGTCTGTAGCCCTCAAAGCTGCCCGGAATTACCTGAGAAAAACCATGGTGAATATGGACCTCGAAAGAGACGTGATCATTGACTGCAAACTCGGGACAGGATCTTCAGATCTTAGAGATGTCTTCAAGAGAGACAGGGTCCCGATGGCAAACGACACCTCTTTCGGAGTAGGGCATGCCCCGTTTTCCGAGCTTGAAAATATCGTATACAATACAGAGAGGCAGCTCCTTACTGACCTCAAGTCCCGCATGCCTGGAATAGGAGAAGACATGAAGGTTATGGGGCTGAGGGACGGAGACGACATCACCCTGACCATATGCAGCGGCATGATTGGGAGATATATCGACGACCTGGACAGCTACATAAATATGACCCAGGAAATGAAGACCTATACGGAAGAGCTTGCAACACGCTATACCGACAGGAACGTGAAGGTCTTTGTTAACACAGCCGATAATCTGAAGGCAAGCTGCGTTTTCCTTACAGTTACCGGAACTTCAGCTGAGATGGGAGACGACGGTTCTGTAGGGCGCGGAAACCGCTGCAATGGGTTAATCACACCAAACAGGCCTATGAGTATGGAGGCAACCAGTGGAAAGAACCCTATTAACCATATTGGAAAAATCTACAACCTCCTCTCGACACAGATGGCCCGTGATATCGTAAAGCAGGTCCCGGACGTACAGGACGTATATATCAGGCTGCTCTCCCAGATCGGAAAGCCTATTGACCAGCCTCTTGTGGCAAGCGCTCAGATCATTCCAAAAGAAGGCACTTCCTTTGCACACGTCAAATCGGAAGCTGAAGTTGTAATTGACGATTGGCTTGCGAATGTGACAAAAATAACAGAAATGGTTATCAGGGGAGAACTGAACACCTTCTAATAAATCCGGAATCTGAAGCAAGAAAATATCGAGAGGGACCTTCGGGTTCTTTTCACATCTTTTTTACTATACCTGTTTCTAGCCGGTCCTTTACAGTGCGCAGAATTAAAAATAAGTTTTAAACAGGAATCCCACGCAGGAAGGGGACTTTTTATATTCAGGCTATTTGCTGAACTTAAGGAGTTCAGAGAAGAAAAATATAAAAAATGTTAGAGATTTTACTCTTATTAGCGAAAACCATAAATACCATCACCATATATGGAGATGGTGCACTGAAGCAGTGTAGCACAATGCAGCACTGGATCAGTATCATTGTCCCGCCTTAACTCAGTGGTAGAGTGCGCGGCTGTAGTTCGGCTCGTGCGGGTAACCTCCCGTACATCTCTGCGCAGGCACCGCGATGTCCCCGGTTCGAGTCTGGGAGGCGGGACCTGAAACTTCCACCAGAATCGAAATCTGTCGACGGGAACATTTATATACCGGAAAGACATTTAAGGTTTGCTCGCAACGCGGGCAAAACAGCAGCTAAAAAGACCGAAGTGTCCGGATAGTGTAGAGGCCTATCATGGAGCCCTGTCGAGGCTCCGACTCGGGTTCGAATCCCGGTCCGGGCGCTTCTTTTTTTTCAATTTAACAACATTTAAAACTTAATTAGTAACTCTTCCTCTAAGCATGTTTTTAGAATTCAATGCATTTCAATCCAGGATTTTTTTCGCTTAATTTAGCTGTATTCCAGCCAATTCTCTATCCTCAAATCCTTACTGAATTGTGAAATTCCACATGGTTCTGAAACTACGGTCTCTGAAATCCTGACTCCAATATTCTTTTTTACCTTTTTCTTAACAACCTTAAGCTTCCTTCCCGAAATCAAAACTGCAATACAGAAATCCTGAACTCCTCCTGAAAACATGTACTCATTAAACATGCAAGAGTAAGAATAAAAGAATGAAGCTGAATCAGGAGACCATAAAATGAGGATTGACCCCTTTACCCGGGATTATTCCGAAAAAAGAGCTGATACAATCAACGATCTCCATAAAGAGATAAAAAGTACCAGAGAAAAAATGGAAGCTGAAGCCCGTACATTTATCGAATCTGCCAAAAAGTTCTCCCTTGAGTGGATTCAAAGGGAAATGAACTCAAACATATCCCAGTTAAAAAGTGAAGCCTGCTCTGAGAATGTTGAAACCGGCAAAGAGGTGTTGAGTAAACTGCCGTGCCTTGAGGACCTGCCCTTCCGTATAAAGGATATTGTCGAAGAGCATCTCAACCGCGATGATTACTGGGTACACAGAAGCGAACTGCTGCACGCAGACATTTCCCGCGACTATATTGAGTTCAAAAAAGAAAAAATCCGCAGGGACCTGACATCAAGTGTTAGAATGATCCTTGGCTGTGCAGCAGAGATCTTCTCAGATGCGAAAAATAAAAATACCGAAGACAAAGTGTGGGTAAGAGAGCGTGGAAAGCGGAAATATATATGCATCCTCAGGTTTTCAGACGAAATGACAGCTTCCCTTAACCGTTATTTTTCAATGCTTGAGGAACTTTTTGTTCTTGAGTACGAGATGAATAAGGAGTTAAAAAAGAAAGGAGAAAATGGGGAAAAAGGAAGGAGAGAATGGGAAAAGCAAAAACAAAACTGAAGAGTTCTGAAAGCTTGCCTCCAAGCCGACGATAACAACTTTATCTAAAAACATCAGAATTACCCTGCATGAAAGTGACAGACTTCAGCATAAAAAAAGCCCTCGAAGAAGCAAAAGCAGATGCTTACCTGATGACAGGGAATATTCATAACGCCGATATTTACTACGTAACCCGCTTCCTTGCATCGGACGACTTTATGTACCTGCAAACAGGAGCCGGGAAAGAAATCCTTTTTATCTCGGAAATGGAGCGCGGAAGAGCTGAAATAGAGTCAAGGGTTTCAAATATAAAAACAACTCAGGAATTTGGCTACCGCGAGAAAATAAAAGAGAAAAAAGACACATCTATCGCTTATGCAGCCTGCATATCCGAGCTGCTTCTCGGAGAAAGAGTAAAAAGAATTGCGGTTCCTTACGATTTTCCGGTCTTTTGTTCAAAATATCTTACTGAAGCAGGTTTTACCATAGTGCCTATAAAAAGCCCTTTCAGAAAAATGAGGAGCGTTAAGAGACAGGAAGAGATTGAAGCCATAAGGTACGCCCAGATGGCAGGAGAAAAGGCTATGGAGGCAGCCATTGCCCTGATAGCAGGAGCGGAAGAAAAAGATGGAATGCTCTATCTTGAGGGGGAGGCACTCACCGGGGCTAAAGTGAATTCGGTAATTGACCATACCCTTCTCGATTTCGGGTGCGAAGCCGAAGAAACTATTGTCTCCTGCGGAGAGGACACAGCAAACCCCCATGGGACCACTGACGGACCTCTCAAAGCGAATGCACCGATTATTCTGGACATCTTCCCGAGAAGTAAAAAGAGGCGTTATTTTGCAGACATGACGCGCACGGTTCTCAGGGGAGAAGCTTCGGAAAAACTGAAAGCGATGTATGAAACCGTATTTGAAGCCCAGAAAAAAGCGCTGTCTATGGTTAAGCCCGGAGTGCAGGCATCTGAAATACATGCTGCGGTCTGCGACTTTTTTGAAGCACAGGGCTATCATACCTACAGAAGCGGATCAAAAGCCGGATTCACACACTCCACAGGTCATGGAGTGGGGCTTGACATCCATGAACTTCCAGGGGTAGGAGAAAGCAGCTTTCTCCTTGAAGCAGGCAATGTAATAACCATCGAACCTGGACTCTATTATCCGGAAATCGGAGGAATCCGGCTCGAAGATATGGTGCTGGTTACTGAGAATGGGTGCGAGAACCTTACACGGCTTGAAAAGAAATTTGTATTAAAATCGTATTTATAAATAAAACAACAGATTATAACCGAGATTTAACCTGAAATTCTCAAAACTACAGTAAAATAAGAACCAGAAAGTCAGAAAAGATATTAAGGCCCGGGATTTACGGATATAAACGTTTAAACTGGCCTGCCGGCAGAATAAAGCTATAAAAGACTTACAAAAAGAAAATAGCCGAGAGATGTAACGAATCATCAGGTGGGGTGAATATGACAGATAATGTGTACAACAGAGAAGATGTTCTTGAAAAGTATAGAGAAGCAGGCAGAATCCTGAAAATTGTCAGGGCTGAGGCTGCAGATATGATAAAAGTAGGAAACAGCCTGCTTGAAGTTGCTGAATTTGTAGAAAAGAAAACCATGGAACTGGGGGGCAAACCTGCTTTTCCCTGCAATATCTCAAGAAACCAGGAAGCTGCCCACGCAACCCCGAAAGCAGGAGACAAAGATGTCTTCGGAAAAGATATGGTGAAGCTGGATCTCGGAGTCCATGTTGACGGGTACATAGCAGATTCGGCAATAACTGTTGACCTTTCAGGCAATCCTGATATTGTAAAAGCCTCCGAAGACGCTCTTGCAGCAGCTATCGACCTTATGAAGCCGGGAGTCAGCACAGGAGAGATAGGAGCTGCAATAGAAGAGAGTATCCGCAGATACGGCTTAAACCCTATCACAAACCTCACAGGCCACGGGCTTTCCCAGTATGAAGCCCATGACAACCCCGCAGTGCCCAACAAACACGTAGAAGGAGGATTTATCCTGAAGGAGGGGGATGTGCTTGCAATCGAGCCTTTCGCAACTAACGGAAAAGGACTTGTGCACGATGGAAGCTGGGCAGAGATATACAGCATTATAAGAAAAAAACCTGTCCGCATGCCGGTAGTCAGAAACGTTATGAAGCAGGCAGAAGAATACAGAGAACTTCCCTTTGCAAAGCGCTGGCTCCAGTCAGACAAACTTGACTTTTCACTTCTCCAGCTGGAAAAAGCCGGAATCCTTCACTCGTATCCAGTACTTATTGAAAGCGCCGGAGGGCTTGTGTCCCAGGCAGAACATACGGTTATAATAACTCAGGACGGATGCGAGGTAACAACTAAATAAATAATATAAAGACATAAGTAAGGAAAAACAGAAAAACGATAGATGAAAAACGAATAAAAAGGACAAATAAAAAGAGTTGAAATTCTTGAAACTGTGTTCTCTCCTCTTAGCCAGCCTTTTACTGGCGACACTCCTTACTCCCGCTCTTCTTGCAGAACCCTGCGCGGCAGCATTTGTTCCCGGCAATAATATCACGCTGGAAAGAAACGGGATGACATGGGATTACGACGAAAAAACTACAGGTGACGAAGCTGTTTTTCTCAGGAGCGTTATAGACGGAGAAACAGGCAACAATAACGGTTTTGTTAATGCCTGGGAAATTCTGAAAATGGAAATTCTTTTAGGGGACAGGATGAAAAAATCCATAGAAGAAGAGCCTGATGTAAAACTCAATTCAAGCACAGAAGCTGTTGAATTAAAGGACGTCGAGTTCTGGATCCCTGAAGAAGCCCTCGGAAGAACTGATAAAAACTCGTCAATTACAAACCGTGCCCTGGTCACCTACAGTTTCAAAGAAGAAGTCGGCCCCGGAACAGAGATATGGCTGATGGGAACTCCGGATTCAAGTGTTACAATCACTCTTCCACCGGGGCTTGATGCAGAGAAAACCGAAGGGCTTGACGACAAAAGCGCTGAGTTTGAAAACAACCGTACGGTACTGAGAGGAAATTTTAGCTCTGACGAAAATATTACCATATGGCTTTCGGGGAATGAGAGTTTTAAAGCCGAACTGCAGGTCATGGAAGCCAGCAAAAATGAAAGTGCAGAGAACGAAAGCGGAACAGGTGAAAACGGCACCCTGAATACCACATTTAATGCAGAATCCGGGAACCACACAGGATATTTCAAAAATATTCTTCAAAAAATTAACAGCAGTTTGAGCTGAGTCCAAAAAGTTAATCTGGTTTGAAGCTAATTCAGGAAAACATGCTCATAGAACAGATTCCGCTTGAAAACGGCTGTGCTCTTGGCCTCCGGTTTGAGATGCAGAAGTATCCTCTTCTGGTTATAAGGGCAGAAAAGGGGTTTTTGATGTGCGGCTACCTCAATGTCAGTGCTGCAGAAACCCTTGGGGATACGGCTGCAAAAGTAAAAGGCGTGCAGAGTTTTGAAGATATGCTCAAAGCCACTGTTGTCGAAGTAACAAAGTTTGCAAGGGAGCTTGGAGTTGAGACAGGAATGACCGGCAGGGAAGCCCTTGAGAAAATGTTCTGAAAAGCAGACCTGTTACAGAGAGCTATGAGACCTCAAGCAGGCTGACCATCATGCTAACCTGCAATATTATGCCAACTTGCAATATTGACATCTTACAGGCCATTCTGTACAGGAAACTTTTTTCTTACACATTACCCGCTTTTGCTTATATGCAGCCTGTTTCTGACATCAATTCAAATCCTTATTCGATAGCCAGCAAATGTAAAATATGAAATTCAGGCTTAGCGCCTTTTAATGAATAAAATTCAGTACTCTATTCCTTAACCCCGGAAAAATTATTTTGAATTATATAACTTATTTCGAACTGACTGAAGATCATTTTGAATCATTAACCAACCTGTTTCGGATTATCATGTTATACGCTTTTGAATTATCTGGAGAACACGAAGAACTGCCAGCCGCCGAAGTCCTTGCCTGCCTCAAAATCGAGGAGCTTGATTTCCGACCTCATATGAGGATTGACCAGTGCCTTGTAGTGGACATAGCAGGCAGAGAAGAGGATATTGAAAAAGTTCTGACAGGCACTGTAACTGAAAGGCTGGCAATGACGCATCATGTACTGAAAGTTGTCGGAATTGCCGAAAACAACCCTGAAGCTGTCCTTGAGCTTGCGGAAGCTTTTGAGTCTCCAGGATACATAAAAGAAGGAGAGAGCTTCGTTGTCAGGGCAAAGAGGATTAAACACCACGTTGATGTCCCGTGCGAGTTCCTGGAACAGAAGATTGGAGGCTGCATCTTCAGAAAAGGCTTCAGGGCAAACCTGAAAAATCCTGATGTGGAATTCCGGCTGATTCTGAGTGAAAAAGCAGTACTTGGAACCCTTCTCTCCTCAGTTGACAGGAGCGCATACGAAGCCAGGACTCCGCAGAACAAGCCCTTTTTCCATCCCGGCGTGCTTATGCCGAGGGTTGCCCGTGCCCTTACGAACCTGTCCGGTATAAAGCCCGGAGAGCTATTTCTGGACCCATTCTGCGGCACTGCAGGGATACTCGTAGAAGCAGGGCTTGTGGGCGCAAGGGTTATAGGAATCGATGCCCAGGAAAAGCTTGTCCTCGGGGCTCACATGAACCTTGAAGCCTATGAGCTGAACTATGTTTTGATGGAAGGGGACGCATGCAGAATTCCCCTGAAGGACTGCACGGTCGATGCGGTTGTCACGGATCCTCCTTACGGAAGGTCGGCAGCAATCCTTGCAGAATCCTTAGAAACGCTCTATTCTGGCGCCCTTTCGGAAATCCAGCGTGTTTTGAAGCCCGGAGGAATTGCAGTTGTTGTCTCGGACAAAGCATCAGTTGAATACGGAGAAAAAGCCGGGCTTAAGGTTATTGAAATCTATGTTCAGAGGGTGCACAGGAGCCTTACAAGGATAATAACTATTTTCCAGAAGGAAAAGGAGTAAAATAATCGGAAAACAAAAAGAAAAAACGATCAAGAACCCGGATTAAGATGAAAATAGACAGAGAAATAGAGAAAAATAAAAGGAAAAATAACTGAAAGTTAATTACTCATGGTAAATCAATTCCGTAAGCACTTCTGCCATAACCCTGTGCCTGAGGATGCGTTTGGAGTTCTGGTCAGTTGCCCTCCGGATTGAGTAGTCATCTTCAATCCAGTTTATTTCCTCTCCATAGTCTATTCCCATAAGGGTCAACCCATAGGCAGGAGCCGGCTCAATTCCTTCCTCATAAAGATCGGGACTTAGCATCTGGACCAGCCAGTCTTTATCACGTACCCCTTTTCCTATCATTGAGAGGGCAGTTACTATTTTTCTCACCATATTCCAGAGAAAACTGTTGCCAACGACATCGATTTTTGTAATTTCTCCATCTACGCGGACATTGATTCTCTCCAGAGTACGGACCGTACTTTTTTCGCCGTTTGACCTGGAAAAGTTTTCGAAATCATGGGTGCCGAGTAACAGTTTTGAAGCTTCCCTCATTTTTGAAATATCATACTCTTCACCGGTCATCACGTAGCGGTAATGTCTGGAAATAGCGTGCCTTCTTGCATCAAAATCGTAAGGGACTCCCGCATGTGCCCAGGACCATATAGTGGGAGGAAGTTCTGAGTTGATGATTCTGGGAATTGCCAGATTCGGTTTGTCTGTATCAAAAGCGACAACCTGTCCGAGCGCGTGAACTCCTGCATCAGTCCTGCCCGCGCAGGTATAGTTAGCAGATTTGGGGCTTTCTATAATTCTGAGGTTCCGAAGAGCCTTGAAGAGTTCTTTCTCCACTGTCTCGACATTAGGCTGAATCTGAGATCCATGAAACTCGGTGCCTATGTATGCAAGTTTTAAAGCGACTCTCATACAATCCCTGATTAGTTGGTTTTTTTCTTATAATAGACTTCTCTTACTATTACCAAAAATATAACGAAGATGCACCCGAAAAGGAACCAGACTCCGGGATGAAGAGAGAGTGTATCATAAATCCCATGTATTCCTCCGAGATGTGTTATCCCTTCAGGAGGAACTGGAGGAATTCCCTGACCCGCATCCAGCTCTTCAGGAACAGGAACTTCAGTACTGTCCGCGTCCATGGTAGTAGTTCCCATCTCTGAAGACAGGTTTTCTGCTCCTGAGCTCTCCATTGCATCATCTGAAGCAAAGCCCTCAGAACTCTCAGCAGCCATTTCTTCTTCAACTGGCTGCTCAAGAGCAGAGTCCGGGCTCAATGCTTTAGGGCTCAGGTTTTCATCCTGAACGTTCTTCATAATTGTTGCTTCAGGATAAGTTTCGTTTGCCGGACCCGTCACCCCCATCCGCAAAGGAGCAGTGGCATCGATGATCCTTTTTGCCCGAAGATAAGCTGAAAGGTACTCTATTCCTGCAGCTGCAAAGACGGCTGCACCTATTACTCCGATATATTTCTGCAGCAGGCTTATAATTGAGGGCCTGTCTATCGAGTTTCTGGAAGGGACAAGGACGATCAGTTTTTCCATAGATTCGTAGATCTTAACCTGACGCCCTTTCTGGCTCCACTTTATCTGTTTGACCTTAATAAGGTCGGATTCAACCAGAGAATCAAGGTTGTATTTTACCGTTGTAAGAGGAAGCTTCAGCTCTTCTGCAATATTCGTTGCAGACATGCTTTTCTTCCCGAGGAGTTCAAGGATCTTCAACGAGGTTTCGTTAGAGAGAATCTGGGTAATTTTCCTTGAATCTCCGTTTACAGGGAGGACAAGCACCCTGTTATCCTGTTCCCCGGGTCCAGAACCCCCGGGAGATTCGCCGGTTTCAGAAAAACCGTCTCGATCTTCAAGCCCGTTCATGCTTATTTCCTGAGTTAAAAGCCTTTTTATAGGTATTTTGATTGAACTCTACACTGTACTTTACAACGATCTTGATATAAACTTTTATTTTCTGCGCGTTATTATAGTTCCACTACTATATTTATATATAGAATCCTTCCCTTAAGCTTAAATATAGCATTGTATATTCTAATCTAAATTTTTCGCTGGTAGCAATCATGATCACAAAACAGCAGGTTCTTGAATTTCTGAAAAATTACGATTTAGACAACATTACTATTGCAACAGTCTGTTCTCACTCAAGCCTCCAGATATTTGACGGAGCGCGAAAAGAAGGATTCAGAACTCTGGGGATCTGCGTTGGCAAGCCGCCCAGGTTCTATGAGGCATTTCCCAAAGCAAAACCTGATGAGTACCTCATTGTCGAGAGCTATGCTGACATAATGAACAAGGCTGAAGAGCTAAGGAAGAAGAATGTAATTATTATTCCTCACGGTTCATTTGTTGCGTATCTGGGCACAGATAATTTCGCAGAAATGGCTATACCTACCTTCGGGAACCGGGCTGTACTGGAGTGGGAATCAGACAGGAGCAAGGAGAGGGAATGGCTTCTTGGAGCCGGAATCCACATGCCCGGAAAAATAGATGACCCTCGTGATATCAACGGGCCTGTAATGGTCAAATACGACGGGGCAAAAGGGGGAAAGGGCTTCTTCGTTGCAAAAACCTACGAAGAATTTAATGAACTCATAGACCAAACCCAGAAATACACCATACAGGAATTCATTACCGGTACCCGCTACTACCTGCACTACTTCTACTCCCCGATAAGAAACGAAGGTTATACTTTAAGCAAAGGCAGCCTTGAGCTTCTCAGCATGGACCGCAGAGTAGAATCCAACGCAGACGAGATCTTCAGGCTTGGATCCCCGAGAGAACTCATAGAAGCAGGAATCCGCCCGACTTATGTGGTTACAGGAAATGTGCCCCTCGTTGCAAGAGAATCCCTGCTGCCTCTTATATTCTCTCTTGGAGAAAGGGTGGTTGAAGAGTCCCTTGGTCTTTTCGGCGGGATGATAGGGGCTTTCTGCCTTGAAACCGTTTTCACTGACGAGCTTGAGATTAAGGTGTTTGAGATTTCTGCCCGGATTGTTGCAGGAACGAACCTTTACATTTCAGGTTCTCCTTATGCCGACCTTATCCAGGAAAACCTCTCAACAGGAAGGAGAATAGCCCAGGAAATCAAAGAAGCAGCCAGAACAAACCAGCTGGATAAAATAATCTCCTGAGTACTGAATATTCTGAGTACTGAATATCTGGAGTGATAAATATTCTGAAACTGCTGAAACCCTTCGGCAGCTTTCAGGGAATAAATTTTTCACTTGATATTCAGACCTGATTCTAAGGGAAAAAAGCTTCTTAATGTCTGATTTTTCCTTCTTTTTCTTATATAAAAGATTTCTCACAAATCAGGGCTCTTTCCGCATTGGAATCTTTTTCAGGGATAAAATAATTGGTTTCCTCTCCAGATACCTTTTTAGAAAGTCCCCTGTAATACATAAAAAGTTCTTTACCCCACTCGATTGCCTCACTTTCTGAACTTATTAGAAGATTCTGGTCAAGTTTTCCTTTCTTATTGAGAAGCAGTAATGCCATAAACCTCTCGGTCACCGTAAGCGAGACTACGGAAGAAATCCCGTCATATATATAGATATTTGAGCCCTTCGGCAGCAGTAAATCATCAGCTTCTTCAGAGTGAGGGCTGAAAATCCTTTCAAAAAAGTTTCTGGTAAAAATAAAAGTGGAATCTGTCCTTTTCTTTAAAAAATCCTGATCAAACCCAGAGAAACAGGGCTGGAAAAAAGAAGAAAAATACATAATTTCCGTGGATTTTTTGAGAGAATTTATGAATTCTTCAGGGGGCTCAAAAATCCTGTTAAGCTGGGGTTCGATCACCTTATATCCAGCCAGCATCTCAAGTTTCAAACGCAAAAAAGAAGGGATTCCTGTAAGATCCTTCTGTGCCCAGTAATCAATGCTGTATTCAAAAACCTCAAGAGTTCCCAGGAGAGGAACCATCTTTTCAGTGACAATCAATCCTACTGAAGAAAGCATGTAATTTTTATCTTTCTGCCTGACCAGTCCCTTTTCAGTCAGCCGTTTCAGCTGAGGAAGAACTGCGGTGCAGGAAGAACCCAGAAGCCCTGTGATTTCTTCAATATTCTTTGGCCCTTCTTTGAGAAAAAGCAAAATTTTTCTTCTTTTTTCTGACCTTAAAAGCAAATCTATCAGCGTACCTTTCTGAAGAGAATCCAGACTACCCACCACCATACTTCAGTAAATTATAAGCTGTTACGGATACACAGCTATCAAATAAACATAAAGTTGACCCATACCAGGGCAGTATCCTATCCTGGTCTTTTTCCCGGACAGGGTGTATAACTGCCCATGTAATGAACACTACTCCCCTTGAACTATTGCCTGCCAGGTGTAAAATTTCTCCCGTTTGTTTGCCTGACAGAGAGACCTGATATAAATTGCTGGCATATTAACAGCAGTGCAGACTCAGGTGTAGATTCTGCAGAACTTAATTTTATCCCGTGAATAAATAAATATTTCTCTTCAAAGAAAAATATATATTGAATTTTTATTTTAGGATGAATATATTAGAAAGAAACAGGAAAGCAAAAAAAACTCCAGATATCCAGTAAAATTATGAAATATATCTCTAATTTGACAGCGTCTTTAATTAATACTGGAGATTTATTTCATTTTAGCCCAGAGATTGCGGGCAGCCCCGTGGCTAAACATTTTTCAAATGGTTTTAAAAGAAAACAAGCAATAGAAACATATCAGATTCAAAAACATTTTAAAGAATTAGAATTATACTTGATGAACAGTCCTTGATAAGAAATACATGTTTCTGGTGTTCACAACATGGGTTTATTTGATTTTTTTAAAAATAAAACAAAACGCTCTCAAGATTCTCCTAAATTAAATTATTCGATAAATGGCAGTTCCATAACAATCGGCGATTTTACAGGGGAATATCATCAGTCACCAAACAGTAAATTCATTTTAGCGTGGAACAGTCTAAGTGAAAATGGAAAATATATTTTATTAGAGCGTGGAAAGGTAAAACTTCAAGTTAAAATGAAACACCTCGATAATGGAATGGTTTCAAACTCTGGAGTGTTTATAATCAGCGATTCGACCTCCAAAGGCATGTATGGAGTATTCAATATAATAAATGCAGACGGAGAAACTCTGATCCGGCAGAGATGCAGGGCAAAATTAGGCTCAACCGGCATTTCAGACGACGGGCATTTTGCTGTCTGCCAGGCTCTGGAAAGCGCCAGTAAAGCGGATAGCTGTAAGCTGTTTTTCTTTGATATAAAGAATAAAAAATTGTTATGGAAAAAAACTCCTGAAACGATAGGTTCAGGGCTTAACTGGGCAGAAAGCTACCGTTTTGATACTAAAAAGAAAATCCTGTACCTGATTCATAAGAAAGACAGGGTTTACCGTTACACTTTTGAAGGGACTTTCATTGATTCTAAATTGTACAGGCTTCACTGCATTGATACCGGAAATGATATTGAATTTCTTGAAGCTATTAAAGAATTGAAAGAAGAGCTGTCTTCTAATGCCGATCCCAGAGAATACGGTTCATTTGTAGCACCTCTGGAAAAAGGATTAAAAAGATTTTCAGATAAAGATACAAAATCAAAAATTCACAGAGCTTTAGGCGAAATTTTCCATTTGCAGGGAAATGATGTTGAAGCAATAAAACACTTTGAAACCGCATTAAAGCTTAATCCGAGGATTGGAGTTAAAAGGACACTTGAAAAATTAAAGAAAGCAGATTAAAAAATGATGCCAAAATAAGAAATTTAAACTTCGCAGTTTTATTAAATAAATACTGAATAAATTATTTTAAGTAGTTTTCAGTCAGATACAATCAGGATGCCTGAAAGAGAGAATAAAGAGTTCAGACCCGCTTCTGGGGGAAAGTTCAGCGGGGCACTGCGCGTGCTCGGGAATGAAGAAAATAATGGAAAGGGGATCCTGTTTCTTGGGAACTATATGGCACTTGACCATTCTAAAGGAGCTGAGGTTTATCTCGACGCCCTGAAGCCTCATGCCGTTTTGATCTGCGGAAAAAGAGGATACGGAAAGTCCTATACAATGGGCTGCATGCTTGAAGAGCTTGCTTTTCTTCCTGAGCCCGTTAAAGGAAACCTTGCATCCCTTGTTATCGACACCATGGGAATTTTCTGGACTATGAAGAATCCTAACATATCCGAAGCAGGAAGGCTAAAAAGCTGGGAACTCACGCCTTCGGGGCTTGAAACTGAAATTTTCGTGCCAGCCGGAAATATCGAGGCTTATAAGAAGCGGAACATAGAGGTAAAGCCATTTTCGATCTCAATCCGGGAACTCTCAGGCAGCCAGTGGTGCAGGGTTCTGAGGATTGAAGAGGTTTCTCCGCTTGGGATTCTGCTGGTAAGGGCTATTGAATCCCTGAGGGAAAAAGGCGAGCATTATTCTTTTGAAGATATCATCAACGAGATATTTATGGACAGCCGCTCGGATTCCTCATCAAAGGGGGCTGCTGAAAACTGTTTCAGGGCTGTGAAATCATGGGGTCTTTTCTCTAAAGAAGGGACGCCACTATCTGAGCTGATAGCAGGAGGCAGGACAACAGTGCTTGATGTAAGCACCCTTGAAAACGAAAACGTCTGCGCTGCAGCAGTGTCTATTCTTGCAGGAAGGCTTTATGCCGAACGGCTTGAGGCAAGAAGAATCTATGAAAAGAAACAGATGGGAGAAAAATTAGAAGAAAAAGAATTCCCTATGGTCTGGCTGTTCATAGATGAAGCTCATATTTTCGTACCTGCAAAGGCAGAAAGCCTTGCTTCTGAGGTGCTTATTAACCGCTGCCTCAGGCAGGGAAGGCAGCCCGGTCTCTCCCTTGTACTGGCAACCCAGAGACCTGCAAGCCTTCACCCTGATGTTGTTTCACAGAGCGACCTCCTTATCTGCCACCGCCTCACTTCAAGTGATGACATCCTTGCACTTGAGACCTCCAGACCCCTTTATATGCAGGAAAGCCTCCGGGCTTACCTGAAGAAAATGGGGAGTGAAAGAGGAGCTGCACTGATAGTGGACGACCATTCGGAATCTGTCCACATGGTCCGCATCCGTCCGAGGAGGAGCTGGCACGGAGGAGGGGAACCAAGTGCCCTTGAGCCATGTAGAGGGGAAAAAGAATAAATAACAGCGGAAGAGCCAGAATAGAGGAGATTATTCCACCTTGCGGCGTGCCTGCTTTGGTTGGATTCAGATGATGTTGGTAAATAAAACCTGCTTTCAGAAATTGAGTTAGTATTGATTTTTCTAAAGGAATGTTAGTCAACAAACGAATACCTAAAGGACGTTTCTTGTTCTTACTAGGTTTATTAATGAAGACTCGTTTCAGGGGTTTAGCTTTGTATCTTTTACCAGTTAGCCTAAGGGCTCGTTACGAAATAACCTAGGTAACGCATAATTATTTAGGAATGATAAAAATATAACTTCAAATTTTCAGTTAGGGAATTGCTCTAGTTCCATGTCCCTAAATAGTCATTCTTGGCAAAAAAAATCCTTAATATTATATTAGAATCATTCCTTAGGGATTTAATCGATGGGCTTGCTTGTGAAAATAGTTAAGTACAGTCTGAAAAGTTGCCTATGTTATTTCGCGGTGGGTCCTAAGGACAGCTTTCATTTTGGAGCTTGAAGTTACCTGCTTTCGGTAGGTCGACATAAAAATATATTCATTTTTTCTCCCGATATCGTTTTTTTCATAACTTTTAAC
>NZ_DAOOUJ010000058.1:0-18749 GCF_035390745.1 Methanosarcina sp. | reverse complement strand
GTGGTAAATAACAGGCAAAATTACACAAATGTGAAAGTCAAAAGAGCATAAAAAACGTGCATGATATTCTTCCAATAACATGCCCAAAGAATGAAAGTATTGGAAGTACTTTCATGCCAAAGGATGAAATAAAGATGAAGCTCAAAGCTTCACCTTTCAAGTTTTCTGTAAGTCAATTTCTATCTTGCAATTTTATTCCTGTTTCCTTGCCATCTTTTTCTTTGCAAGTTTCTCAATAATGCCAAGGCTGACTTCGCCGCCTCCGATGCTCAGCTTCCCGCTAGCAACTGCGCTTTCAAGGAGGTGCTGTCCTACAAGGGTGCGGACGATAAGAGTAGTATAGCCGTCAGGACTGCCTACAGAGCCTGCTGATATATCGGCCTTGAGGGCGGTAAAGTCCGTACATACGCTGCATCCCGGGCGGACGGTGTCCTCTAGTTCGGCAAGGGGTATCACGTACTGGACTCCGTCATTGAGGGTGATTTCGAGTTTACCCTTAACATCAATGCGGCAGACCTTCATCGGCTCGAGTGCGTACTCGCTTTTCAGCTTGCCTGCGATGAGTTTCTCATAGTCGAAGTTTTCGGTACAGAAAAGCCCTATGATGAAGCGGATAGATTTCTTGTAGGGGCTGACCAGCTGGTGGTCGGTTTCCAGCATCTTGCGGACTGCCTGAACCACACAGGGGACTCCGACAACTGCAATGTTCCTGTACTTCTTGTTTACAACTGCTTCCTTAAGGGAAGAAACAAGGGGAACCCACCAGTTGTAGCGGCTTCCTGCCTGGCTGATAAGGGCTTCACTATTAGTAATTACCATAGAGCGCGGCTTGAGAGTCCAGGGATCTTCGGTGACTGTTACAACCGCATCCACAAGCCCGGTGTCGAGAGCATTTGCGAGGATTGCAGTAACAGCTCCTCCACTCTGTTTTCTTGGAATTTCAAACTCGGCTTTTCCGGCAGTGATTTTCAGGTAATCTCCTAGAAGGCTTGAAGGCTGTTCATCAAGCCTCGGGCAGACCTCATAGCAGGCTCCACAGGGCACATCATCAACAGCAGCTTTACAGTAGTTGTTGCTCTTCGGGTGTGTGGAATCGCCGCCTGTTTCGAAGTACAGGGCGTCAGCAGGGCAGACTGCAATGCAGGCTCCGCAGCCTGAGCAAAGTCCTGTGTCCCAGACTTTTGATTTCAGGTCAATGTAACTCTTACTGATTGGTTTCTTTTCTGCCATTTCTGATCACTCCCAGACGTATTTGCTTGCAAAAGGCCGGCTGCTTGCAGGTCCGATCCTTGTATAGTTTGTGTCCAGGAACTCTGCGGGGTCATATCCAAACTGCTCGCAGAAGCTCTTTATGATCGGGGCTATACGTTCAAGGTCGGCTTCCGTAAACTTGAATTTCTTGGCTCCGACTCCGAGCAGGTAGTCATCCACATCTCCGCGGATAATAATTTCTCCGCCATGGATCCCGCTTCCTATGCCCCTGTCCGTCATGGCTTTTTCTTTGCCGATGCCGAGCACAAGCACAAGGCCTCCTGCCATGTATTCTCCCAGGAAGGAGTGGGCTGTCCCACCTACAACAAGTACTGGTCTGGCTTCAACCTCGTACTGCTTCATGTGGATTCCGCCGCGGTAGCCAATGTTGTTCTTTATGAAGACCTTGCCTCCCCTCATACTGTGAGCTACTGCATCCCCTGCGCTTCCGTGGATAACGAGCATGCCTCTATCCATAGTGTTTCCGGGGGCATGTTCGGCATTCCCGTTTACTATGCAGGTAGGTCCGCTCATGAACATCCCGAGGTCCCCTCCGGGGACGCCGTTGATTATGATGCGGACATTGCCTCTTAACCCATCTCCTATAAAGCGCTGTCCGAGCACATTATCGAGTATAATCTCTTCTGCCCCTTCCGCAACTGCAGCCCTTATTTTCTGGTTTAAGGGAGTGTAGTGCATACACTTGGCATCAATTCTTACCGTCTTCATGTTCAGGCCCCCGCTGGCAGTACGTCCAGGATTTTAAGCATTCCTTCATCCAGCATATATCCGCGAAGGCGGTCCCTGTTTCCACGCAAACTCTCAATACTGTTGATGCCTGCTGCACCCATAAGTTCGCTGAGTTCCAGGGTCCAGCCGTGTATCAGGTTTGAAACCTGTGCTGCTCCGGCTTCGGGGTCAAGCCTGCTCACAAGGTCCGGGCGCTGGGTTGCAATACCCCATGGGCAGAGGTTTCTGTAACAGTTGCCGCAGACTCTGCAACCCAGAGCGATAAGGGCTGCAGTTCCTATGTAGACTGCATCTGCTCCAAGGGCAATGGACTTGGCAAGGTCGGCACTGCTTCTTATTCCACCGCTTGCAATAATGGAGATCTCGTTCCTGACTCCCTGGTCTCTCAGTTTCTGGTCAACGCTTGCGATTGCAGCTTCGATTGGAATTCCCACATGGTCCCTGAAGACCTTCGGGGCTGCCCCGGTACCGCCGCGGAACCCATCAATAACTACTGCGTCTGCAGAGGATCTGGCAATGCCTGCGGCAATGGGAGCCACGTTGTGCACTGCTGCAATCTTCACAAAGACCGGCTTTTTCCATTCGGTTGCCTCTTTAAGGCTTCTGATAAGCTGAACAAGGTCCTCGATACTGTAAATGTCATGGTGAGGAGCAGGGCTGATCGCGTCACTGCCCAGAGGAATCATACGGGTCTTTGAGACTTCTTCGTTTACTTTTTCTCCGGGAAGGTGCCCTCCTATACCCGGCTTTGCTCCCTGCCCGATCTTGATCTCAATGGCAGCGCCTCTTTCCAGGTAGTCGATGTTCACACCGAAGCGGCCTGATGCTACCTGGACAATCATGTTGTCCTGGTAGGGATATAATTCCTTGTGAAGTCCACCTTCTCCTGTTCCCATGAAGGTGCCTGCTTCTTTTACTGCCTTTGCCATACTGAGCTGGGAGTTAAGGCTGATGGCTCCGAAACTCATGTGCCCGATCATTATAGGAGTATCAAGCTTGAGGTTTGGAGCAAGCTTTGTGTCCAGCTCTATGTCTCCACTCTCGGTTTTTCTGAATTTGAGCTGTTTTGGCTTTTTCCCTATATAGGTCCTGAGTTCCATGGGCTCTCTCAGGGGGTCGATGCTCGGGTTTGTAACCTGGCAGGCATCAAGCAGAAGGCGGTCATAGATAATTGGAAGGTCTCTTGCATTTCCCATTCCTGAAAGGATGATCTTTCCGCTGCGTGCCTGATTAATAATATCTTCTCTGGTTTCTCTGGTCCAGAGCGGGTGGCTGCGGTAGTCGATGGGTTTTTCTGTGATACTTATTGCGTCCCTCGGACACATGGATACACAGCGGAGACAGGCAGTACATTTTCTGGATTCTATCAGGATTTTGTCGCCTTCTCTTCTGTATACGCCGTAGGAACAGTTTTCAATGCAGCGTCCGCAGTCCATGCACTGGTCGCGGTCAATGCTGACCTTAAATTTTGGGGGTACACTTCCGAGCGTCATTCGATAAACCTCCCTATGATGGGTTCTCCTGCCCTGGGAGTGTAGATGTTCTTAACTTCGGGGTCAAGGGTCCTTATTGCGGCTTCTTCACTGGATATATAGAGTTTGCTTCCGTTTTCTCCTACAACAAGAGGACGCAGTTTAATCCTGTCAGTGAAGCCTACAATGCCGTCATCCGTGCCGACAACAATTGCAAAAGGTCCGTTCATGAGGGCAGAGCCATAGGTCAGGCGGACTGCTTTGTTCAATTCAGCTTCTTTTTCAGGCATCCGGTCGATCTCATCCCAGAATGGAGGAGCAAGAGCCCGGACAACCATTTCATAGGAGAGTTCATGCTGCCTTCCGAGCAAATCGAAAAGGTAAGCTACAACTTCGGTATCTGTAAGTGCAGTGCATTTGTATCCGTACCCTTCTACATAGCGCTGGTTTGTGCCGTATGAGGTAATTTCTCCGTTGTGCACTACTGACCAGTTAAGCAGGTTGAAGGGGTGAGCCCCTCCCCACCAGCCCGGTGAGTTTGTCGGGTAGCGGTTGTGAGCAAGCCATATATAGCCTTTGTAATCCTCAATCCTGTAGAAGTTTGCTACATCCTCAGGCCAGCCGGAAGCTTTGAAAACTCCCATGTTTTTGCCAGAGGAAAAGATTGTGGCGCCTTTCACATTGGCGTTTACTTCCATGACTACGTACTTGACAACATCATTTTCGGAATTCATTCTTCCTGCCATCAGGTCTGCTGAGGGTTTGAAGAAATATCTCCAGGGGATATGGACTTTTTTTATTCCTGGCTGAGGAGTAGTCGGGATTTCTTCCTGGTGAACGATCTCTCCCCACTGCTGGAGGATTTCATCAACCTTCTTTTTCGGTTCTGCCAGGTTATCAAAGAAAACATGAAGAGCATAGTAGTCCGCATATTCTGGGTAAATCCCGTATGCGGCATAGCCTGCCCCGTCTCCACTGCCTCTTTCATTCATGAGACTGAGGGCGGCTTTTATGCTCGACCCGTCCATTCTGGACTTTGTTCGATCTATAAAGCCTATTATTCCACACATTTTGATCACTCTAGAAATGGATAGAAATGAGCGTGATACGAGTAACTTTCTGAATACTCCCTTAGGTTTCCGGTTATTCCCCCCAAATTTATGCGGCTCATTTTTGAGAAATAGTTCAAAAAATTTGCCAGCTGGATACACTGGATTTTCGGGGGAAGATTCTACTGTATTTCTTAAGTTTAAGGAATACTTTACTTAATTTATCTTCTTTTGATTATATTATTATTCTGATTATGCGATAGCTTTCCTGCCTCTGCTTTTTTATCATCTGTAAAAATTGAGAGGGTCGCCGCTAAGGGAAGTAAGTAATTTAGTACCTATTTGACAATATATATATGTTTCTTTTTCCAGAACCGAAACTTCCTGACAGAACACCGCGAAGCAAGGCGTTTTAAACCTTCAATTTTCTTTTTTGTACCTGTATTTCTACCTTCTTGGAGTCTATCTATGAGTCTATCTATAATTCATTGTTTCTTTCTTTCAGGGTTCTAACCTCTTTCCAAGGATACATCCTGCTTTTTACCCTGATATTGTATCAAAAAAGTAACCAATGAGATAATATCTGATTGAGAGATTATAATTTTCCGGGGAAAGCATTTTTATACAGAAATTCTCTTCAGGTCCCTTTTTCTTAAATGTATTAAAAAGAACTTTTGCCTGAAATATCTTTTTTCAAGCTCCCAGAATTTTTTTTCAAAAAACAGGGATACAACTGCCGGAAGATGTATCCCTTAACAAACGTTTTTGAAACCTGGAGCAGATTCTTCCGGCTATTTTAAGCTTAAGGTTCTCCTGTATGCTTACAGGGTAGGGAGGTATCTGGCAAGTTCCCAGGGATGAACTATTGCTTTGTATTCGTTCCATTCCATCTCTTTTGCACAGAGGTAGTGGCTGAATACATGTTCTCCCAGAGCTTCTCTTACGAATTTACTGCCTTTCATTTCGTCGATTGCTTCCTTGAGGTCTGCAGGCAGAGAGCGGATGCCTCTCTCTTCACGTTCTTTTTCCGTAAGGTGGAATATGTTTACGTTGGTGGGCTCTCCGGGGTCTATCTTGTTTTTAATTCCATCAAGGCCAGCTCTGAGCATGAGAGCAAATGCAAGGTAGGGGTTGCATGCCGGGTCCGGACATCTGAGTTCAATTCTTGTTCCATTCCCTCTGGTTGCGGGAATACGGATCAAGGAACTTCTGTTTTGTGCAGACCAGGTAATGTAAACCGGTGCTTCATATCCTGGAACGATCCTCTTATAAGAGTTAACAATCGGGTTTGTAACAGCTGCAAATTCCCTTATGTGCTTCAGCAGTCCGCCTATGTAATACATTGCATCCTGGGAAAGTTTTGTCGGGGTTTCTGGATCATAGAAGGCGTTCTTTCCATCTTTGAAAAGGGACTGATTGCTGTGCATTCCAGATCCGTTTACACCATAGAGGGGCTTTGGCATGAAGGTTGCATAGTATCCCTTATGGTAGGCAATAGATTTCACCACATATTTGAAAGTCACTACGTTGTCTGCTGTGCTAAGTACGTCCCCGAACCTGAAGTCGATTTCATGCTGGGATGGTGCGACTTCGTGATGAGAGGCTTCGATCTGGAATCCCATATGTTCAAGGGCATAGTCAATGTCTCTGCGGACATCCTGTGCACGATCCAGGGGTGCAAAGTCGAAGTATCCACCCTGGTCAGTAAGTTCTGTTGTCGGGTTTCCGTTTGCATCAAGCTTGAAAAGGAAAAATTCAAGTTCCGGTCCTACGTTCATTGAGAAGCCCATTTTTTTGGCTTCTGCTATTGCACTCTTAAGGACATATCTCGGATCTCCCAGGAAAGGTTTTCCGTCAGGAAGATATACATCTCCGAGAATCCTGGCGACTGCACCTGTTGCAGGCCTCCAGGGGAGGATTCTGAATGTTGAAGGGTCAAGTATGAGTTTCATATCAGACTCTTCAATCCTTGTAAATCCCTGGATTGAAGATCCGTCAAACATTACACCGTTATCAAAGGCTTCTTCCAGTAGTTCTGCGGGAATTGCCCAGCTTTTGATGATGCCGAGTGTATCCGTAAACTGGGTTCGGATAAACTTCACGTCTCGTTCTTTTACAGCCTCTAATACGTCTTCTTTAGTTGTACACTTTTTCATCTGCACCATTTGATTCATCCTCACTAGGCATTAGGTAACCATTTACCTATCTAATCATATATATATTTTTCCATCATTCTCTAAAATAAGATACTCAAGACACTCCATACAGGACTTACGCAGATTCTGAAATTATTTATGCGATTCATCCCCACTCCGTTATATATTTCTAATATCCTGTATATAAATCTCATTCCAAAAAAGATATATTTCTCAATAAAACTTTTATTCTGGTTATTTATGCTTGAGGATTTACAAAAAGGCTTCAACATACATAAATAGCAAATTAAAGCTTTTTTTCGATCCCAAAATTAATGATCTCTGAGGTCTAACATATTATTGAGGTCTTATATGTTTCAGAAAGTTAATGTGTTCAGATTACTGGTCTCTGTAATAATCTGTCAGTTTGCAGGAGTAATAGGTTCCATATTTACAGCATCTTCTCTTGAAGGCTGGTATTTTTTGCTTGAAAAACCGACTTTCAATCCTCCATCCTGGGTTTTCTTCCCTGCCTGGACCATACTCTATACACTCATGGGAATATCCCTTTACCTTGTATGGGAACACGGTCTGCAGCATAAAGAAGTCAAGACCGGAATTTTCCTTTTTGGATTGCAGCTGGGCCTTAATACACTCTGGTCTCTGCTATTCTTCGGACTGAAATCTCCTTATTATGCCTTTCTTGAGATTCTCATACTCTGGGCTGCAATTCTTTTGACGATAATGCAATTCAGGAAGATTTCAAAATCAGCATCCTTTCTTCTTATTCCTTATATCTTATGGGTTAGTTTTGCAGCACTGCTTAATTACCAGATCTGGGTTCTCAATCCATGAATATATGTTTCCATCAGCAGTTTCCCACATAAAAAATAGAATTTTTCAGTTTAGAATGATGGCTCTTCTGAAGTTCTATTATTGATTGAACTTGCATTTATGAAAAATATCTGAAAAAAGATTATACCCGGAGAATCCGGATAAACTTTGAGTTAAAAAGAATCATCAGTATGGAGAGCTCCGCAGCCGCAGCTTCTTCCTAAAAGGGTTGATACACGATGCCTGAGATGGTGAATATCATCTTCGGACATCTTTTCAAGCTCTTTTTTATGTTCTGCATCTATATGGTCAAACATAGTTTGTTCTACTTCTTCAAGTTCGTTACCGGCAGCCATAAAGTTACACTTGAACCCCAGATCGCCGCACTTAACAATTTTCATAGCATCTCCTCTCACAGTATAATTTCTCAAAATAGCCTTTTTAAAATAGGATCTCTTCTATTCAAACTAAATATAATAAAAATTGATTGGATATAAAATTAAGTCTTCAGGACTCTTTCTTTTGTGCGGCTCTTTTGCTGTCCCCAGTTTTTTAATTTATAGGAACATATCTTGCACAGACAAAGCCTCCTTTATAAGGGACTTTTATCGTGAGCATTCCATTATTGTTCACTGCAACAGCTTTTTCCGGGTCTACTGGTCCGTCCAGGAAAAAAGACCCCAGGTATTCGGCAGTTTCACTGAAGGCTTTAATGTAAAAACTGTTTTCGTGTATCACAAGAGTTATGTGATCACTTGTGACGTCCGGAAGTTCAATCTCTATAGTAAGATTTTCATGTTTATCATCATGATACATGGCTATAATCGGGGTTTTTATTATCTTAGGCACGGGATTTTCCATTGACATACCTCCTGAAAATTTTTTTAATCTGGCATTTCAAACAATCGTTCAGTCTATTTTCACTTCGATGGCATTTTCAAAAGGCTGTTGATAAGGCACAGTGGCTTTCAGAACCCCATTTAATAGACTGCTGTGGTTTTTTCCGGAATAATAGGACAGCATACCGCATAACTGTCAGCATATTCAACCTCTTCTTTAGTGGCTTTTATATAAAAGCCATCTTCCACTACTTTGAATGAAATATCTTTCTTTTCCACGCCAGGAAGAATAATTTCTATTTCCAGGTTTTCATGTGTATCGTCCGGATATGCGCTAATAACAGGTGATAATCTCAAAATGTCAGCCATAATATTCCCCCAAATAAAATCGCCTATTAAGATATTTATATATATCTTCTCTATTTATTTCATCCAATTGAGAAGCAGAAGAATCATTTGTGCAGAAAATTATAGTTCTGTTTCTTACCATCAGCCGAGATAGAAACTTATGTTTATGGAAACAAAAAAAGCACATGATATTCTTCGAATAACATTCCCAGAGAATTAAAGTATTTGAGAGAACTTTCATGCCAGAGAGAAATGAAGAAAAAAGGTGCCCTGTTAAAGGGCATCTCCGTTCCTTTCTCCAGTTCTTATCCTGACTACGGTTTCAATGGGAATTACGAAGATTTTTCCGTCCCCTATTTCTCCGGTATAGGCCGTGCTCTGGATTACCTTTATGACCTCCTCGACTTTGTCTTCCGGTAAAACTATTTCTATTTTGGTTTTTGGAAGAAGGTCTACACAGTATTGTTTCCCTCTCCATTGCTGCACTATTCCTTTTTGCTGGCCACGTCCTTTGACATCGGTGACTGTCAGGCTTGGGTATCCTGCTTCTTCCAGGGCATCCTTTACCTGATGCAGTTTCAGAGGTTTTATGATTGCTTCTAACTTGCACATTCTGGTCATTTTATTCCTCCCTCATCAGGTATTCGGGGTAAGCTCTGATTCCGTGCTCACTAATATCCAGTCCCATTATTTCTTCTTCTTCGCTAACCCTGAGCCCTATTACGGCATCGAGGATCTTGAAGATTATGAACGAGAGCCCAAAACCCCAGGCCATGGTTGTTACAACTGCCACAAGCTGGATCAGAAGCAGGCTTATCCCTCCTCCATAGAAGAGTCCGGGAACTGCAGCAGCATACGAAGCATCTGCAAGGATGCCGTTTCCAATACCTATGGAGAAGAGTCCGACAGAGATCAAACCCCAGGTTCCGCAATATCCGTGTACAGCAATTGCACCTACCGGGTCGTCCAGTTTAAGATTGTTTTCATTAAACATGACACCTGCATAGATGATTATCCCTGCGACGATCCCTATTGCTATGGCTCCCCAGTTCGATATCGAACCACAGGGTGCGGTGACTGCTACAAGACCACCGAGAAGTCCGTTTGCAGTGAGTGATGGATCTGGTTTTCCGGTTTTCATCCAGGTAATTGCCATGGTCGTAACAGCTCCGACGGCTCCCGCCAGAAAGGTGTTGACCACTACAAGGTTCATGTATGGGTCGTTTGCGTTAAGGGTACTCCCTCCATTGAACCCCAGCCACCCGAGGGCAAGGATCAAAGTTCCGAGGAAGGCAATGGTCAGGTTATGACCGGGAATCGGTATGGCTTTTCCATCCTTAAATTTGCCTATCCTTGCACCTACAAGGAGCACACCTGCAAGGGCAGAATACCCACCAATTGAGTGAACAACTCCCGAGCCTGCAAAGTCATGGTGTGCCACTCCGATTGCTTTTACAATCGGGCTTTCGGCTCCGCTAAGTAGGGCCATGTCAGCTCCACTCCATACCCAGTGCCCATATATGGGGTAGATTACTGCTACCATCAGGATACAGTAAACAAGGTAAGCTTTGAAGTTAGTCCTCTCAGCCATAGCTCCTGAAACTATGGTAGCTCCGGTGGCTGCGAACACCATCTGGAAGAACCAGCTGTTCCAGGTCGCATTGTCTGCTCCAGCCAGGAAGAACTGGTTAGTTCCTATAAGTCCTGCTGCATCGGCTCCATACATAATTCCCCAGCCCACTGCCCAGTAGACAAGGATGCCGATGACGACAGTCATGAAGTTTTTCATCAGGATATTAGCTGTATTTTTACTCCTCGTAAGTCCGGTTTCTACCAGAGAGAAACCTGCGTGCATAAAGAATACCAGTCCGCTTGCTATAAGCAGCCATAAGAATGTAAGTGTCGTTTGCAGTCCTTCGATTGCCTGTGCATTTTCCTCTACCGTTGTAGCAAGTGCCGGCGAGGACAGCGATATAAACATCATACAAATAACTATCAGTAATTTCCCGATCTTCTGTACATTTTTTAGCATACCGTTCCTTGCCTCCTTTTCTTCTATCGGCAACCGGTAAGTGCTTGTCTACTTATAATTATTTATATCTTTCGCTCAATTCTCTGTTTTTTATTTTTCCGTCAAAAAACTCTAAATCTTTAATTTTTTAAAAAACTATATTAGGGGGAAACTTTAAAAATATAATAATATTTGATTTTTTAGACTTACAGAAGATTAACTGCCAGATTTCTTCATGAGTGTTTCTCCAGTTGAACCGGCTGCTGATAATACAAAATTTCACCGGCTAATAGAAAAAACATTAAAAAAGAAGCAGATCAATGTGCAAAGTATTAGGTCCCCAGTTACAACTCTTCTGGATCTCCATAAGGTTTAAAGTATTCATTATGAGCTATTATGAATATTTTTTAAGCTCTTCGCAATTTCCTTATTCAGACCTATCTTTTGATCTGGAGACGGACTTTTTCAGTAGTTGAATTTACTTCACGATAAATACCCTGGATATAAAGATTTCTTTTTTGTATTTATAATCCCTATTTAATAGTAATTGCTATGAAAAAAACTGTTTTTTGAAAAAAGCAAACCAGGGAAGTTATTGGGTATGAATTAATGAAAAAGAAAGTATTTAGCAGGATTTTTATGGCTCCAGATCTATGAAACCAGAAAAGAATGAGCTTATGAGAAGTTAGTTTAGAATCAATCTTTCCTAATTATATAAGCGTTCTGAGATACAACTACTTGTGTAAAACTATCTAGATATTTATCCGAACTTAATTGTTTCAACAAATTTTCTGAATCTCTTGTCACTCGAAATTGGGGATAAATCTGGTGACGGAGCGCATTGATGTATTAGGGAAGGGGTGGTTTACAGGTGACGGCAAATGTCATAGAAGTAAATAATCTTGAGCACTCATATGGATCTGTAAAAGCCGTTGATAATATCAGTTTTTCAGTACAAGAGGGGGAAATATTCTCGTTTCTCGGTCCAAATGGAGCTGGGAAGAGTACTGTGATTAATATTCTCACGACGCTCCGAAAGATCCAGAAAGGGGAAGCCAGAGTCAATGGGTATGATGTGGCAAAGGAATCAAAATCTGTAAGAAAATCGATAGGAATTGTTTTTCAGATGCTTTGCCTCGACTATGAAATGACTGTATGTGAGAATCTGGAATATCATGGTAAGATCTATTCGATGCCAAAAAATGAAAGAAAAAAGCGTATTGAAGAGCTCTTAAAACTAACAGAACTGGAAAACAAAAGGGATACTCTGGCAAAAGATCTTAGCGGTGGTATGAAACGAAGGCTTGAACTTGCAAGGGGATTGATGACAAAGCCTGCGGTTCTCTTCCTGGATGAGCCAACAATAGGTTTCGATATTCAGACAAGAATGAGAATGTGGGAATATTTAAGAGAGATTAAGAGGGCAGGGACCACGATATTCCTGACTACCCATTATATGGAAGAAGCAGATCAACTCAGTGACAGAATTAGTATTATTGACCACGGAAAGATAATTGTAACCGGAACCGCAGACGAATTGAAGAACAAACTTGGTAAAGACCTTATTTATCTGGAAACCAGTGATAACAAAGTTGCTGTAGATATTTTAAGGGCGATCAAGTCCGTAAAAAACGTAACTGAAGATACAAAATCTCTGAGAGTTATGATCGGAGAAGATGTCACTCACGTGCTTCCTCAAATTATAGAACAGATCAGACAGGCAGAAATAGACATCACAACTATAAATATAAAGAAACCTTCGATGGATGATGTTTTTGTTCACTATACAGGACATGATTTACGGGAAGGAGAACCGCAGGAAAAACATGAAGGAATGGAAATAATGGGGGGTTCTGAATGAACTTTGAATTCCGTGCCATATACTGGAGAGATATGGTAAAGTTTTTCAGGTACAAATCCATGCTCTTCAGTTCGTTAATTCAGCCTGTAATGTGGCTGGCATTTTTCGGGCTTGCAATGTCAGAGAGTTTTGACCAGCTGACTGCTCTCATTCCACCAATTGATGGAGTCCAGATTGTTGATTACCTTTCCTATATGGGTGCAGGAATAATTTCCATGAATGTACTGTTCAGCAGCCTATTTGGGGGTACTGTTCTTATGTTTGATAAACAATTTAGTCTGCTGAGGGAAACTCTGGCAAGCCCGGTTTCCAGGGTTAATATCATTCTGGGGGTTGGGCTTTCAGGTGTAACAAAGGCATATATTCAGACATCGATAATTATAGTATTCGGGAAACTTCTGGGAATGGATTTCTTTATGGGATACACACTTACTGAGACTCTGATAGCAATCGCTGGTATTTTTCTATTTGTAGGACTTTTCACTTTGGGGTTCCTTTTCCTCTCCGGTTCTATTGCTATAACCATAGAGAAGCCGGAGGGAATGCAGTCAATTCTTACTCTGCTCAGCATGCCCATATTCTTTGTAAGCAATGCCCTATATCCAATTGATGCTTTTCCAGCTTTTCTAAAGTTTCTTTCAATGTTTAATCCGCTAACCCTTCTGGCAAATGGAATCCGTTATTTTGCTTTAGGGGACAATTTCTCTGTAATAGGTAATCACTACGTTTATACTACGATGGATATCGGCATGTCTTTCCTTGGCCTTTTATTCTTCGCCCTCTCGATGTTAGCCGTTTCACTCTGGAGGTTCAATAAGGTGGACATATAAACATATTGATAGAAATCCTTTCTTTCTCTTATTTTTTAGTTGAAGTTGATCCAAAAACTCAAAAATTCCTTCTTTGGATCTCGGTTTTGAGGCAATCACCAGCGTTTCTGATCAGGAACGTAGTTCTGAAACTCCTATGAATTTGAGACTTTTTATTATTTTCTGGTCTTCATATTTTCTCTAGGAGTTACGTAGTTAGTTCTCTGCATATCTTTTTTCCACTCCTCCAATTTACGACTTAATTTAATGTGTATAGAGGATTCTTTAAATATGCCGTCACTGCCACTCTCCTAATTTTCATAGCACTTTCGAACCATGATATTCCATTTTTGATTCTTTGTAATTCTAATCTGAGAAAAGCTCTTAATGAGAACATTATATGTGCTCTTTGTGACTCTTCCTTTCTTGCCTGACATTTTTCGACACCACAGAACTGTTTTATCCCTCTATGATATTCTTCAATTTTCCATTATTTCTTTGTCAAATCTTCACGTTTTGATTCCTCCATATCCTGCACATCTGTAACCCAGTGTTGCGTGTCTCCATCTTTTGAAACAATCCGAAACACCTTTACAAATCCATATGCTTTGAGTGTCAAGGCCGGTGAATAATTCCTCATTTTAGCCGGATTAAAATTCCCTGATTTCCAATCCTTGAGAAAAACTTGAGGATCCTAAATAATGTTGAAAATGGAGGAATGGCTATTGATACGAGATTTATATTAACGAGTCTTTAGCATAAGTGAAATCGTGCGACAAGAAGCGGTATCTGAGATTACGGGTTAATCCGTCCCCTATCCGTTTAGGGTGTCCCCACTGTAGCATGCGTTTCTGTTTAACGGGAAGGTGTGAAGCCTACAGGACAATGCGGAGAGGAATAGAACCCTGATCTATACAATCTGCTAGGGAAAAAGCCGCCATGGAGAAGCAAACGCTGAATCATCGAAAGGATCGTCATGATGAACAAGTGAAAACAGGGTGATAACACCTGAACCAAAAGGTGCAGAGCCTGACCATACTGAATCCTATACAGAATGGTAAACGGACACTATGGCTCTCGGTCCAAAGATGACTCCTACAGCGTCAAAGGAAAAAAAAGTATCCCCTATATGGAACTTGGTAACCCGTATGCGTTCCTTGAAAAAAAAAGGTATGGAAGTCGCGAGACTGACAAATGGTGTAGACGGGAGAGGATGTTTCAAAAAGCAAACGCCTGTCTGTAATGGACAAGATAGAGGCTTATGCCTCAGCCTGAAAAGGCGCTAACTTGAAACAGGTGTTTCACAGCAAAGAAGGGAGGTATACCAATTAAAGTACGAAATTCAACTACGCCTGATGGCGAGAAACGTACTGACCGGGAACTTGCCCGTCAATGGAATTCTATCGACTGGGACGAAGTTAAATCTCGAGTTAACAGGCTACAGACCCGGATTGCAAAGGCAACACAAGAGGAAAATTGGAATCTGGTTAAAAGACTCACATATCTGCTTACTCATTCCCACTCTGCTAAACTACTAGCAGTAAGGATTGTTACACAAAATCGTGGGAAACGAACCGCAGGTGTCGACGGTAAACTCTAGAAAACTGCATCGGACAAGATGCAGGCAGCACTCAATCTCACCGACCGCCAATATCGCGCACACCCATTACGTCGTATCTATATCCCTAAACCAGGAAAAGACACAAAACGTCCTATCTCTATCCCAACCATGAAAGATCGAGCTATGTAGGCACTCTACGCTTTAGCTCTTCAGCCTATAGCGGAAACTACTGGAGACACCCGATCTTTCGGGTTTCGACTTTTTAAGTGCGCACAGGATGCATCAGCATATGCATTCATATGCCTTAGGAAAGAGACGTCAAGCCAGTGGATCCTGGAAGGGGACATCAAAGGATGCTTCGATAACATTGCTCATGCATGGCTCAAGAAGAATATTCCAATAGACAGGTTAATCCTGACCCAATTCCTGAAATCCGGTTTCATTTTTGATGAGACACTCTACCCTATTGATAAAGGCACGCCTCAAGGGGGCATTATCTCTCCCATCCTCGCCAATATGACATTGGATGGGATAGAAAAGATCCTCGTTGGACGTTTCCCAAGGAAGAAAGTACATTTCATTCGCTATGCAGATGACTTTCTGGTCACTGCTCCATCAAGAAAGATAGCAGAAGAAGTGCGCGAAACCATCCGGGAATTCCTGGCAATCAGGGGTCTTGAGCTCTCTCCTGAGAAGACGGTGATTACTCACATTGACGAAGGGTTTGACTTCCTTGGGTGGAACTTCCGCAAATACAAAGGAACACTTCTGATTAAGCCATCCCAAAAGTCAATCAAGTTGATCACCCAGAATATCAAGACTATTGTCAGGAAGGCAAAAGCATGGACACAAGATCAACTCATCAAAAATCTTAACCAGATAATTAGGGGATGGACGAACTATCACCGTCATATAGTAGCCAATGATACGTTCAGGAAACTTGACGCCTATATGTGGAAAGTCACTTGGCAATGGGGAAAACGGAGACATCCTAATAAAGGGCATAAATGGGTTGCAAGTAAATATTGGCACTCAGATGGTAATAGAAACTGGGTATTCCGGACAAAGGTGACAAAACTTCTAAAGTTTTCAGATGCGAAGATCCGCCGACATGCAATGCTCAAACTTGATGCCAACCCTTACCTAGACAGGAACTACTTCCTCGAAAGAAAGAAACGTATCAAGAGGCAAACACCGTGGATTCAAACCAGAATTTCATTTTTCGCTTTTAGCCGCCCTAGTGGGTTGTGAAACGCGCGAGCGAACTGCGGTGAAAATCGCACGGTTCGTTCCTGGAAGGGAAGGAACGAGTAATCCTTCCTTCCTATTCAACTATCTCCCATTTGACGAAGAAGGAGCTCACTGCCTATTTCAGTTGATATCCAGACGTTATGAAAAGAGTTCAACGATCTTGACATCAAATAAGTCGTATGGAGAATGGGGAGAGATATTCAAGGATCATGTAATAGCGGCTGCTGTACTTGATAGGATTCTTCATCATAGCACGACGATTAATATCAAAGGGGAAAGTTACAGGCTGAAAGAAAGGAAGAAACAGGGAATAAAAACAGGAAATATTTTCCAGTAATTTCTAACGAGTTTATGAAAAATTGAGTAAACTTTATATCAAAACATGGGGAAATTTAAACCGACCAAAGTGGGGAATAGTAAACCGGCCTTGACATGAGAGGAACTACAAGTCCTTTTGGAGGAATATCTACTGTTTCAAGTGGCACATTTCCCTTCTTGTCAGGATTTACCAAACGATTATTTTTTAACCTTGTAAGGAAGTGCCATTCTTTTTTCCTTATTTCTTTAAGGTTTTTTACACTTGCGTCATGTATCAAACAAAGCAAATTCGGGATTAAAACACGTTCTTCAGCTTGTTAAGCAGATCGAGGAAATGGTCATTCTTCGTTTTGTCGTCTTCGTCTATGTTATAAATTCGAAAATCGATAGGGATAACGGTAGTACCGTCTGTCCAAACTAAGGTAATCAGACCTATCTCCTTTACAGTAAGATGATGTTTACCACTCCACTGATACCGAACAAAACCTATCTTTTTAGAATAAGGTTTATCCAATACTGTATCGTCATCAAAAAACCTCTTTTAGGAGTAATAAATTTCCTTACTTCAGACCATAAAGATTCTGTATCTGGAGATTGATTTTGAAGAAGCCGAGTAAAACAATCATGAGAAGGGTCATTGACTAAAGATGAGTGACAACGAGCAGCTTCAGTACAACTAAAAACGGTAGAGGCTGCAATAAGAAAATCGAGGTAATTAAGGGCGTTACATTTTAGGGGGGGGGTTATGGGTAGAACTCCAACAAATTCAAATTATATAAAAAAGAGAATATATTTTAAAGGATATTAAGGTTATGTTTATTCAAGTGCGTAAGTCCTAAGCAGAAAATATCGGGAACTTTCAGTAAAGCAATGGGAGAGCAAGCTTTCTGCAGAATCAGGACGTATATTTCTACAGGAAAAAAGAATAATTTGCCTGTTTTAGAGGGTATTCGTGCGGCGCTCATAGGAGCGCCGTTAACTATACCCTGAATAGTTACTTATAACTTTTTATATTTTCCAATTTTAATCTTCTTACGTTCTTCTTAAATCCTTTATAAATTGTCGATTCTTTTGTAAATTGTCAAAAATCCTCAGATTCAACCTTCAACCGGAATAAACCAATAGCTCAAAATTCTCCAAGCTTAGGAGAAAAATTTCATGTATGGTAGGTTTATTCCGGTTGGAGCTTTATATCTTCTTTATACAACTCTTCTGGACTATCTATTACCAATGAAATCGTAATGGACAGTAATGATTTCCACAGAGCTGTTGAGCAAGCCTTAGATTGTATTTCATTATTCCAAGGCTGCCAGTAAATTCAATACTCGTCTTACCGGTTGAGTATCCCATATCCGTCAATTAGCATTAATTTTAACTTTGTTATCTCGAGATACAGAGTTATCTTTGTGTAGCTCAAATAGAAAAACATTATAATTCCCTCCACTCCTGAAATGTTGCTATATTTGTTTAAAGTCATTTCCCTTAAAATCATTTCCCTTAAGAGCTAATCCCAAACCTAATCTATTCTGAACTATTATGATTTTCCAGGGTTATTTTTTCATTATCCGAAACTTTATTGATTCTCCAAATTCAATATTTAAAGTCGTAAATTACAGTTTCGAGATAGCTCTTAGACTGACACTGACCAATTTTGCGGTAACATCTCAGTTTTTCGCCAACCCTCCTTGTTGTACTTTATACCCATGAAATTTATTCTGGAACTCCTGCTAACATCAGACAGGTGTAAAGATCCTTGTTAAAGGCTTAAGAGTCTCAAGATTTTTATGCTCAATAGCTAGAATCTTTTCATCAGGTTTATTGCTAAACTTTAGGTGTGTTTTTCTTTTTAAGACAAAGAGTTCCAATTTTAAACCTTTAATGGATATCAATATACAGGTATATTATGAATTTATATATTATGTAAAGAACAATTGCTCCTTACAAATAATAGTTTCTGAGTTTTTAGATACAGAATGTTTCATTAAGAGTCTATCCGAAAAGTAGAATAACTAGTGTCAAGAACGTTTAGTTATTACCCAATATTAAGCTCAGAATCCTTATGCACTGACAGGAAACTGCCAAAGAATATGTGTAAGAATTAAATTGCCGTGACACTAGATTTTCGGGTAATATTGAGCAGTGACACCACGAAAAAACGGACATGACTACGAGATTTCTGATGAATTCTGGGCTAAAATCAAACCCTTATCATTGGTCATCGGTTAAGACCTTCTTTTCCTCTTGCAATAGTGTTTTTCAT
>NZ_DAOOUJ010000057.1:18090-19997 GCF_035390745.1 Methanosarcina sp. | reverse complement strand
TGAATCATTTAGATTACTTGATGACTCAAAGTTAATGCTAATGGCAATAAATGTAGTATCAACAGTATTATTTTCTATAATGGCTGTATATTTGGGTAAGATTGTAGCTTTGAGCATTGGTACTTATTTACTGAGGGGAAATTAAATGAATGCGGATATACCGGAGACTGCGGAGGGAAACTCCATGAAAAGAGAGTCTACAGCCATATTGCTGAGAATATATATAGGAGAATCCTACCGCTATAACGGCAAGCCACTGTACATGCATATTGTTGAAAGGCTAAAAGCGGAGGGAATAGCAGGAGCAACCGTTTTCAGGGGTATAACAGGCTTTGGAAAACACAGCATTATTCGTACGACTTCCATACTCCGCTTATCTACTGATTTGCCAATACTTATCGAAGTTGTTGATCTTGAAGAGAAAATCGAAAAGGTCAAATCAAAACTTGACGAAATAATTAATCAGGGATTGATTACAGAAGAAAAAGTTAAAATCGTTTTTTATGACTATGACAAAAACAAGTAAGTTATTTGTTATCGACTAATTTTAGTATTTAGAGCGGCCTTAAGCGCTAATTCGAAGAATGGGTTGTTTCCTCAAATCATTGATTTGATAATATATATTATTGGATGTATTTTAATCGAGGGGATTTGAATCCCTTCTGATCTTATTTTTCATAATTTTTTGCTGGAATAAAGATTGTCTTGATTATGGGATCCGCTTTCCGCAGATGTCCTTTCAATTTTTACAATTTTTCTTGCTATCGTTTTTCTGAAAAACTCCGTATTTAACCAAAAGACAGATGGGCTAAAATCATGGAAATATCGTCTTAAAAGAGAAATGCGGTAAAAATCATCCTGTTTTAAAAAAGACAAGCATGACTAAATACATATTATCTCTGTCTAATATATTCAACCATAGTCAATTGATATACTTATATGCCAGCGAGTTTTATATTTCTGATGTATTGAAAATTTATCTACTGTCCTTAAATATAAGTATTAATAATTACATAAACGTGAAAAAGAGACCTGAAAAACGGGCAGAGGTCTCCTCGTAATATTTATTGGAAGTTCAGGCTAAATATCCGGTTAACGGGAAGGAGGATTGGATTTCATGAGTCAAAACATTAAAGATGTTATGGACATTCGTGATGTAAAAATAAAGGATTTAACCGCAAACCCTGCTCCTCTGGGTTTGATGGGGTTCGGAATGACGACTGTGCTTTTGAATATACACAATGCCGGCTTTTATCCGATGGATGCGATGATACTCTCCATGGGCTTCTTTTACGGTGGCTTAGCTCAGGTCATTGCCGGGATCGAAGAATGGAAAAAAGGCAATACTTTTGGGGCTACAGCTTTCACCTCTTACGGGCTTTTCTGGCTCACTCTTGTAGGAATCGTCCTGCTCCCCAAGTTAGGAGATAATTTTTCAGGTTTGGCCCATTCCTCGACATCTTTTGCTGCGTATCTCTTCATGTGGGGACTTTTCACCCTTTACATGTTCGTAGGGACACTCAAGGCATCAAGGGCGCTGCAGGTTGTTTTCCTTACTCTCACGATCCTATTCTTCCTGCTTGCAGCTGGAAACTATCTGGGCAGTGCAGCAATACTGAGGGTTGCAGGTTTTGAAGGGATTTTAACAGGGCTTTCAGCAATTTACACTGCCATGGGTCAGGTACTGAACGAGTCTTATGGAAAAAAGATGATCCCTCTCTGAAGAGATACTTTAACCTTATTGTATTACCGGGTTCAAACTCCCGGATTTTTTATTGTTCATTTCTGAGATCTGTTATTTTTTAACAACGCTGTCTATTTTTGCTACTTCTATTGGTCCTGACCAATCAGGAATGGCTTTCACTAAGGAGTCCAGAGCCCTCGAATCGGTTCTGGTCCAGGGAGCC
>NZ_DAOOUJ010000057.1:0-17990 GCF_035390745.1 Methanosarcina sp. | reverse complement strand
TTACATATCTCTATTGCGAGTAGCCCTGATCTTTTTGAAGATTTCCATCACAACAATAACCGTGCCTGCAATTATGAAAAAGCTGAACCAGCTTTGAAATGAAACGGGGCTTATACTGAGAAGTTCCTGCATGAAAGGTATATGCATGGAAAAAATATGCAGCCCCTGCATCAGGATAACGCCGATGACAAGAAAGTAGTTGTTCCTGACAGGCACACGGAATGCTGAACGGTACTCGGAACGGCAGTTAAATACATGGAAATTTTCAAAGAGAACCATCAAGAGCAGCAGGGAATTCCTTGCCAGTGTCTCCTCATATCCTTCCCAGAGTAACCAGGCCCAGGCTGCAAACGCTATGATCCCTATAGTTGCCCCTGAGATCAGAGTTTCTTTTACCATCAGGTCATTAAAGACCCCTTCTTCGGGTTTTCTCGGTTTTCTATACATTACTCCGGGTTCCCCTGCCTCGAAGGCCAGAGCCACTCCCTGAATTCCGTTCGTGACGAGGTTAAGCCAGAGGAGCTGCACTGCGAGCAGTGGTACTGGCAAGCCTATAAAAAGTGCAAGTATGAACAGAATAACCTCTGAAAGCCCTGTAGAGACGAGAAGAAGGCTGACCTTCCTGATATTGTCATAAGCAATTCTTCCTTCCTCAACCCCTGCAACAATAGAAGAGAACGTGTCATCGGTTACAATCATGGATGATGTATCTTTCGCCACATCGGTCCCTGACCCCATTGCAACGCCTATATTTGCCCGCCTGAGTGCAGGGGCGTCATTGACCCCGTCCCCTGTTACAGCAACAAAGTGCCCTCTCCTGACAAGTGAATCCACAATCTGCATTTTCTGTACAGGGGTTACCCTTGCAAACACTCGTATCTTTTCAAGGGTAGTCATAAAAGTGGGAAGTTCGGGGTCGCCAAGATCTTCCATCTCTCTACCTGTAAGCATTTCCTCTTTAGAATGAGTGATGCCAAGCTCACCGGCTATTGCAAGTGCAGTTTTCGGGTGGTCCCCTGTGATCATTATCACGTCAATACCAGCCTTTTTACAGGTCTGTACAGCTTCACTGACATCGGGTCTCAGGGGGTCTATGAAAGCTGTAATTCCGAGGAATGTGAGTTCTGGCTTTACAGAGTCAAGTTCTGGTGTTTCGCCTATCTTTCCTGGTACCGGACCTTCAGCCACAACGAGCACACGATACCCTTTCTCCATCAGGGAGTTCAGTTCCCTGTTAAGGGCATCCGAATCAATCGGAACCTTGCCTTCTGCTGTATTCATCGCCGTACAGTACGGGAGAACAGCTTCCATAGCTCCTTTGACAGCTACTCTGATGGAACCGCTATCTTCCCGATAATATACAGCCGCATACATCCTTTCGGATTCGAAGGGAACTTCAGCAACTGGCTTTACTTTTTTTCTAATCTCTTCCGGATTTATGCCTGTTTTGGATGCAAGCGCAAGAAAAGCGACATCTATGGCGTCTCCATGATGGACCCATTTTCCATCTTCCTGAAAGAGAGTACCTTCATTACAGATCACAGCAGCCAGTGCAAGTTTTTGAAGTCTTTCTATTTCTTTTGTTTCGGGAGAGGCTCCTTTTTCCTTTTTTATCTCCCCTTCAGGAGTATACCCTTCTCCTGAAACTTCAAAATAGTCTCCCGGAGGCAGCAGGACCATTCTTGCAGTCTGCTGGTTGACGGTGAGAGTACCGGTTTTATCGGTCGCTATAGTAGTACAGCTCCCAAGACTTTCTACTGCAGAGAGCCTGCGGACAATTACATTCCTTCTCGCCATTCGGGTGGATGCAATTGAAAGTGCAACCGTAACCCCTACAGGCAGCCCTTCCGGAATAGCTGACACGACGAGAGCTACTGCAAGGAAAAAAACTTCAATAGGTGCAGTCCCCTGTGAAAGTGCAATCACGCTCATTATGCAGCTTGCAACTATTACAACAATTCCTATTTTCTGGGCAAAATCTTCCATCCGTATAAGAAGGGGTGGCTTTGCAGACTCTGTTTCCGTGACTGCACGGGCAATCATACCAACTTCGGTTCGGCTGCCTGTAGCAGTCACCACTCCACAGCCTCGTCCCGTAATCACAGTACTTCCGGCATATGCCATATTATACCGATCACTAACGGGAGTATCTTCTTTAAGTATGCCTGCAGTCTTCTGTACAGCATCAGATTCCCCGGTAAGAAGCGATTCATCAATAGTAAGGTTCGTAGCACGGAAAATACGGAGATCAGCAGGGATTCGATTTCCTGATTCCAGCAGGATGATATCCCCAGGGACTATCTCCTCGGCAGAGATTTTTATCTCGGTACCTCCTCTCCTTACCCTGGACATAATTTTTAAGATCGTCTGCAGGTGGGTTGCACTCTGTTCCGCTTTCCACTCCTGGATAGTACCTATTACAGCATTGATTATAACTACAAGGAAAATAAACCCTGCATCTTTGAAATCATCCAGGAGGAGTGAGATTACTGCTGCTATAAGGAGGATATAAATTAAAGGGCTTTTAAACTGATGAAAGATTATTTCTGCCATACCAGGAGGTTTCCTTTCTGGAAGGGCATTTTTCCCATATTCTTTAAGTCTAATTAATGCTTCTTCAGGCTCAAGCCCCCTGGAAGAAGTGGCAAGTTTTCTGAATATAACTTCATTTTCCAGGGAATGCCATGAAGTAGTAGTTTTTTTAGTATGGCTATCAGACGTCGTCATCTCAGAAGACCTTTCCTTAGAGGGGCTGTTGCTCCTTCTCTCTTCCAGATCTTGTTGGTCCATGTCTCCTTCAGGTGTATCTGGATCTGATGAAAACACGCTTGTTTCCCCTCCCCCAAAAACATATTCCCAAATGTTTGCTTCCCGGCAGACTCACCTTTGATACAGTTCCTTTAGAAATCTACAGGTTAAGGTATTCTTCTGCCAGGAACTGGACATCCAGCTTGACAGCTTTCCCATGTGTGATTTTTGCATTTCTTAAAGGCAGCTGCATCCATTGAAACAGGAATTTCTCTTAGCACTGAGCAATTTTCAGTTTCGGAAATGTTAAAATGTCCTGATGCCCTCTATCGAATTGAGTTTACCCGCCTTATTCCCGTTTGCAAAATATGTGCTTATATTATAAATCTTATTTTACTATATATGTAGCTTTTAGATCCTATCTTTTTCAAGGTAATTTTTTGGATACTCTCTCAGATATCATTCTAATCGTGTTTATAAATGGTAAAATATTTTGTGAAATGGACTTATATCTCTTTACATGCGCCCTGGATGAAATTTTTAACTTTAAGTTCCATGCAGGCATTTTTTCTAATTTAATAAACAAAAAGAATAGGCGTTCCTTCTCAGTTTATCTCTGTCTTCCTTACTTCACCCTTAATTTATCCGGAATCTGGAAGCCTGTTCAGATGTACTTTCTTCTGCATAAAATGAGAGACAGGAGAAACATGGATATTCTGATGCCCTCTTATTTTTTGCTTCCTGTTTTGACTGCCCCGTAGAAAATTATGCCCGGGCAATTTCTCCGCGATTGAATAACTGAACGTTGTTATCAGGATATTTCTCGTTGTGGGGACTAACTCTGCCCAGGTCTCAAAATCTTAAGTACTCATCTGCGTCGTCTGGAATATCAGTTAGGTCCAGAATTATATATTTGTCTGCTCATTCAGGTTCTTTCTATCGCGTCTTCTGTAGCTTTTTATCATTTGCGGTAGAATACGTTTTCTGTATAAATATAATTGATATCTTATCCTTTAAATTGTTAGTTCAATCGTATACAATTCACAAGGTAAATTATCAATTATACGTATCTGTCAATATTATATGGAATTAATAATATTTAAAAGTCAAACATTATTAGTTTCATGAGCTCCAATGTATTTTCTGGAAGTCTAAGATCTATTTTCAAGCACAGTCGAACTGCTAATTCTAGTCATTATGAAAAAAATGCCACTCTTGAACTGCTTAAAAGTTCTATTTTAGTTGCATTTTCTGGCGCATTAAGAATTCATCTTGCATTTCTACTACTAAACATACAGTCTAGTATGCTAACCTGTGTTGCAGGGGGCTTAATTATTTATACAGTTTACACGCTTGACAGAGCTCTGGAATCCGAGGAAGACTCTGTAAACCGAAAGGAACTTAATGGCTCAAATAAAAAAGTTGGACTCCGTGTTTCACTGCTGGCTTTTGTAATAGGAACTTATATCCTGGCAAAAGAAGGGGCTTTTGAACTTGCATTCATACCTTTCGTAACTGGTTATCTGTACAGCAAAGGCATTAAAGTAGGCAGGCTTGCCTTGAAACTCAAAGGAGGGCTTGGAATTAAAAATATTGTCGTGGGGCTTACATGGGGGATTTTCATTGCAGGACTTGCAGGCAGAGGATATGGAAATCTTGTTCCCGTTGTTATGGTTTTTATTTTCTTTGGAGTCAAACTCTTTATTAACTCTGCGATCTACGATTTCAAGGATATTAAAGGAGATACTCTTGCAGGCATCAAGACCCTTCCAGTAAGCCTGGGAACAAGAAAAACCCGCAATCTCCTTCTTGCTATGCACCTGCTTTCTCATCTAATAATCGGGATTGCCCTTATCCACGGAATCCTTGCTTTCGAGCCCCTTATAGTTCTCTACAGTTTTGTTTGCGGATTGATATGCATTCAGAAATTTACAAATCCCGGGAATGAAGAATTTCCTTCACAAAAACTTGAACGAACTTTTCTTGTTGACGGGGAATCCACATCCATTATGGGATTAAGAATGGTTGCAGGCGCTTTAATCGCATAAATACTAAATTGCCTTAAAAGCCTTTTATGAAAATTTCACCCGGATCTGCATCTGGAGCCTGAAGTTCACAACAGGAACATTCAAAATTAGTACGGAAATCTGTTCTGGAGTCCACTCAAATAGACTCAAACAGATTTGACTGAAGACCAGTAAGTCTTCAGCCGTATTTCTCCTGTTTTTTGTTTTGTTCCGTTTCTTAATAAACTGCAACCACAGATCATTTTGAATCTCTGGATTACAAAGTCTTAATTTCAACTGCGTTTTCTTTGTAATATTTAAACAGGTCTTCTCCCCATTTAATTGACGAAGAATCAAAACCTACAAGGTCACTCCTGGGGTCAAAGGTTCCATTTTTGAAAAAGAGAGACAGTGATAAGAATCGGTCTGTTACGACAAAAGCTACCTTTGCAGTGTCATAAACATGGAAACTTGTATGTTTAAACTTAAGGAACTCTTCAATTTCAGCATTATGCTCGTTTTTTACTTTGAAAAAGACATTTGGCGTAACAATTATAGAAACGGGGATGTTCCTGCGAGCCATCTCAAGAAACATTGAAGGATAACTTGGGAGAAAAATGGACGTAAACCCCATGAAACGGCCAGAGGTCGGAACATTATCCATAAATGTTTTATGAGAATCGTAAATATGCTCGTGCTCATCTTTTATGACCCTGCATTCTTTCAGCTCCTGAATTCTGCTTAAAAGAATCTCAGGGATTGCTGTAATGTCATGGTCTCTCCAGAAGTCTTCGTTTGCTTCTATGGCTGTCAGAGTGTCAAGGAAAGGTTTGTAATATATAGCTGAAACTTTTCCCAGGGAAGTTAATCGATACATTCCTTCCTGCCTGACAATCATATTTGCGGTTTCCATTTCTTTCAGGCGAGGTAAAATCTCAGGTGATCTTACATCGAAGTAGTCCTTAATCTCCGAAAGGGTTTTGGGGCTCTCCTGAAGTAAAAATAGGATATCTTTTCGTTTTTCAGAAAAGGTCAGGATGCTTAAAAGTCCAGTTGATTTCACAAATATCAGCCCGTGGTTTCTCATGCAGTTTCTGGAGTCGTTTGAAACTTATAATTAATATACAAGCTCTCCAACTTTTATTTGCAGGGGAGGCATTTTGGTTTTTTTAATTCTTCTCATCTTTTATATTGAATTGAGGTGGCAGTTATGTCAAGATGATATAATATTGCTAGAATGATATACGAATTCAATATATATTATCTTTTTCAAGAGTATATCCAATCTTTAATAATTTTTTTCAGATATTAAGATATTCTGTGTATCTGTCTTTCGAAAAAGAAAATTTCCAATCCGAAAATTATCTGTTCACTTTATAAAAAAGTATGTTATTTCATTGAAATAAATTTATTCTATTAATATATGGCTTTACGCTGCTTATTCGAAATTTAAGTTAAATCTCATAAGTAAAAAATTAATATCCATAGTTAGCTGTCCGGCAAATTATTGATATAAGTGAATCGACCTATTATGAACTGAATGTCTCTGTCTCTATATTAATAATCTTCTAAAGATTTGCTTTGTTTAAAGTTCTATATACAGTTAAAAACTCAAAAATCTTCGCTATTTTTTGGAACATTTGGTCATTTAAACTCTTGACTCTTAAAAAAGACATGAAACGAGAATGTACCCTGCCATAAAATGCAGGAGTACCCGAGTTTTATATTGGACTCAGTTCTATTCCTGAGTCCTCTTTGTTTCTACTTATTTTTTCAGTGAAGGAAATGCCGCATACCTGTAAAGACCATTGAGACTCCAAGTCTGTTTGCAGTGGCAATGACCTCATGGTCTCTGATCGAACCGCCAGGGGAAACAATATAACGAATGTTACTTTCTGCCGCATGGACCACGCTATCATCGAAGGGGAAGAAAGCGTCTGAAGCCATTACACATTCTGACATAATCTTCCGGCAGTATTCTTCAAAAGATACGGCAGGCTGTTCGCGTTCATATATTACTCTTAAGTTTTCAACCGCCTTTGTAGCTGCCAGTTTACGAATAGAATCTACCCTGTTAGGCTGCCCCGCCCCCATGCCCAGTACCATGAATTGCCCTGGTTCATATTCATGAGCAAGGATCACGGCATTGGATTTTGTGGCTTTGCAGGCTTTAAGGCAAAACTCCGAGAGAGCACGCTTATTTTCTGGATAGGCAATTTCAGTGACAGAGTCCCATTTTTCATAGATCCCTATATCACGGCTCTGCTTAAGCATGCCTCCGATTACATATTTGTAGGTATATTCTGTTCCGAAAACCTCTCTGAGTTCCGGAAGTTTAAGGAGCCTCAGGTTTTCACTTTTATTTTTCAGGTATTCAAGAGCATCGGGTTTGAAGTCAGGGGCAAGGATAATTTCTACGAATTTACCATTCAAAAAAGTTGCAGCTTTGAGGTCAAAAGTCTCGTTTGTACAGATTATGCTCCCATAAGCTGAAATAGGGTCTCCATCCCATGCAGCCTGCAGGGCTTCCAGGAGTGTTTTTCCGGTAGCAAGCCCGCATGGATTGTTGTGTTTTACAATTGCCACGGCAGGGGAAGCGTTTCCGAGTTCTTTGACAGTCTGGAGTGCATTGTCTGCATCCACATAGTTATTGTAGGAAAGTTCTTTCCCGTGAAGCTGGATCACTTTTGCCAGGCTCGGACCTTTTATTGCAGGATCTTTGTAGAAATAAGCTTTTTGATGCCAGTTTTCTCCATAGCGAAGCTTTACCCCTTCAGCAAATTTCAGTCGCAGCACTTCTTCCCCAAGCAGAGTCCTGCTCAGATAGGTGTCAATAGCTGCATCATAGTCCGCTGTGTGCCTGAAAGCTTTAACCGCAAGTTCAGCCCGGGTTTTCTCGGAGATTATCCCGCTTGAGCGCAGTTCCTTAAGGACATGCCCGTAGTCTGAGGGGTCAGATATTACCGTTACCGAGCGGTAGTTCTTGGCTGCAGAGCGGAGAAGGGTGGGACCTCCTATGTCTATATTTTCAATAGCTTCTTCAAGCTCCACATTCTCTCTGGAAACCGTTACTTCAAAGGGGTACAGGTTTACAGCTACCAGATCAATAAGGGAGATGTCTTCTTTTGCAGCCTCCTCCATCTGTTCTTTGCTGTCCCTGAGGCATAAAAGTCCGCCATGAATTCTCGGGTGAAGGGTTTTGACTCTTCCTCCCATCATCTCCGGATAGCCTGTGACTTCCGAAACGTCAGTAACCTCGATACCTGCATCGCGAAGGATTTTCGCGGTCCCGCCTGTTGAGATAATCTTCACGCCAAGTGCTTCAAGCCCACGCGCAAATTCCACAATTCCTGTCTTGTCTGAGACGCTGAGCAATGCCCTTTTTACCAAAAAATCACCAATATACTTGGTTTAAAAATTATTAGCTATAAAACTTATGGTTTACATATTATTTTATTAGAAAGAGGGGCTTTCTTTGAAAAAAACCAGAGTTTAACTCCTTAAATGCAGCATTTCTGTTAACATCCTGATATAAACCTTCAGACATGTAGTTCTTTAATCTTTTGGTATTTTTACATGCTATTTTTTCCACAATTATTCCATTTTCAACCTCTCTCTTCCTGACCCGAAAAAGATAGAAATAAAAAGACGTCTACATGCCTTTAAGAGACCTGTTCTTATTCTGGTAAATACATGATATTGGAGTTCTTTTAATGCCTGAAGAAAAACCCCATAAATTGGCTTCCAGTGGACCCGTGCAGGAATATGACATTCCTGACAACAGGCATAACTTTGACCGTATCTGGGCTCTTTTAAAAGAAGAATATCCGGATGCAAAGCCTTCTCTAAACTACAGTAATCCTCTAGAACTTCTTGTAGCAACCGTTCTCTCTGCCCAGTCAACAGATGTCCAGATCAATAAAGTGACCGAAAGTCTATTTAAAAAATACAGGACCGCCTGGGATTACGCAAAAGCAGATATAAGGGAGCTTGAAGCGGATATTTATTCTACAGGCTTTTACAAAAGCAAAGCGAAAAATATCAAAGCTGCCGCGCAACTGATTATCGAGCGTTATGGTGGTGAAGTTCCACAGACAATGGAAGAACTGGTAACCCTCCCTGGAGTAGGAAGAAAAACCGCAAATATAGTTCTTGCCAGAGCTTTTGGAGTAATAGAGGGTATTGCCGTGGACACCCATGTAAAAAGAGTTTCCGGAAGGCTCGGGCTTACCCGGCATTCAGACCCTGTGAAAATAGAAAATGATCTTATATCCCTTGCCCGGAAAGAAGACCTTGATTCTGTTTCTATGACCCTGATTTATCACGGGAGAAAAGTATGCCAGGCAAGAAAACCCAGGTGCCAGGTTTGTGTTGTAAAAGAACTGTGCCCCTCAAGCACTATATTTATTGGTGAATAAGCCGGGAGTTTTTCAGGGGAACAGGAATAGTTGATTAGCGAGTTCTGAAATAAGCCCTGTGAAATGTTTATATCTCAAAAACTTTATGGGCAGCCGTTTCTTCCATTGTCTGGAAGAAAAACGGCTTTTCAAAAAAGGGAAATAGTTTTTACTCAGGCTTTTTTATTGAAAATCTTCCCAAATCCTAAACTGATTACCAGCACTGCAATTGTTCCTGCTGCAATCGCCATGACTTCTCCACTCTTACCCATACCTTCAATCGTATAGTCTGGCATTGGAGAGCTTACTGCGGGCTCCATTTCTTCAAGTTCAGACATTTTCGATTCTTCAATTACTCCTCCAGCTGCACTTTCCAGCCCGTCAGGGTCTGGAGACGCAAGGAAGGGTGCAAGGGCGGAAAGCAAAAGTGCAACTACAATTCCTGCGTAAAGGAATTTCATATTCGATTTCCCGCTCATGCATGAGCCTCCTTCTTTGATTTTTCAGGTCTGGCAGTGAAACTGTCCTCCAGGAGGTCAGGTCGGGATTTTGCAATTGCTGTGATTACAACTGCAGTGATCAGTCCTTCCCCAATAAAACCAATTATCAGGTGATAGGTGCCCATTGCCATGAGGCCCGGAACCAGGGGGAAGGTGCCTGCAATATACATCTGGACTGCACATGCCATTGCTGAAATAAAGAGCCCTAGCCATGCGCCTCCGAAGGCTGCAATGCTTGTGCCAGTACTCTTACGAAGGGCAGCATATGTATAATATCCGACAAATCCGGAAATTACACCCATGTTAAGGATATTTGCACCCATGGTGGTGATTCCACCGTCGCCAAAGGCAAAACCCTGTACCAGCAGCACGAGTGTGAGTACAAGAACTCCAGCCCAGGGACTTCCAAAGACTATGGCAACAAGAGTTGCTCCTACCATGTGCCCGCTTGTTCCCATCCCGATAGGAATATTCATGGCCTGAATTGCAAATATTCCTGCTGCAAGGGCTGCAAGAACAGGTATTTTCATTTCATCAAGTTCTTTTTTTGCCCATTTCATTGACATAAAAATAAACGGAATGGTAATCACCCAGTAGACAATTGCCTGAGTTAATGGAATAAAAGAATCTGGTATATGCATTTTTATTTTCCTCTTTTACACCCTATTTTTTAATTTTTCCCCGTTTTACTATGAACATTTCAGCTCACATGTCTTCCAGATATTATTTTCATATATGAGTAAACACCCAAAAAGTCAGAATTTGCTGGGTGCTGTCAGGGGAATTATATCAGTTACAAATCTCTTTTGACTGTCACTGATCTGTATTTTTGAAAGTAACCTTGGAATATTTCCTGTATAATCGTAGATATTCAGTATTACATATATACATTTTGGTATTATTTTTTTCGATAATTTTTTTATGAATTCTTCTTCCGTGTCGTAATTTTTATTTTTTAGTCTAATTCAGTAGCTTATGTTCACCCATCAAGTCGAATAGATGTTCATCCTGGTAAAATTGGTGTTAATCCAGATTAGCCCTATTTCTACTATCTTTTTGAGCCTTGAGGGATTGATTTTATAAGTTATTAAGTAATATATGCTCATCAGATTTTAACTTTTGGTAATATTTGTTATGAAAAGATGGTATATTTGTATTCAGCATATTTTCAGTATTGTATGGAGGAATATTCATAGACTGCAAAGAAGTTATTGCCGATTACTGGAATTTCAGGTCTTCAACCTACAAAAATGGAGTAAATGGTTTTGATGAAGACGAGCGTACGGTCTGGAAACAAATCTTTGAAAAATCCCTGTTTTCCGGCAAGCGTTTAAAAGTACTGGACGTGGGGACAGGCACAGGTTTTCTCGCCCTCCTTTTTGCCGAGATGGGGTATGAGGTAACAGGTATAGACCTGTCTGAAGGCATGCTCAAGAAAGCAAAGCATAATGCGGATATAACATGGGTCTAAAAATTGATTTATTCCATGCGGATGCGGAAAATCTGCCTTTTGAAGACTGTTCCTTTGACCTTATTGTGAATAAATACCTGCTCTGGACCCTCCCGAAGCTTTTGATTTAAATCTAATTTCAAAAGTTCTGAAAAAAACGATATCAACAGAAAAATTGAATGGATTTTTATGTCGACCTGCCGAAAGCAGGTTCAGATATAAAGATGGATATATAATATGCAGGCTGCACTAATGAGTAGAAAAATGATATCCAGTGTTTTTATTTTGGTCCTGTAATACGATTTTTCGTGTCCGCTCCCATAGCCTCTGCAAAGCATACTGATATAGGTTCTTTCTCCCTGCTCATAGGAGCGTATGAAAATCGAACTTATGCTGTTCCCTACCTGCTCAATGACCCATTTTCTCGGCACATCTTTGTTCCATATATCAAAGAGCCTGGTCTGCTGTGCAATTCGTATCCTTTTGAGCACGGCCCAGAAAAGGAAGAGATAGCGCACCATCATGCTCAGGAGCAGAGTAAATTCCCTGGGGATCCCTATCCTGTCGGCTGCTGCAACCATATCTCGCAGCCGCGTGGTGGAAGATAACAGGATAACAGCTGTTATGCAGACCAGAAATTTCACAATCAGTGTGCTTCCAAAGGCAATTCCCTCATATGTTATGCTTAACCCTAAAGGCAGGTCAAGAGGGTAAACCGTATAATTTTCTATGAAGGAAGGTCTCAGAAAAGGCTGGATAAGGGCAATCCCGAGCCCAAAAGGTAAAATCGCAAGAATACGGAGGAAAAAGTACCTCAAATCAAGCCCGGCAGCTAGCACAAGAAGCATCAAATAAGCTTCTACGGCAAAAAGACGAACCATATTTTTATCGTGAATCCTGGGCAGGCTTACCACATAAATTATTATTGCAAGCGCAAAAACCAGTTTTATCCTGGGATCAAGCCGGTGTACAGGGCTGTTTTTATATGATTCGCGTTCAATGTCCGTGAGAGTTACCATTATATATCCTCCAGTAAGGAGCCTTCTTTTCGGCTTTCACTCAATTCCGGCATTTTCCTTTCCCGAGTTTATTAGCCTCAGTATTTCGTCTCTGGCTGCTTCGGCTGTTATCTGTATGTTTACATTGAGTCCTTCCTGCTGGAGCATTTCGAAGACTTCTGCAACTCTCGGAAGCTTTAAATGAGCTTTTCTAAGAAGTTTTGGGTCACTGAATATCTCCTCCGGGCTTCCGTCAGCCTCAAGTCTCCCGTGATGGAGCACAAAAACCCTTTCCGCAAAATAAGGGACAACATCCACATCATGGGTTGAAAGCAGGAGAGTAATCCCCAGTTCTCTGTTCATTTTCATAATCAGTTCAAGGACGCGGGCTGAACTTAAAGGGTCAAGCCCTGCTGTCGGCTCGTCAAGCACGATAACTTCAGGGCGCATGGCAAGGATGCCTGCAATTGCCACAAGCTTCTTCTGCCCGCCACTAAGGTGGTGCGGGGCTCTTTCTTCAAAACCCGTTAGCCCTACCATCTGGAGGGCTTCTTTAACCCTTGCTTCTACTTCTTCTCTGGATAACCCCATATTTATTGGCCCGAAAGCCACATCTTCTTCAACACTTGGAGCAAGAACCTGGTCGTCAGGGTCCTGGAATACTATTCCTACTGTTTCCCTGCACATACGGACGTTCTTTTTTGTTATTTTTTCTCCCTTTACCAGGACTTCTCCGGAAAGAGGGCGCAGGATTCCGTTAAGGTGTTTGAAAAGAGTGGATTTTCCTGCTCCATTAGCCCCGAGCACCGCAACTCTTTCCCCCCTGTATACCTTCAGGTTTATTTTGTCAAGGGCATTTGACTCCAGGTGTGGGTATCTGTGGCAGAGGTCTTTTACTTCAAGGACGGGAGTGCATGTTCTCTCAGAGGGGTTATCTGTCTTTCCGGGATTTTTTCCGGTTTGTGGGCTTTTCTTGCCCTCAGTTTGCACCGGTAGATCTGCTCCTTTTTCAGGATTTCGTGGGGGGGTTGATTTGCTCATAACTGAAAACGTCCTGTAATGAGACCACAGCTTGCCTTTTTATATAACTTTTTTTAAAATAGTGTTACAGCTAATGAAGTTATCTTTTTTATGTGTTATGGTTTGTACTTTCCGGTTTGAAATTTGTGCTCACTTCTTAATTCTATTTCAGGTTAGTACTTTAAATTTCAGGTTAATGCTTCATCCTGAAAGGCAGATAAGCTTGAGAGATAATTATACAAATCTTCCCTGCATCTTTTACTTTGATGCAGAGGGTCATTCTTCATATAGATATGGACTATTTTTATGCAGCCGTAGAGGAGCGGGAAAAACCCGAACTCCGCGGAAAAGCAGTTGTGGTCTGCATGCTTTCAGGGCGAAGCGAACTAAGCGGGTCCGTAAGCACATGCAACTATGTTGCCCGGGAATTCGGAATAAGGGCGGGAATGCCGTGTTCAAGGGCTAAGAAACTCAATCCTGAAGCTGTTTTTCTGCCCGCCAGAAAGGAGTTTTATACTTCAGTTTCTGACAGGATTATGGAAATCCTCCGCAGCTACGCAGACCCCGGAATAAATGGAGATTCTTTTGAACAGATAAGCGTTGATGAAGCATTTCTTGAGATTTCTGAAAGGACAGGTGGAGATTTCAACCTTGCTTTTGAGCTAGGGGGACAGATTAAGAAAGAAATTAAAGAAAAGGAAAACCTGACCTGCTCTATAGGAATAGGACCTAACAAGTTAATCGCCAAAATGGCTTCCTCCGCAAAAAAACCTGATGGAATTACACTGGTGAGCCCTCAGGATGTGGAAGCTTTCCTCTGGCCGTTGAAAGTGTCCAAACTCTGGGGAATCGGGGACGTAACTGCAAGAAAATTACAGGAAATGGGCATATTTACGGTAAAGGATCTTGCAGAGCGTGATGTTATCGAACTTATTTCCACTTTCGGGAAGTCCCGGGGAACGTGGCTTAAACAGGCTGCTGCGGGAATTGATGATTCCCCCCTCAAAGAGAGGGACGGCTCGGAACAGATAGGAAGGATTGCGACGCTGCCTGAAGATACTCTGGATAAAGAGCTTATCTCTTCGCTGCTTGAAAAGCTGGCAGAAGACGTTATTGAAAAACTGGATTCAAGGGAGCTCTCTTTCAGGATTGTAACAGTCACAGTCATAAACTCAAACTTCAAAATGTTTACCAGAAGCCGCACTCTCAGCCACCCGGTATCTTCAAAGAACATCCTTCTTCAGGTATCAGGAGAAATTCTGGAAGAGTTCCTTTCAGAAAACAGGGGCGAATTCAGGCGTGTAGGGATAAGGGTAGGTGGGCTCCAGACGAAAAAAGGACAGAAAAGCCTTTTTGATTACTGAGGGAAACGTTTGATTTTGAAAATTATGTTGATCTTAAAAAATTATGTTGATCTTATTTAGTTCTGTTTGGTAAGTTATGTTCACCCATTTCATCTTCACGGGGCTCAGGTTCCCAACACAATTTATATTTATTTTTTATATATAAATAGCATCTCCCTTCTGTAATAGAATTTCGTTGATTGTCCTTGTTTTTCGTTAACCATAAGGAAATTTTTTTCATAAAATTTATCACATAAGAAATGTAATAATAATAAGGCTAATATTTAGAAATTACTTCCAGAACCTGAATTTCTATCCCCGTTTTTGAGCCAGGCTATTTTTTATGTAGATTCTCTCTGCACGCGGGTTTCTTCAAAACGACACTTTATTAGAAATTCGCTATAAATGGCGAAAAAATTTATAATGCGGGCAAGGAAGGATGGCTGCATAAGGACGGTCAGGAGAGGGACAATATGATTAAAAAACCGTTTACAATCCAGTTTCCGGAAAATCCCGTTAGCGGATTCAGCTGGGATATCGCAACAAGTAACGGGTTGCAGATAATGAGAGACAGATTTATTCCTGAAGATGAGGAAAAAACCGGCAGTGGGGGATACCGTGTATGGGATATTCAGGTAACTTGCCAGGGCAGTCAAAAGATAACAGGCACATACCGGAGGGGTAACCAGATAGCAAGTTGTTTTGAAATCAATATTGATGCCGAATAACTGTTTTTACAGGCTGTAAAGCCTGGACTCCTGGAAAGGTCGCCTTCTCTGGTAAAAATCCAATCCGCCCTTCCTTTCCAGGGGTTCACTTACTCTTTTTGCTTATTCCTCAAGTCCTGTTTTTATTATGTTTTTTATCTTAATTCCCTGTACAGGCTTATATGAATTTTACAAGCGGGCAGACCTCTATACAGGCTCCGCAATGGATGCAATTGTCCTTTATCCAGGCTCTTTTTTCATTCATTTCAATTGCACCGTGCTCGCAGTGTCCCACACAGATTCCGCACCCCTGACAGAGGACAGCTCTCCTCACTGAGAACTCAACCTTTCGCATGAGATTTTTAAGCGTTTTTTCATTTTCGCTTCTTCCATTGACATTTCCTGAAGCGAAGACCTGAGCTCTCGATTCTCCCATGACAACAGAAGCAGCCCCTTCAATGAAAGAAACTTTCCCCATCGGCTTGAGCATACCACTTTCTTCCAGAGTTTCTATGTCTATAGCCTGCCCGAAGCTTCCGTCCGCAGAAATCCCTCCTGCTTTGCAGGGCCTGTATCCTGTTGCAACTTCAAAATTGAGTTCCTTTGGAGCTTCCTGTGAAGGGAGCAGGGAAATTCCCTTTCTGTCCGCAAGTTCATGCAGTACTTTCGGATAGCGTTTGAAGCGCCATAATCCGTACTTTACCCACTCAGGGGAAAGCCCCATTTTCTCTGCATAAGCCTGAAGGTGAGAGTTGAGTTTTTTCGCAAGCTCAGGGTGGCTTTCCTCAAGCTGGAAGAAATCGGATAAAGATGAAGACGGGCAGAGCCAGCACCCCATCCTGTCGTACCCTTTCTCATATGCCGGATTATAAGGAGCCTTTGTCCTGAATAAGTAGAGCCAGACGTGCAGGGCTGTCCATTCCTGTATAGGGGATGCACCTACCTGATTTCCTACCCAGGGGTTTTTCCAGACCCTTTTGCTGATAGACCGCGCATGGGACTCGTACTGGCGCTGCCCTATGAAGCTCAGGCAGCCTCCTTCATAATTCTCGTCAATCAGCCTTGTAATGGGTCCAAGCTTGCAGATCTTGCAGCACCAGCGCGTATCCATTGTCGGAGGACCGAAAACTCCTATGGATTCCCAGAAAGAGTCTCCTGCACTCGCAGTCCTGAGAGTTTTTCCGCAATATTCAGCGACCTCTCTGACATTTTCAAGGGTTTCCGGAAATTCAAGCCCGGTGTCTGCAAACATAAGCTCGTAATCATCAAGAGTTTCGTCCACCAGCTGAAGAACTGCAAGGCTGTCCTTCCCCCCGGAATATGATACACTGACCTTGAGTTCCATGCTTCTCGAAACGTCCCTTATGAAAGCGTGGGCCTCTTCTATCATGGGATTCAGGATTTTTTCATTGGCTTTTACGGCGTCGCACCAGCTTTTTCCCGACTCGAGGATTTTTGCAGCCTTTGGCTCCGAACTCCAGCGCGGCTTTACTGCGTTTCCGCGTTTTTCCTCTATCATCTCTTTTCCTGCCATACGTGCGCGTCCGCAGCAGACTACATCTCCGGCAGGGTTAAGGACAACTACTTCGTCCTCTTTTTTTATTTCGGGGTCTGCATCAAGGACTCCGGGAGCCAGGATACTTGCCCCTTTTTTCAGGATAAAAGGTAATATTTCCTCTTCAATAACGACCCATTTTTTCAGGTCTTTTCTGTTCCTGCCCTGGAAAAGCCGCCTTGCCCCTTCGAGGCGGGGGAGAAGGACCCATTCACAGCTTTCTATTTCAAACCTTATGGATGCAATGACTTCCCCGTCCACTATTATTTCATCCATGCGGTCTTCATAAGGGGCTTTGTTAAGCACCACAAGGTGACCGTCGGGGATAAGAGGAGCGTTAAATTGTTTTTCAGAAACGGAATTTATGCGTCTGATGTCATAATCAAAAGCCGGGCGAATATCTCCGGGAGGAGTTACCTCAACCTTTTTTGTTTTACTGCCGCACCCACACTTTTTTCCGAGCACAGGCACATTGCAGGCTTCGCACCAGTGCAGGAGCATTTTGCCAAGGTATGCTGGTCTGGACATGTCACGCAGATTGAGTGAGGTTCCCCTTTAAAAGGCTTTGGCTCAAGCTTTTTAAAAAAAAGCTTGACCAAAAATTTCTGTAGGAAGTTTTGGCTTTTACTATGGGAAGGTGTTAATTTCGAATTTATTCGTCACATAAACCCTTGCTCCTTTCGGGTTAACTGCAACTTTACGAGGATAATCTCCTACATCCGCTACGGCTTCAACCGTATTTGTCGCTGTGTCAATTACAAAAACATTGGTGCTGAATCCTGATGAATTCGTCACATACACCTTTGTTCCTGCGGGGTTGATTGCGGCTTCTCCAGCCCAGCCTTCTACAGGTATCACGGTTTTAAGATTGTCTGTTGCTGTATAATTACAAAGACAGTACCCGTATCGATTCCTATGCTCGTCACATATGCAAATGGAGCAGCACCTGCTATACTCATCAGTATTAAAATTGCAAGTGCTGATATTCTAAAAGTTTTTATGAATATATCTTCTCTACGTAGTTTATTAGACATTGCTACAAATGAGAGTGGAATCGGAAAAGTGGCAATCGACGTTGATATAATTTTACTTTTCATCTTTAATCCCCAAACAACGTTTGCCTTTCATGCTATTGTTGCGTCAACAGTAAAATATCGTATATAACCGATTAGAAGTATTTAGAATCATTTTAATCTTTGATAATTGACGTAACACTAGTGTCTCAACCATTTAATTTTTGCATATCTTTATAATCTTTGAATCTCT
>NZ_DAOOUJ010000056.1:14114-20323 GCF_035390745.1 Methanosarcina sp. | reverse complement strand
AAGAAATTCGTTCTTTGCTCTGTATTTTATGCAATTGTTTCATTACAATTCTCCTTAAATCATCAGGTTTCGTTTGTATAACATAAGAAAATGATTTGATACATCAAAATATGTTGATATATCCAAGTATACGAAATGATATAAGTATTTTACCTGGATATACGGGAGATAAAAAATTAAATTAGGTAAATCAGCATCTATAAGACGATTATATCGAAAGGTTTGTTATTGTTAGAGAAAAACGGTCAAGAATTAAGTTAAGACCGGTCAGGGATTCTAAGAGGAACCAGAAACTATTCCAAATTAATTAAAAACTAAAGCAGCCGACCAAGAATCTGAAAGAAAGTCAGAAGGGCAGGCTTTAAACAAAAAATGGAGTGAATATCACTCCGATTGCAGTATTTCCATAACCTTTTCAAGGACTTCAGCTACTTCTTCATCCTTTGGGTTTCTGTCCCTGGTTTTCTTAACCCCCAGTTCGGAAATTACGATCTGGCGGTCAACCTTAAAACCTGCCAGTTCAAGGGTTTTGGTTGCACAGTTTACCGGGCAGCCGTCAATTGTAATAATCCTGTCCGAAGCTTCGGCAGATTTCATGAGCCCAGGAGCTCTGGCTCCGATACCCACAGTACACATAAGATTTCCAATCCCCTGCTCTTCAAGCGCAATCGCTATTTTGTTTGAGATCTGCCCTACATTTGCTGCCCCTGTGCAGGGGAAAAGCGCAACGTTTGCCGAGCCGCAAGAACATTTAGTTTCTTCTGCCATTTTTTTGTCTCCTTTTATATTTGAAAATCATCTCATCTGGTGATAACTTTAATCCATTTGATGCTCACTCTGCTTATTTTGTGATCCATTTCTTGATGTCTTCTATGCTTGGGACCTTGCCTGCAACTTTGACATCTCCGTCAACAACAAGGGCAGGAGTAATCATAACCCCATATTCCAGAATTTTGTCAAAATCTTCAACCTTAACTATCTCAGCGTCCACACCTGCTTCCTTAACGGCTTTTTCGGCAAGCTCTTTCGTCTTTTTGCATTTGGCACAGCCTGTACCCAGTATTTCGATTTTCACTTTTCTCACCTGCTGTTTAGTTTACTTTTTATTCGTTTACCTTTATATTTTTAGATATAAGCTTAGTGAATATTTATGATATTACTTTTAATGTAACCTCTACTTGATTCTATTCGACTTCTGTTTATGCAAACATGGTCCCAAACACATACCCTGAAGCAGTTGCAATCAATACTACCAGGGAAATATAAGTCATGCCTTTCTTTGCTCCCATAATCCTGTTAATAACAATCATACTCGGCAGGCTGAGTGCCGGACCTGCAAGAAGCATGGCAAGGGAAGGTCCTTTTCCCATTCCAAGCAGGGTAAGAGCTTTGATAATAGGCACTTCTGTAAGAGTGGAGAAGTACATCAGAGCTCCAGCTATCGAAGAGATGAAATTTGAACTAAGCGAACTTCCTCCTACAAGAGAAGCTACAAACTCTTTTGGAAGCACTTCAACTATAATGCCTGCGAAAAATACACCAAGGAGAAGCAGAGGGGTAATCTGTTTTATAAGGAACCAGGTTTCTCCCATCCAGCTTTTAAGTTCCTCTTTTGAGAACCATTTGAGAGAGAGGTAAGCTGTAATTCCTATGAAGGGTATCCAGGCAATGATCTGAGTTGTGTATTTCCATTTCCAGGCAGACATGATTTCGGGAGCCACAAGGACCGCAATGAGCAAAATAAAGAGTTCAACCGTGTGCTTGTGCCCCTCCTGGCTGAATGTTTTGATGGATCTCTGTTCCGCTCCTTTCTTCTCATAGACCAGAGACATCGTCATGCCTATAACCACTGAAAGAAGCACTGCCGAAAAAGCCCTTGCAGCTCCAAGGTCGTATCCCAGGATTTTAGCGGTATAAACAACTGCAAGGATATTGATTGCCGGGGCAGAGAACAGGAAAGTGGTTGCGGGACCTATACCTGCTCCTCTTTTATATATTCCTGCAAAAAGAGGAAGAGTCGTACAGCTGCAGACCGCAAGAAGGCATCCTGAAGCCGCAGCTACGGTATATGAAATGTATTTAGGGGTATCTGCTCCAAAGAACTTCAATACGGATTCTTTGGAAAAGAGGGACGCAATTGCACCAGCCAGGAAAAAGGCGGGCAAAAGGCACATCAGCACATGCAGAGCCAGATATTCCTGCAGCGACTGAAGCCCGACAGAGAAGAGATACATAAGATAATCAGGATCAAGAGTCATTTTTCCACCAGATTTTTTCAAATTTTCCTGTTATTATTTCAAATCTATTTGAAAGAAACTATATAAAATTTCCTATTTCAAAAATATTTGAAACAATCTGGGGGCCTGTATTTCCCTGTTTGCTGTAAATCTCCAGGCGGAAGAGAAAATGAGTTTATTTATATATTTTTTGCAGCGTTTTATGGGTATGAAAATTAAAGTAGAATCAAGCTGCATATCCAGAAAAAAATGCTTTCTGTATACCATTCTTCTCTTTATCCTTGCAGGCATTTTTGAGATAGGAGGCGGATACCTCATGTGGCAATGGCTGCGCGAAGGAAGAGAACTGGTTTTTGCACTCCTTGGAGCAGCAGTTCTGTTTCTATACGGAGTCGTACCCACTTTCCAGCCGTCATATTTCCACAGGATATATGCGACTTACGGAGGCATTTTTGTTGTTATGTCCCTTTTATGGGGCTGGGTTTTCGATAAAATACCCCCGGATACCTATGACCTGATAGGCGCTATCATCATTCTGGTGGGAGTTTCAATTATCTATTACTGGCCCAGGAAGGAGGAAGCTGAATGATTGACATGGGAATTTCTCTCGGTCTTTTTTTCCTGGCTGCCCTCTTTGAAATAGGAGGCGGGTATCTGGTCTGGTTGTGGTTAAGGGAAAATAAAGGAATATCATTTGGGCTTCTGGGAGGGCTGATATTAGCTGTCTATGGCATCATCCCCACCTTTCAACCGGCAAATTTCGGCAGAGTTTATGCTGCATATGGAGGAATTTTTATTATTTCCTCTCTGATCTGGGGATTTTTTGTCGACAAAAAGAGACCTGACAGATATGAAGTAATAGGTGCATTGATAGCACTCGTGGGCGTGTTTGTAATGTTTTATATCCCCCGCTAATCTTGCTGATGGCTTCTGATAGTAAAAACGAGCAACAATAATTTATGGATTATAAAACTTTTTTGTTGACCTGCGGGTTGCATGTAGTCAGACCTGAATTTCAGAAGGTTTCCATTTCTTCTCTGTGGTCACTGTTATTTTCTGTCCTTATTTTCTGTCCCTGGCTTTTTGTTTGGCTCAAAAAGTTATTTATATATTCATGTTTTGCTTAAGGTTACAAATTGTCAGTTACTTTTAGATGAAAAACGTGGTTCTAAAGCACTTATGACAGGGAGAAATATGCATGCTTCAGATATTCAAATCAACAGATACTGGAATGGTAACCCTTGATCAGGTTGAAAATGGAGCATGGATCAATCTGGTAAACCCCGATGAAAAGGAAATCTCTTATGTTTCGGAAAATCTGAACATTCCTGTCGAGCACATTAAAGCTGCCCTTGATGAAGAGGAACGTGCAAGGATTGAACTTGACGGAGACTGTACCGTTGTGTTAATAGACACTCCTGTACCAAGTAAAAAATCTCAGGAAGGGGGAGTTTATTATACGGTTCCTCTTGGAATTATTATTGCCGATAAGAATATTGTCACGGTCTCTCTCCGCGAAAACTACATAATAAAAGACTTTATTGAACGGAGAATAAAGTCCTTTTATACATTCAAAAAAACACGTTTCTTTTTACAAATTCTTTATAAAAATTCTAAATTGTACCTCCGGTACCTTCAGGATATTGACAAGACAAGCGGTCTGATCGAGAGCCGGCTGCACAGGTCTCTGAGAAATAAAGAGTTAATTCAGCTCCTTGAGCTGGAAAAAAGTCTTGTATATTTTTCCACTTCCCTTAAAAGCAATGAAATGGTTCTTGAAAAAATCCAGAGATCAAACCCTATTAAAATGTATCCCGAAGATTCCGAACTGCTTGATGACGTCATTATCGAAAACAAGCAGGCAATTGAAATGGCAAACATCTACAGCAATATATTAAGCGGGACAATGGATGCGTATGCATCGGTCATATCAAATAACTTAAACATTGTGATGAAGTTCCTGACATCCGTTACCATTATACTATCGATTCCGACGATGATCGCAAGTTTTTTCGGAATGAACGTTAACGTCCCGTTCGAGAATAATCCTCACGCTTTTGCAATCATTTTCATAATTTCCATATTTATCTCGGTTATTTTAGGAATAACCATGGCTAAAAAAGAAATGTTCTAAAACCTGTTCTTTTCAAGTTAAACAACTCTTTTATTACTTTCCTGCCGCCTTCTGAGTCTCTTTAGTTACTTCTTTCATCATCTCTCCCACAAGTGTTGCTTTTTCACAATGGGAGGCCTCTTTTGGGCTGCAGTTTATGAGGATACTCATCAGCCTGTCTGCCATCCTGTAAAATTTCATATCCTCAACCCTGACAAGAAGGGCGGATAGTTTTTCGCTAAATTCCCTGCATTTTTCGTGGTCACAGACTGCCTGTTCATGCAGACGGCTTACGCATTCCAATCCCTCAATAATTTCAGGCGGGAGTTTTTCGGCCATATTAAGACTATCCTGTCAGGTAATTCTCAGTTTATTGTCCGCCAACCTTCACTTATAACCTTCATTTAAAATGTGTATGAACGTCGGCAGTTTTCCATTACATCCTCTATAAATACGGCATAAAAGTTTTCCGGAATTATGATATTCTCTCTGCCGCTTATACCTCGAGCTTCAAGATCTTCCTGACAGGCATAAACTGTACATCCAGACATTTCCTGTATGCCTGAAAGCAGGTGATATACTCCGTCGCCTGCAAGATAGATCCTTGCATTTCCAGAGCGAGCAATCAATTTGAGGCACAGTTCCGACCGCAGGCTGAAAGGAGGCTTTGTCAGCAGGAATACATCATATTCTTCTTGCACACTATTACCTCTTTTTAAAATAAGACCACACATTCAAAGCTTTCCATTTCTTCGAGGAAGTCCTCTTCATCAGCAAGTTCCAGGGTTTCTATAAACGTTTCCCCAAAAAGGCCTCTCTCAATCAGTGAAGGTTCATGCACAAGCACTCTTAATTCACCATAAGAGTAGAGAATATCTGAAAGGTTTGGCACTCCGAGTTTTTTGCTTTCCTGTCCGGCAACTGCAAGATAAACTCCATCTCCATAAAGGCCGAGGGTTACGCGCATTCCTGCAAGGCTTACTGCAGCTGCGTTTAACGCTCCGAAGGCTTTTTCACTGCCGTATGGGGCAGAGTCCAGAAGATAGAAAACTGATTTCATGTTCAGACCTCGTTTCGTCAGGCTTATCTTGGCAGTGAGATTACTCTATCACTCTTTTTCAACATTTCAGCTAGTTCATAAAGGCTGGAAATCTTTATTCCGGGGAGGTAGTCCCTGCAGTTACTTCCGTTTTCGTTTTCCTCCTCTGCAATATAGCCTCTTGCAGCAGCGCACCGGGCACATGCCCTGATTACAGCTCCTTTCTCTGCAAGTCCTGTGAAAAGTTCACCTGCACTGGTAAAAAAGGAAGGGGTCTGGCCTTTTTTTGGGATATGAACCGCGTCCAGGTAGAGAAATATGTTCACCTGATATTGTTCAAGCGCGCTGTCGGCCAGTTTGCAGGCGATTTCAGCATATTCGGAAATATAAGGACCGTCAGTAAGCACTATAGTAAGAGTCTTCAAAATTTCCTCCAAACAAATTTGTTTTGTTAACCGGGTTTAAATATAGTTGACCAAAACCTGCAGATGCTCCTGATTACCTGCGTACTCAGGTTCTTTAAGAAGTGCACAGCTATCCAGAGAAGCCTGTCTTGCCATAAGCTTGATGGCAAAGCTGTAGCATCCCTGTTCTCCGCATTTCCCGCAGCTGGTCAGGGGAAGGTATCTGTAAACCTCCTTGAGATCTACCCTTATCTTTTCCCTGGGGGCTGGGGCTACACCTTTTGCGATAGCTTCATTGATAATGCTCTTCAGTCTTTCAAGTTCTTCTTTAGCTTCATTCTCGTTTTTAATCATCCTGATGGAGACTTTTCCATTACCGTAAATAGTTGTAATAATTTCTCCTTTTTGAATAATCA
>NZ_DAOOUJ010000056.1:2690-14014 GCF_035390745.1 Methanosarcina sp. | reverse complement strand
GAGACTTTTCCATTACCGTAAATAGTTGTAATAATTTCTCCTTTTTGAATAATCAGGCTATCTTTTTGATCTGAATAACTACTTCTGGGGAAAAGAGGCTCAAGGAGTTTCAGGACTCCACCCAGAGGCGGAGCCATATTTGCACTCACCCGAAGTCTTGAAGAATCAGCTATACAGGGCAAAACCTGTTTAATCCTTGCAATCTCTACCGGCTTTGCCTGAGAAAAGTCTGCAATTCTTTCCTCAAGCTTTTCGGTTTTATTCTTAAGGAAGTTCTTGCCATATTCACTTAGCTTCACAATCTCTTCTTCTAACTCAATCAGACCTGCCTGCTGTAAGATCTTAAGATGAAAGTCAAGCGCCGCCTTCCCGACTATTTCTCCTATTTCCTCAGTACTTCTACAGCTGTCCGCCAGAAAGTTAATTATCTTCCGCCGGGTACCGTTAGCCATAGCAAAGTTTACAAGCTTTGTCTCATGAGTATTTTCAGACATTTTTGAAACCTGCTTAAGCTATTTCTCCTGGGGTTCCGGAAAATGATGTTTTTCTAATAACTGCATCTCAGCATCTGCCGTTTAAATATACGCACTCAGTACCTGCAGGTGTTCGAGGTTGGTTGCGTATTTCGGTTCTTTAAGAGGCGTGCATTTGTCCAGGCTTGCTTCCCCTCCCATGAGCTTTATTGCAAAGGTATAGCAGCTCTGGTCACCGCACTTCCCGCAGTTGGTCTGAGGCAGATATTTATATATCTCCATAGGTTCTACCCGGACTTTTTCCCTGGGAGCCGGAGCAACTCCTTTTGCTATGGCTTCGTTGATAGTGTTCTTCAGTTTTTCAAGCCTGTTTCTGGCTTCTTCTTCGTCTTTAATCATGGTCATTGTCACTTTTCCGGTGCCGTATATGGTGGTAATGACCTCATTTTCCTGTATAATAAGAGCACCTATCCCCTCGGAGTACCTGCCTCTCGGAAAAATGGGTTCCAGAACCTTGAGAACTCCTCCAAGAGGCGGAGCCATGTTTGCAATTGTCCTGAACTTCGAAGAGTCCGCTATGCAGGGCAAAAGCTGCCTGACCTCTGTAATCTCAATAGGCCTGGCCTGTGAAAGGTCTGCACCCTTTCCCTGCTCATTTTCCTCTTTTCCTTTCAGGAAGTTCCTGCCGTATTCGGTCAAGCCTGCTGTATTTTCCTTTAACTCTATCAAGCCTGCCTGCTGCAGGAGCTTAAGATGGAAGTCAAGCATTGCTTTTCCGGCTTCTGCTCCGATTTCCTCAACTGTTCTGTCACCCTCATTAAGGAAATTCATAATTTTCCTTCGGGTGGCATTGGACATAGCATTATTTACCAGCTTTATCTCATTTGGGTTTCCCGGCATCTCCAACACCTGAAAGAATCCTCAGTTCAATTCCATATTTTTTCCTGATACTCAGAGGTATCAGGCAGATTTTTTCTAAATAATGAAGTTCGATTCTTCTTATTTATTTGGGATTCACTTATTAAAAACCAGGGAGACCAATATCAAAAAAAATTGATACGAGCCTGATGCAGGCTTGACATCTAATCTGGAATATACTCTGGAAGAGGCGAGCTTTTCTTAAGCTGGCATGTGATTTAAAGTAAAAGTAAAAAAGTAAAATTGGAGAGGTTGGGTGAAGAATCACCCAATATCAAATGTTGTATGCTGCTTCACCGTGCTGAGTTTTGTCAAGCCCGATGATTTCTTCACTTTCAGTGACTTTGAGCCCTATCGTTTTATGGAGTACAAATCCTATTAACAGGGTGCAGGCCATTGCGTATACGATCGTGATAACCACACCTTCAAGCTGAATCATCAGCTGAGCGGAGTTTCCAAGAAGGAGGCCTTCCCCTCCTACACTTGCGTATACACCGGTTAATATTGCACCAACTATTCCGCCGACTCCGTGAACTCCAAAGGCATCAAGTGAATCATCGTATCCTAACCTGTTTTTGAACATCACAGCCTGATAACATATGAAACTCGCAATTGCCCCTATGGCAATCGCTGCTACTGGCGTGACAAATCCGGCAGCAGGAGTTATTCCTACAAGCCCTGCCAGAATGCCGGTTGCAAACCCAAGCGCAGTGGGACGTCCCAGGTGCATCCATTCGAGTGACATCCAGACAAAGCCTGCTGCTGCGGGAGCCACCAGCGTGGTCATGAATGCAAGGGTTGCGACTTCGTTTGCAGCAAGAGCTGAACCTGCGTTGAATCCGAACCACCCGAACCAGAGAAGCCCGGCTCCGAGGAGGGTCAGGGTAACGTTGTGCGGCTTCAGTGAATCAACACCGTATCCTCTCCTTTTACCCAGGTATGCCAGTATTGCAAGCGAGGACATTCCTGCAGTTATGTGAACAACGGTACCACCTGCAAAGTCAAGTGCTTCTCCGGTGAGGAATCCGCCTCCCCAGACCCAGTGGCAGACTGGGGCATAGACTAAGAGTCCCCAGAGAAGGATGAATGCAATGTAGGATTTGAACTTGACACGTCCTACTATGGCACCGGATATAAGTGCTGGAGTGATTATTGCGAACATTCCCTGAAATGCAACAAATGCATAGGTAGGGATCGTACCTGTTACGGAATAAAGGTCAATCCCGTTCAGGAGTGCGTTTCCAAGGCCGCCCACAAACCAGTTGCCTTCCGAGAAAGCAAGTGAGTAACCTATTATCACCCATTCAAGAGCCAGAACGCCCATTGCGACAAATGAATGCATCATGCTGCTCAGGACGTTTTTACGCTGGACAAGTCCTCCGTAGAACAATGCCAGCGCAGGAACCATTAACAGTACCAATGCTGAGGAAAGCAATACCCATACAGTGTCTGCTCCGTTTATAGCCATCTTCATCACCTCAAATTGCTTCAGGTCCGGTCTCGTTCGTACGGATTCTTATTACGTTTTCAAGCGGCAGCACGAAGATCTTTCCGCTTCCGACGTAACCGTCACTGCCTTTTGCTCCTGTTTTTATTGCCTCAATTGTCGGCTCGAGGAATTCATCATTTACCGCGATTTCAATTTTGATTTTTTCAAGTAAGTTTGCATCATATTCCATTGCTCTATAGATTTCCAGATATCCTTTTTGAGCGCCATAACCGGAAACGGACGATACTGTCAATCTGCTTACTTCAATTTTCTGAAGCTCTCTTTTGACCGCATCAAGCCTTTCCGGCCTTATCATCGCAATTACGTATTTCATCAGGACCACCAATCGGTAACCTGTATCCTACTTCTTACTATTTAATTATATCTATATGAGTTCTAAAAATTTAGAAAGTTTGAAGCAAAAATCTATCACATTTTCAAATATAAGTCCGATTAAGGTGGATTAGAAGCCAGATCATCTTTTTCCACGACTTTCACAAGAGAACTTTTATCCCCTGAAATCAAATTCAGCATATGTTTGGAGAAATCGGAATCATAAGAAACGAGGCAGATGAGACCTCTCTGCAAATTCTCTCCCTTTTCAGGGAAAGCATAAGCGAAATACGCCTGAAAGAACCTGAATCCGTATCAGCATATTTCAGCCCTGATTATTCACATTATATTGTTGTTCACACCCCTCTGAATTTTAAGTTCCATGAAAAAAGGGATGAGTGGAACCTGCGCTTTTCAAAGGATGTTGGGGTTTCCATTGTGGAACTTGTCACTGCCGATTCTGGCAGTGCTTACGTGCGGGGATTGATGGCGGTAAACGGTTCAAAGGTCTATTCTATCCTGCCATTTACATCAATAGATGGAGAAAAGGCAAAAAAAGCTAAGTTTCCTGAAGACCGCATGGCCCGCGTAAGGGGTAAGGTGATCCCTGCCGTGCTTCCGGGAATAAAAGGAGAAACAATCCTTGATATCGGCAGCGGTTTCGGGACCCTCACAATGGAGATTGCAAAAAATAATCCGGATTCACAGGTTTACGGGATTGATATTCACGATTCCCTCACAGGCCAGGCAGAGATGAATGCAGAAGTTCTCGGCGTGCCGAACGTGGAGTTCAGGACAGGAAGCGCCTATGCCCTGCCTTTTGAGAGAGAATCTGTAGACGCTGCAACCTGTTTTCTCATGCTCCACCACCTTGAAGATATCAAGTTTGCGCTTTTTGAGATTAAAAGGGTGCTGAAAAAAGGAGGGTCGTTAACTGCGGTTGAGCCGCTGGCACACCATCACCATCACGGACCCCAGCTTTCGGAAGCTGAATGGAAAGAGCTTTTTGAGGATGTGGGTTTTGCTGTAGAAACGGAAAATATGGAAGGAGCAGTTGTTTTAAGAGCTGTGAAAAGAGAATAAAATAGGGAAAAAATAGAATAGCAATTGAAAAAAGGGAATGAATCATAAAAATAATCTCAAAATGGATTGAAAGACTTTCAGAACATAACTATGAATCTTATTTTTCTTTCAATCCATCTAAAAATTAGTCTTTCCTGCGCTGGAATATAAATATCATACCTATTAATGCAGCTACTGGAAGCGCAACAGTGGGGAATTCTGGAACCTGAGTGGTGGGCTCTGTTACCTGATCATAAACCAGGTTATTGAACTTTATACTATTTACGTACGGACAATCTCCAGATAATGAAACGCTCTGGATGCTGATGTCGTTGCTTTCTATCCTTAATCTCTTTTCAGTGACCCAAAAAAAGTTACATTTAGATTTGGAAAGTACTTCTCCATTTACAAGTAATGCATCCATGTTTCCTTCGAACGAATTCTCGAAATCTATTGAAACAGATCTTACAACAGGCGAGAACGTAATTGTAGTAATATAATTACTTGGATTATAGAACCCTAAATCTGAGTATCCAAACCAGGATCCCAACTCATTGGTTTCAACTATTTTTGCTCCAGATGAAAATGTCACTCCCATATCCGAATAGGCACTCCCAATTTCTGCGCCTTCCTGTACACGACCTTCATCGAAGGTTATGGTTACTTCTCCTGCGCTTGCCGGCATAACCATTATTGCGGCGAAAATCAGCATCATTATAATAAGTAAAAAGCTCGTTTTCATGTTTTTCCTCTTGCTCTTCCTTTATTATTCTCACATGATTATATATAACTCAAAGCGTGTATTTATTGGGATGTATATGCAAAATTTAACTACATATATTTGCAGGATCTATACTTTCTTGAAAAGTCAGTGAACTCCCCACCTTTCATTTCTCTCCGTTCAGTCCGGCTGTATTTGCCCTCAATCGTTTGATGCTTCTTTGGAAAAGTAAAAAGTGGAAAAGAAGGAGAAAATCATGTTTTGGCAGGGATTTTAGAAAAGCCTTGGGACACGTTAATCTGCTTCTGGCTGTCTTTAAATCCATCCTGAAGGCTTTCTTTTGCAAATTGGTGAGGTGCATTCAGTATTTACTTATATGCTGATCGGTAGACTTCTATTATGTCACAATCGGTAAGGTACACGTGCTTTATTCTCATTGCGGTATTTTTTGGAATTCTGTTTCCAGCCGCCGGATCCGCTTCGGGATATGAAGCTGCGTCTGCAGACATTAACGGCACCACAGTGTCGGCCAATCTGACGTTTTACACAGAACAGCTACCGCCCTATAACTACATGGAAAACGGCACGCTAAAAGGCATCTCAGTCGATCTCCTCGAAACGGTCACCGAAAAGATAGGAGAAAAAGTGACACGAGAGGAGGTACATCTTGTCCCCTGGACCGAGGGGTACCAGACCGTTCTCTCCCAAAATAACACCGTCCTCTTCACTACCGCAAGGCTTCCCGAGCGTGAGCAGTCCTTCAAATGGGCCGGCCCCATCTATACATATCCCAATGTCCTCTTTGCCCGGTCGGACAGGGGAATCACAATAGAGAGCACTGAAGATCTTAAAGGATACCGGATCGGGGTAATCGTCGATGATGTCGCGGTCCAGCAGCTTCTCGATGCCGGTATAAATAAAAGCCAGCTCGTACAGGAGACAAATGCATCCGTACTTGTCGAAAAACTCGACAGCGGTGAGATCGATCTGTGGGCTTATCCTGAGGCAACAGGCCGGTACCTCACCGAACAGGTGACCGGAAACTCTTACTCTTTCAGGGTTGTTTATACATTACCTGCCCTCGAAGGCTACTATGCCTTCAACAGGAATGTTTCTGACTCGACAGTTGCGTCTTTCCAGCAGGCACTCGATACCATCAAACAGGAGAAAGACGAATCTGGAATCAGCACTTATGATAAAATTCTCGGTCGATACATTCCATCTATCGGCCTTGCCCAGCTCAATTACCTGACCGAAGAGTGGGCTCCCTTCAACTACCTGGAAGACGGAAATGTCACCGGCATCTCTGTCGATATACTCGAAAAGGTATTCCAGAATATCGGTGTGAACCGCTCACAGGCAGACGTCCGCATCGTTCCCCTGGCAGAAGGTTTCCAGATAGCGCAGAACAACACCAGTACGGTGCTTTTCTCCATCGTCCGCACGCCTGAACGTGAACCCCTCTACAGCTGGGCAGGACCCTTCACCAGAGCCAGTTTCGTTCTCTATGCACCGATGAGCAGTAACATCACGATATCCTCTGCAGAAGATCTTAACCAGTACCGGATAGGAGCTGTGCAGTCTTCAATCGAAAATGAAATCCTCGCCAGTCAGGGGGTGAATAAGTCTCAGATCGTCAACGGCCAGACACCTGAAGAACTCCTCTCGATGCTGGAAAATGGCCAGATCGACCTGTGGGCAACCGGAGATCTTGCAGGACGGCATCAGATGCTGAAAACTGCAGAAGATCCCAACGCCTATGAGATCGTGTACACTCTGAGCGAGAATGACTTCTACTATATCTTCAGTAAGGACGTCCCGGATACTCTGGTCAGCGCTTTCGAACAGGCTATCGAGACTGTTAGAGATCAGAAGGACGAGCAGGGAATCAGCGATTATGAGCGGATTATCTATCGGAACCTTGGGGTCGGATGCGCCAGGCAGACATTCACCGATGATGCGGTGGTGGAGCTTGTAAACACAACCACTGCAGCAATCGAGAAAAATGCTTCAGATACATTCCGGCGCATCAATGCAGGCGAAGCGCCTTATCGAAACACGGAAGATCCAGCCCTATACGCTTTTGTGTACGATGAGAATCTTACCATTGTTGCTCATGCAGACAACATCCAGGTTGTCGGCAAGAACTTCAAGGGCAAAACAGATGTTACCGGTAAACCGTTCCGTGACGAAATTTTAGAAGGAGCGCTGAAGAACGGCACTGGCTGGGTAGATTATGTCTATATGCATCCAGTCCAGACGAATCTGTACTATAAGACCACATACTACCGGTTAACTCAGGGAAGCGATGGGAAGTCCTACATCGTATGCAGCGGCAATTACAAACTCTGCCAGAATCAGTCCGAAGTGACGCCAGCTAACAATTTCACTGCATCTCCAGAGGAGCTCGTGGCATTTGTAGAGAAAGCCTTCGAATATGCACATGTACACGGAAAGGAAGCTGCCCTTCGTGAGTTCAATAACCAGACCGGCCATTTCGTTGACGGTGAACTCTATATCTTTGCATACGACACCAGCGGCACCACACTGGCTCTCCCCTTCCAGCCCGAGATTATCGGGACTAACCGGTGGAATCTCACGGACGCTAACGGCACCCTATTTATTCAGGAACTTATAGCTGCCGCAAAGTCCGGTGGAGGTTTCGTCCGGTATCTCTATGCAGACCCTGCAGACAACTTCACAGTCAAACAAAAACTAAGCTACGTAATGATGGTGAACCAGAGCTGGATTATTGGAGCCGGCATTTATAATCCTCCGGAAAATTCATCAATTGTAAATGTGGGAACAGATCCCCAGGTAAGAAATAGCCTGAAATCTTTTGTCGGGGAGGCGATTGACTATGCCAATACAAGTGGAAAGGATGCCGCTATCGCAGAGTTTAATAAGCAGAATGGGACGTTTGTCCGCGATAGCCTCTATATTTATGCCTTCGATTACAACGGAACAACTCTGGCGCTTCCGTATCAGCCCCAGCTGATCGGAACGGACCTTTCCGGGCTCCAAGACCCCTATGGGGTGAATTATACAAAGGTTGAGATCTTCCTGGCGCAGCAGGGAGGAGGATTTCTTTTCTATCATTACTACAACCCCACTCGCAATATGACTCTTGAACCAAAAATGAGTTATGTCCAGAAAGTCGACGATACCTGGTGGCTGGGGGCTGGAACATATATCGAGGGTTTGAACCGGACGACTCAAAAGAGTTAAATTAGCAAAAGATGGCAAAGTAAACTGGTTGGATTTGTAGAATGTTAGGGTATATTTGATGCAGTCAAAGAATCGGCTGGTTTTACCTTATTTTTACGAAAAAAAGGACAATTTTTAGCACGGCAGTAGTGCAGTCTTTGCCTGAGTTTGTTTATTTATTTTGATTTTCAAGGTTCTGTATAAATACTGTATACATGTATTCTGTAAAAATTTATTTTAAATTTTTCAAGATAATGTCATAAATTAAATCTGCAAATTTCTGTTTATATCTCGAAATATTAGAACTTTAAATTTTGATCATACTGATGGCTAAATATATCGATTTTTTAATTTATCACTTTCAATATGTTAAAACAGAAAAATATTTATTATATTATATCTTACTTTGAATATTGAGGAAGTCGCACATAATTAATTGAAAGTGTGTAAAAGTTTAATGATGTGTATCATTTAGATTTGCAGAGGTCAAATAAATTTCACATATCTACTGAGATTTATGAACTGAGTTGAGCTTTAAAAATATAAGAAGAAATGCTTTAAGTTTACCCCTGGTGTTTCGATTCCAAAATTGATTCCTTATTTCTCGGAAAAAGCCGTGATCTTCGGGTCAATTCAAAATTCAAGTTTTATGAACATATTTCGGAATCGCAGTACTAGTCCCATTTTTTCTTATTTCTTCAGCTAACAATTTCCCTCTCAAATTTGAAGAGAACACATTTTTTCGGTTAATGAAAAACCAGGATCAGTGTTTGTTTAGCTTATGCTATCTGTCGATAAACGCTGATTTTTTGATAGGAGGCAATGGATGAATAAAAAATACTGAAGTATTCTACCATTTAATTAAAAAATAAAAGAAGTAAAAGACGTGCCATGCAGCTTTCAAGATTTATTATTAACATAAAATACAAAATATTCTATAAGTGATTAAGGGATTTCAAATGAAAAAAACAACAACAGAATCCGACAAACAAGGAGCGTTAAATTTGAAGTACAGACATGTTAATACCCCCTATAAATTTATTCTATGCCTGTTTTTCTCTTTTCTTTTATTGATGAGCGCTTCTGTTACACATGCCGAAACTCCTGTTCTTCCTATTGCTAATTTCAGTAGCAATGTAAGTAGTGGTTATGTTCCTCTGTCCGTTCAGTTTAATGACAATTCTGAAAATGCAACTGCATTGAACTGGGACTTCGGTGACGGTTCCAATTCAACAGATCAAAACCCAGTACACATTTACTCTGATGCAGGAAACTTTACTGTTAATTTGACAGTAAGCAACGTAAATGGTACTGATTCAAAAACTATGAATATAACCGTACTGGACGAAGGCGGCATAGGTGGCATAGGTGGCAGCCTTCCAGTAGCTAATTTCAGCAGCAATGTAAGCAGCGGTTATGTTCCTCTGTCCGTTGAGTTTACTGACAGTTCCGAAAATGCAACTTCATGGACCTGGTTCTTCGGCGACGAGAACTACACACAGACCTGGATTGAAGTTAACTCTAGTTCCGATTGGTCTGGTCGTAACAGTCATAGTGCTGTTTCTCTCCCTGACGGTAGCCTCGTCATCATGGGAGGGACTAACGGCAGCATCTTTTTTAATGACGTTTGGCGTTCTACCGACGGTGGTGCCACCTGGACTGAAGTTGACTCTAGTTCCGGCTGGTCTGGTCGTTATTCTCATGCTGCTGTTTCTCTCCCTGATGGCAGCCTCGTAGTCATGGGGGGGAATAACGGTAGCACCTGTTTAAATGACGTTTGGCGTTCTACTGACGGTGGTACCACTTGGACTGAAGTTAATTCCAGTGCCGGTTGGTCTGTTCGTTACGGTCATAGTGCTGTTTCTCTCTCGGACGGCAGCATTGTCGTCATGGGTGGATCTGACGGTAGCACCTATCTAAATGACGTTTGGCGTTCTACCGATGGTGGTGCCACCTGGACTGAAGTTAATTCTAGTGCCGGTTGGTCTGATCGTTACTATCATAGTGCTGTTTCTCTCTCGGACGGCAGCATTGTCGTCATGGGTGGATCTGACGGCAGCACCTGTTTAAATGACGTTTGGCGTTCTACAGACGGTGGTGCCACCTGGACTGAAGTTAATTCTAGTGCCGGCTGGTCTGTTCGTTACTCTCATGCTGCTGTTTCTCTCTCGGACGGCAGCATTGTCGTCATGGGTGGATCTGACGGTAGCATCTTTTTAAATGACGTTTGGCGTTCTATTGACGGTGGTGCCACCTGGACTGTAGTTAATTCTAGTGCCGGTTGGTCTGGTCGATACATGCATAGTGCTGTTTCTCTTTCTGACGGCAGCCTCGTAGTCATGGGCGGATGTGCATTTCCCTCTTATTTCAATGACGTTTGGAGCATTCAGTTCGCTGGATCGACGCTTCAGAACCCAACACACACCTACACGTCTGCTGGGAACTACACTGTTATTCTGGCAGCAAGCAACCTTAATGGTACCAATTCAACTGAGTCCATAATCACCGTTACTGAAGCTCCTGTTCTTCCAGTAGCAAACTTCACCAGCAATGTCAGCAGTGGTTATGCTCCTCTTACAGTTCAGTTTACTGACAGTTCAGAAAATGCAGATGAATGGAACTGGGACTTCGGCGATGGTACCGATTCAACTGATCAGAATCCAACGCATACTTACTCTGCAGCAGGTAATTACACTGTCAATCTTACTGTGAGCAATGTAAATGGTACTGATTCCATTGAGTCCATAATTACCGTTACCGCAGCTCCTGTACTTCCTGTAGCAAACTTCAGTAGCAATGTAAGCAGCGGTTCTGCTCCTCTTACTGTACAGTTTAACGACCTTTCAGAAGACGCAACCGAAGTAAATTGGGATTTTGATAATAATGGAGTTGTTGATTCCACAGATCGAAACCCAATATATACCTACGTATCAGCAGGAAACTTTACTGTTAATCTTACAGTAAGCAATGTAAACGGTACCGATTCAACTGAATCTACGATTACCGTTACCGAAGCCGCTGTTTTCCCAGTCGCTAATTTCAGTAGCAATGTAACTGAGGGTTTTTCTCCTCTTACAGTTCAGTTTACTGACAGTTCAGAAAATGCAGATGAATGGAACTG
>NZ_DAOOUJ010000056.1:0-2590 GCF_035390745.1 Methanosarcina sp. | reverse complement strand
TTACTGTGAGCAATGTAAATGGTACTGATTCCATTGAGTCCATAATTACCGTTACTGAAGCCCCTGTACTTCCTGTAGCAAACTTCAGCAGCAATGTAACCAGTGGTTTTGTACCCTTGTCAGTTCAGTTTACTGACAGTTCCGAGAATGCAACTGCCTGGAACTGGGACTTTGGTGACGGGAACTCTTCAGCCGACCAGAACCCATTGCACATTTTCTCTACAGCAGGAACCTATACTGTCAATCTTACAGTAAGCAATGTAAACGGTACTGATTCAAAAACTACTGACATAACTGTTTCAGACTATATCTATGATTACTGTATTGAGAAAACCGTTTTAGATGTTTCTGGAAACGGCTCTTCAGCAAATATAACAAAAGCTGGAGATATCGTCAGGTACGAGGTTTGTGTAGAAAACAAAGGAAACATAGATCTTACCAGTATAAGTGTTAATGATTCTCTGATAAACCTTACAGGTCCTTTCGAGACTCTGAATACCAATGGTATTCTTGAAGTCGAAGAACACTGGCACTATACTGGCAATTACACTGTTACTCAGGAAGACCTGAACAATAACGGTGGAGGAAACGGTTTCATTAACAACACTGCAACTGTTGACTGTGCTGAACTTACTGCGAAAAGTGATAGTGCTCTGGTTCCTATAGAACAGAACCCTGCCTGCAGTATTAAGAAATATGTCCTTGATATTGCCGGAAACGGCCCTCAAGGCAATATAAGTTCTGCCGGAGATGTTATTCAGTTCCGTGTAAATATGACAAATAACGGAAACATTGACCTTACCAATATAAGTGTCCGAGATTCTCTGCTTAACCTTAGTGGACCATTTGGGGATATTGGCTTGTTTGGGTTGTATCAGTCCTCTCTAGCCCAGTATACAAGTAGTGGTGATGGTATTCTCTCCGTTGGAGAGACATGGTATTACCTTGGTAACTACACCGTTACTCAGGAAGACCTGAACAATAATGGTGGAGGCGATGGTTTCCTCAACAGCACTGTAACCTTAGAATCTTCTGAGACTGGTCCCATAAACGAAAGCACTATTCAGTATATCGATGAAAACGGTAATGAGACTGGCAGTGTTAGTCCTGGAATCCATATCGAACATAATCCGAGCTGTTCTTTCAGCAAATCTGTAATTGAAGTTGTAAATGGGGACAACGATACAGTTGATGATTCCGGAGATATCATTCGATACAGTATCCTTGCGATAAATGATGGTAACGTTGAACTCACGGGAGTTACAGTTAGTGACCCTCTCATCCCTCTGACAGGCCCTGTAGAGTCTCTGCATGCTGATGGAATACTTGAACTGGGAGAGAACTGGACTTACACAGGAAACTACACCGTAACCGAAGATGACATGGACAATGAGGGCGGCGGTGATGAAGATATTGACAACACTGCAACTCTGAGCTGTAATGAACTTTCAAATAAGACCAGCAGTGTAGAAGTAGAACTTATCATCCCGGAGAGCAGCGGTGGAAGCAGCCACAGCAGCGGTGGAAGCGGCGGATCTCCGGAACCTTCGACAAACATTGAAGTAAAAGAAATTTCCCAGGCCTTTGTCACGAATGGAAAAACTGTACAGTTTGATTTCACTAAAAATGCAACCTGTGTAGTGTACGTGGGCTTTGATTCTAAGAAGACTGCCGGTAAAATCACAACCATAGCCGAGCAGTTGAAAAAGAAATCTACTCTTGTCTCCAACCTGACTGAAGGAAAGGTCTACAAGTACTTCAATGTCTGGGTAGGAAACAGTGGGTTTGTAAGCTCAGATAACATGGAAAATATGAATATCTGTTTCAAGGTTAGTAAGTCCTGGCTACAGAACGAAAACATAGATCAGGATTCTATCACTCTGAACAGATACAACAACAAAATATGGGTACAGCTGCCAGTCAGCCTGTTAAAGGAAGACAGCAAATATCTGTATTTCACAGCCGATGTTCCGGGATATTCATTCTTTGCAATAACAGGAAAGTCAAACGCTTCAGGAGGATCTGTAACTGAAATAAAGCCTGATGAGTCTGAATCTGTTGAAGAAAATACCGGAAACAACAATGTAAAACCAGAGACTACAGATGAAGAAAATACAGGAGAAAGTGGTTCTAAGTTTGGAATTCTTTCCTTGATAGCCTTCCTGCTGATAGCCTGTCTGGCTGTTGTGTTTCTGTACTTCAAAGGACAGGAAAACCAAAAATAAGTAAGGTAACTGTTTAAAGTACATTAGCGGCGTTCTATCAAGCGCCGCAAAACTATTTTTTATTTCCCATAAATTAGTCCTCTTGAGCGAAGCGAAAAGGACAACGCCCTCCCGAGGCGGAACTCGGGAAGGACACCGCCCTCCAGAATCGCAATTCGGGTGGCGCAATTCGGGTGGTTAAAATACAATCATATCCGCTGCTCTGAGCCTGACCATGCATTCGTCGCCGGTTTCTATTTTTAATGAGTTAAATACATGGTTTGCAACCTCTACTTTCAGGAAATCTTCGCTATCTTTGAGGATAAGAGATATTATCCGGCTGGTGCCTTTGTTTACCACGTTCATTATTGTCCCGTCGAACAGGT
>NZ_DAOOUJ010000055.1:0-20332 GCF_035390745.1 Methanosarcina sp. | reverse complement strand
AATCGGTATCGTATGTTGAAATCGCGAATATGCTGATGCCATTCCCGGCAAGAATCCTGCTGATTCCCGCAAGTATTCCTGTAAGCCCGAAATCAAGAGGCCCTTCAATTTTCAGGCAGATCCAACCTTTCTCAGCCTTTATGTCAGCAGGAATATTTTCAGGGATACTGCTTTCCCGGCAGACAATGGAAAGTTCTTCCTGGGTTCTCGTAGCCGAAAAGAAATTGCTTTCATAAATCCATGCAGGCATTTCCGAGTTTTTTTCCAGCCTTAAGATGCAGAACCTGCCTTCCAGGATGCTTAAAGTTAGTTTGTTTTGCTTCATACAGGATTCTTTTCTTTTGTATTGATTTTCCACATAAGGTTTCGTATTTTGTCCTGATTTCCGTTCTGTCTGACAGTCCTCAGGTTCAGGAACTATTTTTCTACTCCCGAAGGCGCCAGCATTAACGTTTAAGACCAGGCTCCAACAAATAATCAATTAAAATCTACTCCTTATCTTTGATCATTCCTTTTAAGTTTTATTTCTAACTGGAGCTGGCTCGATGGAACTGATGGATATGGACCTGCTTGCTACTCTTACGAGAATTGATGAATTGGTCTGGGGGCTTCCTCTTCTGGTTTTGCTTATAGGGACAGGAGTTTTCCTCACATGGCGCCTTGGACTTATTCAGGTTTTCAGGCTGCCCCTTGCACTCAGGTACGTTCTTATCTCGCGGAAAGCTGAAATAGGAGTTCAGGGAGATGTCTCCAGTTTTGCCGCGCTCAGCACCGCCCTTTCGGCAACCATAGGGACAGGAAACATAGTGGGGGTTGCAACTGCAATAAAAACTGGAGGTCCAGGTGCACTCTTCTGGATGTTTTTTGCTGCTTTTTTCGGGATGGCGACCATGTATTCCGAGTCTCTGCTGGCAGTCAAATACAGGACAGTTGACGCAAACGGGCAGATGTCAGGGGGTCCAATGTATTATATCAAAAATGGGCTTGGGCATAAAAAGTACAGCAGGATTCTTGCACCTCTTTTTGCTTTCTTCGGCGTAAACGTAGCTCTTTTTGGAATAGGCACTTTCCCGCAGGTCAATGCTATTGTTGACTCTGCCAGAATTGCTTTTAACGTTCCTGAAGTCCTGAGTGCAGCTGTCATAAGTTTGCTTGTGGCTTTTGTAACACTTGGCGGGATCAGAAGAATAGCAGCTGTTGCTCAGCTTCTGGTACCTTTTATGGCGGTAGGTTATGTTTTGGGCTGCATTGTGACTATTGCGTTGAACCTTGATAAGCTCCCGGAAACCTTTATCCTGATAATAAGTTCAGCTTTTTCAGGGACTGCAGCAAAAGGAGGTTTTCTTGGGGCAGGTGTAATGCTTGCAGTCAGGATGGGAGTTTCAAGAGGAATCTTTTCAAATGAGTCCGGCCTCGGGAGCGCACCAATAGCAGCCGCAGCAGCAAAGGTAAGGGAACCGGCAAAGCAGGGCCTTATTTCCATGACAGGGACTTTTTTTGACACCATTGTTGTCTGCCTTATGACAGGGACTGTGCTCATCATGACAGATTCATGGACAGAGGATCTCGCAGGAGCATACATGACAAGTTATGCTTTTTCGACCTCGTTTGCGGAAATCGGAAGCTATATTGTAACAGCAGGGCTCATATTCTTTGCCTTTACAACCATCCTGGGATGGAATTATTACGGAGAACGCTGCACGGAATTCCTCTTCGGGGTAAAAGGGATCCTTCCCTACAAAATAATCTATGTTTTTATCGTTGCCTCAGGCTCTTTCTTCACTCTTGATGTTATCTGGGTTCTCGCAGATATTGTAAACGGATTGATGGCAATCCCAAACCTGATAGCCCTGCTTGCACTGAGGAAAGTTGTCACATCAGAGACGAGGCAGTATTTTGACGGACTTGAGTTCAGGAAATAAGAGCCAGTAAAATGAATTTCTGTGCATACTGAAATGAGGGATCTATCCGGAAAAAATACAACCTGATACAGGTTGCAAACAAAGTGTAACGGTTATAAGTCAGGCCCAGAGATTGTTATCTATAAAATTATACCAGACCATACAGGGATTGTTACCCATGAAGTTTACCTTTTCAGGAACAAATTCGGGGATTATGAAGACGGGAAATACAAAATTATTTTTTGTAGCCCTGGTACTGCTGATATTTACCTTCCTGGCAGCCCCGGCATCTGCGGTTGTCGTTTCAGGAGATACACATCTTCAAGTTGAAGTTGCAGAAATTACCCCGAATCCGGCAAGGCCCGGAGAAGACCTGCTTATAAAAGTCAATATTGAAAACACCGGTGACGAGGCGGCAGAGAACGTGATAATAGGGATTGAGGAACTCGACCCTTTTATCTTTAAGTACAGCACCTCAGACGTGTACGGCTCAGGGACAAATACCGAACGCAATTTTAAAATTGAAAATATAAGACAGCGTTCGAAGGTCGAACTAAACTTCCATTTCAGGGTCAGATCCGAGGCAAAATCTGGAGTCTACCAGCTTGAATTCACTATCAAAGACGACGGAGGAACGAGCTTTTCAAGGAGGATTCCTATCCGTGTGGAGGGAAACCCTGATCTTGTGCTCACAGGCACCGAAATCTTTCCCGTAAATGCGGAGAATTACTCTTCAGGAGCCCTGATTCCTGGAGGGGAATTCTACCTCCGGACTGCGGTTAAGAATGCAGGAAATGGAAATGCAAAAAATGTCCGAGTTATACTCGACCTGAACAGTTCTTCGCCCATGATCCCTCTGCAGGACAATGTCTTTTTCATTGAAAACCTGAGTGCCGGAAGTTCCGAAAACCTGTCGTTCAAGCTTCTTTTAGGGAGCAATGCAGGCGTCCAGCCTTACAGGATCCCTCTCCGCATAACTGCCTCAAATGAAGCTGAAACTCTCCAGATCAACAAATCCCAGGAGATAGGGGTTAATGTGCTGAACCGGGCGAAAATCAATATTGCAAGCCTTAAATTCGACCCCGAAATGCCTGAGAAAGGACAGCAGGTTTCCATGATCCTCAGGCTTGAAAATGTGGGGGAAGGAGAAGCCCGTTTTGTTAAAGCCAGGCTCGAAGGGCTTAAAGGAAGCGGCAGCACAGACGCTTTTCTCGGAAGGCTCGAAAAGGACGATGATGCCCCTGCAGTCTTTACCTTTATTCCAGAAAAATCAGGAGAACAGAATGTTACACTGCTTGTTGAGTACGAGGACGATTTTGGAGACCACCGGCTCAGTGAGGATCTGACGTTCAATGTAATCAGAACGGGTGACACTGTTATTCCACTTGTACTGGCGGCAGTTCTTGTCGTCGCAGCTGCATTCTTCTACCTGAAAAAGAAAGGTAAGATCTGATTGAGAAGCGAAAAGAGGAAGTTTCAATAGACAATCAAGGAAGCCCTATCATGCTTGAAAAGGCTAAAGTCTCCTTTTTTCTCGCCAGCCGTTCAATTACGCGAGGCAATAAGGGGATTACAATCTTTACTGTCTTCGTCCTGACCCTTATATTTGTTCAGCTGGTACTTTTCTCAAGTATACTGGCAGGAGTCACGCTCAAGTTTAACGAGCTCATGGTAAACTATCAAACAGGAAATGTCGTGGTTGAACCGAAGGAAGAAGAACGTTACATCGAAGACGCATCAGCCCTTCAGAAAAAGATAGAAAGCCTTCCAGAGGTCGTGGGGACTTCTGCCCGCCTTAAGACCACAGGAAACTTCCAGTATAAAGAAAAGGAAATTGGAGGGACTGTTTACGGGATTGATCCTGCAGAAGAAACTTTTGTGACCGGACTTGAGGGTGCCGTAATAAGCGGGGAATTCCTGAGCAGACCTGACAGGGGTGAGATTATTCTGGGCAGAGAAGTTTCCGGAGGTTTTGATGCCCTGATGGAGTCGAGGTCTCTTGGAGGCGTTGATGTCGGAGACACTGTTGAACTCACAATCAGCGGCAAAACCCGTGAGTTCAGGGTAAAAGGGATCTATACCACTCTCTTTTTCATGGCTGATGCCGGAGCATATATTAGCCGCGCAGATATGGAAGATATGCTGGATATAGAAGGTAGAGATCTTGCTCAGGAAATAGCTGTCAAGACTACTGCAGGCACGGACGAGTACGAGACCCGCACATCCCTTCTCTCTCTCGGGATAAAGGAAAATATCCGCACATGGCATGAATTTGCAGGTATCCTCCGCCTGATCGAAAATACCCTTGGCCTTGTAAGGAATATTATGAACGCTATAGGGCTTTTGATCGCTTTTGTGATCATCTTCGTGGTAATTTACGTTAATATTGTAAATAAAAAGAGGCAGATAGGGGTCCAGAAAGCAATAGGAATAGAGCAGAATGTGATAGTTGCCTCTTTTGTACTTCAGGCTATGCTCTATGCAGGCACGGGGATAATATTTGGCTACGCGTTTATGCGTTTCGGGCTAGTCCCATATACTGTTTCTCACCCTATCCAGGTTCCTCTGGGCGCTATGAGTCTCAGGCTTGATGATGCCGAAGCCGTAAACCGTGCGGTCCTTCTTTTCCTTGCTTCCATAGTGGGCTCTGTAATTCCTGCCTATAAACTGGCTCAGAAGGATCTTCTTGACCTTATCTGGGGCAAGTGAGGAGGTGAAATAATGGAAAATGAAGTGAAAAATGAAGTGAAAAATGAAATCCGAAGTGATCTCAACAAAGTGATGAATAATACTGAGCCAGATAAAACTGAGCCTGGGATTGAAAATAAAAACAATAAAAACAACGCTGAAAAAGCCGGCGATATAATTATTGAAGGAATTGATATAATCCGCACCTTTAAAATGGGGGAGGTGCTGGTCAGAGCTCTTAGAGGCGTAAATGTAAAAATACGGCGCGGAGAGTTTGTTGCGATTATGGGGCCCAGCGGCTCCGGAAAAACCACTCTCTTAAACCAGCTGGGACTTCTTGATACTCCCAACTCCGGAAAAATCATTATAGATGAAACAGACACTTCCCGCATGTCTGACAAAAAAAAGGGTGAATTCCGCCTTCATAACCTGGGTTATGTTTTTCAGGACTATGCCCTTCTGCCGGAACTTGATGCTTCGGAAAACGTCTATATCTCTCTCATGATGCAGGGCAAATCAAAAGAAGAGTATGAATCTGCTGCCGCCGAAGTTCTTAAAGCAGTAGGGCTTGGCGACCGCCTCCACCAGCTTCCCTCCAAAATGAGCGGGGGTCAGCAGCAAAGGGTTTCAATTGCCCGTGCCCTTGCCCATAACCCAAGAGTCCTTTTTGCAGACGAGCCCTGCGCCAATCTGGATTCTCAAACCTCTAAGGAAGTGCTGGATCTTTTCAAGAAATTTAATAATGAATCGGGCCAGACAATTGTAATGGTCACACATGAGGAATGGCATGCAGCATATGCCGACAGGGTGATAAGGTTGAGGGATGGGGTCGTTGTAGAGTAATATTGTAGGGCTGTAAAAAGAAACGACCGGAAGGCTGCGAAGTTTCTATCCTGAATTTCAGCGTTGCGTCAATTCTCAGGAATTTCAGGATTGTGAATAGCTGTAACTGATTATATGTGACATTTTATTGCGGACGCGACGCCAGATAGTACATTATATTTATTCGACACTACACATTCTTTTGATAAGGGTTATAGCTGTTTTTCTTCCACCATGATCCCGAAGTATAAGTTTTTAAGTTATGAGGAGAAGTGCAGATAAGTATATAACTCTGTACAATAATATATACAGTTTGATATCATATATTACAGGATATCTGGAAAAAAACGAAGAATTTAAAAATAATAATGTGTGACATAAAACTTGCCTGTAAGAATTTGCCATTGTGGAGCATCCGGTTGAAGATACCCTCAGTGACTAAAAAATTATGATTTAAAGTAATGCAAGGGGGCGAAATAACGGAAAAGACGCCATCAACATGTGGAGAATGTGAAACATATAACAGATCCTACGGATTTTGCCAGAAAATAATGGAATATGTCTCTCCATACGAAACTGATTTTAGATGCCGGAAAAAAAGTAACAGGATTTCTATTAAATCGTGATTTCCTTTATACTTTCCTTTTTATCCTTCCTGTAGCATAGCTTTTGATCCAGATGATCTTCTGGTGGAGCGAAAGTGAAAAATACTCCTGACCTCATCAGGGGGAGTATGCTAGTTACTTCTTCTCGCAAGCCTTCTGCAAAGACCCGGGCGCTTTGCAAGCTTTTTTCACGCTTTATTGCAAGCAGGTGCATTCCCCGCGGCAAAATGGGCATGCAGGAACTTCTGGAGTTTGCAGAGGGCAGCCCTCTCATAGTCGTGGGGGAATACCACGGAAATCCAGGAGAACTCCTTTTTTACGACAACGCAGGAAAGCTTCTTTTTTCCATCAGGTTTTCGGACTGGTATTCTGAAGAAATAGATTCTTACTGGTTTCCGGATGTTCTTCCTGTGCTCACAGGTCAGGGAGAGATTGCGGACTCACTTGAGTCTTTTTTCCATTTCAACAGGATCGAAAGTGGCAATGTCAGTCAGCTTCCTTCAAATTCCCTGTTAATGGCGGCAGGAGAAAAAGAGATCGATTTCATGGGCGGGGGGAAGTCCCTTTTTAAGTTCAATATTAAAGGTTTCAAAAAATACTGAGCGAAAGTTCTGTAAAATTCTCCTGACTCAGTATCCTTTTTTTCAAGAGTATAGCCCGTTTTACTGAAGTGGTGGCATTATCCCTCTGTATCTCTGTTCAAAAGTACCGTTCTTCAGTATAACTAGTCGATAACTCTCGTCACGATAAATATCATATGATAACTATCTTATTATACATTTGAGTATATAATTTTCTACTGAATATAACTTGCGAGTGAGGGGTAATCTATAAAGAGTAAGTACATTTTAGTGGGAACTTTATTTTTGTTGATTACAATAGCAAGCTGCCATGCCGCGTCGGAGGAAACATCCTCTGAAAACAACTCATGGGAACTGGTCTTTTCAGGGCAAAAGATAGATGACTTCAACCCGGGATCCGGAGGTCTCGTAAGCCCTGACAACACCAGGGTGGCATACTGGAACCAGAGCGACAAAGGTTTTTCGTTAATTATTGCAGGCCCAGAGGGTAAAACAGAGGGAAAAGCCTATGACTATGCCTCCTCCAGAGATGTTGTTTTCAGTCCAAACAGTACCCGGATAGCTTATTGTGCCAGAACCGGTGACAGAATGGTTGCTGTCATTGACGGTTTGGAGGGAAAGCAGTACGATGAGATATTTTCTATTGTCTTTAGCCCGGATAGCAATAGACTGGCATATCTGGCCAAATCTGGAAATAAAACAGCAGTAGTTGTAGACGGAGACGAAAAACTATATGATGATGCTTCTGGCCTTACATTTAGTCCTGACAGTAAACATCTGGCATACACTATCACCAGAGGCGGCAAATCATTTATTACTCTGGACGGAAAGGAACTTGCGCCTGCAGGTGCCGGACTGGTCTTCAGCCCTGACAGCAACAGATGGGCATACAGCAGCATAAATGACTACATCGGAGATCCAACCTATATAATTTTGAATAACAAAACTCTGGATCTTGATACTGATAACGCAATCTATGGTTTGTGCTTCAGCCCTGACAGCCAGAGATTTGCCTTTGACATACGCATTGGACCCTCTGCATACGGTTCTCACAGGGTAGTTGTCGATGAAGTATATGGTAAAGAGTACAAATTCCCCGGGGTTGGCAAAGTCGTTTTCAGCCCGGACAGCCAGCATGTGGCTTACTGGGCAAAAAGTGAGAGCGAAGGTTATTTTGTGGTTCTTGACGGGGTTGAAGGTAAGAACTACAGTGAAGTGAGAAACCCTATATTCAGCCCGGATTCGAACCATATGGCCTATGCTGCCCTGAGTAATGACGGATGGCGTGTAGTGCTGGATGGAAACGAGAGCAGTAATTACACAGATGTATGGGGTCTCACCTTCAGCCCTGACAGCAAACAACTTGCATACGCAGCCAGAGCCTCCAGAAACGGTAAAGATATGCAATTTGTCGTGGCTGATGGAAAGGAAGGAAAGCAGTATCTTCATGACTGGTATGGTCAGGGAATACTTTACGGCCCGGTATTCAGTCCAGACGGCAAGGTGGTCTATATGGCAAATGATGGGGGAAGGGCGGAATTCCTCGTGGTTGACGAGACTCGAAAAATGGGTCCCTGGGTTAGACTGCCTGGAACATCCATTACCTTTGACTCCTCTGATTCATTCCATTATCTGGGCCGGAATGAGAACGGTTCCTATATTGTGACTGTTAACATAACGGAAAAACCCGAGGAAGCACCCTGTGCCTGGACCGGTATCTGGGATACTGACAGTGGATTCATGGACCTGGAGCAGACGGGCAATAGTGTTACAGGGGTATACACGGGCGATGTGCCTCATCATACTATCCAGGCTATCGTCTCTGACAAAAAGCTTGTGGGTAACTGGTCTTACTCTCCGGGAAGTGACGGCGGAACCTTTGAGTTTACAATGGCCGGGGATTGTAATTCCTTCAGCGGCAACTGGAGATATGGTTCCGAAGGAGACTGGGCCGGAAGCTGGAACGGTACACGCGTTTAAATTTTGAAGTGGTGGGTTTCTGCCCACCTCTTTTCCTGTTCGACGGTTGGATGATTATCACCACATTTTGGAACTGAGTAGAATGAATGCGAATAAAATTTATTCTTTGCTCATAGATAAGTGAGATAATGGAGAAAAGACATTTTTATATCACAAATAATAAAATTCGTATTCCTGCCGTCCTGTGGGGAAAGCAGAGTGAAAAGCTGTTGATTGAAGTTCATGGCAACCTTTCCAATAAAGAGGACACCGTAATTTCCATGATGGCACAAAAAGCCGTTGAAAAAGGTTACCAGGCGTTAAGTTTTGACCTGCCCATGCACGGTGAGCGTGTGGATGATGAATATGCCTGTATTCCAGAAAATTGCGTAAGTGATCTGGCTGCAGTTTATGAATATGCAAAGTCACTTGCACCTGACATTCATCTGTTTGCGTGCAGCATGGGAGCCTATTTCAGCCTTCTTGTCTATCACGATTTTAACATAAAGCAAAGTTTGTTTCTCTCGCCCATAGTCAACATGGAACGCATCATAAATAACATGATGGAAAGTTTCCAGGTAAGTGAAGAAAGGCTAAAAGCAGAGCATGAAATCCGGTTGCCGATTGGACAGACACTGGAATGGAACTATTATTGCTATGTGAAAGAAAATCCTGTTTGTTTTGAATGGAAAGTACCTGCTGCCATTTTGTACGGTTCTGACGATAATCTGTCTGAATGGGAAGAGATTTCAGCATTTGCATCAAGGTATCAAGCAGCAGTTACAGTTCTAGAACATGGGGAGCATTACTTCCATACGGAAGAGCAATTGAAGGTATTTGATAGATGGGCAGATGAAAATCTGCTGTAAAACTTGATAGATACTGCAACAGGAAAGTATCTGGCATTTTATTCTTTGCTCATACGTCTATATAATTTGAAGCTTCACAGGCAGAGAAAAAAAGAAAAGTAATAAATGCTGGCTGGCTAATATATCCACCTTTAACAGGATTTGATACGATGGCTCATATTATTGTTGATCAGGCTCTCTGCACAAAGTGCGGAATTTGTGCAAAAATATGCTCCGCAGGTATTATCGGTTCGGCTGATGAAACCAGTCTTCCGCAGGTGCAGGAAGAAAATGTTTCTCGCTGCTTCTACTGCGGGCACTGTGAAGCTTTCTGCCCGTCTCAGGCTCTCATTCTGAACCTCCTTCCTGAAGAAAAAGTCCCCCTGCCTGCCGATGCAGGTACTATCTCTCCCGAGGATATAGGGTTTTATCTCAAGAAGCGCAGATCAATTCGGCATTTCACCGGGGAGCCTGTGCCAAAGGAGAAAATTCTTGAGGTTCTTGATATCGCCCGCTATGCCGCATCGGGAGGCAATGGTCAGCCGGTAGAGTGGCTTGTTGTCCACAACCCGGAAAAAGTCAGAAAGATTGCCGGACTCACTATGGAATGGATGAAAACCCTGCTGAACACCCCGCATCCCATGAGCGGCTATGTACCCATACTCATTTCTGCATGGGAGCAGGGACACGATGTAATCTGCCGCGGTGCTCCACATCTGCTTTTCGCCCATATACCTGAAAATAACCCTATTGCATCTACTGATGCCATTATCGCCCTCACCCATTTCGACATCGCTGCGCCTGCATTCGGAATCGGCACCTGCTGGGCAGGCTTTGTTGCGGCTGCTGCCATGTTCTATGAACCTCTCCAGAAGGAACTGGGCTTTCCCGAAGGAAGGAAATGTGCCTACGCAATGATGTTTGGCAACCCGAAGTACAGGATATATGGAATCCCACGCAGGAAGCCACTTGAAGTTACGTGGCAGTAAGTTTTTGAAAGGTTTTGAAAGCTCTTGTAAGACTTTGAGAGGCTTCGAGAGGCTTGAAAGGCTTTGAGAGGCATTGAAAGGCTTTGAGGGACTTTTTAATCCCTTTTCCTCACATACTCAGGAGCCTGCGGAATTTTGTGCATCATGCCATATGACCTGCCGGACGGGTAGTATTCGGCACCGAGCTGAATTTTGCCCGCCGTTTTTTCGTCTGTCATGTATTCAACAAATGCAAGTGCCATATCAATGCCAGCAGAAATGCCTGCCGAGGTCCAGATATTTCCGTCCCTTACAATCCGTTCCTCCACTACTTCCACATCGCCCAGTTCTCGCAATTTTGGGAGTGAAGCCCAGTGCGTGGTGGTTCTTTTGTTTGTGAGCAGGCCGGCGCGGTGGAGGATGAATGTGCCGGTGCAGACGGAAAGCACAGCTTTGCAGTTCTCAGCCTGCGCGGCAACGAATTGAATCAGAGACTGGTTATCTACCTCTCTCTGTGCGCCTTCGCCGCCCGGTATCAGGAGAAAATCAAGTGGAGGGCAATCCGTAAAGGTGGCGTGAGGATTTATCGACATCCCTTTACTGCAGATCACGGGTCCGGGATTTTCGGCAATCATCAGGCATTTCTCAGGTCCCTGAGCAAATTTGCTCCATAGTGATATTATCTCCCAGGGACCAACAAGATCCAGTTCTTCGAGCCCCGGGAAAACCAGAAATCCGAAATTCATGTTACAAAGTTTGTGGGTGTTTTGTAAATATTTTTTGCTAGCAGAATCTATTTTTGTTAGCAGAATCCGTGCAATTCCAGGCTTTTTTTGTTTACTCCAGTCGAATGCCCTGCTAGCCTGCTGCGGAGATGGAAAACTTCCCCGGGTAACCGTTAATGATAATATGACGTATCAATCCCATTTTCAGGCTGCATTTTCTGCTCAAACTAAATTGTTTAGGGTTATTGTCTACTATAACTAAATTTTGAGCGGTGGCTCGACTCTGATTATTCCACATTTTAACCATTATCTATTTATATTGAAAATATCTACCTATATGTAGGTAGATTTATTGTGTGGAATTAATCAAGGTATGAAAATTTTGCATAAATTCGGAGGAGCAATAAATTGAGCAGTATCAACCTGTCATCATGTATCAAAGAAAAAGCCCGGGAAATAGGTTATGATTTATGTGGAATAACATCAGTGAATTTGATTGAGGAATACTCATCACGTCTTGATGAAAGGATTAGAAATTTCCCTGAGTCTCCTGTGGAAAATCCCGATCAGAATATTCGCAATACGGCGTTGTGGGCCTGCCAGCAAGTTGGCATATAATCATATTAAGTGCAAGATATTTTCATTAAACCGATCCAGTAACTAAGTTTTAAATGAATGAATATTATTCCGGTACTTCTCAGAAACAGGTACATTTATATGACAAACATAAGCCAGACCAATCAGCAAATACGCCATTATGCAAGACACTTTTTGCAATGCCATGGTTATAATGGATTCAGTTATAAGGACATTTCCCAGAAACTGGGGATAAAAAACTCTTCAATACATCATTACTATCCTAAAAAAGAAGATCTGGTTGCTGCCCTGCTTGAAGAGAGCAGAAAGAACTTAGAAGAGAAGATTGCCCAAATTGTGGCATCTGGAGGGTCTGCTCGTGAGCAGCTTCAATACTATTTCGATTATGCATTGAAGGAGTTTGATGAAGGTAAAAGTATCTGCCCTCCTGGTTCAGTGATCCTTGATTTTGAAGAACTTCCAGAGGAAGTTAAAAAGCAAAATCTGTTGCTTCTGCATTATATACTGGACTGGATCACCAAAGTTCTCAGAACCGGTCTGGAAAAAGGGGAATTCAATTTTTCAGATTCGGTCGAAGAACGCGCGGAACTGGTAGTCGAAACATTGATGGGTGCCAGGCTGTTATCCAGCATCCAGGGTCGAAAAACACTTGTCAGATCTATTTCCTTAATCAAATCTGATCTTGGATGGAAGGATTGATTTTTTTCAATCCAGTATCTATTTACATGTAGGTAGACAGGTTCAGATTAAGGCAAACAGGTTCCAATTATCAAATCAATTTTTTGCTCTAAAGAATTAAAACTATTGGATACATAAATCTGGAGGAAATTCGTGATGCCTGTTATGAGTATTATTTCATGTAAGATAATGCAGGATGAAATTGTCTGGCTTTTGACCAGAGATTCTGAAATTAATAAAATCATAATCGTAGAAAACGAAAACATTTCTGAATTTACAGAAAAGCTTGATGAACAGAATACTTCTTATGAGATTACACCTTTTGAAAAGATACCACACGTTCTTGAAAAATATGATGAAAATAAATTAACTGTAATAGTTACCCTCTTAAAACTTGGGCTCCACGACGTGCCGAAAATATTGAAATCTGAAGTTTATCAAAGTATCAGGAAAATGATACCATTCTCCAATGGGATACTCATTTTTTATGGTCTTTGTGGCAACGTTCTGGGTAATGTGGAAGAAGATTTTTGCCTGGAAAAAGATGGTTGCATAGTGCGGATACTAAGGGATGATGTCAGGATCGTGGACGACTGCATCGGAGCAACTGTTGGGGGAGGCGCAAACTACCTCAAATTGCTCAAAACACATAGTAAAGAGCCAGCTTTCTTTTTCACACCCATGTATGCTCACTCATGGAGAGAAATTCTAAACATGGATAAATTGCATTCTGACCCTGAAAAAGCGCTGAAGATGGCAAAGAAAGTCAATGACCTGGCAGGATACTCAAGAGTTGCAAAGATCAACACTGGTTTGACATATGTAAAGGATATCGATGAAAAGATCGAAGAATACGCAAAATTATTTGGATACAGTACATTTGAGATCAGCGGAACCCAGGAGATATTTGAAAAATGCTATCTTTCCATTAAGGAAGAAATTGCGAACACCGTTTTTGATTAAAGGGTCTTTCAATGCCTGTATTAAGTATAATTGCCTGTGAAATGCTTGAAGATGAATTAGTATATGTTCTCTCTAAAGACCCTGAAATTAAAAGGCTGTTTGTAGTGGAGAACAGAAACAGTTTCCGATTCGTCAAAAAACTCAGGTCTGAAAATCTTAAGCCTTTTATGTTTTCGTCTGACAGGTTGTATCCTGTTGTATCGGAAATCAATAGAGAGTCACCCGGCAGTTTCATGAGGAAGTTCTCAAATATCCCCTTCTGTAAGAAAATATATGATTTTATACTCAACAAAAAGAAGAAGCAAGAATTGACTGTTGTTGTGAATCTTCTTCGAAAAGATTTACATTCTGATGTTGATCTTTTGCAATCCGAAGTGTATCTGAATGCCAGAGAAATGTCAAAAATCTCGAATGGCATTCTTCTATTCTATGGAAAATGCGGCTTCAGCTCTGAAAAAGTACAGGCAGAATTGCAGCAGCTTGGCTGTCCTGTTTATTTTCTGAGGGATGATGGAAGAAACATTGTTGATGACTGTATAAGCGTAGCACTTGGAGGAAACGAGATTTACACAAAAATGATGTTGTCGGGAAATGGCAAAGGAGCTATATATGCAACACCAATGGTGCTTTCCGACCTGAATGAAACTAATTACAAGTCATCTGAATCTTATAAAAAGATCAGCAAATATCTAACTTCTCCCATGTACAGTCTTCTTTTTAAGATTAATAATCAAGAATATAAAGATGTTAATTTTCATAGAAATGCTTCTGAATTTGCGAAAATATTTAACATGAAGATTATCAATGTTAATGGAACAATGAAGATAGCAATTAACTCTTACATGGAAGCTAAGGCCTATATTTGCAAAAGCATAGACTAATCCTTTAAAAACTATAATAAATTTGATAACATTTCTTTGTAAACGGATTAAGTCCGTCTTTTACAGATTTGATGTCAGCCGAAAACATTTGAAAACTTTACAGTTTTTTTTGAAGCAAAAATTTATACGAAAAAGATGATGTATTTAAACACATCAAGCTACACAAAAAAGATTTTCTTATCTTTTGAAAGAGTTTGATAATCCTTCAAAAAGATTTTAATCTCAAAAAAGGCTGGTCTGAGGTCTAGTTTAGCTAAATAAAAGAAATTTTGCCCTATTCGAGATTATTTGTTAATTTTATTAAGTTTATGAAGTTCATCAAGTCGTTGAGGGTGAAAGAATGACAAAAAAACAATTCGCAATCGCTTGTACCTTCTTACTCATAATAGCCCATATGTTCAGGCGATGGAAACAAATGCAAAAATCTCTTATCTGGAGGGGATTTTTAAGTGAATCCATGTGGGTAGAGGGTTATAAAGATCTATCAAATTTCAAGAAACTGATTTTCTGGGTGAATTATCCTTTCTCTTATGCTATATTTTCATATGACATTGTGTGGGACCGTATTTACAGATTATGTTTTATATGTTCTAGAATAAAATCCACTAAATAAGATTGAGTTCCTGAGGATTTGAACTTCTCAAAGTATAACGTATTCAGGGATTTAAATCCCCTCAGTTTTTGCAGCGGCAGGACTGATCAAAACCGAGATGGATGCCGCTGTTTCTATATTTAAAATAGTGTAGTTTGCCTGTATCTTTTTTCCCTGTCCGGGTGCTCTTCCTTCCGGAAGTAATTTAAAATATTCATGAGCCTGTCAATAAAACCTATCTGTCCTTTTCGTATTTTTTTCCTGGCAAGTTCAATATCAAACCAGCCTGCTCTGTCGACCTCGGGGAATTCCTGCACTTTTCCGGAGTTTTTTGGCCACTCAAGCGTAAAAGTATTACTTACAACATTTGTTACATCCAGGTCTTTTTCAAGAGCCCATACGTGCACTATCTTCTTGCCGGATTGAGTTAATTCCCCCAGATCGATAAACTCGCCTTCAACCTCAAAACCTGTTTCTTCTTTAAACTCTCTTTTTGCCGTATCCAGAGGTTTTTCATCCCTTTCGGGCAGCCCTTTGGGTATCGACCACACTCCATAGTCTTTTTTTGCCCAAAATGGCCCGCCAGGATGAACCAGCATTAATTCAAGCTTTTCGTTCCTGAACCTGAACAAAAGAATGCCATTGCTGTAAGTGCTCACTTTTCTTCTCCTTCTCCGTAATGCTTCGATCTTCTGGTTGCATAATAAATTGATAGGTGTTACCTTATATATGAAGCAGAATTATCTCAGGTAGTGAAAAAAAATCAAACTCTCAGAATGAAAGCCGTGGGAACTGTTCTTTAAGGGTAAGAGTTCTTGATCAGGAGTAAGGGTTCTTGAGATCGATCACTCAGGAACTCATAGCGTGAAAATTAAAATTACGAAATGTATGAGATGGGGAACTCTTCTCCTGATCATGGAATGCAGATTATAGTTAAACTGGTTATGGGTAAAGGAATAATTCTCTGGATAGATTGGGATCTATCCGATTACTCAACAACTGGTTTTTTGAAGAATATGTTATTCCTTGTTTTACTTTGTTCTTTACTTCATTTCGCTTCTTTTCTACAACTTCATGTGCTCAGTTCTGATTTTATGGTTCTTCAATATGAATTTTGTACATTAATGTACATTCTAGACCGGGTATGCCTTTCAGTCTCAAGATATTTATACTTGAAATTCACAAATATGCAACAATATATAAAAATTTAGAACATATTTCAGATGGGATAAAATAACAGTCAGCACGTTGCGGATGTAATTCGCATATGAGGAGTCCTGAAAAATGGGTATACTATGTAAAAAAAGTAATTTGCAATTTTTAACAATTGCCATTTTTTTGCTCACGGTCCTGGATGGAACTGCAGCCGCTGGACCTGTGCATTCGACGTGGTACGTAGACGCAGCAGGCAGCGGAAATTACACAACTATTCAGGATGCGGTTAACAACTCAAGTTCCGGGGATAAAATCATTGTCTATCCTGGAATGTATAACGAGAGCGTGGATGTTAATGTGGCAAACCTGAGCATACTCTCATATTCCGGGAATCCCGGGGATACAACTGTAAGGCATATTGGATCAGGATGTAATTTCTTTATAAATGCCAGCGATGTGACTATCAGCGGCTTCAGTATTACCGGGACCAGCTCTACAGGAATTTACATGAGCGGGTTTTCAGGGGCTAACATTAGCAATAATAAATTTTCCGGAATCGGATGCGGAGTTCAGATGGAGAGTTCCAGTTACTGCACTCTGATCAACAACACAGTTAATGATTCTGCTGAACACGGCTTTTATCTTCAGTCTTCCAGTAACTGTGCTCTGGTCAACAATACAGTTTCAAATACAACTTACTATGGCATCTATCTGCTGTCCGCAGGGAACTGCACCCTGATCAGAAATACAGTATCAGATACTGATTCTGATGGTGTCCGACTCGTCAATTCCAATTATTGTACCATGGCTAACAACATAGTCTCGAACAATTCTGAAGCTGGCATCTACCTGTATGATTCCGACAGCTGCAATTTTTCATCCAATAATGTTTCAAATATTTCCCTTAGCGGCATCTATCTGTATGATTCCAGCAGCTGTACTCTGGCCGGAAATACAGTTTCAAACACTGAGGACGGTATCTACCTCTATTATTCCAGCAACTGTAATCTTACAAGCAACAACATCTCAAATATTTATGATGATGGCATTTACATGTATAATTGCAGCATCTGCAATCTTTCCGGCAACTCAGTATCAGAGAGTAATTACGGATTATATATTTCTAGCTCCAGTAACTGTACCCTGACAAGCAATTCAGTCACAAATGCCGATTACGGCCTCACTCTGCGTGATTCTTTTGGAACTGCCCTGAGAAATAACACAGCAAGTTCAGGGAAATTTGGACTCCGCCTCTTAGATATCGAAAACTGCACACTTAAAGACAATGTTATGTCCGGAAACTGGTACAACTTTGAACTCAGTTACGACGATGTTTATCTTAACAACACAACCGGAAACCTGATCGATACCAGCAATCTTGTCAACGGAAAGCCGATTTATTATTTTGAAAGAGAGGCGAATCCCTCAATTGGAAGAGATGCTGGAGTTATCTACTGCATAAACTGTGGAAATGTAGAAATTAAGGACTTTGTGATGCAGAACAACTCATATGCGATTCTTCTGTACAACACAAGTTCAAACATCCAAAATAACTCCATAAATAACACAATGTATGGAGTTGGGGTATTATCTTCCCATGATGTCAGGGTCTCAGGAAGCAGGTTTGAGAACTCTGCAGCTGCAGTTGTGTTCCAGGAAGCTGTTAATGTAACCGTTACCAACAATAATATTCAAAACTTCGTGTACGGAGTTACAGCCATTAATTCCGAGAACTGTACAGTCAAAGGCAATTCTATTAAGAACACAACTGCGATATATGCACTATATGACACTGCAAATCCTGATCTTGTTAAAGGAGAAGAAAAGACTCTCATTCAGGAAAAGGACATCATAAACTCCAAGCTCGTACAGGCGAGATTATCTGGATTTGGAGTCTATTTTATAGATTCCCAGGATCTCAAACTTGAGAACAATATTGTTGACCAGGTGAGCGCAGCTGGAATTTATCTTGAGAGCTGCCAGAAAAGCAGGCTTGTGGGCAACTCAGTACGAAATATCGGATCTATCGGTATTTATACTGAAGATTCCTCCTGTATTGAACTTCTGGACAATGCGGTTCAGAATGTAACAGGTACGTATATGCTTGCTGGAAATTCTCCTCTTGTCAGCACAAGTCGGATGCTGGGATATGGAATCTATTCTGATTATTCACAGGATATCCGTCTTAAAGGCAACACTGTTAAGGACTGCTATCCTGTTTGGGGTATTTACCTCTCAGAACCTGTAAATGCAACCCTTGAAAGCAATACTCTTAAAAATTGCCAGGGTGGACTTATTACCGTTCTGAGTGAGAACTTCAGTATAAGTGACTGTTCAGTAAGCAACTGCAGTTCCGGAGGAATTATTGTTTATAGTTCCCAGGAAGACACAGGAAATAGATATACAGTCTCAGGCTGTACTGTAGATGGAAGTTACCTTGGACTGGTAGGAACAGGAGAAGGCACCTTTACAGGGAATACTTTGTCCAGAAATTCTTACGGACTGGTGCTCTATGATGTAAATAACAGCCTTATCTACAGCAATACACTGGCAGAGAACAGTCTGGCAGGAATTGTCTTTGACATAGATAAGGCAGAAATTTCTTCACGTATCGGGCTGTTAAGGAGCATGGAAAGTCCAGAAAGCGGAAACAACAGAATTTATAACAACTACTTCGACAACGTAAACAACACCCTGTTTTACAGTGATGCAAACAATACATGGAACACCAGCAGAACAGCAGGTAAAAACATAGTCAGCGGCCCTTACTTTGGAGGCAACTACTGGGCAGATCCCAGAGGAACAGGCTTTTCCGAAAACTGTACGGATGCTGATAAGGACGGAATTGCAGATTCTGCCTATGAAATCAAAAACGGAACATATGACTATCTGCCCCTTACGATAATTCCTGCATCGACAACCACGCACAGAAGCTCTGCTAACTATGTTCCTTCAGGTGGAAGTTCTGGAGTAACAGGTATTGACAGCGCACAGAAGAGGGTTGCTGCAGGGTCTCAAACAACCTTCAGCTTCAATAATCCTGTTTCCGGAGTACTCGGGCTCAGTTTCACCTCTCAGCAGTATTCCGGAAATGTCATTGTAAGGATTGAGCTTCTTGGAGACGGAAATTCCGGAGAAAATTCAGGTCTTCAGGGAGAAGTCTATCAGCAGATGAATATCCTTGTAGGAAACGAAAGGTTCGAAAGTGGAAACAATATCAATGGAGCATCCATTAACTTCAGGGTTCCCCGGAGCTGGGTCCAGGAAAACAATATTGATGTCTCCACAATAACAATAAACAGGTTCCACAACGACGAATGGAACGCTCTTCCGACAGAGATGACTTACGAAGACGAAGAATACTACTATTTCACGGCAGAAACACCGGGATTCTCCCGCTACGCAATTACAGGAGACAAGCTCAGCACCGAAATTATTACTCCGGCTGAAGAGGAAGAAAATGAAACGATAACCGGAGAAGAGCAAACAGGTGATAATGAAAAGAACGCACCCGGATTCGAAAATGCCCTTGCGGTTCTGGGAATACTCGCTTCGGTATTCTTTGCCAGAAAAAGAGTTTTAAAATAAGCAATTTGAGAAATTAGGGAAATATATCCTCATTTTTTCCTTATTTTTTCCACATTTTTTTGACTTTATTTTGCTGGTTGCCTTCTCTTCTTTTTCTTCTCCGGAATGACAGTTCTACTTCATCAAGAGCGTGCAAGAATGGTTGATATAGAGAATGAAGAGACAAGGCTTAGAAATATAGTAGTTTAGTCCCCTTGAGCTCAGTTAAATGTCACAACTCATCAATTAGTCTTCATGAGCTCAGCCCGCTTCTACAATCCATAAATTAGTCTTCATGAGCTCAGCCCGCTTCTACAATCCATAAATTAGTCTGCTTGAGCGAAGCGAAACAGACTGCGGGCTCCCGAATCGCAATTCGGGTGGGACAGATATTTTAAAAATGAAAGCTAATATTACAACAAGGACAAAAACAAGATTCTGGAATAGGGGGGACTATATGGAGGAGCCAGCGCATATTCCATCGATTGCAAAGCAGGAAGAGATTGTCACACAGATGTGTATCTGCCCTGAATGTCCTTCGTGGGTTGAATGCGGGGAAAGAGGCGGGTTTTGTTTTGACACAATACCGAAAAGCAGGTGCATAAGCGAAGAAAATGGATGCATATGCCCTGAGTGTCCAGTCGCAAAAAAAGTAGGGTTCAGCGATATGTATTACTGTATAGGGGGATCAGCAGAAAAATAACTGATTCAGGCTCAAAAGCCCGGATCAGCTGGTTTACAATTATCGGCTTAGAATACAAGACCGAGGTCTTCGAGCTTCTTTCTTGCTCCGTCGTAGACC
>NZ_DAOOUJ010000054.1:0-20508 GCF_035390745.1 Methanosarcina sp. | reverse complement strand
GTAAGGAAGACCCTCTTCCCGTCTCCCATTCTCAAAGCATATTCAGTTGCCATTTATTTTCACTTCCCTACAAGCAGTTCCTTTGCCTTTGCAACGGCTTCACTTGCATTTTCTGCATAACAGTCTGCACCGATCTTGTCAGCCCATGCCTGGGTTGCAGGAGCACCGCCTACCATGACTTTTACTTTGTCTCTGAGACCTTCTTCCTTGAGAAGTTCAATAACATCCCTCTGCCCCTGCAGGGTTGTGGTCATGAGTGCAGAGATCCCTATCATGTTTGCATTGACTTCCTTTGCTTTCTCAACAAAATTCTTTATAGGAACATCACGGCCGATATCATGGACTTCAAATCCGGCAGACTGCAGCATTGTTGAAACAATTGATTTGCCTATATCATGCACGTCTCCTTCGACTGTGCCGTTTACAATAACCCCGAGTTTCTTTGTCCCGGCTCCTGCAGGCATGTCGGCTTCAAGGATCTTGACTCCGGCAGTCATCGCATCGGCTGCCATCATAACATGCGGAAGGAAAAGTTTTCCCCTTTCAAAAAGAGTTCCTACCTGGTTCATCCCTGCTGCAAGCCCTTTTTCTATTATTTCTGCAGGTTCCATCGTTCCCTTTGCTTTCTCCACGGCTGCAATTACTTGATCCTTTTTACAGGAAATTATTGCGTCCGAAAGTTCCTGAAGTAACTCTTCTTTGCTTGCCATTCTCAACCCCCATTTCTAAATTCATATCTGAGAACAGGAAAAATCTCTACGCCGAAAGAACCCCTTACTCTATCTTTAAAAAATAAAGCCCTTTTTCGGGAAAGCCGATTTCCGGAATATTTTCATGCACTCTTATCTGAGGTGGCTTCCTGCGGAAACCTGTTATGTATCTGTTTTTCCAGATTGATTCTCTTTATTTAATGCTTTTTTAATTAATATATTAATATCATACAAAAATTATTAAATATCTCGGATATATCCATAATATTCTTAATTGTTATACTGAGCAATGAGGTGCTTGAGGTTCTGGATGTACAAAAATGAAAAGTAAAAAACGTAAGCATAAAATGCTTAATCCGTGTTTTCAATAAATGCGAATCTCAAAAAGTATGTCAGGCTCTGAACGGCCTGATAGCAGCGGTATAAATGAAAAAATCAGTAAAAAGAATAAGATTTGCCTGATGATAGTTCAGTCATCACCAAGCCCGGAGTTTTCTCCGACTGAGAGCATAAGTTCTCCGTAGAGCAGTTTCTCAAGGACTTCGGCTATATATTTTCTCTGCTGGTATTTCTGAATATCCTCATGCATCTTTATATCCGAATCTACCTGGACCCTTAGAAGGGCAAAATGAAAAGCTTTTTCATTTTTTATCTGGACAGTATGAAAGGCTTCCAGCATGTAAGGAAGCTTTCTGGGATCTTCAATCACTTCACATAACATCAGCATCTCTTCGGGAATATCATTAACATGCAAACACACGTCCTTTTTCCCGGTAATCAGCTGCAGGTTTTTTTCCGAATACTTTTTTTCAAGAATGATTATCTCACCCAAACTTTCCGCCTCCATCCATATAGAAATCTTCGAATTTATCTAATAATTGCTACATATGAATGAAAAAACCTGTTTATCAGGATTCCGGTTGAATCTAAAAAAAGAATGAAAGGTGATAAATATAAAATAGAGAAGGCAGATTTAAGCAAGCATCCCCTTCACTATTATATCTATTGCATCGTCTTCTTCAAGCCCGCGTGCCATAAGAGTTTCTACTTCCTTTTTGTCCACGCAGCCGATAGCAGCTTCATGTGTAACCTTGGCAAGAGGATTATCCACCCTTACAATCGGCACAGCTTCGGCTTTTGCATTGCCCTGTATAACTTCCATGCAGTCAACGTGTCCGCGGGCTCTTGGGGCATGCCCTTCGGTTACTCCCCTGAACATGGATTCTGCATTATCGGTTATGGCAAGACGGCTTTTAATAACGCTGCGTGCATTTTCCCCGTTAAGAGAGATTTTCTCAAGGATCTTTATTTTATCATCCGCTTTTCCATATACCTTTGTTACCATTTCGCAGATAGAGTCTTTCTCGGCATCCACGCTGTAATCGAATTCCAGATACCCGACTCTTCCGGAAATAAGGGAGAAATTAGTGTAGTAGCTGCCTCCTTCTTCAATAGTTATGTGAGCTTTAGGAAGCACCTGGATTCCACCATGCGGACCGTGGAAATGGGTTTCGGTGTATTTCAGGGAAGCATTCTTCCCGATAAGCATCTCGGCATCCATTTTGTGGATAACCTTTTCAGCATTGGGGAAGGTGCAGTGGGCAATAAGCTCTACAGCCGAATCCTCCTCAGCTACGAAGTTCATATTGATTTCCTGAAGCCCGTCTTTAGGGACAAGCCCGAAGCAAAGGTGGACAGGCAGGGGGATCTTATAGCCTTTTTTAATGGTCAATTTTACGTCCACACCGTGTTCGGTCTCTTTCTTCTCAAGGACTATGCCTTCGGTCCCGTTTGCACTGAGAACTTTGTTTCCGCTTATCACAAGGCTTGCAAGATCATGGTTATGCAGAACTGCAGCATTTCCTCCGGCTGCTGTGTAAGCTGCGGTTATATCTTCAACTTCTTTAGAAAGCGCATTCAATGTAATCTGAGCCATTATTCCACCTTCGGGGGAGATACCCGGCTGTCACAGGGTATGCATCTGTTTTTGAAAAATTCGCTTATTTCCACGGGATCCCCGCTCCTGAGGATTGCCCCTTCGCACATCAGGGACGCTTTATCCGAGGCGGCTGCGATTTCTTCCCTGTGTGTAATAACGAGCACTGATGAGCCGTTTTCTTTGAGCGTCTGTATAAGGGAAACAATTTCCTTTAATGAGACCACATCGATTCCCGAGTCAGGTTCATCAAGGATTGCGAGTTTCGGCTTCATGGTAATAATGGAGGCAAGCTCGATGCGCTTTCTTTCGCCCCCGCTCAGCGCTTCGCCAACTTCTCTGTTAAGGTATTTCTCGGGTTTCAGATCGACTTTTCTCAGGGCTTCCTTTATCTCTTCTTCCGTGATGCCGCCATTGCCTCTTGCCCCGATTGCGAGGTAGTCTCTAACCTTCAGCCCCTCAAAACGGGCCGGCTCCTGCCAGGCAAGGGTTATGCCTTTTCTTGCACGTTCGGTTATTGAAAGTGCTGCAACATCTTCCCCATTAAAAATGATGCTGCCCTCTTCGTGTTCATAACCCTGAAGCCCCATCAGGGTGTAGGCAAGCGTACTTTTTCCTGCACCATTTGCGCCTATGATGCTGTGGATTTCACGGTCCCCTACCTCAAGGTTGACTCCACGCAGAATTTTTTTTCCATCACGGCTCAATATCAGGTTTTTTAAGGATAGAATATATGACACCTCTAGCAAATTTTAGTTTGAGCACTGCAGTAAATCCTTGCAGCGCTGCAGGTCTTTAACGGTATTTACGTTTATTGCTAGTCTGGGATTATCAAGTATGAGATTAAAGTCTTCCTGTTCGTTCCGGATTTGAGAACTGTCAAGAATATTTACCCCTGCGGGAACGATCAGTTTTCCATCCTTATTGAATACAGTATCAGGCCTGGTCCCTGTTCCTTTGCAGACGTTGATAGGAACATATACGGAAAGTGCCGGCTTTCCTTCTTCCCTGTATTTCTCGATTACAGAATCAATAAGTTCAGGGTTTATCAAAGGCAGGTCGGACATGATAATCATTACCGGGCCTGTTGTATTTGCGGTTTCCACTGCATAAATCATGTCTCCTACATAGTTCCCGCCAAAAGTCCGGATTACCTGGACCTCGCCTTTGTACCTTTCCTGAATCATAATTTCGGTTTTCGGGGTAACGGGGGAGACCGCTACGAAAACCCGGTCTATATTTTTTGAAGATCTAAGGTTATCTATTACATAGGTAATAAGTGGCTTTCCAAGCAGTTCAACGCAGGGCTTTTCTCCCATTCCAAGCCTCTGCCCGAACCCTCCTGCCATTACAATAGCGTCCATTCTAAACCTCCTGGGTATCCATTTAATGAAAGTTTGAGGGTAACTGCAATAATGATCAGGGCAGTTATCCTCCCAATCTCGTTGGCTGTGCCGATCCCATCGCCGTTTAAGCCACCAAAATGTGCATAGCACCTGTTAAGGAGTACGAGGGCCGAGATGCATGCTGCCAGATAAGGAAGCAGCCCTATCAAGCCAAAGGGCAGGAAGCATACAACCGCTCCGAAAATAAATCCTATGATGAAATTTTTTCGGGTTGCTCCGTTTATTGTCATTTCCCCAAGGCCGGGATAAGCCTGCCCCTCAGGCCGTGGGAGCGGTTTTCCAAAAGCTGCAATTGTCAACATGGACTGTTTGGCACTGGTTTCCGCTATAAGCATTGATGCAAACATAAGAAACGGAAGGTTAGAACCAAAAGCAGTAATTCCTTCTTCCTGAACCGACCTTATGGAACCGTAGAAAGCAAGCAGTACAAGCATTCCGAAAGCAACTCCTCCAGTCCCGAGAGTTGTGTCTTTTAAGGCTTTGATCTTTTTCTCACGGGACCCGTGAGCCATAAATCCGTCTCCCATGTCCGTGACTCCATCGAGGTGGTTAAAGCCCGTAAAATAATAAACAACTCCCATGATAAGAGCTGCCAGGACTGGATCCGGAATTACAAGCTGCCCTATATATGCAATTATCCCTATGATAAGCCCGAGTACGGCTCCCACGACAGGATAAAAGTAGATCTTTTTCATGAGCTCATCGATCCCTTCCATACTGATTCCCACAGGGATCGTGGTCAGGAAGCCAAAACCCGACTTAAACGCAAGCAAATATGAATTCATTATGTACCGCCTGTTTTTCAGTCTTTTCTTTCAAACTCTGCCATACCTCTTGAATACATATTGGAGGATACTCCTCCTATGAGACCACCTATGACATCATCCATAAAAGGTCCCAGGTTTGCAAGGATTCCGGGTTTTAATTTGTCATACCTGACAAACTCGAATGTCCCTTTAGAGCCGCTTATGTAATTTGCGATGCTGTTGCCCAGCACTTCGTCTGCAATTATGAAAGTAAGGTCTTTTTCGTAAGACTTTTTACTGAGGTTAGGAAGGTTTCCTGCTCTGCCTTCCCTCTCCAGCAGGACCCCTGAGTAAATTAAAAGGCAGAGATTGGGGTCCGAAAGAGCAAACTTGAGTTCCCTTTTAAACAGGGCTTCGGCTTTTTCCCTTGTCTCAAGTCCGGGGTGAGGGACATACATTTCGAGAGCCGTATCCGCAAGGTCCTGGACGCTTATTCCTTCTTCAGCAAGGACGTCAAGGATGTCTGTGGTGGCTTTTTCCTCTATTTTTTCAGGCTGCCCTTTTTTCAGGTCCCTTTCCTCAATATCTGATAACTTCATACTGATCTCTCCGGGGGTTGTCGAAACGGTTACTTCAGGACTTCTCATATTCTTAAAACGGTTGATTTTGAAACAACTAAGCTTAAAACCAATTTTTTAAGCTTCTGTTCCGGTATGTAATAGGCTGCTACTTCCAGCATCACTATTGGGCATATTCAGATTTCTTAGAATCTCGGGTTTCACGTAAAACTCCGGTTGTAAGCTTGACCGGGACCCAGTAAATTAATCGATTGAAATCAATAAGTTTGAATTGATGAATTTGAAATTAATGGGGTATTCACGGAAGGTAATTAGGATGTACGTTTACAGATCAGGGGTAAATGTAGATTCCCATCATCTGTATTACTGCCACAAAAGCAACAAGTGAAAACCCTGAAGCAATTGCTATTAATTGGGATACACGTTTTATATCTTTTATCTCGGTAGGGGGATACGAGGCTCCAAGAACATAGGTGTCAGGTTTCTCAAGCTTTACTCCCAGAGCTCCGGCAGTAGCAGCCATAGGATATCCGGAATTGGGAGATGGAGTTTTCATACCGTCTTCAAGTGCAGCCTTTACGCTGTCAAAGGGATTTATTTTTCTTCCGTTTTTAGGGAATAAAGATATCGTCAGGGCTGCGACAAGGATAAAGATAACTGAAATCCTGGCAGGGATCCAGTTAAGCACGTCATCGGATTTTGCTGAGAAGTATCCCAGTTCTCTGTAAGGCTCGGTTTTGTATCCTACCATTGAGTCCAGAGTGCTTATGGCTTTAAATGCGTATGCAGCTACAAGCCCGTATCCTCCGAAGACTGCGTAATAAAAAATCGGGCTAAGTATGCCGTCAACATAGTTTTCTGATACGGATTCCACAACAGCCGAAGACATCTGGGTTTTTGTCAGTTTGGAAGTGTTCCGGCTTACGTAGATAGGGAGCAGTTCTCTGACTTTCTCCAGCTGGTTTTCTTCAAGGTGTTTGTAAATTTCCCTTGCAGGGCTCAGCAGACAGTTGATTGCAAAGGTGGCTTTAAGGAAATAAGCTTCTATCAGGAGGGCTAAAATGACAGGAATCCCGGGAAGGGTTGCTATGTAGAGGACGGTATACCCCAGTAAGGATGCAAAGAGAACACAGCAAAGAGCCATTGCAGTGCCGTAGAGTTTCCTGTGGGTTTTCGGGGCTGCATTTTTCAAAAAGGTAATTAATTTCCCTATCCAGACAACAGGGTGAACGGCAGCAGGGGGTTCTCCGAAAACGATGTCTATGGCTGCAGCTAACAGAAGTACCAGAGCGAGATGCCCGCTGTCCGGTATGATCATATGATAGGCTCCATCACTTTTTTCCAGGCTACTTTTACGAGTTCGTCAGTATCTCCTTCCTGCATAAGGCAGTCAAGGATTTTCTGTGCTATTTCCTTTTTATGGACAAGGTGGCAGTCAACGCAGCTCCATACTCTGCCGCCTCTTGATCTCTGGATCCATTTTCCTCCTGTTTTTTCGTTTTCACAGGGGTAAAACGGACAGAAGCAGAAGGTACAGTTCTGGCCTTCAAAATGGCAGGGGTAATATTCACAGGTCTTCCTGCCTCCTATGCCTTCTTCACTGGCTTTTTCTATTACGTGCTGCAGTTCGTTTTTTGCCTGTTCTCTGCCCCATTCGGTGATAACGTCCCCGATTGCAGCAATGAGCCTGTCATTTTCTTTTTCGGTCCTGACTGCAACCCTTATGTAATCTTTTCCAAGACCGTGGAAAGAGACACAGTCACGGATCAGAACTCCACGAGAGGCAAGGCGTGCAGCCAGTTCGCTTGAATTAAGCATGAACTTGCTTATATCAACGAAAATAAAGTTAACATTCACTTCCCCGGCTTCAAAACCCCTTATCCTGTCAAGTTTGGCTTTGAGAACCTCTCCTTCTTTCAGGATCGTTTCTCTGGCTTTCTTCAGGTAAGGGCTGTCAATCCCACCTTCTATGTTGAGAAGTGCAATTCCGATATTGTTTGCAATAGCTCCCAGGTTCCAGGACAGTCTTGCTCTATTCAGGATATCAGCCATGGCCGGAGAAGCTATCCCGAAGCCCATCCTGATTCCGGGGATTGCAAAGTCCTTTGTAAGGGAACGCATGACAAAAACGTAATCATTGTTTGCAGGAAGGTCTGCTACACTCTGTGCAGGGTCGGAAAGCTCTATGAACGCTTCGTCTACATAGAGAAGGGTTTTATGTTTCCTGCAGCGTTCTGCAAGAGCTTTGAGTTCTTCCCTGCTGCGGAGCTTTCCTGTAGGGTTGTTAGGATTACAGATAAAAAGGATTTTTGCTTCTTCCAGCACCTCATCAGGGAGTGTATTTACTTCGTCCTGCGAAGGATATACCGGTTCTGCTCCCATGATCCGGCACTGCATTTCATATTCTCCGAACGTAGGCCAGGGTAATAGGACTTTATCTCCTTTTTCTATCACGGACTCGACGACAAGCCGGACTATTTCCGTTGAACCGTTCCCCGGAATAATGCTCTGCGGTGTTACTCCGAGTCCTACGAATTTTGCAGCAGCTTCCCTGAACTCTACATACCTGTTGTCAGGGTATTCCAGGAGTTTCCCGTGACTCTTTTTAATAATATCTTCAAAGTTTAGCCCACTTTCCGGATCGTCAAAGGGACTTCCCAGCGGGTTAAAGTTTGCACTGAAGTCGAGAATTTCGTTTTCGGGGATCCCGTACGTCTCCGAAGTTTCCTGGATTAGCCCTCCATGTCTGCAGGGCTTCAGGGCCAGCAGATGCTCCCTTAAAGGTACACTTCTTTGCTCTGACACGTTGATCGCAAATATTTAGCGTGAATCATGTATATTAAGTTGTTTATTATATTATCCCGTACAAACTTGCCTTTATTTGCTTTATGGTTGTTTGATTGCGAAAACTTGGGCGTCTGGAATCCATTCTACTTTATTTTACAAAATAAATATATTACTTCTGTTTTGCATGCTCCCATAACATTGGTTTTTCTGTCTCAAAATGCATCCTAATTTTCTGACTGTTATGCATAATTAACGAAAAAGTAAAATAGCTTGCTTTTAACTAGCATCCAGAAAAGCTGAAAGGCAACAGAATAAAACCCGTAAAATTACAGGAAAACGGTTTTTTTACGAGAATTTATATCCTGTTTGTGGAATGTATAGAGTGATTTATCCGAACAGGCGGCTGTGTATTCAGCAGATTCTGTGTGTTCAGCAGATTATATCTTCAGCAAAGTTCTCTAAATTCTATATATACCAGGTGCATTAAAAAATGACAGTCAACAGGCCAAGAGGGACCCGGGACTTTTTACCCGCAGATACTGCCCGGAGAAGGTACGTGGAAAGCGTTATGCGAAATGTTGTCCGTAACTGGGGATACAGTGAAATCATTACGCCCACGTTTGAACATCTGGATCTTTTTACCCTTAAGTCCGGAGAAGGCATTATAGGTGAACTCTATAATTTCACGGACAAAGGTGGCAGAGAAATGACCCTCAGGCCGGAACTCACGGCTCCTGTCATGCGGATGTATGTAAATGAACTTCAGCCTTTCCCTAAGCCTTTGAAATTGTTCTACTTTGAGAATTGTTTCCGCTACGAGCGCCCCCAGAAAGGCCGCTTCAGGGAGTTCTGGCAGTTCGGGGTTGAACTTATCGGAAGCGGGAAATCCGACTCTGATGCTGAGGTTATTGCCCTTGCCGATGCCCTGCTAAAAGCAGCGGGCATACAGGGTAATATGAAGCTTGGAAACCTTGCAGTGATCCGTACGCTTTTGAAAGGGCTTGAACCCGAGATTGTGAGCAAGGTCATGAGGCTTGTGGACAAGAAAGAATATGCAGGCCTTGAAGCCCTGCTTGATGAGATCGGGGCAGAAGAACAGTTAAAGTCTGATCTCTTCCGCCTTATCAAACTTGAAGGCAGGTATATCCTTCCTGAAGTAAAAGGAATAGTAGGGAACATCCCTGAACTTGTAAGCTTTGAAAAAACACTCAAGCTTCTTGATGCATATGGAGTCGATTATTCTCTTGACTTCGGAATTGCCCGCGGTCTTGATTATTACACAGGCATGGTTTTTGAGGTCTATGCGGAAGGTCTCGGTGCCCAGAAGCAGGTCTGCGGCGGAGGGTCTTACCAGCTTATACAGCTTTTCGGGGGCGGAGATGTGCCTTCAACAGGCTTCGGAATAGGCTTTGACAGAATAATGGAGATCTGTCCTCTTGTTCCTCCGGCACAAAAGAGCCTTGTACTGGTCTCAAAGCCCGAAACTCATCTCGAAGCTGTAAAGGTTGCAACTGAATTAAGAAACTACCTGCCAGTCCAGATAGACCTTATGGAGCGCAACTTCAAAGCCCAGCTCTCCTACGCGAATACCATCAATGCCGATTATGTGGTAATTGTCGGAGAAAAAGAGCTAGAGGCAGGGAAGCTGACTCTCAGAGACATGGTTTCCGGAGAACAGGAACTATTGACACTGGAAGGGATTATAGGTAAAGTTGCAGGGCAATAAAGTTGAAAACTTTCTTTCCTTCCTGTTTTTCTTTTTTTCATTTCTGCCTTTTTTTCTTTTTTTCATTTCTCTTCTTCATTTTCTTTCTTTTTTCCTTTATCCCTTTATCCATCTTTTTGCCCATATGATTAATTTGCAGTCAATAGTTTATTCCTGTAATATTTATTTGCAGAATTTATTATTTATCACGAAAGCAATCTATTTATAGACAAACTGTGTAATTTTTATTAGATTTAATCCCTAAATTTTTTCAGAGTCTGGATTTCAGGAGGTAAATTTACGGCTGGGAAAGCGCAGGAACTGGTCTGTAAGATTGGGGCTGAAGAGTCTGCTGTATGTGGGCTTCCTTTCAGGCTTACAGTTACAGGGATTCTTTTTGCAATGCTTGTGCTTATCTCTTCAGCATCTATCTCCGGTTTTCTGGGGGAAGTAAAGGAGCGGGAAACAATGGACGAAGTTACGAAACTAACAGCTGCTGCCGAACAGCTTTCCATACGCGGGGAGGGCAGTGAGCTTGTCCTCGAAATAGACGTGCCTCAGGGGGCTTCTGTGATTTTCGGGACTCTGCCGGGCCGAGAAGATAACTGGCCAGAGGATGCGGATAATTATGGTTTCACCATTGGAGGAAAATCCAAATTTTATCCTGCGTTTGCTTCCTTTTCAAATTATGAGCTCAACGGTCCCGTATCTTTTGGTCCGGGCAAACACAGATTAATTCTCTCAACAAAGATTGACCAGGAATCAGGAAGACTTTTTGTTCAGATCTCCGAAACCGGAGCTGGCTAAGAACAGAAAGTCAGGAAGACATTTATGATAAAGGAATTCTTAGCAGAAGAATCTGCATGGGCTGACTTTTTGATATCGAAAGCTGCGCTGGCTCTTTCCAGTGTAGTTCTCTTTGCAGCCCTTTTTCAACTGGCTGCCGGTTTTAAAGATCTTGAGGCACAGGAAGAGCTGGATTTCCTTGCCAGGGATTTCAAAGCCGCAGTAGATAAGGTAGGAGCAGAGAATTTTCCCGGGGAAACTCAGGAAATCTCTTATCGTTTTGATGAAAATGAAGTTTTTTTGGCCTCTCCTTTTGATGAAGATCTAGAGGTTTATGTGTCAGGAGAATATGTCCATTTGAAAGCCGAATCAGGCGGAGAAAATTTCAGCGCTGTAAGGCCGTTTACCTTCAGGGTACTTCCTTTCAACGAGTCGGAACTCAGGGGGAAAGTGTATGCAAAATTCGGAAACGATGGCAGTGAAATGTCTCCTGTGTCAGCTGATTCTCAGGAAATTATTGAATATCTCAGGATGACCGGAACCGAAGAGGTTCTTTTAAGCGCAAATGATAACATCTCAATAAAAAAAGAATTAGTCTATATAAGGGGCAGTGAGGAGGTTTCTGCTTTTGACTATATCCTCGTTTATCAATAACTGGCTGGAATCTGTAAGTAATTTTGTAAAAAAGCCTGGTGATTCGATTCTGCAGGATGAAAAAGGGGTTCTTGAACCTCATTCCGATCTTGTTGCCACTGCTCTTGCTGTGATAGGTTTCGTGGTTCTTGCAGCCTTTCTTTCAAAGGCATATACAGGGTATGAGGGCTGTTCCTTTTCCCTTGAGAATTATGAAAGTGCATCCCTTCTTGCATCAAATGTAGCAGAATCACCTGTCCTGAAAGCCGAAAATCAGGGAGCGATTTCTGCATCAGCCCTGGACAGGCTTTCCGGTCCAGAAGGGCATGATGAGAGAAAGAAATTTTTTGCTACATTCTCAGGAAATTATCCTTTTATGGTCGAAGTCCGGACAGACAATGGACAATGTCAATGGGTAATAGAGCCTGAAACTGCAGAATCCGGTTACTTTATGGGAAAACAGAAGAAAGTAGCGGCTTCAGTGCCTGTTGTAGTCGAGTTAAGTCCCGCAGAAACGGTTCCAGGAACACTCACTGTAGTGCTTTATAAAACTCCCTGGGTGTAATGCAGGATTAAACTGGACTCTTATCAAATGCAGAACTTGACGATCCATAGCAGGAGATCAAATCCAGAAAAACAATCGGGAATAAATAATACAGGTGAAATCTTTGAGGTCTTCTCAAAACTCTGAAGAGATGCAAAAAGTAAATAGTGAAAAAGTAAAGACTGAAGCTGTTAGAGAATCTTCAGGTTACTCTACAGTTTTTGATGCCCTTTTTTTGCTTGTGTTAATTTCACTTTCCGGCATTATTCTTATGCCTTCCCTGCAGGCTGATGAACAATATGCTGCATCCGGATATGTGACTTCTTCAGAACTGGATACCTATCTGCTTGAATCTCTTCTTTCCTGCAAGCTTGAGGATTTCGAATATGAAATCTCGCCTCTATCGGTAGTTAATATTTCAGTCCCTGAAGATTCAATTGTGGAAAGTCCTGCTCACACCCTTTTCGGAAAGGAACAGAAGCACAGGACTTTTGCTGACCTGACAGCCGAATATCTGGCTATTTCCCTCAGGCTGCAAGGAAACAGCTCTTCTTTTTCCCTAAATCCGCTGGCTGAAAACTATTCCGATCAGGCTTCTGAAACCATAGCTTCTTATCTGGATAGAAAAGCAGCAGGAAGATTTTCATATCGATTTGAAGCTTACTGGTATCCTTTAGAAGCTTTTCCTATGGGAAGTGAACTTATTATAGGAGAAGAACCGCCTGTAGATGCTATTCGACAGAGCACAAAACTTTCCATGCCTCTTTATGCAAATGCGCCTTCCAGGGCTTCACTTCTTGCCTGCGTGAACGACTCCATTCTTGAAGCTTCCCTTAACACTTCTGAAGAAGAGGCTTCAACAATACTTTCTCAGGCTTTTAATGCTTCTCTTGATGCTGCAGCTCTTGAAGGTGCGGAGACGGCTGTTGATCTGCTTTTTTCCTCAGATTATTCGGGATCGGTTTTCGGAGAGGAAGCAGATGAATCTTTTGAGACTTTGCTTTATGGAGTTTCCGAAAATAGGGGTGAAAGAAATTCCTCCTCAATGGAAGATGAATTTAATGCCCATATCTCGGAGCTGTTTGAAACAGGTTTTTCACTTAATTCTGAAAATTCTTCAGAAACCTCCTCTACTGCAGAGCTCTCTCAACTTGAAGTCCTGCTTGTGAATCGTATCAGAGCAGATATTCGGGCAGAACTCGAGGCTGAATTTTCAGGTGAAATCAACGAAACCGTTTATTCAATAGTTGAGGCTGAAAATCTCTCCGAAGCCCGGAATCTAAGGGATTCACAGATCGAAGCAATTTTCAGGCAGATAAATCCTGGAGGAGCAAGAATAATCCTCTATCTCTGGAAACCATTTTAATTCTGTCAGATCCGGAATTCCGACACAAAGTATATATTATATGGTGCGCTCTCTAGTCATGTTTTTACCGAAAAACTCAAGCTTTTACAGGAATTCCTGAAAAGCCACGCAGCAGTTTGCTGTGGCGGATTAAAATCTCCCGATCGATGTGTTGGTCCGTTATAGTCGGTAAAGATATAACTTCAGCCCGAAGAATTTCCTTCCGGGCATCGATCAATTGATATCAGGAGAGTTATATATGGCAAAAATGCACACCAAAAGAAAAGGCAAATCCTCTTCCACCAGGCCTAACAGAACCGAGCCGCCTGAGTGGTGCAAGATTGGAGCAGACGAAGTAACCACAATTACACTTGATCTCTGGAAGCAGGGCGTTTCCACCTCCGAAATCGGAATGGTCTTAAGAGACCGCTATGGAGTCCCTGATGCCAAGCTCGTCACAGGCAAGAAGATCACAACTATTCTCGAGGAAAACAACGTTGCTCCTAACGTTCCCGAAGACCTTACCAACCTGATTGTAAAGGCTCTCAGGCTCAGGAAGCACCTTGCTACTAACAAGAAAGATGTCCACAATAAGCGTTCCCTTAACCTGACCGAGTCCAAAATAAGAAGGCTTGTAAAATACTACCAGCAGGAGAAGGTACTTCCGAGAGACTGGTTCTACAAGCCTGAGACCGCAGAAATGATGATTACCCGATAAATTTGGAACTTCCCTTTCGGGATTTTTCCACTTAAGGATTGAGTTTGCCTTCCGGCAAACCTCCTTAGACTCTTTTTAAGACAAAATCTTACGTTGCCTCTTTGTTAAGGTATTTAAATGTCAAGTTCAATAATTTTATTCTAATATTTTTTCATAGCTGTGCTGTTTTCATTATTATTCCAGTTTTTCCACTGCTGCTTCATGACTTGCTTGCAGCATAGTTTGTACTGCAATCCCATACAGGGCTTCCCGGAACCACACATCTCATACCTGAAATCTCTCCTATTACAACAGGCAGGCCATATACCTCTTCAATTACCTGTGGGGTAATTACTTCTACTCCTCCGTGGGCGTGAACCTTTCCTCCCTTCAAAAGGATAAACCGGTCTGCATACCTTAGAGCCTGATTCAGGTCGTGCATTGTCATCACAGCCGCAATCCTGTGCTCAAGTACTATCTGCCTTATAGTGGCAAGGATTTCTACCTGGTTCTTCAGATCAAGGCTGCTTGTAGGCTCGTCAAGGAGAAGGACTTTAGGTTCCTGGACAAGGGAACGTGCTATTGCCACTTTCTGGAGTTCGCCTCCGCTCATCTCATCAATATAAGACAGGCGCAGGTTTTCCATTGAGAGCCGCCTGAATACCGAATCCACGATCTTGAGGTCTTTTTCCGTTACATCCCATTTAATATGGGGACGCCGCCCCAGGAGGACTGCATCAAAAGCTGTAAGCCTCCCTGTCTCCACACGCTGAGGAACGTAACCTATCAGGCGCGCAATCTCCAGAGTCCCAAGATTGAAGAGATTTTCCCCATTGATATTCACAAATCCTCCTTTTGGATGGAGGATGCGGTTCAAGCACTTTAACAGGGTAGTCTTGCCAACCCCGTTCGGGCCGAGGATTACCACAACTTCTCCTTCATCGATTGAAAAGGCAATCTCATGCAGAATCTTACGGTTACGATATAAAAACTGGAGGTCTTCTACAGATAGAATCATCGTTTATACCCCCTTAGAAGCAGGTAAATGAAAGTCGGTGCTCCCATGAAAGCTGTAAGGACGGAAACAGGAAGCACATATGGCGATACTATGAGTCTGGCTGCTGTATCGGATGCCAGAAGGAGGATCCCTCCAAGCAGGGTTGAGCCGGGTATCAGGTATCTCTGGTCATCCCCTATGACTCTCCTCACCATGTGAGGGCAGATCAGCCCTACAAATCCGATTACTCCAAGGAACGAGACAATAACGGCAGAGACAAGTGCAGAGATAATCATGCCTACTGTCCTGACTTTTTCTACATTGACACCGAGCCCTTTTGCGGTCTCGTCTCCTGCATCTATGGCATTATAGTCCCAGCGGTTAATTATAAAGAACAGAGTAGCAAACAGGACAACACCTGTCATAATCTTAAGTTCCAGCCAGTTTGCTCTCCCTACATCACCAAAGGTCCAGAAAACAACTGCTGCAAGCTGAGTATCATCAGCAAAGTACTGCAGAAACATCGTCCCTGCGGTGAAAAGGGAAGAAAGGGCAACGCCTGCAAGTACCATTACTTCGGGTGAAGATGCCCTTATCCGGGAGATGAGCAGAATTATTCCGGTAGCAAGGAGACAGAAAATGAAGGCTACCATCGTCGTCAGGTAAGGGTTGTTAATTATTACGGCATCTGCAACGGTTGACTGCATTTTTCCAGTCCCGAGTATAATTACAGAAACTGCAGCTCCGAATGCCCCTGCATTGGAGATCCCAAGGGTAAAAGGTGATCCGAGAGGGTTTCGCAGGATAGACTGCATTACCACTCCTGAAACTGAGAGCCCGGCTCCTGCTACTATTGCAGCAAGAGCTTGAGGAAGCCTGATATTCCAGATTATTGAGTCCCATTTCACAGAGATGTTATGTCCCATTATCGTTTGCAGCACCTCATAAGGAGGTATTGTCACTGCTCCTACCGATATCGAGTAGATGAGCATAAAAAATAGGAGCAGGAGCCCCCCCATAATCCAGAAGTATTTTTTTCGCACGTATACGAGGTAATCTTCAGGAACTGCTCCGTCGGCAAAATGCACTTATTTATACCCTCCGTGTTATAATGGAATCTGTTTAAAGCCGGTATCATTGTACTGTCCGTTCAGCTCAGAGAACACAGGTTTGCCAAGGAAGAAGGTGTATATCTCATCGGCTTTGGCTTCAGGGTCAATGTCCTCAAACCGGTCCGGATAGAGCACTTTTCCTACAAAATAAGCGTTTGCAAGCACCGACTCATAGTTGGTGGTATAGAAATTATAGGGGATTACTCCGTAAACATTGCCGTTCTTAACGGCTGAAAGCCCTGTGAGGGACGAATCACTCTTGAGTTCCCCGATAGCTCCTTCGTTGCCAAGCTGAAGAGTACCGATGTCGATGAAGATATATTCCGGGTCCCAGTCTACAAGTGCCTCTTTTGCAATGTCAGCATGCTCTGTGCCCATTCCGGCTGCAACATTATTTGCATTCACCCAGAGGAAAGGCGGATAAGCCGGCTCGGTTGAAATTATCCCGTGAGCTCCTGCAATGCTTACCCCTCCAACATAAACAGTTTTTCTTTCTGATTCCGGAATATCTGCAGTCCTGTTTTCGAGATCCTCCATTGTAGCTTCAATATAGGCAATCACTTCTTCTGCCCTTTCCTGCTTTCCCACTACCTCCCCCATTAGCCGGAGTGAGCTATACATTTCGGTTTTTTGCTCTTCATTCCTCAAGGACCCGTAAGGGAATGAGATAACCGAGATTCCGGTTTTTTCCTGGAGGCTGTCAGCTTCAGCGGCGTTTGCTGCAGAAGATTGGCCAGTTGTGCCCGCCTTCAGGACAACCTGAGGATTGACTTCAATTATCTTTTCGGGGTCATCTTTACCTCTGGCTTCTCCGATCAAAGGATAATCTTTAAGCTGCGGGTTTGCAAGGGCATAGGGTCTGCCTTCAATTTCTGCTTCCTGTTTTTCCAGGCTGTCAACTCCCACTACAAGGTCCTGGGCCTGAAGATATACAAGATACCGCATGGCTCCTGCCCCTGAACAGACGACGCTTTCAACGTCTTCAGGTATGTTAACATCTCTGCCGAACCCGTCAGTGACTGTGATTTTTGCAGATTCTGTTAGCTCTTCGGTGTTTGTAGTAATCCCGGCAGATTCTGCTGGCGATTCACCTTTCCCATCTTCAACAGAAGTGGATTTGCTCGTGCACCCCGAGGTCATGATAAGGGAGATTATGAGCACTCCTATGAAAATTACTCTTGTCAATTTGTTACTGGATTCCTTTTTCATGTTACTATCCTCTAATTTACTAGAGAAAGAGTATTACATAAAGTTAACTAAATTTTTCAATTAATTATTATATGATGGACAATCTAAAAATATAGGTATGATTTCTTGTGACTCGATATCTGCTTGATAATAATCAATAAAAAGAGCATGAATGTGTTGATGTATTGAATATTTGATTGGGAAAGAAGAACAGAAACAATTCAAAATAAACAAATCGGCAAAAAATTAGAGGAGAGAATCAGAATAGTAGGGATCTGAGCCCTCAGTATTCAGGTTCCATCCCTTCAATCTGGGAGAAGGTTTTTTTCATTTCTATTCCTTCTTCCACACGTTGTTTTTTTGCTTTCTCGTAGTGAATGGCCTGAACAGCTACATTATAGAGCTTTTCCAGTTCATGAGCTGATTCCAGGGTAAGGAGTGAAAGGACCTGCGGATACTCTCCGTCGCGCACAACTATCCCTTTGAATACATGTCCAACGGCACCTGAGAGTTTTTCAACTTCAGTCGAGATCTCATCTATACTCAGGTATTTGCGGTCACCTTTGATTACGATCATCGCCCTGCTTGCTTCTTCATAAACATTGGTTGAAAACAGAAGTCCTGAAGGTGAGAGTGAATTCTGAATTGTTGTTTTGATAGGCATTTCTTTATCAGCTCTGAAAAAGCCGATAGTTGCAAGCCCTGCTCCTCCGCTCATTACTGTCTTGAAGTCCCCAAGGTCCGTTACCATCATCATCTCACTGTCAAGTGCATCGAGAAGGAAAAGAAGGCGTTCTGCAACCATGTCATTTATGCCGTTATAGGCTTCTTCAATATTTCCTCCGATATTTTTCAGGTACTGGTTATCAGCAAGTATTATTCCGTCTGCCCCGCTCTGACGGATGTCCCTGATTGAAAAAGCTGTGTTTTGAAGATAAAGGGTTCCTTCTTCTCTAAAAGGCAGGACTACGACACAATATACTGGATAATCATAGCGGTTCTTCATTTCTCTTACGAGAAGAGGGGTAAAGGAAGAGCCTGTGCCGCCCGAGGCTGAGGTCAGTACAAAAGCAATATCAAAATTACCCCTTTCTTCAACCTGCCGCATGATCATCTCTTTATTTTCTTCAAATACCTGTTTTCCAACATTCCTGTTTGCACCAACTCCATGGAGATGGGGAATGTGGACTCTGTCTTTTGCTTTTGTAAACTTCATCTCTTTTAAGTCATTAACAGCAGTGTTAAATGCAAGGGTTTCAACATGGCTTTTAAATTTCTGCTTTGCATAGAATTTAGCAAGCTTATTACAGTTTTTTCCCCCACCCATTGCATGCCGGTTAATGGAATCCAGAATTCTGTTTCCACATTGCCCGTTTCCTATTACCAGTATATTGAGCAAAAAACTCCTCCATTTAAAAGGTAAATTCCCATTTTTTTCCTGTACTTATTTTATTTCACTTCTTTTTTATATTATTAATTAAGTTTTCTTATTTAATATCTGTATTCTCTGTGCCGCCTGTAAATGTGAATTCCAATTGCAGCAAGAATCGCCAGTGGAATTGCAATGTATAACGGATTTTTCAACAGGAAGTCGAACCTTCCTTCTTCAACGTCAATGCTGGAGGTTGCAAACGTATCATTCTGTTTTATATTCTGGGCATCTACTCCATTATTGTACTCGTAAGAAAGCTCAGAACTTATGCTGTATTTGCCCACTTCCTTCGCTTTTAAAGTATAACTGAACTCTTTGTCATTGTTGGGCTGCAGGGTATCTATGTATATTCTGGGTTTCCCGCCAACAGTTTCAATCCCTTCACCTCCACTGACATATTCCATTCCCTCCGGAACCACAATGTCAAGACGTACAGCCTTAGCAGGGGCATTTCCTATATTTCTCATAATTACAGTTGAGGTGATCCTTTCGTTCCTCCTTACAGATGAGAGATCCACGTTCATCATGGTTTCAACATCTGCTCTCTGTTTATCCCCTTCAAGTACAGTAATGGTGGGAGTGTTGGAAGAAGACTCATAGGTCTGGCCCGCACTGTTCGTATAGGTAGCAGTCACAGCTCTAAGGTCGAAAGTTCCTGCCTCGGTTGCCTTTAATTTATATATACAGACCAGGGTTTCAGGTATTGATTTCCCGAAATCAATTCTTGGTATTCTGGTTGAAACTTCGTAAGTAGTCTCTTTCAGGACAAAATGTTCCTGCTTTGGGTCCGTAAACAGCACATCGTATGCAGCATCGTTTCCGGTAGCTTTGGCATTTACTGTGACAGTTATTACATCCCCTACCTCTATTTCGGATTTATCGACATTTTTGCTTACCACAAGCTTCGGATCTCCTGCAAAAGCTGCCCCGGAGCGTCCACTTTCAATCACCTCATTAACATAGAGATCTCCTATGTTGTAATTTGACATAGTAATCTCCACTGTAGCTCTGGGTAATACGCCTCCTGTATGAACGGACTCAAGGCGCATCTGGATTTTACCCCCATCTTCAAAATCGAATTCAACGCTCTCATTTACATCCAGCAGGCCGGTTTTGATTTGTTTGTCTCTCTCGTACACGTAGTATGAGGCAGTACCGGCTTCAGAAATATATCGGTAATTTCGATTACGTAATTATTAAGCTGATATACCTGTCCTTCCTCAATGTCTCCTTCATATACCAAGGTTCTTGCCGATGCTGTACTGCCAAGTGCTAACAGGATGAGAAATGCAAACAAAACAGTTCTATGAAACCCTTTCACCTTCAATTCTGCTACCTCAAATATATTATAAAAAAGTTAATTCACAGCAGGTTATTCTACTTTTAATTATTTTTCAAACTATTATTTTTAATCCGTTTTTTAAACTATGTAACTATTATTAATCAGCTCGTCACGGACACAGTCAATAGTTATTTAATTATCTTGTTATGTTTTATAGAAAATTCCAGATCAACAATTATTATTTATTATTTCTTTCACTCTCTGCCTTGCCGCAAAATACGCTGATGAGTGAATGATGTTCTATTGCCTCTTAACGTGCAAATAAAAGATCATTTGGACTTCTCGAGGCTGGATTTAATTGTCTTTCTTTTCTGGGTCATCCATTTTCTCTTATCTAATCATTTTATATTTTTTTACTATTATTTCTGTAATCTTTATTATTTTCTTCCTTTTTATCTTTTCGGTGTTTTTAAATTCTGGAGAGAATGGAGGAATAAGCAATAAATAAAAATTTATTCTCTGATGCAAATATTTAAAAAAAAGTCTTCAAAAGGGAAATCTTTTAAACAAAAAATGGAATGACAAATACTTAAAATTAAAGCAAAATACATTAAATAAGTTTCA
>NZ_DAOOUJ010000053.1:0-22331 GCF_035390745.1 Methanosarcina sp. | reverse complement strand
AAAATACTGTCTTATGGGTTATGAGGAAAAGTAATTTTCAATCCTCAAACCCTAGCTGTTTCATAACGTGATGGTACTGCTCAGGGGTCAGCCTTGAATAAAAGGCTCTCTTGACCACTTCACTTAAAGACGGGTGGATATCCATCATTTGCATTATCGGTTTTGCGCTTCTTGATGGCGTATACATGAGAGGAATTATCTCATGGATCAGAATCGAGGCATGAGGACCTATAATATGGGCTCCCAGGATTCTCTCTTCCAGCCCGTCCAGAATTACTTTTACGAAATAATCCCTGGCTTCCATAGCAGATCCCTTTGCAGTGTCTTCAAAGAGCTTAAAGCCTATAACAACTCTTTTTTCCCCATACTCCTCAATGGCTTCCTTTTCTGACATTCCTGCGCCTGCAATCTCAGGATAGGAGAAAACTGCGTGCGGTACAGCATGATAATCTGCCTTGACTTTTTCTTTCCTGATCGCATTGAGGAAAACTACTCTGGACTCGTAGTTTCCGACATGCTTGAGCAGGTGTTTTCCGTTTGCGTCCCCAAAAGCCCAGATATCTGGCTGTGAAGTTTCAAGATACTCATTAACCAGAATCCAGCCCTGCGGGTCTGTTTTTATTCCTGCCCTTTCGGGGTGGAGAATATCAGTATTGGGGGCTCTGCCTGTTGCCACAAGGATCTCGTCTGCCGTAATTTCAGTTTCCTTTCCAGAATCCCTATCTTTTGCCAGAACCGTTTTTTGCCCGTTACTTTCTTTTCTGACCTCTATGGCTTCATGGTTTGTAAGTATCCGCATGTATTCTGACATTTTTATCCTGGCAAGTTCGGAGATTTCGGGTTCTTCCAGGGGAAGGAAATGAGGATTTCTCCCTATGACCGTGACTTCAGCTCCCATAGCAGAAAAAAAGTGGCCATACTCAGCTCCGATGTAACTTCCTCCGAGAACGGCGATGCTTTTCGGGCACTCATCGAGTTCAAGCATTGTATCGCTTGTAAGATATCCGGTTTCTTCAAGCCCTTTGACAGGCGGGACTGCAGGTCTTGAGCCCGTGCACAGGAAAATCATTTTAGAATGAAGGGTCTCGCTTCCGACTTTCAGGGTATACGGAGAAATAAATTCTGCAGGCTCGGGATAATAGTCAAGATATGGATTCCCGGTCAACCCCTGCCTTATCATCTCGATATCCTCTCCTATTCTTCTGCGCATTCTTTCCATGATCGTGCGGAACTCAATATCTTTTATTTCCAGCTTGATGCCGAAAAGCGGGGCTGTTTCAAGTTCTCTTATAAGCTCTGCAGGGTAAAGCAGAAGTTTTGAGGGGATACACCCTCTTGTAAGGCAGATCCCGCCGGGTTCGTCTTTGTCTATGACAGCTATTTTCATCTCAGGATTCGAATCAATAATAGAGTTCACGTAGTTCATTCCGGAACCTGTACCTATTACAATCAGGTCATAATTTTTCATTAATGTCCCCTCATAACAAAAGTAAAATTAGATGCAAATTAGATATCAACCATTCTGGATTTGTTAACTGCAATAGTTATCTGTCTGTTTTGCTAATTACATTTATTCCCGATTCAGGAATAAGAATATGGAGGCAAGAATGAGAATACGGAAGCTAATTCAAAAGGTTTCTAGAAAAATTTCTCAAAAATCTTTTCCAGAGGATTGCGGTAAGGAATACTTTAGAAGACAAAGAATTAGTAACAGTTGTCTGTAAAGTGAAATTGCTGGCAAAAAAGTTATTCCGTATTTTGAATAACAGTCATAACTGGCTGAAAATACTGCCGAGCGCAAGGAATAAAAGGTATAAATATTTTTAAATCTTGTTCATTTTTAGCAATAAGCTGAAGGGAAAACAACTATCTATTTATAAAGAAAAACCTATTCTATCTAATTTCTCAGGAAGAATAAAAAACAAAAGATGTCTAAAATGAACAGAGCTGCCCCCATCCTAGAAAACGGGTCTTCCTATCGTGGAATTCCTGTGATGCACGTATTATATCTCCTGCTTATTCTGATAGCTCCTTTTGCAGGGGTAGATCTCCTCTTCATTCTATCTTTTGGAGTTTTCCTGGGATTGAGATTTTCCGGAAAGTATCTTTCCTGCAGCAGAGATGCGGTCAGCCTTGCTTTTTCCCTTTCTCTTATGCTGCTTGTTTCTGCCGTTTCTAAAGATCTCCCTTACACGTTTCCGTTTTATATAGTTCTTGCCGCTTTTGCAGTCGCAGCAGTGGGAAACCATAGCTCTTTTTTTTCAGAAAGAGGTTTCACGGCTGACTTTGAGTCTGAAAAGAGCAGGAGGAGGCAGAGAAGATTCTCAATAATGTGGAGTTCCATTTTTCTCGCGCTCAGGATTATTGCAGCTTTTCTCGCAGCAAGCTGGATTGTTTACTGGCAAAAACTTCCAATCCCGTATAACTTTATTTTTTTCATAGCCGTTATTGGAGCAGTTACAGGTTCGCTTTTTGAGTCAATTCCCTCAAAGATAGACCGCAATATCCCGGTTCCTCTGGGAGCGGGGATGACGATGTGGATTTTCGAGGAATTCAGGTACTGGGTGCCTCCCGAGAAAATGCTCATAGCCCTTATCTTCTCCCTTTTCCTCGGAGCTCTGGCTTACAGAGCAAAAATAGCCGATGTTTCAGCTCTTCTCAGCGCCGCCCTGCTGGGGGTTCTGATTATCGTGTTCAGCGGGCTTCCCTGGTTTTTGCTTCTGCTGACTTTCTTTATTCTGGGAGGCGGGTTTACCAGGTACAAGTATGCATTCAAGGAATCAATTGGCATTGCGCAGGCTAAAGACGGAATAAGGAGCTATGAAAATGTTTTCTCTAACAGTACAGCAGCCCTTGCCCTTGCAGTAGCATATGGCATCTTTCCGGAACACAGTCTTCTGATAATTTATGCCTACATGGGTACTGTCGCAACCGCTACAGGTGATACCCTTGCAAGTGAAATCGGGACCACAGCAAAGGGAAAACCCAGAATGATAACAACTCTCAAGATCTCAGAACCCGGAGCTGATGGTGCTGTTTCTTCTCTTGGCGAACTTGCCGCAATTTTCGGCTCTGCAGTCATAGGGGTGCTCGGCTATACTCTCGGCATTTCCAGCGACTTTTTGCTTTCCATTCTCATCACTACTGCAGGAGGCTTTTTTGGGACCAATATAGACAGCCTGCTCGGAGCCACTCTTCAGAAAAGAGGACTGCTTTCAAACAGTGGGGTAAATTTTGTTGCAACCTTTGCGGGAGCAGGAGTTTCGGCAGGAATATACCTTCTAATATCTGTTTTTTGATTATTCTGCAAAATTTTTACTTCTGAAAGACATCCCTTTATATCTCCAGGAATATATTCTTACAAGGGCGGGGTTATTGCAGTGTCCTTATTATTGAATCTTTCAATGAATAAATATCTCTAATTTAAGGAAGGTGGCCATATGACAGAACCCGAGTACAAAGGCAAAAAGATTTTGCTTGTTATTGCCCAGGAGCAGTTCAGGGATGAAGAATGTTTTGTTCCAAAGCAGTTGTTTGAAGCTGCAGGGGTGAAGGTTACGGTTGCAGCAGAGTCAACAAAAACCGCAAAAGGGGCGCTTGGAGGTACTATCAAACCTGATATCAGCATCTCTGAAGTCAGAATTGATGATTATGATGCAGTTGTCATTTCCGGAGGGCCGGGCTCAAGAAAATATCTCTGGGACAATAAACATCTGCGTGAACTCGTAAAGGAAGCCGACTCAAAGAAAAAAGTAGTTTCTGCAATCTGCATCTCTCCTGTAGTCCTGGCACGAGCCGGCATTCTAAAAGGTAATGAAAGTACTGTTTTTAATAGCCCTGATACTGTGGATGAACTTGAAAAGCATGGGGCTGTTTACCAGGACAGGGATGTTGTGGTTTCGGGCAGGATAGTGACAGGGAGAGACCCAAAAAGTGCTGAAGCCTTTGGTAAAGCCGTCCTTAAAGCCCTGAAAAAAACATGATATCAAATTTGAATTCCAAATATTTTCAAATTTGAATGCCAAATATAGACCATAGTCTCTGAACTGCAAAGCGCACTGTAATATATTCAGCAGAAAAATATTCAGCAGCAAACTGGTGACCTGTTATGAATTCCGAACTTGAAGCTGTACTGTCCTATCATCAGGCCAGCAAGCATGGCTTTAAAGCCTATGCTTCAGGTCCCCGATTCCTTGATTTGGAAATCAAGCCAGACCCTTTTCTTAACTACAGAGGAGCTCCAGTTATAAAGCTGGATACATGGAGTGAAGTAGACATAAAATCCGAACTTTTTCCCACCTATGAACAGGCATTTTGTCCTGAGAAACTGGGACCTCCGGTGCTGAACCGGACCAGTATTTCTCAGCTCCTCTTTGACAGCTTTGCCCTTTCGGTGTGGAAGAAAACAGGAAGTACGCAATGGGCTCTCCGCATCAACCCTTCAAGCGGAAACCTTCACCCAACAGAGGTTTACCTTATTTCGGGTCCTGTTCCGGAGCTTCTGGAAAATCCTTCTGTCTGCCATTATGCTCCTCTGCAGCACGCACTTGAGCTAAGAGCAGAATACCCCCCGGAGACCTGGGAAAAACTGAGTTCAGGATTTCCAGACGGCACATTTTTCATAGGGCTTACTTCAATTTACTGGCGGGTTGCCTGGAAATACGGCGTCCGTGCTTTCAGGTATGCAAACCATGACCTCGGGCACGCTATTGCTGCTCTAACCTTTGCTGCCGCAGGACATGGCTGGAGAACGAGCCTGCTTGTGGATATGGCTTCTGAGGGCACAGCAAAACTTCTGGGCATTTCCGGAACTCAGGGGCCTGAAAGAGAAGAGCCTGCCTGTCTGCTTGCAGTTTACCCTTCAGAAAAAGAATCTAGATCTGGCAAGATCTCTTCATCAGCACTTCCTGATTTTGAAAAGCTTTCCTGGAATGGCACCCCTTCCCGCCTGAGTCCTGCACATGTGGAATGGGTTGAGATTGAAAAGGTTGCTTCAGTTACCAGAAAAGGGGAAACCGGGCATTTCAGTGAAACAAAGACGGAGCTGAAACCTGAAAGGGGAGTTTCAGGATTACCCGGGGCAGTTTCGGGCCACACAATCCATTCCCCCCTGGAGGCGGTCCCTCTGCGCAGCGTAATTCACAGAAGGAGAAGTGCTATCGAAATGAATAACAGTGTTTACATGGATGAAGAGAATTTCTACGGCATGCTGCGCAGAACCCTTCCAGATAAAAACCCTGTTTTCGATACACTTCCTTTTGGACCCTTTACTCACCTTCTTCTTTTTGTAAACAGAGTGAAAGGGCTTCGTGAAGGCCTTTATATCTTTTTAAGAAAGCCTGGGGAAAAAGAAGAGTTTAAAGTCAGATTCCGACCGGATTTCCTCTGGGAAAAGCCTGAAAGCTGCCCTTATGATCTTGAACTTTACATGCTTGTAGAAGAGACACTTTACGATTTTGCAGCCCAGCTTTCCTGTGCCCAGAGAAAAGCGGCAGATGCCTGTTTTACTGCCTGTATGCTTTCCAAATTCGAAGAGCCTCTGAAAACATTTGGTTCCTGGATGTACCCTTACCTTTTCTGGGAGTGCGGAGTCCTGGGACAGCTCCTTTACCTTGAGGCAGAAGCCCGCGGTTTCAGGGGCTGCGGAATAGGGTGTTTTTTTGACGATCCCCTGCATGAAACCCTGGGACTTAAAGGGCTTGAGTACCAGGATCTATATCACTTTGCAGTTGGCTCGCCGCTTCAGGAGATTGGTGTTGTTACTTTCCCTGCATATGGGAAATAATTTTGCTCTTTTTGCAGAAATTAGATGATCAGTCAAGATGCTCAGTCTGAAGGGTTCTCAGGAATTCTTGTGACCATCACTTTGTCTATTCTATGGCCATCCATATCAACTACCTCATAGCGCAGTCCCTTTAATTCAACACGATCTCCTGTTTTAGCAATCCGCTGCAAGATGAACATAAATCAGGGATTCAACCCTGCGGTCTCCAATGTCAAAAACGCCTTCTATCATGCTCAACTCGGCTTTTTCGAATACTCCGGCTTCGGTTCCTTCCTCAAGCATAATCTTGATTTCCTCTTCTGTTACCGGCGGCCCGGCTATCTTTCGGACTCTCATCAGCCGGAGAACATCCTCGGTTGAGTAGCTTAGAATAAACACCAGTGGTTTTGCTATGAGAGAAAGGAAAGAACATAGGCTTTGCTACATTAGAGGCAATTGCATCTGCATTATTGAGTGCAAGCCGCTTTGGAAAAAGTTCCCCAAAGATTAAGGTCAGATAGGTGATTACGAGTACTCAAGAGTAATGCTGAGCGCATTACTGTACGGAGCCAGGGCAGGGATTTCGCGAAGATAGCTGGACAGTTCTTCTGCTATTGTTGCTCCACCGAATGCACCGGCAAAGATACCCACCAGTGTAATTCCTATCTGGATTGTCGAGAGAAAAGCGGTGGGTTCATTTGCGAGCTTGAGTGCGGTATCTGCCCCTGTATCTCCTTCTTCTGCTTTCTGCCTGAGGCTGGTTTTCTTGGCTGAAACCAGGGCAAATTCTGACATAGCAAAGATGCCATTGAGCGCTATAAGAACAAGAACAAGGATGATGATAATTTCAGGGAAATAAGGCATTTTTCAATTATTAGACGGATTATAATTTAAACCTATTTACGTGACCGTTTTCCAGAAATGGATCCTGAAGTCCGTATCTGACTTCCGGCTATTTAAAAGAAGTAAACCTGTTATTTAAAAGAGTAAAGGCAAAAACCGCTGCTTGCCTTTTTTGTTATTTTTCTCTGGCTCTTCTGTTTCCAGGCTCTTCTGTTTCTATTTTATTTCTTGTTATTTTTCTTTGGCTCTTCTGTCTCTATTTTCTTTCTTCTCCTCAAAGAAGGTCTTTTTACGAATCCTGGCTGTGATGGAGGGACAGACATCTCGTGTCCTGATCCAATTTCGCATTGCACAACAATCCCACGGAGCAGGCGGCCAAGAATATCCGACCCTGTTATTATGCGCTTTTCTTCGCCCCAGTACAGGATCAGATCCTGATCAATCACATCGTCTTCCGGGTACTGAGGATATACCTTGAACTGCCGGATCACTTTTTCAAGCCTGGTTTCAGGAGATTTTACCACTACAGGGAAATGGCAGTAAAAAAGCGGGATGAAAGGCCCTTTTTTATAAACCGCATCCCTCAGGAAGCCGTCCGCATCAAGAACCATTACAGGCTCGTCTGCAGGGTTGGTAATAACTACCCACTTTTTTCCTGAGGCTTCTATCTTCTGCAGGAAGGGATCAGAAGGTTCCCTGTTGAACTGGGGAAAAACAGGGCGGTTATTTTCTACAGGTAAAGAGATGATGCTTCTCGAGTCTAGTATGGAACCTTCGTCAGAAATGCTGACGTCGTCTATGGAAAGAAAATTCAGGGCTCCTATCCCTTCAAAAGCGCCTATATCGGTCTTTCCGGACTCGATATGTTTTTCGAGCATAATTCTCATTGATTGTTCCCGGAAAAGCTCGAGTTTTTCTCTGCCCAGCCACCAGTCGAGAATAAGGGCTGTTGGTTTGGCAACTGGATAGAGAAGCATCTGGTAAAAGCGTACAAGAGGAGTCAGCTTTGCCCCAAGCACAAGTGCATTCCTCGAAAAATAAGCCTGCGGCATGATCTCTCCGAAACATGTAATACCAAAGGTCGAGAAGAGGAATGCTGAGGTTCCAGCCATCACGGAATCCGTAAGAAGGGCAATAAGGACGTTTACCCCCACATTTCCCCAGAGCATGGTTGTAAGCAGGAAATTGGAATCGCGCCTTATCTGCAGAATTTTTATTGCGTTTTTATTGTTTGCTTCGGCTTCAATTTCAAGCCTCAGCCTCCCAAGCCCGAAAACACCGATTGTCATCCCCGAAAAAATGGCAGATTGTGTCAGGCAGAACCCAATTAGTATCCATGTAATGATTTCATTCATTGTGAGTCTATGGCCTCTATAATATCAGTGTAAACCTAGTCGAATCCTTTAACCAATTTATCTGTTATAAACTTAATCTCATTAATTAAGGCTTAATCTCATGCTTTAACTTTTCGTAAGTTAGTGTTGTTTAGTTTATTTTCGTGCTTCTATTCATTAAAAAAGAGATAAGTTCTTAAGTTTTTGATTTTTTTAAATGAAATGGGTGTTTTACTTTGGATTCTGATAATTATTATTCTTTAAAAAATAAAGGCATTAGTTTCCTCAATCGAGGACTATATAAAGAAGCTATTGAATGGTTTGATAGAGCTCTTAAAATTAAACCTGATAATTCTGATTCTTTACGAAATAAAGGTATTTCTTTAGTCGGATTGGAAAGATATAAAGAAGCTATTGAGTGCTATGATAAAGTCCTTAAAGTCAAATCTGATGACTATGATTCTTTAAGATACAAAGGCATTGCTTTATTTTTATTGGAAAAATACGAAGAAGCTATAAAGTGCTATGATAAAGCTCTTAAAATCAAACCAGATGACTACGAGTCTTTGAGGAACAAAGGTGCTACTTTATTCAAATTGAAACGATACAAAGAAGCTGTTGAATGCTATGATCGTGCTCTTAAATTTAAACCAAGTGACTATGATTCCTTGAGAGAGAAAGGCATTGCCTTAATCAAAATGGGTATGCATAAAGAGGCTGTTAAGTCGTTAGATAAAGCTCTTAAAATCAATCCTGATGACTATAATTCTCTAAAACACAAAGGCATTGCTTTAGATTCTCTAGGGATGTATAAAGAGGCTATTGAGTCTCTAGATAAAATTCTTAGAATCAAATCTGATGATGACCAATGCTTAAAATATAAAGACAATATTTTGGAAAAAATGAGAATAGAATCTGCAAATAAATCAAAAAATGACGCTTTTAAGTACGACATAGCGTTGTCATTTGCCGGCGAAAATCGAGAAGTAGTAGAACAAATTGCAAAAAAGCTAGCTGAAAACAATATTCAAGTCTTTTATGATGAGTTTGAGAAAACAAAGTTGTGGGGAAAGAGATTATCAACGCATTTCCAAAAAACATATGCAGAAAACACTTGTTTTGTATTAGTTTTTGTTTCTAAAGAATATTCATTGAAAGACTGGACAAACTTTGAATTTTCGATCGCACGAGGCGAAGCAAAAGTAAGAGGAACTGAGTTTATTTTGCCTGTGAGGTTAGATAACACTCCTCTATTCGGTTTACCTGATGATATGGCCTACTTAGATTTTAATACAGAAGGAGTTGAAGGAATAGTTAGTGCAGTTATAGACAAACTAAAGGGTTAAGGTATAGTTTAAATAAAAAGTACGTTTTTCAGTCCCAGTTCGAATATTAAACTGACCCCTAAAAAAATAACTTGGTTCCATCATATTGTGAGAGGGAATTCAGTTTGAATTTGTTCAGCAATTTTACTACTCATTTTTGCTTTTTCGCGGCGAGCCAGAGTTTCCCTATATTCCCTTGCTTCGGCCATTTTTGTGAATTCAATTTTTCCATGCAACTCTTTGACTGCGGTCTCAATCTCTTGAAGAGCAACATTATAAAACTCTTTTCGGCTATTTACTAAGTTCAAACTTTTTTCATTAAAACGCCTATGTAATTTAGTTTCTAGCTCAGGAGCATTTTCAGAATGGATCAAGGCATGTACATCAAAATCAAAAGGAACTGAAGCACTAAATTCTCGTATTCTATCTAATGGCTCCAGCCGTCGTGTCATCCCGATTTTATAGATATCCTCCCCAAAAGAACCAATATTTGAAATTACGTAAACATATCCACTTTTTGTCACTTGAGCAATTGAAACTGATCTCTTTTTTTCCTGAGCTTCTTTAAGTTGCTTTTCGAGATTTAAGATTTTATCGTTGAGCTGTACTATTTCTTCGCTTTTTGCCGTTTTAATTTCTTTTAGGGCTTCATCGAGGGCTTTTTGATATTGCTTTTCTTCATTTTCTGCCGCTTTTTTTGCAGCCTCAAACTCTTTTATCGCTTTTTCCTCTTCTTTTATCTGCTCTTTTATTAACCTTTGCTCTTCCTTCTCTTGATATAACTTTTCCTGACGTTCATGAACAAGATGTAATTCTTCCAGTTTCAAACTAAAATACTTATTTGTAATTTTTATATCCAATGGAGCAACCAGCTTGTTGATTTCCTCGTATGCTTTTTCAATCCGATCTTCCATCTTTGATACGTTGTTCCATTTTACTTTTAGTATGGCAGCATCACATTCACCATTGAAGGCACGCAATGCAAGTTTTGTATTCCGAGCGATCATTTCTGCGCCTTTCTTTTTATCTCCTTCAACGACCCATTCTTTTGAGCACACAGAAGCTGCCTTATCTTTAATAAGTTGTTTTTGACGTTGATGGTTAGTTAGTATCCGCTGTTGATATTCCTCAGAAGTATCAAAATCAAAGTGAGGCTTATATAAGCCATAAGAAATGATCTCTAAGTTTTCTTCAAGTGAGTTAATCTCATTTAATAATTTATCGTATAAAGTTCGTTTGTTTTTGTAGTCTAGAGCTATCTCGTTGGTTTTAGCCTGTATTTCTTTAAGTTTCTGATTTTCTCTGATAATCTCTGACTGAATGTCTGTGAGATCTTTAAAATCCGTTAGAGTTTTCTCATATGCTTCTCTTCTGTTTTTATAATCTGCATCAGCTTCATTAATTTTAGTTTTAATATCTTCTAATTTTCGATTTTCTTTTGCAACTTCAGAATCAATATCTGTAACATTTTTAAAACGCTCGTATAGTTTATTATATCTTAAATTTAGTCTGATGTAAAAATACAGAATTATAATTGATAAAAACAAGAAGAGAAATGTTAAATCCGTCAGTGTCACCCTCTAACTTACTTGATTATGTAAATATTGTTACAAGTTGAAATGAATAAATGTTATAAAAGTAATTCGAAATCTATTCAAATAATTAGGAGCCTATTGGATATCCATATGCAGTTTTAGGCTTCATTTTAAAAAAATGAATATTAAAAAAATCAATAAAAATTAACAATTAGAGATCTTTCGCAAAAAATTATTACAATCAGAAAAATCGAATTAAATAACTCTTAAAATTAGCATTGCTATGCAAATTGCAATAATCATGATCCCGTAAAATATAACGAGTGTTTTTGAAATGGCAGTCCTTGCCCAGCTTTGAACCTTCCCTTTATAAGAAGTGGTATCTAATGTAAACGGCCCTTCATATAGGATAGAATCTTTGGTCTTATTACGAATATCATTATACAAAGCTCTAAAGAGTCTTTCCTGCCATAAATAGAAAGCATCCAAAATCCAGAAGGTAAGAACAGGGAAAAACGCCAGAATCACAAATTTAGAATTTGAATTTTGTGCTGCGAGAGCAAAAAGAGCAACCACTAGTGTGACTGTCCATCCCTTGAGCAAAAAAGAATTATTTGCCATTCTCGTTATAATATTTTGAATAAACTCTAGATGCTTTACTATATCTTCTTCTACCATAGGGTATCCTTATTCAGATAATTTATCTCTATTAATACTTACTACTATCTGACTAAACTATATCATATTGTCAACTGTTGCTCGCTTTTTTCTACCTTTTTGTTCTGTGCAGAGTCGCCAGACAAGCTGGCGGAGGTTTTCGATTTCATATGAATTTAAAAGCCCTTTTATGGAATAAGTAAGATTTTCTTACCTGTGCAACCTTATTCACTACACCAAACCTTTCTTGTCCCGCTCTACGAAGGAGAGCTGCCTTTCTGTCAAGTTCTTCCATTAGTGTGAATTTATACCTTTCTAATTCTTTAGACCTGACATGCAGTTCTTATAAGGCATAACCTGATTTTTCATATAGAAGAAAAAGGAATTTTTCCAGATTTTTAACTGTCTTTTAAGTTTACAGAATTTTCTGGTAATGGAAGATCCACTTCCAAAAGTTTTTTAAATTATTAAAGGATTAACAGTTTTTGCAGAAAAGAGAAATTTATCCCCTCCATGTTCTCTTTTCTTTTTTTCTTTTACGGTTTCTCATAATGTAAAAGTTTCTCATAATGTAAAAATTACAATAAGTATCACTTTCCGGATAGGTTCCAGGTACATTTTCGAGAAACAACAACTTAAAATATTAATCCTGAATCTTTTTCCGTTTTTTTCTGTTAAGCAGCCAGCTTACAGAGAGGAAAACGCTAATTGCAAGAACAGCATAAGCTGCCATAAGTAAAAGAGAACCGTATTTGCCAGCAAAGAGAGGATTTGTGTTATTTATCTGCTCATTGCTTGGATACATAATATCTTGCTTGTCGCTGCTGTGATCCAATCCCAATGCGTGTCCCAACTCGTGCTTTGAAATGGCAAGCATTGCCGTATCAGTATACGGTATCCACTTCATCCACTGATAATATCCAACTCCAAGCATTATGTCTACTCTTATAAATCGTCCGCTGGAAATGTACGGAAATGTAGCGCCTGCAGCTCCACGAGGAGCGTCCTGATATTTCTGCAGGTCTTCGACCCACATTATTCTGATATCAGCGTTTTCGGAATCTACAAGTTCAAAAACAGGAGTGTACTTAAGCTTTCCATTTCCCCCTGCTTCCCAGTAGTCCAGAGCTTTTTGTACCTGTGTAAAATAGACTGGACTATAATGAGAAGGCACAGTTTTGTTATCTATGTACACGGTGATAGGAGAATGATCCCAGGGGTAATCTAAAATTCCTGGATAATCTGACTCAGAGGCTGCCGAAACTGTGGGTAAAAAAACTATCATTAGCAGCAATAAAAAGAGTAATCTTATTCTATACCTATAGTTCTGAGTAATACAAACCTGCCTCCATATTATCAGGTAATTAGTTTTAAAAACTTGATAGATTAAGTATTAACCTTTTGTATAAAAATCAAAAAGTAGTAAAAATAAGAATCTATTTTTCCTGTGAGATCCAAATTCGAAGAAGGATCAGAAACCCCCAGAAGATTCTTTATGTGGTCGATGATACTCCAGTTCTGTTCACTAACTCCAGCACATAGTAATTGCATGAATTATATAACACAGCATATATAAAAATCATTTTCAAGCAAAAAATAGTTTAGTGTAAAAAATTTAGAGCCAACCATAGTTCTTTTTTAATCATGAAGGGCAGGAAATAAAATGGAGAAGAATAGACAAAATAATTTGCTTCGATAATGCTTTTTGTTCATTCTTCCTTTTGTTCAGAGTCGCCAGACAAGCTGGCGGGGGTTTTAGAGATATAAGTGAGCTAAAAATCGGCTTTGGATAAAAGAAGAATCTTTTTTGTCTGCTAACTTCACAAATAGAAATCAGTGCTTTCCGGGCTTTCAAAAGCCAGCCGAATAGTATAATATTTAATAATAAGCAGGTTATAGTAAGGTTCTTAATCAGCCATTCATGCCAAAGAAGAGTATTCCAGGGCAGCATTATTGCTTAAAGCCCCTTCTGAAATCATATAATCTTCCTTAATCTCCACCTTTCGAATAGAAGATTATCATCCTTCCGATCGTGATAAACATGGTAAAACAAATGAAAAAAACCGGAGTACCTGGTGAAGTTCCGGAAATATGCCGCACTGTCGATACTACTAACAATGCAGCAGAAAAACGAGTAGTACTCCTTATTGCAATTCTTGCCGGATTTCTTACCCCTTTTGATGGTTCGGCAGTGAATATTGCTCTGCCTACAATCGGGAAAGAGTTTCATATGGATGCAATTGCCCTTTCCTGGGTTGCAACCGCTTACCATCTGTCTTCGGCAGTATGTCTTGTCCCCTTCGGAAAGATTGCAGATATTTACGGAAGGAAAAAAGTTTTCCTCTACGGCATTTCTATCTTCAGCCTTGCGTCTCTGTTAATGACCATGGTCCCTTCAACTGAAATGTTTATCAGGGTACGGGTTTTTCAGGGCATCGGGAGTGCTATGATCTTCGGGACAGGGATAGCTATACTCACCTCTGTCTTTCCGCCCAGGGAGCGCGGGAAAGTTCTCGGAATTTATATTACTGCGGTCTATCTCGGGCTCTCTCTTGGTCCTTTCCTTGGCGGCGTGATGACACATTATCTCGGCTGGAGGAGCATTTTCTTTGTAAACGTCCCTCTCGGCGTTATCACCGTTCTCCTTATTCTCTGGAAGCTGAAAGGTGACTGGCTTGAATGCGAAGGGGAGAAATTTGACCTGACAGGCTCCGTTATCTACAGTTCAGCAGTTGTTGCTACCATGTACGGTTTTTCAGCTCTTCCTGACTTTGAAGGAGCTGTTCTCATAGCAGCAGGTCTTGTCGGAGTTATCGCTTTTGCACTTTACGAAATGAGGGTACCTTTTCCTGTACTTGACATCCGGCTCCTGACAAAAAACAGGGTCTTTGCCCTTTCTAACCTGTCTGCACTTATCAATTACAGTGCAACCTATGCAGTGACTTTCCTCTTAAGTCTGGATCTCCAGTACACAAAAGGCTTCACTGCGGAGCATGCCGGAATGATCCTTGTGGCGCAGCCGGTTATCATGGCTATGATTTCTCCGGTTGCCGGAAGGCTCTCGGACAGAATTGAGCCGCGCATAGTTGCGTCTGCAGGAATGGCAGTAACTTCTTTTGGGCTCTTTCTGCTTATATTCCTTGAAGAGACAACTCCAATATGGTATCTGGTTATTTGTCTGGTAGTGCTTGGCACAGGCTTCGGGCTCTTTTCATCCCCCAATACCAATGCCATAATGAGTGCGGTTGATAAAAGATTCTACGGCGTTGCGTCAGGAATGAACGGAACCATGCGATTGCTTGGCCAGATGCTCTCCATGGGTATTGCGATGATGATCTTTGCGGTTATTATCGGCCCTGTACAGATCACTCCTGAGTATTACCCGCAGTTTGTTTCAAGCCTTCACTATGCATTTATCCTGTTTACGTTATTCTGCATCATCGGTGTGTTCGCATCTCTGGTGAGAGGAAAAACAGATCCGGTTCATACCGGTCATGAAGGGGGCAAAAAGTCTGTAAGGTGAACAGAGATCGGGTATATCTCAATTTTATATACTTTATCCGACATTTTCTGATAAGGAGTTTGTGAAATATACAATCTGGCTGGCTTATTGTATACTGTCGGATACCAGAGAGACATTCTGTCCTGAGTATAAATAAATATAACAGCTAAAATAAACATGACAGCTAAACAATTATTTCGAGGGGGCTTATTAAATGGATCTGTTTGGTAAGAATAAAGAGAAAGGAAATCATGTTCCTGGAGTTGACAGGGGTAAAGTAATAATGTACGGGCTCAGCACCTGCGTATGGTGTAAAAAAACAAAGAAACTGCTCACAGACCTTGGTGTTGATTTTGATTACATCTATGTAGACAGGCTCGAAGGCGAGGAAGAAAATGAAGCAGTCAAGGAAGTAAGGCGTTTCAATCCCTCAACCTCATTTCCGACAACTGTTATAAATGATGAAAAGGCAATTGTGGGGTTCAAAGAAAAAGAAATCCGTGAAGCTCTTGGTTTTTAAGGGGGAGTTGGGTTGAAAGAAGAAGCTTCCGAAGAAAGCATCTCAGAGGAAGAAGTAGACAAAGTATATAAGCGGCTGAGGGATCAGGCCGAGAAATCCGGCTATCACCTTAACCCGGATGTAGAGTTCACAAAGGACCTTGTACGTGGGCTGCTGGCTAATGAAATACGTTATGGTTACTGGGCCTGCCCATGCAGGCTGTCTGCTAATAATCTAGAAGAAGATCTGGATATTGTCTGTCCATGCTATTACAGGGACCCGGACCTGAATGATTACGGAGCCTGCTACTGTGCACTTTATGTTTCGGACGATGTCATCAGGGGGAAAAGGGAAGTCGAATCAATTCCTGAAAGACGCCCTCCCAGGGAGCAGAGAGATGCTGAAAGAGCTGAAGAAAAGAAGAGAGAGGAGATGATGAGCAACATGGAATTTTCAGGTAAACTTTCAAAGCCGGTATGGAGATGCAAGGTCTGCGGATATCTCTGTGCCATGGATGAGGCTCCGGGAGTCTGTCCGATCTGTAAAGCGAAAAAAGAAAGGTTTGAACGTTTTATGTAATTCCGTGTGCAATCCTTTCTTATTTTTTTGAAAAACGATGCAATAATGTGTTTTGGAAAGTAGAACTTGTTAAAATATTTTGAATCTATAGGATCAGGAAAGAGAATTTAAGTATAAAAACTTTGCTTTTATTATTCAATAGTTTATGGAATAAAAATACTTTTATGACTCTATTTAATTAATAGAAAAGATATCAAGCTTTAAATTTCATATTTGCCTGTTAATTATCTATTTTACGAAAATATGCTTATATATTTCCCCTCATCAATAAGATAACAATAAAAATTTTTAAATGGAGGGAGTCGTATGACGAAATTTGGGGAAGTCATTCGCTATGCTTCTTATATAACTTTAATACTTATTCTTTTTAGTATCCTGTCACCTTCAGCTCTCGCAGGTAATGGAGCTGGAGCAGGTAACAATGTAAAAAGTGAAAAGACGCTTGAGACTCTTCAGAAAAAAGACATGTTAAGGGAAGAAAACCAGTCCAGAAATCAATCAGAAAACAAAACTTCAGAAAACAAAACCATGGAACGAGTACAGCTTAGAGAAGAGTCTCAGGAAAGGAATCAGCTAAAAGAACAGCTCAGGATTCAGAAAAACAATTATCAGAGCTCAAAGAAAAACTTCCTTGCTATCCGGAGCCGGCTCAGGTCAGGAAATTACGATGAAGAAGACCTGAATATCACAAGAGAATACCTGAACGCAAGCATCGACTATATGATAGCTCACCTTGAAAAAGTTCAGTACAACCTTGAACAGTCAAACGGTAACGGCACGGAAGCCAGAATTACTGCTATTGAAGAAAGAATAAGCCAGCTGCAGGAAGAAAAGAAATCTGTTGAAGAAGCCGAAGACCTTGAGGATTTCGTAAATGCAACAGAATCTATACGTGGCGTCTGGAACAATGTAAGAAACAGAACAGCCGCAGAGACATGCCAGACTGCAGGCGAGAAAATAGATGACTTCGTTAACAAATCTGAAGGCGTTTCTAATAAAATTGAAAAAGAAATCGAAAGCCTGAACGAAACTGGTGTTAACACAACTGGCCTTGAGGTAAAGCTTGCAAGTTACAATTCCCTGATGGACTCAGCCAGGGAAAATAACGAAGCAGCAAAAAAGATCTACAGTAAAGAGAATGCAACTGAAAAAGAACTGCAAAAAGCAGATGATTACCTGCAAAATGCTCTCCAGGAAATAAAAGAGGCAAACCAGGTCCTGAAAGAGATCTTTGGGGAACTGGAACAGTATAGAAATGAAGAGACCAGCAAAAACAGGACAGGAAATGTCCAGAAAACTGAACTTAATAATTCAGGAAGCATAAACGACACAGACAATAGTTCATCTGATAGCGGCATTTCTTTGAACGAAACGGAAAACTCTTCTGAAGAAGAAAACAATAGTAATACAGATAACGAATCCGAAAACTCCACCCAGGAAGGATTGGAGAGTTAAGGGGGCAAAAAAATGGTAAAATTAACACATGTGTTTGTAATGTCAATATTAATTCTCTGGCTTGCAGCATCCGGTTGTGCAGGAAACGATAAGGAAGAGCAGGAGGCAGGTCCAGCCCCAAATGCCTCTGAAAATACCTCAGCTAATCAGGTGCTTACCGAAGCAGATGTTCAGGAATTTGATAAAAACGCTACAGACCTTGAAAATCTGCTCGAGAATTCCAGCGAAGAAATAGTTATTGAAGAACTTTAAAAATAAAGAGTTTTAAGGATAGAAAAAGATGCTCTCATTTGAAGAACATCTTTTCTTTATTTTTCATTTTCTGGACTTCGTCCTCAAGAATCTCTAATCTTGATTCAAGCTCATGCATATCTTTTCTGGTAAAGACATCTGCCTTTGAGATGGCATCCTGAATCTTATCGGATATCTTCTTTTCAAGGTCGATTCTCTGTTTCTTGCTTTCTTCGACAAGGTCCTGTACAGCTTTTTTGCCTTCTTCCTTGCTGATATCCCCTTTATCAACAAGCTCTTTTACGAGCTCATTTACTCTTTCTTCGGTCATTGCCCACAGGCCAGCCCCTATGAGCCCGAGTTTTCTGACGGATTCCTTCATTGTATTAACACGCATCCTTGGCTATTAATCTGAAAACAATTAATTTAAAGTGATCTATGAGATATAAAAACTGATAATGTATTAAAAGCCAGTAATGTATTAAAAACACTCTTATATTAAAAGAGCTTCCATGTTTTACAGTGAAAATTTTATTTTTAATGACGCTGATAAGCTCTGTCATAATTACGGTCATTGGAGCTATATTATTCGGGGCTTCTACAAGAAAGGTTCCTCTTATCCCCGGACTTCCCATTCCCGTATACAGGACAGTGACTACAGGCAGGGAAAGAATGAGAAGATTTACAGCTTTTCAGGGTGCCCATTAAATATCTGAGTTAATCAAAAGCAGCCCGGTTTGAGAGAAGAATCTTGAAGATCTCATGCAGGGCTGAGCTTGAAGAATTATATTTCGGTAGTTTGCGGTTTTTTGCTCGGGCAGGTCAAAAGTTGATATCAATAAAATAGTGCATAACTGTCATTTTTTCGTTTGCCATGAAAGAAACTTCTCCTGTTTGAAAGAAGAAATTAATTTTTCGATCAGTATCAAATCGGATATCTTCTGCACATTTATAAAACTGTATGAAGATATTTATACATTGTGAGGGTTATAGTATAAAGATCTTTTATGAATTTCTTCTCGACTGCGAACGAAATAGTAAAAACTCCCTCGGAATTTTTCAAAAAGACATCAAGTGTAAAGGGCTATTATAATCCTATAGTTTTTGCCTGTATCTGCGGTTTGTTTCCACAAATAATAATGGGTGCGATTGTTTCACCAGTTATCGCCTTTTTAGTGGCATTTTTGTTTTCTTTCATTATACGTCTCTTCATTGACAGCGCAGTTTTGCATGGATTATTTAAAGTAGCTGGAGGAAAAGCTACTTATGAAAGTACTTTTCAAATTCTAGCATATTCATATATAGCACAATTTTTCACCGCTCTCCCTATAGCAGCATCTCAGGCAGGTCTTACCCCAGATATCAGTCCGATCCTTTTATTATATGCCATATATTTACTGACCATAGGAGGGCAGTTTGTCCATAATCTCAATGTAGGAAAGGCAGTTACTGTTGCAATCTTATGGTCATTCTGGTATCTGATTACAGCAGTTGTCTTGTTTGCTGTAATGGAACCATATATATGAATAAACTCGACCTCCGAAAAGTTCTGATTAGAGGCTGAGATTGCAAGAAGGGAAAGTAGAGATTATGAGACGGCGGAGGTTTTGCTTGGAAGGATAAAGGAAGAGAGGGGGAAGGTTGGGAAGAAAGATAAGTTTTTTACCATTATTGTACTTCAACTCTGTCAATTGCAGCTCCTTAATATAATAATTAGAACATTAAAATATCTATAAATACATTAGGAAGTAACTATACATCAATTGCTGGTGGAAGTAATTAAAATGAAGATTAAACAGCTAGAAATTGATGGTTTTAGGTGTTTATGTAACTTAAAAATTGCATTTGAAGATAATATTACTCTAATAGTTGGAGAAAATGACAGCGGCAAAAGCTCTATCATCAGCTGTTTAAATCTTTTTACGGAAGATTATTCATTAGAACTTGATGATTTTAATTATGGGCGTAACGAAATAAAAATAAAATTAGTTACAGAAGACTTTGAATTTATAAAAGAATACAGAAAAGAAAAATTCCTAGACTCTAGTTTTATAATAAAACCAAGTCAAAAGTTCATTCAAGAAACTAAAGAATTTCTAACTTCTATACCAGATAGTTTAACTGAAGCTCAAGAGTCTAAGATCAAAGATTTATCTAAAAAATTTGGATTGACTGTACGCGTAAATAGCAGCATTCAAACCTTAAAAAATCAGTTGAATTCGAAATTATCTGAAGATGAAATAATCATCAGTAATGGGCATTTTTTTGAATTAAATAAAATTCAACTTGATGGAAAACAATTTGAAAATGTAGAATCTTTTTTTAAGGAAGTTTTTCTCAAAGACAAACAAGCTAATATTTGGGACACAAAAATTCAAGATGAGAAAACAATTAAAGAAATAATTCAAGAAGAATTGGATAGTTATTCCAAATCAATTTCTGAAGACCTTAAATCAAAAGGAATAAAAGAAAAATTGAAACAGTATTTAAATCAACTCACTGATATTAAAATAGAACCCCTGTTTGAACCTAAGAATCTAAACATCTATTCAAAAGTCAAATTTTTAGAAAATGGAAACGAAATTTCTGTTGAAAAAAAGGGGGATGGAACCAAAAGAAGAATTTCTTTAGCATTACTTGAATACAAAATGGAATGTGAAGAGTCATGCAAAGACTCAAAATTGTATATACTAGATGAACCTGATACACATTTACATGTGAAAGCACAGTTAGAACTATTAAACATTTTAAAAGAATTAGGCAAAAAAGGCTGCCAAATTATCATAACTACTCACTCACCTTTTTTAATCAATGCTATAAAGCCAAAACAAATACGTCTATTAGTCCAAGAAAACGCGAATGAAACAAAGATTAAATCTCTAAAGAATGAACCGGAAACTTCAGATGAAATCTTAAGAAAACTTGGAATTGAAAATATCTACCTGTATTTTGCCAAGAAAATTATTCTTGTAGAAGGTGAAACAGAAGAATCATTTTTGCCAAGGATTTATGAAAAAATATATGATGTTTCATTAAATAGCGATTTAATTAAGGTAATCAATACAAGAGGTATAAAGAATATTCCTGGTTTTGCAAAAGCGTTGCTAGAGTTAGTAGATGAAAATAGCATTTACGTCGTTAAGGACAATGATGCAAGCGAAGAAACTTTAAAATTAATCGATGAGCTAAACATCCACCCCGATAGGCAGATCAATGTAGGAACAAAAGAGTTTGAAGATTCATTTAGTGATGATGTTCTATATGAGTCTTGGAAAAATTACTTAGCCGAATGTGGAAAAGATATTAGCAAATCCAAATGGTCTTTGAAAAATATAAGTAAATTAAGGGAGAAATGTTACTCTAATCCTGATAAAAAATTCAGTTCTGAACTTAAATCTTTAAATCAAGGGAGTGGAAAAAAATTCAGCAAAATAATTTTTGGAGAAGTATTAGGTAATTATTGTGATAAAACAAATATCCCTGATAAAATAAACGAATTATTGTTTAAGTTATCTAATTAATTTTTATTGTTGGATACTTATCTTTTATATGCACGTTGAAATATTTTCCATGTGAACTTGCACGAAGAAGATTTTGAAAAATATTATCCGGAACGTCTTTATACTGATATACGTCTCCTCTTTTAAATTCAATTTCCAATATTTTTTTACTTTCGTCATAACCTATTGATTCTATATTTGATGATGAAACTTCTGTTCTTTCCATCATTTCGCCTCTCATCTTCTTCATAAAAAATAAACATCCAACGATATAATCTTTTTTTACAACTTGAGTTTTCATTTTCATAAATACCTAAACGCAAAAACTTTCAAAAATCAAAAAGCTCCTTCTGATTTCTGTCTTCCTTCCTCAGATAGAAAATTCCAATAATCATCCAGGTCTTGAAGCGGAAATGAGTTCCCATTACAAAATAGAGATCTCTGTCCTTCATGAAGTCATAAAACTTGTTTCGAATCTTCTCTTCTATGGACGCGAGATCTGTATCAGTCCGCATAATATTTCTTGCAAGTTCATTAAGTTCCCAGTCGAGCAGGATGATCTTATGTCCTTTGCAGGCAGGATCGTTTTTGCACCTGAAATGATATCTCAATTCGACAGGCATTTTAATTTTTTCTCTTTTCTCGACCAGATAATCGCCCATCAAGTTGAAATACTGCTGCTTGTCGTATATTTCAGTACTATTTATTTCGATCTTTACGTTTAAAAGTTCAGGCTTAACTACTCCAAGACTTGCATTTTCTTCAGTTAATTTTTCAATTGAACTTACTTTCGACCGGAGTAAATTTCTTAGCTCTTCGTCCTCAACAGGGGAATGCAGGTTCCTGTATCGAATTTGCTTTCTGCTTTCTCTTCTTTGATCGTTATCCGGTTCCGTCAGGACAACTTCTACCCGGTCTTTCTTCTTAAAATCGATTAATTTTTCCCCATAGCTAAATTCGAAAGGATAAACTCTCCTGAATTCTCCGTTCTCATTTATTCCGGCAACACATACAAGATAGCCATGCTTTTTACTTTCTTCTGGTGTAGCCCTCGGTAGTGTCCCTATATTTCTGTAAAATTCTCTCTATACCTTTTTCCTCTTGTTT
>NZ_DAOOUJ010000052.1:0-22511 GCF_035390745.1 Methanosarcina sp. | reverse complement strand
AGGAATCAAAAATCAGGAATCAAAAATCAGGAATCAAAAATCAGGAATCAAAAATAGAACACAAAAAACAAAACTAAAAAGAGTACAGGCTGTTTCCAGCCTTTACTTTTTACTCTTCTCGTTTTCTTTTCTGATCTCTTCAACGGTTTCCATAAGTTTTTCTTTGATTTTCACGATGGCGTTGACAGCCTCACCTCCTGCATCAATAGGAGCTCTTTTTTCCAGGTCAGCCTTCATTAACTGCTCATCAAAAGGAATTTCCCCGAGTACCGGGATGCCAAGCTCTTCAAGCCTGTCATTTACCTTTCCGGCGCCTCCTTTGTTAATTACAGCAGCAATATGTTTTATCCCTATCTCGGAAGAGAGCTTTTTTATCCTCTCGGCTGTTTCAAGGGACCTTGCTCCCGGCTCTACCACAACAACCATCAGGTCCATCCCGCGTGTGGTACCCCTTCCCAGGTGTTCTATTCCGGCTTCCATGTCCAGGATAACAGCACTCTTTTCCTTGAGCATGAGGTGTCTGAGAAGAGCCCTGAGGAAAGCTGAAGCCGGGCACATGCATCCGCTCCCTCCTTTATCCACGGTGCCCATGACAAGCATCCGGACTCCATCGGGCCCTATTACCCCGTATTTGCCTGCAATGTCGTCGACTTTCGGGTTATAGATAAAAGCTCCGCCTTCAGCGCCTGCCCTTTCCTGGATAAGGTCTTTGAAATCAGCAAGGGGTTTTGGGGGATTTTCTATACCCAGAGAAGATGCAAGGTTCATGTCAGGGTCTGCATCTATTGCCAGAACTTCGTATCCATCCCTTGCAAGCAGTCTTGCCAGAGTGCCTGATAGAGTAGTCTTTCCAACGCCGCCTTTTCCGGTGATTGCTATTTTTATTTGAATTCCCCCTGAAACTGATTATAAATTATATAGAATATTTTTTTACCCGGATATAAACATCAAACTGTTTATACTTATTGATTTGATCTGGTTTTGCCTTTTGTGTTTTTTCCTTTTTATAAACCGAACCCGTTTTCAAGAGCAATATGCTTAAGGTATTTTTCGATATGATTTCCCTGCTTTTTGGAAAAACCCGATTCCCTGGCAAGCTCATCGAGTACTTTCTGAACCCCTGTACCGTACTGCATTGCTTTTTTCTCTTTCCAGAGAATTTTCGGCGGGAGAAGGTCATCAGCCGCTTTCCTTAGGATATATTTTCGTGTATATGAGCCGTCTTTTTTTACGACTTTAAGTTCAGGACTTATCGCAAGCCCGGTTTTTATTACTTCTTTGTCCAGAAAAGGCACCCTGAGTTCCACGGAATTGGCCATTGTAACCATATCATCTCTTTCAAGGTTGATTGTTGAGATGTTCTCTAGGTCTGAGTGAATCTCCTTATCAAGCACTTCGGGACCCTGCTCGAAAAACCCTTCGTGCCTGCTGTACCCTCCAAAGAGTTCGTCTGCCCCCTGCCCGGTGAGAAGGACTCTTTTTCCATCTTCTCTTGCAGTTTTTGCAACTATGTAAAGAGGAAGCCCTATTGAAACCTTCATCGGGTCCGTAGATTCGGCTGCGTAAATTACTCTGGGGACTGCGGCTTCTATCTCTTCAGGCGAAAGAAAATGGACTTTCAGGTTTCTTTTCATGTCTATGGCTTCGGCTGCATACTCTGCCTGGGCAATGTCATGGGAATCCGGAAGCCCGACCGCGTAAAGGGTAATATGGGGATCTATCTGCTTTGCAAGGGCTGCCAAAAAGGTGCTGTCAATCCCTCCAGAGAATGCGATTCCTGAAGAAGGGGTAAGCCTGAGTTTTACAGCATTTTCAAGAGCCGCCTTCAGGTAAATTACGGCTTCTTTTTCCGCGGAAATTCTCTTTTCAGGAGATTTTATTTTAAGGGACTTTTCCGCAATTTTTTGTGCTGTTTTCCCGGTTTCGGTATTGAAGCCAATAACCCCTCCCTGAGGGAAAGGTTTTGCTTCTCTGCCCCTCCCTGAGAGGGCTTTTTTTTCGGATGCAAAAGCTAACTCCGGCTTCTCCATATTTCCAGAACAGTAAAAGAGAGGCTTTACTCCGGACGGGTCCCTGGCAAGTACCAGTTCTGTTCCACAGGCATATGCAAGAGCATAATCTCCGTTTACTTTCGAAAGGGCGGAAAATACTGCGTTTATCGGGGTGATATCTTTCTTTACCCCGTTTTCGATAAGTGTAAAAAGCAGTTCGGTATCTGAATCGGTGTTAATCCCTATTTCAGATGCAAGTTCCCGGAAATTGTATATCTCTCCATTAAGTACGAGGGACCCTGTTCCTGTAAGAGGCTGGGGCATATCTCCTGTTATTTTTAGCAGGGTGTTTCCTATGCTCAGGTCTCCTTCAGTATGGATTCCACAGGCATCAGGCCCCCTGTGTCCCAGAGCTGCAAGCATTTTCTTTACTTCCTTGTCACTGTCAGGAGTTCCGAACATTCCTGCTATTCCGCACATGATTGCACCTTTTTTCTGTCCTTTCTGTCCGTATACACAACTCCATCCTGTATTTATTATTTTGCAATCTTCCGGCAACGCATCATAGAACTGAAAAAAGTCTCTTCCAGGCAGGGAAAACAGGTTCTGAAAAAGATACTGTCAGTGTAGAATGAAAAAGCGATTTAAAATACTGTTGTTTCTCAGTAATTGGTCTGATTAATAGTTGCTCTATCCGGCGGAGTCCAGGATCAATATTTTCTCTCCCTGTGCCGCGCGGGGCCGGAGCCTGCCTGTCAAAATGGATAAAAGAAGAAATAAACCGAAAAAACGCTTGAAAATGTGATGAAAATAAATAAAGAAGTGTATTTTGTTCCTGTTTTTCTTTTATTCTCTATTTCCTGTCTCCTCTTTTTATCCGGGAGTTTGCTCCCTGACTACTTCTACGGCGAACACAGGATCTCCCTGAAGTGCAGCAAAGGGATTCCTTGCGCTTTTTTCATCCCCTATCCAGACGGAGTGAGTGCAGTAAAGGCAGCAGCAGCGTGTGGTGTACAGGTCATTTTTAGGCATGTAATCCCTGCAGCAATTGCTGCCTCTCAGAACTCCATGTTTGCAGAGAACAAGCTGCCTGGTAAGGTGCAGATCCTATTCAAGGCTGTCCTGTTTATTGTCCCAACTATCCAGTTCATTGAAGTTCAGTATTTCACCCAATTTATAATTGGGCTTTTATACATTTAAAACTTTCCAAATATGTTCTATAATTATAATCATATCTTTTATAAATTCAAATGAGATTATGAAAAATTCAGGATAAAAAGAGGTTTAAAGGACAAAAGTAGGTTTTAATTTTAAAGGGCTTTAACTGTAATTTTGCTCTTTATGAAGGAAGTTTTTTATCTGTGTCCTCCAATATACGCAACGTTTTTAAGCATCTATAATTATTATGGTGCAGACCGGTAATTGATTACCTTTAAGTTTGCTGATCTTTCATCATATACCGCATTCGGGCTACCGAAAAGACGTTAATAATCCGATAAATTAAAGATTCTAATTTAAAGATTCAAAATTGAGGCTTACAAAGATGCAGTACCAGGCAACAGTAAGAATTGAACAGAAGGCAGGCATGCTTGACCCTGAAGGCACCACAGCTAGGAGGGCACTCGGACACCTTGGATATGCAGTCGAAAGCGTAAAGACTGCAAAACTGTATGAAATCGTGCTCGAAGCCGAATCTGCCGAGGTTGCAAAGCAGAAAGTTGATGAGATGTGTCAGAAACTTATCGCAAACCCAATCATCCACAACTACACTATTGAGCTTAAGGAATTCGACTGAGGCTCTCTGAGGAAATAAAGGATTGAAGAGTAAATCCAGAAAGCTAAATGCTTAAAAATTTGAAGGAAGATTGAGGGAAAAAGATGAAGATTGCCATTATTCAGTTCGGAGGCACAAACTGCGACATGGATGTCCTTCATGTTCTTAAAGACGTGGTTGGTGTGGATGCCGAAACTGTCTGGTACAAAGAGGAAAGCCTGACGGGCTTTGACGGAGTTGTTGTTCCAGGCGGCTTTTCTTATGGAGATTACCTCAGGGCAGGAGCAATTGCAGCCCGGACCCCTATTATGGATTCCGTGAAAAAAATAGCAGCCGAAGGAAAACCTGTTCTCGGGATCTGCAATGGTTTTCAGATCCTGACTGAAGCGAGGCTTCTCGAAGGGGCTCTTACAACAAATGAATATCCCAAGTTCAGATGCCACTGGACCAGCCTGAGAGTGGAAACAGCAAATACCCCATTTACCTCGAAGTTCAGGAAAGGCGAGGTTATAAGGCTGCCAATTGCCCATATGGAAGGCAAATTCTATGCTGAAGAACAGACTCTTGCAGAGCTTGATGAAAACGAGAGGGTTGTTTTCCGTTATGTTGACGAAAAAGGGAGGCCAACGGATAAAGCCAATCCCAACGGTTCTCTGGAAAACATCGCAGGAATAGTGAATGCTTCAAGAAATGTTCTTGGACTCATGCCTCACCCTGAAAGGGCTTCGGAGTCGATCCTCGGTTCTGATGACGGCCGGCGGGTTTTTGAATCCATGGCGGATTACATTACAGAAAACTTCTAATCCGCTTCACTCATTTTTAAGTTCTTTTATTTTTTAATTAAAAGATCCTTTCATTTTTAATAATAGTTTATTCTTTCTATTCTTTTATTTTATTCTGTTTATTTTACTTCAGTTTTTTTCTTTAATATTTAACTTTCCTCGACCAGTTTTACTGATTGTTGGATCTGGCTTTTCGAGCTTTTTAGATCCTTAAATCTTCTCATTCAACCGATTTTCCAGATATGAAAGGATTTGTTTGAAGAGAAGAGTAAACGAAAGTTCAGATTATTTTTCAGAATATATATTTCCAAATCTTTTTATTACTTTAGATTATATTCTTACGAGTCATAATAAAAACAGTATTTATTTTTTCGGTATGGAGAATTTAATCAATTAAAGGGAGTATTGGTTCATGAATGGGAAATTAATTCTGAATGCTTTAGCAGTCTTCCTCCTCATACTTGGAATAGTCACAACCACTGCAAGCGCTGCGGTTATTACTGTAGATTCCAATGGAGGAGAAAGCTACACTTCTATCCAGGAAGCTGTCAATAATGCACAGAATGGGGATACGATTCTTGTAAGTCCGGGTGTTTATAAAGAAAACATAAAAGTGGATAAAGAAATTTCAATTATCTCAAAATCTGGATCCGAAGACCAGATTAACCGCACATATGTACTGGGCGCGGTTTCGAATGACGACGTTTTTTCCGTTAATGCAAGCAACGTGACAATATCCGGGTTCTATATCTCAGGAGGCCCTTCCAGTGGAGGCTTGTCTGAAGTCGGGATTTATCTTTATGGGGCAGATAATTGCTCATTAGTCAACAATACTCTGGCGGTGAATGACGTCGGTATTGCTCTCAATAATTCTCAGCGCAACTACATTAATAATAACCTTGTAGGTCTCGGATCCAGTGGGATTATTCTTGTCGATTCAGAATACAACAATATGATTAATAATCTCCTGTGCGGGAATGGGATTGGGCTATACCTTAGTAAATCCTCCAACAACACTATCTATCAAAACGTATTTTTGAATTTCCTTGATGCTCTGGACGAAGGGACTAACATATGGAATAGCAGCTCGGCAGGCAATGTGTGGAGTAAATACACAGGACAAGATGCTAACGGAGATGGTATCGGAGATACTCCATTCGTCATCAATGAGACCACAGGAAGCACAGATTATATGCCTGTAGTAAATAAAGCCTCTTCATAAAATAACCCCGGGAACATGAGTGAACAATAACGTGAACGAGGCTGTTGTATCTAATGGGAAACCTTATGTCTATAAGGACGTTACAAAGTCTAAATGGGTATATACATACAGGTACCCCTGATCATTGAGTTAACCAAACATTGAGTTAACTGAAAGAAGATAAGAACAATTGCAGATAAGGAAGGAAATCCCAGAACGGCATTTCAGGAAGATCCTGGTAAGCCTTCATAAAGTTTTCAATTTCAGGATCTTTCGTGCATTCGGGACTTTCTTCTCCACGATTTTTGGATTCTTTGAGGCTTTTTCTCTTGTTTCTTCAGGTTCTGCCGGATCATGCCAGGTCCTGTAGGGAGCTTTTGCTATTTCATCACTCTGCCATTTTCCCCGAAGACCGTATACTACTTAGTTTTTTCAAATATTTTTGCCTCTCTGAAAGTTGTTATGTTTTACTGTTCCTGTTTTACAAGAATCAGGGGTTCTGGCTTCTTTGATCTTCAAAAAAATTTGTGATTATATTTACGTAAGACTATAATAATTTCTCTTCATATCAAGTAGCAAGAGTTATAACAAAAGTGTTAAATACCAGATGGTAGTATAGATGAGTGTCTCTACCCGACAGACACAAATTTTAATCGCCTCCTGAATCGTCGAAAGCACCTTAAACTCTTTTTTGCCCCCGCCTGAGAAAAACGGGCAGGGGTCAGGGGTGCTGAATAAGAATAGAAAGTTAAATTTTCTATTTTGTGGAGCGCAGTTACTAAAGATATCCAAAGAGTAAAAAGTATTTTATAACGGGACAGCATATTTTCTTATAATACTTACACGGTTAAGCATGATTCTGTCGCATAAAAAGCCAAAATATCTAAAATGTGAGGTTTTGAATATACTTTTATGCTGCTGATTTTTAGTTTTTTGTGTGTGAGTTGCATCAAATACTCTTGCTGGAGTTATTATCAAAAAATTACAGAACTGATATCGAAATAAACACAGCAATTATGTAAAATTTCTCGAAAAATATTCAGGAGTAAGATGTACATGTCAGATATAGAAATACTGGATGACTCTTTTGAGCCAGAGGCAGTGCATGACCATTTTATAAAACTAACAACATTATATCATCCTTCAGGTGAGGAGAACGAGGTTCGTGAATATATTATAGAGTGTGCCGAAAAAATAGACGGTGTAGAAGTAGTTTATTACGAGCCAGAAGCTGAAGATCCCGGAAAAAGAGTAATTGTCCTTCGCAGAAAGGGTTCAGGGGATTATGCCAGTGCTCCTTATGTCACCCTTCAGGCGCATACGGATATGGTGTGTACTCCCAGGAAGAAAATTTTCCCATTAAGTGTATTTGGCTATCTTGACAACGAAGGGGCTAAGTGGATAAAAGCTGGAGATACGGCAAGCATCACGGACCCAGAAAAAGGTACTACCCTGGGTGCAGATGACGGAATTGGTGTAGCCACCATACTGGCCATTCTGGAAGACGAAAACATCAAAGATTATCCGGTTGAGTGTTTTTTTACTGTTCAGGAAGAAACCGATATGGGCGGGGCTGCAAATTTTGACAAAAGTATCCTGATCGGCAGAAAGTACATAAATCTTGACGCTGAAGTTGCAAATACCATTATTTACGGAAGTGCAGGAGGACGCACAGTCAAGTACGAGGGAAATGTTACTTTATTACCTCTTACTGAAGACTTCATTACCCTGGAATTATCTATCTCAGGGCTTCGTGGGGGGCATTCAGGGGTTAACATCAACAATGGAAGGCTTAATGCTATAAAGGTTCTTACCGAAGCCCTCATCCGGCTCAATAAACGGCTCACAAAGCTTGATGTTACGGGGGAAGGCATCAAAAGTTATGACCTGCGTCTGATTTCAATAAATTCAGTAGAAGAGAATGAAATTGAAGAAATAAAAGAAGGCAAGAGAAAAATACCCACCATAAACAAAATTCCTACCTGGGTTAAAGCAAGAATAGCCGTTCAAAGAGCCGATAATTCTGATTTTAAAGCTGATTTTGACGCATATTGCGAGGCTTTAAAGGCACAGGCTCAGCCCGAGGAGGATAATTTCTGCTGGAAGGTTATAGAAGTAAGCTCTGTCCAGTCCCCTCTTGATGAAGCATCGACAGATGAACTTCTTTGTTTACTTCGGCAGATACCACACGGCGTCATCAACATGATTCCAGGCAGACCTGATATTGTGGAGATCTCAAGTAACCTGGCAGCTATTGAGCCGGCTGAACTAAATAACGGCAAGGTAGTGATTTTTGCCTTAAACCGCAGTTCCAACAGCGATTCAATGGAAGCCCTTATTCAGATCCAGGAAAATATAGGGAAATTCTACAGGTACAATGTATCTAACTGTGACCCCTATCCGGTCTGGCAGCCAAATGACGATTCTGAGTTACTTCAAAAAGCAGGTAATGTGTACAGGGCAATATACCCTGAAGGCTATGTAGAAACCGTAATCCATGCAGGCCTCGAATGCAGCTATATTGTGGAAAAATACGAAGGGAAGATAGACTGTATTTCTATAGGACCCACTATAGTAAACCCCCATACAGGAGGAGAACGCCTTAAGGCGGACACAGTAGGGAGATTCTATCAGGCAGTAAGCAGAATTATTCAGAGCCTTTTTTAAAATATAGGAGGATCTTCAATAAGAAGCCTGAGCACTGCATTCAGCAGCTTCTTATTTTTTTCAAATTTCGAGATTCTTAACAGGGACAACGGTTTCATGGGCATAAAAGGTTCTCAGGGTCTGTTTCAGATAATCAAAGCTCTTTAACAACCCTGAACCCCAGGCTGTTTAGCTTCTTATCCTGCGCCGCAAAAAGCCGTTCAGCAGACCTGCAGCAGCCTGCGTTTCCGTTCCAGCCTCCTCCCCTCCTTATCCTTACTGGCACAGATACACTGGGGAAAAGGCTTTCCCATGCTCTGCCGTCTGAAGGTGCCCCTTTGTAGCTGATGTGGTACTCGTCCTGCACCCATTCCCCCACGTTTCCGCAAATATCATAAAACCCCCAGGGGTTGGGCTTTTTCAGGCCAGCAGGATGAGTTTCAAGCCCGGAGTTCTCGAGAAACCAGGCATATTCTTTGAGTTTCGATTCGTCATCGCCGAAAAAGTAGCTGCCTGTGGTTCCTGCCCTTGCTGCATATTCCCATTCGGCTTCTGTGGGGAGCCGGTAGGCTGAGCTTTCTTCGCTAGTCTTTTCAAGGGTGTTAAGTTTCTGGATAAATACCTGAACATCTTCCCAGGAAACCGTTTCAACAGGGCGCTTTTCACCCCTGAAATATGAGGGATTATTTCCCATAACTTTACTCCACTGTTCCTGGGTAACCGGATACCTGCCAAGGTAAAAGGGTTTTTTAATGGTTACTCTGTGCACAGGGCTTTCCCAGAGCTTTCTTCGTTTTTCATTCGATGGAGAGCCCATTTCGAAATCTCCTGCAGGCACCAGAATAAATTCCATCCCTATTGAGTTTCTGACCAAAGTGACAGGATTGCTGGCGTGAACTGGATTTTCAATCATATTCTCTACCGAACTTTTAGGCCTGATCTCATTTAATATGCTGGGTGATTTCCTTTTTCCGGCTGAATTATTATTTTTTCCATAGATTCCAGTCTTTATGTTCATCTCTACTTATTCATTCCAGAATTTTCGATTTATATCTATTGTATGCTATAATCCGTCAGAGTATTTGCTAATTTAATGAAGTATTATATAAAAAGAGTTATTACGCTCAAAAATCAAAAGGTTTTTAGGGCATTATTCTAGAAGTAAAAAAGGAAACTGGATGTGAGCAGATGAGACAGTCACTTATCAATCTTATCTTCTTTTCTGAAAGGAGAAAAGAGCTTTTACTTCTTCTCAGAGAGGAGCCGAGAGATATTGATACAATCAAGGAACTTCTCAATGTGGATGCCGGTTCGATCCAGCCTCATATACAAAAAATGAAAGATGCTCAACTGTTGATTGAGGATAAGAAAGTCTACAGGTTGTCTGAAATTGGTAATATAATAGTTGAAAACCTGAAACCTTTCCTGAGTGCAATTGAGGTCTTTGAAGTCAACAATGATTACTGGAAGACGCGTGACCTTACTCAAATTCCTGATTTCCTTCTGGAGAGAATTGATGAACTTGGGCATTGCGAACTGCTTGAGCCTGATGTAGAACACATGCTTGAAACTCCAAAATCTTTCATGGACAATATCCTGAGTTCAAAAGAGGTTCTTACCTTAGTATCTTACTTCCATCCGGAATCTCCTTCCCTCTACGCAGATCTTGCAGAAAAAGGGACCCGAGTTACACTCTGTATGACCGAAAACGTTATAGTGCGCCTATTTTCCAGTTTTCCTGATGAAGCTGAAAGGCTGTCAAAAAATGAAAATTCGAAAATATTTGTCTGCCAGAAGCCTTCCTCTATCCCTTCAATTGTTGTAACTGACAGGTTCCTTTCGCTCAAACTCCCCGAAAATGACGGTAAATTGAGGGACCAGCTTCTGATATCCACCGAGGAAAGAGCCTTAAACTGGGGAAGAGAACTTTTCTGGCACTGCATGAAAGTAGCCGAACCAGTAGAAGCAAAAACATTTTTCCAGGTTATGGCTGGCCGTCAGTCTGTCTGCAGCAATCGTTCTATAAATACGGATTAAAGTGTTAATGCGCAATAGGGTATGCTGTGGATCAGGAGACGCAGGCTCAGGTAAGTAATTTTACTCCGGAGACGAGACAAACCAGTTCCTCATTTTTAGCTGTTAATGGATTCCGAGCCGCAAAGAGCTAAAGTATATCATCTGGATTTTCAACCCTCTGCTATCTATTTCGGGTTCGTCGGGCACATAAACAAACCCTTGTTTGCTACCCTGCTCCGCAGTGAGTGCAGCTGCAAGAGCATCAAGTATATCATCTTTTGCAAGGTCTTTTCTTCTGTATTTTGAAAGGGAGTATTCAATTATTTCATCTACAAACTTGCAGGCATTTGCATTTTTCAGGGCCTCTTTCCTTTCCAGAAAACCCTCAACTTTCTTTTTGGAGTATTTCATGGAAAAACCTGTAAAAGCCTGAAAACAGATTTCCGGACCCACCTCCCTGACCTTTTCCCTGTAACGTTTGTTTTTTGCCAGAAAACGGTCTACATCCCGGATTTTAGGGACTATGTTCCATGCCTGCTTTGAGATGCTCTTTCCTGTGAGCCTTTTATTGATCTCACATGCCTTTTTATAGGTTTCCGCATAAACCGCTTCCCTGCAGGGAACAGGGAAGATGCTGGATTTTCGGGATTTCAGAATTTCCCTTGCTCCTTTGTCCGAAAGCCGTTCTCCTGTTCCGCCGTTTTTTAAGCCAATGGGGATATCAATAAGGATGAGGGGCTCTGCTTGGCTGCACTTATTTTCAAGAAAATCAATCAGGAATGAGAATTCGGGAAAGAGGGCAACTTCCCATCTGAAGCCATTTTCGTTTTCTTCTTTCAGAAATACTGCAAACCAGCCTGCTCTGCAGCCGTCAACCCCTACAAAGACCTTTTTGCCCATACCTGTATCTGGGAGTATAAACCTAATAGAGTTTTTCCTGTAGAGATCCTGACTGGATCACAGCTGCGGGAAACCATTAATTAACAACAGGATATACGAATATGGGATTGATGGCTATTATACAGATCCGAAGAAACTGAAAATTGGAGATGGATTATGAAATTCTGGTTGCTTAAATCCGCAGGCACTTTAGAGGACGAAGAAAGAATTCTGGAGGACAACGTTGTTACTATTGGCTGGGCTGAGCTTCCGGATTTCTCCGGCAAAAATAAAGAGCAGGTAAAGAAACTCATACTTGAAAAATATCCGGGCATGAGAGAAGAGCTTTCCGAAACCTGGGCTGAGGAGATCTGCTCTTTCATTACGAAAATAGAAAAAGGAGACCTTGTGGCAGTTCCCTTCAAGACCAGAAACGAGATTCTGATCGGAAAGATTAGCGGGAATTATGAATACAGGCAGCTCAGCAACTTTATCAGCCATATCAGAAAAGTAAGGTGGCTTAAAACAATCTCCAAAGACGAATTTGAAGAAGAATATGATGTTGATCTCAATTCTCCTGAAACTCTTTCCCAGATAAAAACGGATCTTAAAAAGCTTTCTGCTCTTACTGGAACAAAAAACCTGGAAGCCCTTATCGGAGAACTTTCTTTTGCTATTGAAGACCTTGATCTGATGAAAGAGAGAATGCTTGAACTTGTGAACAGGCTGGCTGAAACCGATGAGATTCCTGAAGTACGAAAAATAGCAGAGGAAATGGAAAAGATATTGAAAGAAAAATAAAAAACGCACATGATATTCTTCGAATAACATGCCCAAAGAATGAAAGTGTTTTTTCCTTACCTTTTTTGATAATAGAGCTCCATCATTATTTTTGGACAGGGACGTTGTCTTTTCTTTGGTTCTGTGAAGCCGTCAAAAAACTAACCAATGAATTGCCATCAACGGAAGAATCACTAAGAGAGGATCAAAAGTAGCAAGGTGGATTCTGACTCAGATTGCTCAGGCTGCAGCAAGAAAGAAGAATAGCAGGTTAAAAGAGTTTTTAACAGGAAAAAGAAGTCGATTGGATATGCAAAGACGATTATTGCTCTGGCAAGGAAGATTGCAACGATAATATGGCATCTTATTAAAAAGGATGAGATGTACGAAGATGAAACAGGATATGAAAAAGGAGAAGTTCAAAAGAGGAAGATTGTGGAAACCGAGATATTCTCGGTTGATGAACGGATATCAATAATTAGCGGAATATTTGCAGTTATGGGGAAAGAGAAAAAAGAGAGTATGTGAGGAAGATATCCTCATCTACTTTCATGCCAAATAAATTTTTCCGTTTTTAAGGTTTCTTTTTAATACTTAATCGACTTCTGTAAGCTTTTCAAAAAATATTCGAAATCCTGGAAGTCAAAGCCCTATTTCAGTTACTTTCTGCCCTTTAGCGCTGGTAACAGTCACGGAGATATCTTTGAACTTTGGTACTCCTGTACCGCCTGTTTCGTCTGAGACCAGCATATTGGACCACGGGCTGTTCGGCATATACGCAATGCCTTTGTGGGAGGGCTCGTATCCGGACTCCTCTGCTTTAACCACAACCGTCCCGAAAGAGTTTTTCAGGATTACGGTTTCGCCTTTTTTCACGCCCAACTGATTGAGGTCGCCAGGGTCCATTTTTATCACTGCAGAGCGGTTCCTGTACTCTTCCCCGAAACGGTTTTCGATCATGGCTTTGTCCTGGAAAATATCCCTGTAGGTTACGACCCTTACCTTTATTTCAGGGGCTTTAAGAAATGATCCGAAATCCATCAGAGAGCCTCCATTATCTTTTTAAGAACTGCTTCATCCGAAGGGCGTTTTGTCTCAATAACAGGTTTGAATTCCACCTTCACCCCATCCATACGCGTGGCACTTCCTCCGGATTCCACTCCGCTGATTGCGGTGTTGATACACACTTTTGCTTTTCTGGAAGTAAGGGTTTCACATGGATCGATTACGATCGTTGGAATCTCTAGCAGATTCTTTGAAATAGACCTGGGGAGGCTTGAAAGCGGGTCAGAACCAATTACAAGTGCTGCATCAACTGCCTTTGCTTTAAGGGATTCAACGATTGAATATTCTGGCCCGTGCTTTACAGTCCCTTCTTCGAATTTTACGCTGTTTACGTACCCTGTTTCCTCAAAGAGGTTTTCGTTAAAGCCCCTCATGTTGTAATGTCCCACCATGGGCACAAGGTGGAAATTTGATTTTTCGTTAAGGGCGTTCATCAGCCGAATAAGGGGTTCCAGGTTTTCCAGAGAATAGATCAGGCCGAGCCCTACAAAAACTACGCCAAACTTTGCCCCTTTGAGGATATTTGCCAGCTCAAGAATTCTTTTAGGGGGGAAGTTGTAGGAGGTTTTCGGGAGTTTTCCGGCAAGCGCTGCCATCAGGGCATCAATGAACTCGGCATCCCCTGCCGGCGGTATCTGGAAGAAATAGTTACCGCAGATCTTTGCTGTATGTGATTTCCGGACGTCTATGCAAATTGCAGTTCTCTCTTCTTCCCAGCCCCGCTGCTTTTCAGTTCCTCTGGGGAAATAGGAGTGTTTAGAAAGGTGGCGCGGGTGAGAGTCTGAAGGGTCTGCCCCCCAGAAAATAGTAACATCGGCTTTATTCCTTACATCGTCAAGAGTACAGACCTTAAATTTGTTGTTAAGGAGAGCTTCAATCACCTTCCCAAGGCAAAACGAAGAAGTATCATCAAGAGTTGCACTTGTTTTCCTTGCAAGTTCGATTGCAAGTTTCTGGGTCTCACTGGTAGAAGTCCCAAGCCCGAAAATCAGAGGATTTTTTGCATTCTTAAGGATAGATGCAGCCTCTTTGATTGCAGTTGCTTCATCTACGGGTTTGTTGTCGACCATAAAAGCTGCGCTTTCCTTTCCGTCTTTCATGTGGGCTACGCCTACCCTGCAGGCGGTGTAGACTTTATTTACTTTGTTTTTTTCAGACTCGACTTCAATATCGTCACAGAGCATTCCGCAGCCTGTGCATACGTAATAATTTTTCTCAGCCATCCTCTCGCCTCACACAAACTCGATTGCCTCGACAGGGCAGGTCACTATACAGCCGTTGCAGAGGATCTTATTCTTCCCGAATCTGCGGCACTCTCCCAGGTTCTGGGCTTTGACAATTCCATCTTCTACTGTCAGGACCAGCTTACCAACATTTCTGGGGGCATTTCCCGAGCCCACCCCATAGGGGTCGTTCGCTACATTGGGAGGGCAGGCAACGACACAGTTTCCGCAACCAAAGCAGAGGTCTTCGTGCACTATAAGCCCTGTTTCGGTTGCTCCTTCCGACGGCTTGAAGAGGCCTCTGATTTTTTCGTAGTTTTCTTTATATTTTGCTTCCTCTTTCAGTGGGGGGCAGTCCTCAGGTGTCAGCTCGCGGGCCATAAGGGCAACTGCAAACGCCATACAGGAGGCTTTCCCACATTTTTTGCAGTTAGTCTTAGGGAGCATCTGATAGAGTTCCATTGCATTTGTCATTCCAGGTCACCCCTGAGTCAAATTTATCATTGAGCTAATTAAAGAAAGGGCAGGTTAATGCCTGTAAGGTCAGTGATGTCTGTACAGGCTGATTAATATCTATCAGTCATCTATACAGTCATAAGGTTAACCGAAAATTTCCTGATGGAAAATATCCGGTTTAAAGGAAACGCTGTTTAAGATTATTAAGTGTTTAAGGTAACTGAAACAATGTTAATAGATACAGATAAAGAAATGAATGTAATCCACCTTAAACTATTGCTTTTTAATTCTCAATGTTAATTTCAATTTACAGTGTTTACAGCCTCCCGAAACCTGGCTCGCATTCACAGTAAGGTTTTGACCTTCTGCAGACTGAAAAACAATACTCTGGCGTCAGCGAAAAGATAGAGCTGCTTGAAGAGGGCAAAAATATTTATCTATTGCCCTCTCCTGCCTTCACCAATTTGGTTTTAAACTTGCTTTCAGGGCAGAACAGGTCGGATCAGGAAGGTCTAAAGAAGAGTTCACAGTGACAGTTTCCGTCTTTTTCAATTTCATCCTTGTGATAGATGCAGGGACAGATTATCTTTTTATCCTCTTTCTCGTCCCCTGTTACTATTCTGCAAGGACAGTATCGCCTTCCGAACTTTTCTACTCTTGAAGCAAGCCCGTCAAGGACATAGTCCAGAGCTTCTTTGTCCGGATTAAGCCTGTATCCTGCCTTGTTTGCGTATTTTTCTGTCCATTCATACATCTTATTTTTTAATTCATTATGTTCACTCATGTGGATTTCCCTCCTGTTTTTATAAGAGTGATGATGGTTATTCGTGAGATGGCGTACGCGGAAATGTAATTACCAGGCAGGAGAATTTTATCCTTTTTATTGCTTCAGATGTTTTTAACTCTTTAAACACCTTAAGAACTATTTTAACTCATGCCCCAGGAACTCCCGCATACATGAGAGCTAATGAGAGGTTAATATTAGAGATTGGACACTGATTGATCGATTACGAGTTAAGTTCTCAAACTATAAAATCAATTGGTGATCTGATATAATAACTGTTAAGCTCTGCTCCCCGTTCCTGTTGAGATCACAGGATAGATATTCTAATTTATGAATAATCCGTTTATCTCATGTTATTGAGAGAAATATAAGATCAGAGGTTTAATATTATTTTCTTGAACATGAATGTCAGGTGATGAGCTCCATCCTCTGTCAAATTTTATAGGAACTAAATCCAGATGTGATTAACCTGAATCTGGTTAGTCTTTGTTTAACAGGAATCATAAAGTTGAAATAGATATGATTTATAATAGTAGAGATATAAATAATACATATTATATATAATTAATGTGCTAATTATGTCTGAAATTATCCGGAAAACCCTGGGAAAAATTACTAAAAAACTGTTGCTTCTTAATTCTCTTTGTAAGGCATCGGACAGGGGTTTCGAAAACTTCTACAAATAAAGTTTTTGTTTTTGTACAAAACGGCTACGTATTTATCCTGTTTGAGAGAAAATTTATATTGAGATTTATAAACACAAATCCACAGTTTCTGAAAAGCCAGGTGAAAAGCTTTTCCGGTCGTATAACAATTCTCTGGACCAGAGAGATATGTAATACGTTGCTTTTTCTGCAAAAGGGTGCAGAAGATCATTAATTCATCATAAATTGGTACTATTTTCAAATATAATTGAGGATTTTGAAAGTTTAACCTATAGACAAGGAGTAAACAAGCATGCGAATCGGAGTCTACATTTGCCATTGCGGACTGAATATTGCGGGAGTAATTGATGTTTCAGCCCTTGAAGAAATGGCAGGTGAACTGGAAGATGTGGTGCTTGCCCGGGAAGTACAGTTTCTATGTTCCGATTCCGGACAGGAAGGCATCATTAAGGACATAAAAGATAATAAAATTGACAGGGTCGTGGTAGCTGCCTGTTCCCCCCGGCTGCACGAAAAAACCTTCAGGCATGTCATGGAAAAAGCCGACCTCAACCCTTACCTCATGGAAATGGTAAACATAAGGGAGCAGTGTTCCTGGGTGCATGCGGATGACCCCCAGATGGCGACCCAGAAGGCTTTTGACCTTATAAGGATGGGAGTTGCAAAAGCCCGTTTCCTCAGAGAATTAAGTGCGACAAGCTCAAAAGCCAGCAGAAATGTTCTTATCATAGGCGGGGGAGTTGCAGGAATCGAAGCCGCATTAAACCTCGCAGAAGCCGGCTTTCCCGTAACCATGGTAGAAAGGGAATCTACAATAGGGGGCAAAATGGCCCTTATGAACGAGGTATTCCCGACAAACGACTGTTCTATCTGCGTGCTTGCCCCCAAAATGACGGAGGTCCAGAACCATCCGAACATTACTCTTTACACATATTCCGAAGTCACCGATATCTCAGGGTCTGTCGGAAAATTCCACGTCAAAGTCAAACGCAAACTCAGGTTCGTTCTTGAAGACAAATGCAAGGGCTGCGTTGACCTCTGCGCCGGGGTCTGCCCTGTAGAAATCGAAAATCCCATGAATTACGGGATTGGAAAGACCCGTGCAATCTACATGCCAATTCCCCAGTCTGTCCCGCAGGTCGTGCTCATAGACCCTGACCACTGTGTGGGCTGCGGGCTCTGCCAGCAGGCATGCCCTGCAGAGGCTGTTGACTACGAACAGAAACCTGAAGAAATAGAGTTCGAAGCAGGAGCCGTAATCGTTTCAACAGGTTACCAGCTCTTTGACGCTTCCAGGAAAAAGGAGTATGGGTTTGGAAAGTATCCTGATGTCATAACGAATATGCAGCTTGAAAGGATGCTGAACTCTGCAGGACCCACAGGCGGGAGAGTCCTTGTGCCTTCTACAGGCAAGCCCCCAAAGAGTGTTGCATTTATCCAGTGTGTAGGGTCAAGGGACAAAACCGTAGGCAACGAGCACTGTTCAAGAGTCTGCTGTATGGCAGCCCTTAAAAATTCCCAGATGATCAAGGAACGCTATCCTGATACTGATATTACAATTCATTACATAGATATCCGGGCTGCCGGAGAGATGTACGAAGAATATTATGCAAGGACACAGGGAATGGGTGTTGACTTTATCCGCGGAAAGGTTGCCGAAATTTATGCAGGTGAAGACGGAAGGCCGGTTGTCCGTTACGAAAATACCCTTGAGTCCAGAGTTGAAGAAGAAGCTCATGACCTTGTCGTGCTTTCCACTGGCTACGAACCAAGCAAAGCCGCAGAAGGAATTGGCAGGATGCTTAATCTTGCCAGGCGTCCTGACCGCTTTTTTGCAAGCGCACACCCGAAAATGCGTCCTGTTGATGCTCCGGTAAGCGGGGTCTTCCTCGCAGGCTGTGCCTCGGGGCCCAAAGAAATCCAGGTCTCCATAGCTCAGGGCAGCGCCTGTGCCTCCAAAGTTATGCAGCTCCTCGGGACCGGAGAGCTTGAAGCCGATCCCATGGGGGCTCATGTTGACCCTGAAAAATGCATAGGCTGCAGGACATGTGTGGAAGTCTGCAAGTTCGGAAAGATAAAAATTGAAAATAAAAAGGCTGTCGTGGACGAAGTTTCATGTTACGGCTGCGGGGACTGCAGTGCCGCATGCCCTGTCGGTGCAATCCAGATGCGGAACTTTGAAAATGAGCAGATCCTTGCACAGGTCAGAGCTGCAACAGCTCACAAGTCCCAGAGCCCCTTTATTGTGGCTTTCCTCTGCAACTGGTGCAGTTATGCCTGCGCAGACCTTACAGGGATGTCAAGGATCCATTACCCGACAAATATCAGGGTAGTTCGCACCATGTGTTCTGCAAGAGTAAACCCGGAATTCGTGCTTGAAGCACTTAAAGGAGGGGCTGATGGAGTGCTCGTTGCAGGCTGCAGGATGGACGAGTGCCATTATATCCACGGAAACTTTGATGCGAAAAAGCGCATGGACGTCTTAAAAGAAGTCCTAAAGGAAATAGGGCTTGATCCGAAAAGGCTCAGGACCCTCTGGATCTCGGCTGCCGAGGGAGAACGCTTCTCAAATACAATCACCGAGTTTGTAAAGGAACTCGAAGAAATAGGGCCTATAGGGAGTGAGTTCAGGAAGGAATGTACCACAGGAACAGGAGTCGAGGAGGCGGCACAGTGAGCGAAAAACTTCCAGAATATCCGGGCGAATCTCCCGAAAAATGCCCGGATCAGGAAACTCATATATGCAGCGGGTGCTGCGGAGCCGGAGGAAATGAAGAACCTGAACCCGAAGCCTCTGAACCTGAATCTGAGGATTTCGAACTGGAAGAGCCGGAAGCTGCAGTTTCCGAAAGCAGCGAGGGCGAGGAACAGGAAAAGATCACGGTTACAACCAGCATGGACATTCAGGGAACACATTTCCTCTACACACAGGCAACCGAGAAATCCCTCAAAACTCTCGATTATGATTACAAGCGCTGCAACGGCTGCGGGATATGTGCGGAAATCTGCCCCACAAAAGCCCTTGAAATGGGGCCTTTACATGAGATTGCGACAGGTCTTGATGCCCCTGCTGTAATGATGGACCTTGAGAAATGCACTTTCTGCAGGATGTGTTCAAACCTCTGTCCTGTGCATGCAATTTCTTTTGAAGCCGTTGGAGAGGTTCCTGATGAAAAACAGTATCCAAAGTACGATGCTTATGTAAATATTAACGAAAAATGCCTGCCCTGCGCCCTCTGTGAAGGAGCCTGTCCTCAGGATGCAATAGAGGTCGAATTCACTTTCCCGAAAAAAGAAGAGATAGCTCCCTTTAAAGAAGGTGCGGAAGGTGAAATTGAAATTGACACTGAAAAATGCAACTTCTGCGGGATCTGTGCTAAATTCTGTGATGCGATTCTCCTGCTTGAACGTGAACCCACACCTGAAAACCCGGTGCCTTTTGAGCAGATACTTGTTGATACGGACAAATGTGACTACTGTGTACTCTGCCAGGACATCTGCCCGGAAGAAGCAATTAAGGTCAAAGGGGAACGCCCCTGCGAAGCCCCAAAGGTGGAAGGAAAAGTAAAGGTTGATAACCTGAAATGCACCCAGTGTGCCCGCTGCAAGGCTGTCTGCCCCTATGAGGCGGTTGACCTGCAGAAGCCCATGGAAGGGAAACTGAGCCTTATTGAGCTTAACCTTAAAGAATGCGACCCTCAGGGATGCCGCGGCTGTTTTAATGTCTGCCCCTCAGAACTCTGGTATGTGCCGACAGACCCTGAAGACCCGCGAAAGATAGCTTTTGCCGAAGACTTCTGCATGTACTGCGGAGCCTGCGTGAAAGCCTGCCACCTTGCAGCCATAAAAGTAGAAAGAACTGACGTCCACCACACCGACATTCCGGATACCCCCTGGGCTACCCAGTGGAAGGATGCAATCGAGTCCCTGAAAACCGGGGTCAGGAAAGGGGTTGACCGTGCAGTTTTCAGGGAGACGGAAACCCTGAAAGCTCAGAAGTTTATGGGAATAGAGCCTCCGTGTATGGATGAAGAGGCACTTGCAGCTGTGCAGGCAAAAATAGATTCACTTATGCCTGCTCTTAAGAGCGCAAAGGTCAGGAAGCTCTGGGAAACCGATTCTCCGGAAAATGCTGTTGCGGCGGTTAAAAAGAAAATTGAAGGCTGAAAATAGAGGAAAAATCTGGAGCAGTATAAGGTTCAATACATATCAGACAGTATCAAGAGCCCGAATATATTCTACCGGGAAGAGAAATTACTTTCTTTCCCGGGAGCCTTTTTTATTTTCTGCAATTTGACAGGAGCCTGTAAACTTAGCTGACAACCTGACTGATAACACTGTCAAAACAACTGCACTTCGCTTTTGTTGAGAAGGTTTGAGAAATTGAAGTCAAAAACGGGTTAAAAACTGCAGGATTTGTACAACAAAGTATTTTATAGGCATACATAAATTAAATAGAAAGTCTGAAAGTAAGAATTTTCTGGCAATCAGGAGGCTTTAAAATAAAAGTAAGCAAGAAAGCACTCAGTCTCCTTTTATCAGGTGTTATCCTCATGCTGATACTGCCTGCTGTCTGCTCCGCACATTTGCTGATAACTGAGAAAAAAGTTTACTTTTATAATGACACGCTTGAAGGCGAAAGTGAGAACTGGAAAGCAAGATATCTTTTAAATGAAACACATATTTTCATGACTGCAGACCGCAAAACCCATTATTACGGGAGGGAAGAGAGCAGGCTTATTATAACTTACAAATGTAACACATCTGGATGTTCCTCCGAGAAACAGTTTAACTACTCTTATAATGCAGGTTCAATAGGCGGATATGGAAATGTTACTTTAGACTGCAAGGACTGTAACTGGGTGGTAAAATCTCGTTCTGAAGGAGGCTCGTTAGAAGAGCAGAAAGCCGTGTTCAAACATACTATAAATTCCATCTGCTCTCCGTACAGGACAGTTCATATCCACCGCCGTGGAGGGCCCGGACTTTGGGAAGACGGTACGGTAAAAGTTACGCTGGAAATTGATGGAAAAAAAGAAAGTCTGGTGTTGAAAAGTACTGTATAATCTTTATTATCTGAAACACAAAAACAGAAATGGAACCGAACAAAATTACGTATCTGCAGGAGAATTCTTTGCATTTAAACTTTCTACGCACTTCGAGGCGAATTTTTTAAATTCTTCAGCCCCTACAACAGGGAAAACTTCAACATGGCACAGATCGGTGAATGAGAAATTGAAAGCCACATAATCTTTAATGGATTCCACTTCATAGACGGTGATTATGCGCCCTCCTCCGGCGTCAAACCACTGGCTAACGACTTTCAGCCCATCAGGAAAACCTTTACTTTCGACCTGATCCCATCGTTTAAATATCTTTGCACTGTTTTCAAGCTCAAATGTTGTTATATCCAACAAAAGCATGTTTTTCATTCCATATCTAAGATAGGATTTATATATTTAATCTGTATTGGATATCATATATAGACATATCGATTTTGTATTTAGGACTAATTTTTTTAAAAAGTAATACCAATATCTAAATAATTTTCATGTTTTATTCCTAAAGCGGCTGAATCGGAATCTGCTTAAGGAAAAAGGGAGCTCAAGAATGTTCAGATTATTACAGGAACCGTCATGTTGAAAAATCAGGAATATATCTGGACAACCAAAAGTCAAATAATGAGATAAAATAATGTAAGTTAAACCTGTATGCTTAAAAGTGAGCTTTATGATAACGGACCCCAATCTTACATTGTTTCATATCATAAATGATATGGCTGGAAAAAATTCTGCTCTCGATACAGCGATGATATTTGCAGCAAATTATCTCATTTATGTTTTTTGTATCTACCTTGCATATACATGGCTTGCAAAAAATGAATATCGGCAGGAAGTGCTGTTTTCCGGATATGCAGCCCTTCTAGGCCTTGGAACAAATTTCATTATTAATCTCTTTTACTTTCACCCGAGACCTTTCATGATTCCCACAGGCACACTTCTTATAGCACATGCCGCCGAATCTTCTTTTCCATCTGACCATGCTACCATAATGTTTGCTGTATCTCTTATGCTTCTGACGTTCAGAGATCTGAGGCAGAGCGGTGCGGTATTTTTGGTTCTTGCATTCGTCAGCGGACTTGCGAGAGTCTATTCCGGGCTGCATTTCCCTATGGACATGGCCGGTTCCCTGCTTGTTGCATCACTTTCGGTAGGGATATTACTTGCCCTGAAAGATTATCTGATTCCG
>NZ_DAOOUJ010000051.1:0-22541 GCF_035390745.1 Methanosarcina sp. | reverse complement strand
AGAGATTCAAAGATTATAAAGATATGCAAAAATTAAATGGTTGAGACACTAGTTTTTAAAAATCATTTGAAAACCTCAAGCTCTTTTTATTTGGCATGAAAGTGCACTCAAGTGCTTCATTCTTTGGGCATGTTAGTCAAAGAATATTATGTGCGTTTTTTGTTCAATATATTTTTATTAAAATCGAATAAATATCAGACAGTATTCCGGTGTGTCTGTCAAAAGAGTTACCTTTTTGTCTTTGTTTATACTTTTTCATCAATAAAAAAGTTAATTGCAGAAAAAGAATATTCTAAGATGTATTTTTCTGAAAGGCTTGAATTGGGAAACAAAAGGCTTCCTGAAATTGTTGTATCCTGAGATTAACTGATCCATAAAAATTTACTTTATAGATTCTGTTTATTTGCCAGAATTAATGTAGAAATCAGTTAAATATATATTCTACAAAAAATAAAATATAGGTACTCATGCAAAAAAGGATTATCTATGGAATCGATATTGCCAGTGGATCTCCCAGGGCGAGGGAACTTCCCAGATACGCCCTTGCTATTCTCAGGGACGGGGAGATTTCCCATTTTAATATGCTCCGCCGCCAGAAGATCTTTAATATGATCCAGAAGGACAGGCCTGAGATTATAGCTGTTGACAACATTTTTGAGCTTGCGGCTGACAGAAGCGAGCTTCTTTCTCTTATGGAACGCATGCCTGAAGGAGTCAGACTTGTCCAGGTCACAGGTGGGCTGCACCCGGAACCTCTTGTCAGGATTGCACGCAAGCACGGAATCTCTGTTGACCCCGAGAATCCAAATGATGAAGCTGAAGCCTGTGCAAAGCTTGCAGACCTCGGGGTTGGGCATGAGGTTTCTCTTTTTGAAGACATTACGAAAATCAAAGTTAGCAGAGCCCGTTCCCTGGGGCGAGGAGGATGGAGCCAGAACCGGTACAGAAGAAAAGTACATGGAGCTGTGCTTCAGAGGAGCAGGGAGATTGAAAACGCCCTTAAGGACCTTTCACGGGAAAAAGGCATCAGATTCGAAGCTGTAAATGTGAAAGGGTTCGGGGGCTATGTCAGGTCTGAATTTACAGTTTATGCAAAGCGTGGAGAGGTTCCAATACATTCTATGGCAAGCAATGATGCCCAGGTAAGTGTGAGAAGTGTCGAACGCGATAAAATTCGCTATGTCCCCCTTAAACCCAGGATCCAGAGGCGTAAATTTACAATTGTCGGGCTCGATCCCGGAACAACCGTGGGCATAGCCATCCTTTCTCTTGATGGAGACCTCCTCTATTTGAAGAGCTTCAGGGGAATATCTCCTGATGAGGTTGTCAAGCTTATTGCCGAATACGGAAAACCTGCAGTTATAGCAAGCGATGTCACTCCAATGCCGGGTTCGGTTGAAAAGATCAGGAGGAGCTTTAATGCTGTTCCTGCAAGCCCGGGAATTGAGGTTTCTGCCGAAGAAAAAATTGCGCTGGGAAAGACTTTCGGCTATTCCAATGACCATGAAAGGGATGCATTGACTGCAGCTCTTCTCACCTACAGAAGCTACAAGAATATTTTTTCACGTATAGAAAAGAAAGCTCCGGAAAATGCAGATATTGAGCTGATAAAGCTTCATGTAATCCGTGGAGACTCGATAGAGGCTGCGATTGAAAAAGTTAGGGCTGCCTCGGAAGCCCGCGAAAAGGCTCCGAGAGTAAGAGCACAGGAAAAACCTGATGAAAAGGTTGACGAATCCCTGCTTAAACTGAAAGAGGTCGTTCAGAGGCAGGGAGAACAGATCCAGAACCTGCAGGAATATGTTGAGGAACTTAAACAGGCACTGGTAGCAAAAGACAGAAAGATTTCAAAGCTTGAATCAAGGTTAAAAGGCTTTAAAAAAGAAGCTTACAGTGAAGTCCGAAAATCAAAAGAGCTCCAGATAAGGGACAGCACTATAGAGAATCTTAAAAAAGAGCTCAGCAACAAAAATAAAACCGTAAAAGAACTCAGACGCAGGAGCAATAAACTGCGTAAAATCCAGAAAATGGAGATCCGTGGTGAAGGCACCCCAGTAAAGGTTATTGCGGCTTTTACGAAAGAATCTATTGCCGAAACTAAAGAAAAGTACGGGCTCAAAGCAGGAGATGTTGTTTTTCTGGAAAAACCGAGCGGAGGCGGAGCTGCAACTGCCCAGATCCTTGTGGAAGCAAAAGTCCGGGCTGTAATTATCCCTGAGGATATTTCACATGCAGCAGAGGAGACTTTCTTTAAAGGCGATGTGCCGGTCTTAAGGGATATCCAGCTTGAGAGAGCTGACGACTTTGCAATGGCAGAACCGGAAGCCCTTAAAACTGCAATTGCTGCATGGGAAAAAGAAGCTGATAAAAGGCGGCAGAAAGCTAAAGAAGACGAACTGCAGAGCCTCTTTGATGAGTACAGGAGTGAAAGGAGAAGGGGCCTTATTTAAGGCTCATCTCAAAACTTCTATTGTTTTTCATTACGCGTAAGCAGATCCCCTAAAATTTTGCAATCCAGGAGCCTTTCAATCTTTTTTCATCTTCCAGCCTTTCCATTGTAAAAGCGAGGATATCAATATCCTCTTTTCGGCAGCTTACTTCCATTCCCAGTCTTTAATGGTATAACTATTATCCTCGTTCACTTCGCCTTCGTAAACACAGACGACGCTGTTGAGACGTGCCAGCTTCGGTGACTGTGTGTTAAAAATTGTTGCTCCTCGAACACTGCTGCTTGGTGGACGCCCTTTAGGAATTGATATTCCTGACATTATAAGAGTGGCCAGATCGCCGTCCTTTGTTATCAGAAATCCGCGTCCTTCTGAGTACTGCATCCCATTGGGCCTGAGCTTACCTGCGGCAGTTAGCGTGAGGCTGCACTCAATTCCAAAAACCTTGCCCTGTTCATCAAGGGTGATCTCCATTGTACCATTGTCATCAAGCACTCTCATGCCTACGACCTTGCCTGCAGCTTCGTATATCAAATCTCCCAACATTTTAATTCCCTCCCAGTTAGATATGTGCATCAGAATATATATAGTGGAGCACTGATTCTCTTTGTTGCTTATTGTATTCCATATTCAGGGGGCTTTATCCTTTCCTTTATTTTTAAAAACAGGAATTCCTTTTAAAAATTCTTTTGCACACTTTAAAAGCTGAAAGATTCCCCTTTTGCAGGCGCATATGCTTCAACTCCGATTTCTTCAGAAATCCATTCTGCAAAGGCTTCAGTTTTCTCTCCATGCATGACAAAAACCCTTTCAGTGCCCTTTTTGCAGAAATCCTTTACAAGCTGTTTCAGCTCCCGATCTCCGCAGTGGGCAGAGAAATCGTACTGTTCAACCGCGGGCTTGAGGGTAAGTATATCTTCCCTGGTTTCTATCATCCTGTGTTCCAGAGCCAGCCTCCCGTTTGTGCCTTCTACCTGATATCCGGTCAGCAGGATTTTGGATTTCGGGTCTTTGTAGAGCCTGCTAAGGTAATAAAGTGCAGGTCCCCCATTAAGCATCCCGGCAGTGGTAACAATGACTGACGGCTCTTTCAGGACTGACTCCCGCTGATGGTCTTTTACCTGTGTGGAGCGTTCGAAAGCCCTTTCAAGAAGGTCTGGATTTCTGAGGTATTCAGGATATTTTTTGAGGATTTTATACACATCCCTGCCCATCCCGTCAACATAAGCCCTGATCCCGTATGCATCAAGAAGCATAAGGATTTCCTGCGTCCTGCCTATGGCAAAAGCAGGGATAAGGGCAGTTCCGCCCCTGTCAAGTGTCTCATAAACCGATTCTATGAACCGCTCTTCGGTCTCTTTACGCGGAACATGGTCTTCCCCGAAGTAGGTGCTTTCAAGCACAAGGGTATCAGCTTCAGGAAACTCTTCCGCACCCGGGACGAGCCTTGTCTCCTGCAGGCTGAAGTCGCCTGTGTAAAACAGGCTTTCTCCTGATTCGGATTCAATGTGAATTCCGGATGCTCCGGGTATATGGCCTGCGTTGTAAAAACAAACGCTGTACTTATTGGTTTTGAAAGGTTCCCTGTAATCCTTTCTCCGTGTCCTCTGGTTAAGCCTCTGAAGGTCATCGGGATCAAATGGAGATACTCCCGAAAGAGTGGTTTCTGCGAGTTTGAGGGTATCTCTTCCGAGCATGGCGGTAAATTCTGCTGTTGGCGGAGTCATGAAGACTTCAGGGTTGAGGTACATCAGATTAGGGACAGCCCCACAGTGGTCCAGGTGCCCGTGGGATACCAGCACGGTTTTAGGTTCCATGCCGTTTCCGGGATATTCGGGGACCTCTCCAGCCTTTATCCCGTAATCAAGCAGAATTTCTCCGTTAACAAGCATACCCGAGCGTCCTACTTCCCTGCATCCTCCTTTAAAACTGAGCTCCAGAACAAACACCCCTTAAAGGTTGGTTTTTTAAATTGTTTTATTCACAGGCAGGATATCTGTAAATATGATTATCCTTTTATGCTCAAGAACCTGACCCAGCTTATATCAATTCGCAACAATTGGTCTTTTGGCATGCATTTATACATTTTAGTAATCTTAATCTTGATTTCGGACGACCATAACAGGGACTTTTGAATGTCTTACCACTTTTTCTGCAACACTTCCCATCAGAAATTTTTCGAGCCCGGTTGCTCCGAGCGTACCCATCACTATCAGATCCATGTTATTATTTTCTGCAAACTTGATAATTTCTTCACCCGGGTGCCCGTTCAAAAGAACATCTTTTACCTCCACCCCGGAATCCTCTATTGTCTTTTTGGTTTCAGACAATATTTTCTTCCCGTCTCTTATCATCATATCATGGATAAGGTCTTTGCCAGCAGTCCAGATGTCAGAAACTACAGAGAGTGTATCCACCACGTGAATGATGTAGACAGTAGCTCCGCTAATTTTTGCAATTTCAATACCGCAAGAGATGGCTTTTCGTGAATTCTCGGACCCGTCTGTTGCAATCACTATGTTTCGGTATAATTCACTTGACATTTATTATCCCCATAATTAATTTTAATTTACAATAATTTTATTTTGTACTCAATATTTTGAAAAACTACAATATAATGTGATCGTAAAAGACTAAACACCATCTGTAGTCTATAATTTCTTACTCGTTTACGAAAATATAGGCTCAATATTGTAAACTCTAAACGCCTTTTAATAATGCATTTATCTCTTTTTATAGATGAGTGTGTGAGATAATGAGGAAATCAAGTTCTCTATAAAGTTGTCCACAGATTTGATTTATTCATGTGGTGTTCAAACTGAAAATCAAAATTCAGATTATAAATATGATGACTGATAACATGATGGCGCTCTACTATCCGGAATCCAGGCCTGTAACGCAGGATGAAGCCGTAAAAACTATGCAAAGCTTCGCACAGCAATACGGTCCAAACATGGTAGTTGAGGAGTTCATGACTTTCAGCAGCAACTATTATGGCGTTATAAAAGACACTAACAGTACACCTTCAATTTGGACGGAAAGACATTGAAGGTATGCTCAGTGTAAATGCCTATAGTGGTCAGATCTGGGTGCATACCTGGCATGGATCCTATCTGGGTGAGTAATAGATTTCCTGGTTTAAACAGTTAATTAAAATGAATAACGCTGCCAGGATTAGAAAAAGTGTCCTATTATCCTGATAAGGGGTTTTAAATTCACATGGCATCGGAAACCTCCGCCAGCTTGCCTGGCGACCCTGCAAAATAGAAAAAAGAGAAGAAAAAAATAGATGAGAGAAAAGCAGAGAAAAGAAGTTTAAAGAAGGACAAAAAGTAGAAATGGAAAGCTCGGAAATGTGGCAAAAAGCAACAAAAGCAGCGTAAGTTATTATTCGCCGATTCTCTTCTTTTTCTGCTTTTTGGGCCAGGCCGCTCTCCTGCGTCGAGCGGGACAAAACAGACTTGGTAAAGCGAGCAAGGTTGTACAGGTCCAGAATTAAAATTTAAATTTCTAACTGGTCTTATTTTAATCAAAATCTCGATTATATGCCAGATCTTATGGTGGCAACCTTAAACTAAATTTTTCTAAAGAAAGTTTCCGAAATATCACTTTCTTTTTCTTCTGTAAGAAAAATAGAAAATAAGGATCATCAAAACAAAGAACGCTGCAATGAGTAATTCTCCTGGCATTGTTTGAGTGGTCATTATAACAGAAGAGCTTGAAATCGTTGACATACTGTTCTTAATGATTAATAAAGTTAAATATTTTTCCTGGTCTCTTCATTTTTGTTCTCAAGGTTGAATTAAGAATTCATTGATCAAAGGGTATATTTACAGGTTAAGGTTTGTATGCGCATTTTGGAGAAGCACCGGATTCTGGAACTGTTTGGAATTATTGATTCTAATTTATATTTCCTATTATATTATGTTTTCAAAATATAATGATTTAAAACTCAATTTCAGAATCAGGTGATGAACGTAAAAGTAAAAATCACTGGATTTTGAAACTACTGCTGCATTGTAACTTAATCAAGCAGAATCGATTTTGGGATAAAAAAGATATTTGTTAGTCTCCGGGTTCAACTGTTTAAGTTTCAATACAAAATTCTTTTTAAAAATCTGAGGAGGAAAAAATATGGGTGGATGTGACAAGGAAACATATAACAACGTTACACGAAAAGTAGTTGACTGTTTAGTAAAGACAGCTGAAAAGTATGGGGTTCATCCAGCATTACCTAAAGGCGACATTGACAGCCACGGATTTAAAGCTCATTATGAATGGGATGAAGCAGCGTCAACTCTTACGGTCTTGATTAAAGACAAGCCACTTATTCCCCCCTGTGGGATCATAAGAGACAAGCTTCAAGAAGTTATAAAAAAATGCGGTGGAAGCTGATCTTCAGTAAACTAAAAATGAAGAAGAGACATGAATTAAGCTGTACTGTCGATAAATATTGTACATTAAAGGAAGCACTTAAATCCGGATCTGAAGTTCTGTAAAGTTATATCTATTAAGCTCCTATACATTACAGAGTTATAAATTTAAAGAAGTATAACTTTACAGAATTTTATCTTGAAATGAACCGAAATTTTTCTGCATCTCTTTTTCTTATAGAATTTTCACAGCTTACTTTAATAATCAAAAAAACAAAAATAAAAGCTGAGTGAGGACCCTTTACAGTTCCTCAACCGCGCCGCCGTTGCATGATACCTGCCAGCTTTTGACCTTCTTTACGCTGATCTTTATTGTTTTTGCAAGTTCTACAGGGTCTGCTTCAGCAAGGGCTTCCACACTTGTAATCCCTGCCTCTTCCAGCTTTCCTGCGGTTGCTTTTCCAACGCCTTCGAGATCTTTAATGGATTTTGGCTTTTCTTTTTTAGGCTGCTGTGCCTGTTCTTCTTTCTGTGCTTTCTGCCATTCAATGAAATTGCACTGTGGACAGCCGAGGTCCCAGGGGCGTTTTCCCTGGTTGATTATGCGGATGTGGTGCAGGCCGTGTGTCTCACATTGCTTGTCGATAACCACAATCTGGCCGCTCTTTGGCAGAGGGAGGGAGAAGGTGCAGTTTGGGTAATTGCTGCAGCCTATGAAGCGGCTTCCCCTTTTCGAGCGGCGGATCATGAGTTCGTTTCCGCACAGGGAACAGTTGCCTATAATTTTATCTTCCCTTAAACCTGCCTGCAGGGATTCTATAATATTATCCCTGTTTTTGTCAAGTTCCGAAAAGACCTGTTTGAGCATCTCTCTGGACTCTTCAAGGACGGCTTCCTCTTTGATTTTGCCCTCTGCTATTTTGTCCATATTTTCTTCAAGCAGCTTTGTCATATCCGGTTTTGTAATTGTAGGCGAATATTTTTCAAGGGTATCCACTACAGCAAAAGATGTATTCGTGGGCTGGACCGGGTTTCCATGGATATAAGCCCTGGAATAAAGCTTGCTGATAATTTCATGGCGGGTGGCTTTTGTCCCTAGCCCGAGTTCTTCCATTATGTTGATAAGCCTTCCCTGCCCGTAACGACCCGGAGGCTGGGTTTCTTTATCCAGCATCTCTTTCTTAATCACTTTTAATAAGTCGCCTTCCTTGAGTTCCGGGAGCAGCCTGTCTTCAGGAGCATTGTATGGATAATACCAGCGCCATCCGGGTTCCAGAAGCCTTGCTCCGTTTGCCCTGAACTCCTCTCCGTCAATATCAAGTTTAAGGCGCATGGTTTCCCATATGCTCTGCCCGGCAAAGGTTGCAAAAAAGCGCCTGACAACAAGCTCGTAAACTTTCCATTCCTCTTCTTTTAAGTCGGCTTCCTTAGCGAGAGAAGCAGGAAAGATAGGCGGATGGTCTGTAGTTTCTTTTTTCCCGCGGGTCGGGACAAGTTCGGGCTTCTCGAGAAGGGCTTCTGCATATTCCTTAAAAGGCCCTTCTTTGAAGATCTCTATTTGAGCCCTCAGGTCCAGGGTATCGGGATATACAGTGTTGTCTGTTCTCGGGTATGAAATGTAACCGTTGGTGTAAAGGGATTCGGCTATGCGCATCGCATTTGCAGGGCTGAGCCCTATTGAGTTCGCCGCACTGATAAAGCCTGTAGTGTTAAATGGAGTTGGGGGCTGGTCGGTCTTTGTCCCTTTTTCGATTTCCTTTAATTCCGCTTTTTTACCCAGTTTCCTGAATACCTTTGAAGCTTCCTCTTTATCCAGAAAACGGCGGGTTGAGTGCTGGGCTGAAAAAGTCTCTCCTGCTGCATCTTCAAGTTCAGCGTGAATCTCCCAGTAGGGGGTCGGGACAAAGATATTCCTTTCCTTTTCCCTGTCAACTATAAGAGATAAAGTTGGAGACTGCACTCGTCCCACAGAAAGAAACATTTTCCCGAGCCTGCCTGCTGCAAGGGAAATGTACCGGGTGAGAGCAGCTCCCCAGACAAGGTCAATTACCTGCCTGGAGTGACCCGCATCTGCCAAGTTAAAATCAACATTTGTAGGATTTGCGAATGCTGCTTCAATTGCTTTTGGAGTAATTGCGCTGTAACGGACCCTGTCAAAAGGAACTTCAGGGTTAACCTTTTTTATAATATTCAGAGCTTCGACTCCAATAAGTTCTCCTTCCCGATCGTAGTCAGTTGCAATGGTGACCCTGTCTGCCTCTTTTCCAAGGCTCTTCAAAGCAGTCACTATTTTCCGGTTTATCGGCGTTGTTGTAATCTCGGCGTCTATCAGGGCTCTGGCATCAACCTTCTGCCAGTTGTTGTACTCTTTTGGAAAATCTATCCCTACAATATGACCGGAAAGCCCCACTACCGCAGTATCCTGTCTGTTTTCGCCGGATCCAGCCTCGTACCGGTATACGTCCACTCCGCTGACTCTTTCCTTCCTGGGACTTTTTGGAGCCAGAATCGCAGCTATCCTCCTTGCTGCTATATTTTTTTCCGTTACGATAAGGTGCATTTAAAACTCCGTGTAACTTTTCTTACATTTTGCGGAGGAATACTGGCGTACCCCAAAACTCCTGCCAGTCTGAGTCGAAGCCTGCCTCCTAATTCTTGAAGTTTCCTTTTTCGATATAAATTTTTGGATCGAATTTAAAAATTTCTGCTATCCGTAACTAGAATAAGGCTCGAATAATTCTGATTTATCCTGTTTTTAACCTTTTTAAGGATTTTTTCCGGGTATACAAATCTGGAGATCAGAACTTTCAGCTTATAGTTTTCCTCTGATTTGCTATTTATATCGATTTTCTATAAATGCCAGGCACGTTCAACAGCTTCCTGAGGACTTTCTGCCTTCTGCACGCCTTCGATTTCCCATTTACTGTCAAGAACAAACACAGGTTTCCCCATTTTCAGCCCGAGAGCTATTTCTGAAAGGGTACCGTATTCCCCGGAAACTGCAATTAAAGCATCCGACGACTGGGCTATTAGAGCATTTCTGGCATGCCCCATTCCGCTGAGAACGGCTATATCTATCCAGGGATTAGCGTCTTCTCTGCGTATTCCGGGCAAAATTCCTATGGTCATTCCCCCTTCCAGTTTTGCTCCAAAAGCTGCTGCTTCCATTACACCTCCAAGGCCTCCGCAGAGAAGGACAGCTCCCTTTTTTGCGATCTCTCTCCCCACGGCTTCCGCAAGGGCTCCTGTCTCATTGCTGCAGTTTCCAGCTCCGATAACCCCGATTTGCGTCCTTACTGATGATTTCACTGCACATCCCTCTTTTCTCCATGCGGAGATGCTTTCAGATGTAATGGCTCTGAATTTCCACAATTTCCGTACTGTTTTTTGCGGTTGAGTATTCCTCAAGGGGCTCTCTGTTCAGCTCAAGGAAACTGTGCCCCCAGTTAAACTTGGACATGACTTTTTCTGCCTGCTCTTTATGTCCAAGAATATAAAGGGCTGCCGAAAAAGCCTCTGCAGAATTGAGTTTGAAAGGTCTTCCGAAGTTTACGGGATTCCCTGCAAGCATGTAAGGAAGAGCTCTGTGTTCCAGGTTCAACTTTTCCAGTTCTGGAAAAACCCTTTCCACTTCTTCCCAGGAGCAGTCAAGCACAATAATTCCTTTTCTGGGGTCATCGGCTGGTGAGAGTGCCTTTTCCGCCATGGGGTCAAGCAAAATCGCTGACCTGGGCAGCCTTGAGATCTTATCGTAAAGGCGGGCAAGCTCAAAGCGTGCCATTTTTCTTCCTGTGCACTTTTTCGGGTCACACTGCCCTGCATGATATAAATAAAGGAGAATATCCCGGCTCGTTGTTGGATTCATCATTGATCCTCTGGATTGTGGGATTTATATTTCTTACTTCTTCCCTCTTATGCTTTTACTCCCTAACCCCACGTCTTGCCCATTCATTTTCATTAATTCCTTTTCATTCGAAAACTTCAGGAATTTTGAGCTTTTTGTTCGCTTAATCAAAGGACAGGAACCATGATAATAAAAAAACCTCAGACCGCAGATTCCGAAACTATAAGGAACTATAACATTGAGGACAAAAAACTATATAGCTATAGGTTTTACAGTAGAGTTGATGAAATCTTCCCTGATTACAGTTCTCCTTTCTTCAGAAAAGAGGACAGACCTTCTTCTATTTTTAAAAGAGAAGCCAAGGACCATCGAAGAAATCAACTCCGGACTTGATACCAACCCGGTTGCGGTCCTGCCCCAGCTCAAAAGGCTAAAAGAAAGCGGGCTTGTTGTTCAGGAGGATAGAGTATACAGCCTCTCCCTTCTGGGGAAAATCCTTGTTCGGAGAATGGAATCGCTTGTAAAAGCTTTCAGGCTGCTTGAGGACGATTATGATTACTGGTCCGGTGTTAAGCCAGGGGGGTCCCCACTTGTTTTTTTCAGGCTAATGGAAGAACTCATGGCACTGGTGCCCGAACAATCTCAGGGAGAAGATGCTTCTGTGGCATATCAGGAAATGGCTGAGGCTTTTTGCAATTCGAAACAGATTTCGCTGATCGTTTCACAGTATGATCTGCACTATCCAAGAATCTGTGCAGAAAATGCAAAAAAAGGGCTGAAAGTATCGATAATATTTACTCAATCTATATTTGAAAAGTTTGCAGAAGAATTTAAGGAAGAAATTGATTCCCTGACCATTCTTGAAAATTTTAAGATATATCTGCTGAACGGCGATTATACTCCTCCATCACTCGCTGTGACTGATACTATGGTTTTTGCCTGCTTTTCTCCGGGAAAAAGTGACAGGAACGAGAACAACACAATGGTCTGTTTCGGAGAAAAAGCTGTTCACTGGGGTCAGGAGACTTTTGAGCACTTCAGGGCTCTGGCTAAACCTCTGGCTCCCGTGCCATTAAATCAGGCACGTCTTTCAGGCAGCAGGGGAAATTCGGAGTAAGAAACACACATGATATTCTTTGAATAAAATGTCCAAAGAATGAAAGTATTTGAAAGTACTTTCATGCCAATCAAAAATCGGCTTTCGGGAGTAAGAAGGTATTTTCCAGGATCCTTTACCTGGACCACCATCTTATGAAGCAGGGTTTATTTCTTCATCCCTTCAAACTTTCTTCATCCCTTCAAAAACTTTCTCAGCTTTTTCCCTTACCTCTGCAAAAATATCTTTTCCTTTTGCATCAATTCCCACGATGAGCGGCCCGAATTTCTCAACCCTGAGTACCCAGATAGCTTCAGGCATGCCGAGGTCAAGCCAGTGGACAGTTTTAACCTCCTTTATCAGCTCTGCGGCAAGGGCTGCGCATCCTCCGGTGTATGCGAGGTAGACGCACCTGTTTTTTAGTGCATCTGCAACGCCTTTCATTCCGCCTTTTCCGATAATCGCCCTTACTTCATGGGCTTTCAGGAGAAGAGGGGTCATTTTTGACATCCTTCCGCTGGTTGTAGGACCTGCCGATACGACTTTCCAGCCGGATTCAGTCTGCTGCATAAGGGGTCCACAGTGATAGATAACTGCCCCTGCAAGGGAAAAAGGAAGTTTTTCTCCTTTTTCTTCCATTTCGAGAATCCTTGCATGGGCTTCATCGCGGGCTGTAAGGATTTCTCCGGAAATATAAACAATGTCTCCTGCATTGAGTTTCTCAATATCTTCTAACTTAAGAGGGGTCTGCAAATGATATTCCATTATTCTTCCTCCCCGAAAACGATTGAAGCATGCCTGTTTGCCCAGCACTGGATGTTTACTGCAACAGGAAGGGAAGCGGTATGGCAGTGAGCAGTTTTTACATGCACGGCAAGAGCTGTTGTACTGCCGCCAAGTCCCATGCAGCCGATCCCAAGGGCGTTTACCGCGTCAAGAATTTCCTTTTCAAAATCGTTCATGGGTGAATCCAGAGGTTCAAGAAGGGCTTCTTTTGCAAGCCTGGCTGCTTTGTCAAAAGAGCCTCCTATCCCCACGCCCAGGGTTAGAGGAGGACAGGGCATCCCGCCTGCGTTTACCACTGTCTCAAGCACGAAGTTTTTGATGCTGCCTGTTTCGGTAGGGTTCAGCATCCGAAGAGCGCTCATGTTTTCCGAGCCTGCGCCCTTTGGAGCAACAGTGATCTTTAGCTGCTTCCCTGGCACAAGTTTCCAGTGAATATCCGGGATTCCTGCTCCGGTATTGTTTCCGCTGTTTTTTCGGGTCAGAGGATCAACGGCATTGGGTCGGAGCGGAATTTCTCTGGTAGAGAGGGTTACTGCTTCCCTTATCGCGGCTTCAAGATCAAAACCGGATTGAAATTCAGTTCCGAGCTCGGCAAAAAAGATCATGATGCCCGTATCCTGGCACATGGGGACCCCGTGGTTTTTAGCAAGCTCGATATTTCTCAGGATTGCCTGGAGCTGAGATTTTGCAACCTGATTTTCTTCTCTGGCTTCAGCTTTCCTGAGGGCGTCCACAACGTCATAAGGAAGCTCTATTTCTGCTTTTCTTAACAGGTCTGCAATAGACCGGATGAAGGTATCACGGTTAATTTTCGAAGACAAAAGACCACCAGAATGGCTGAAATGAATTGATGATAATTAGAAGATAAACGTAAGATAAATAGAAAATAAACGCAGGAGGAATATTGCGGTTCCGAATGCCTGAGAATAGATTCTAGACTTTAAGAGAACTGGAATCTTTAATTAAATAAATACTTGTCCTCTGCGTATTCTGGAACAGATCTCTCTTAAGGATAGGTTTTATTTTTCATTATATTCTTGTTTTTATATTCTTACTTTTTCAGGTCTTAATCGGATGTTTTACGCTGATACGCTTTTCAGGATAAGCTATCCTGCTCCTTTTGCAGATAAAAGACTCCTCCAGGCAGGCAGCCATCTGCTGTGCAAGCCCTGCAGGGATGCCCATAATCATCAAATCGGGGGGAAGCCAGGGGTTTCCTGTTGGGTCGACAGGTCCGACAAAAGCCGATTCTCTTGGTGCATTCTCTGCCATGCCCGCTGGAAAAGCGATCATCGTGGCACAGACGGGTCCTCCGGGTATTACTGTCCTGAAGAAGGGATCGGAGTTATTGAATTGAGCCAGACCGCAGAGGTTTCTGATCTGCTCACAGCCTGCAAACAGAATAAAGGCTCTGGCAGCTTCAGACTTAACCTCATCAGTACACGGCGCAATGACTGTGTATCTGCAGCAGGGGGTGATTTTTCCTGCACGTTCTTTCTGCTCATCGAACAATTCAGGGGTTGCTTTCAAGTGTTCGGCTGCACCTCCGTGGAAATCCGGAGTGCCCACAGTTACGAAATACTTCAGTTTCGGGTGAGGTTCAGCAAGCCCCATCCACGTAAGCCCGCCAGGGCAGCACTGCTCGTGCCCGGCTTCAACATAGAGGGCAGGAGTCTCATTAAAAAGGGCGGAAATGTAAACTGCCTTTGCCACACAGCGGTCCACAGTATACGATGGGACTGCACCCTGCGGGACCTCATCCGTGGCATAGACACAGAGAGGGCGCAGTTGCAGCCTGCCTGCTTCTGTAAGCTTTTTTCCAAGCTCTTCAACGCTTAACGTTGCAGCATTCCCCATTGCATCACTTTCCCCTGAATTTACTTTGAAAATTTTGTTTTCAGTTTTATTTCCCGGATTACGATTATTTTTATTGCTTATTTTTGGTTTTTACTCCCTGCTCTTTACTCTTTAATCCAGCCTTTTTCTATCCAGTAGTCGCAGTTATGCGTCCAGTGGTCTTTATTGGCAAGGATAGAATACTTGAACCCTTCTCTCCATGCCTTCTGTCTGGCTTCCTGCTCCGGGTATTTCCTTTTCTCTTTTATCGCTTCAACCAGGTCTTTGCCCATTTCACGTGACTTTTCAATTGCTGCTTCTACCGCTTCAGAGCCCTGAGACATTGAACAACCCACGCCTCCAATAGAACTGCCTCCACACTGTATCGTGAAATTGTTCATAATGTCGAGGATAAAATCAATTTCATTTCCACCTGCAGTTGTTAAGGACATGCTGTATTTTCCGTCAAAGAGCTGTTCGTGGACAACAAGGGGACATCTGTCAAATACCGTTTTGAGCTGGGCTGTCACATTCGTTATGTAGTTAGGGCTGCTCCAGATTATGCCGTCTGCTTCCAGCAGCTTTGTCAGTAAAGCCGGGAAGTCGTCTTTTATAGAGCATTCGCCTGTTTTATGGCATTTGTCGCAGGCTATGCAGAATTTTATCTTCAGCTTTGCAACGTCGATTGACTCAACTTCAGCTCCTGCTTCTGCGGCTCCTTCCAGGGCTGCATCCAGAAGTTTTAAGGTATTGCTGTTCTTGCCTCTCGGGCTTGATGATATTCCAACTATCTTCATGGTTTTTCCCTCTCTCTCACAATGAATTTTACGCTAGATTTTACAAATTTTGCAAAATAAGAATGCTGTCTTTAATTAAAACTTTATTATCTATTCTCACTGGTTTTTATTCTTAAGCTTCTCAAGCAAAGCCGATACTCTTTCTTTAGCATCTTCTGTCTCCTGAATATCCCTGGTAATGCTGATGTCCAGGATATCTCCTTCTTTACTTTCCTGAGGAAGTAAAGAGAGAGGTACGTCGATTTTTATTGATTCCTCATCCCTTAAAAGCAGTACCGCAGTGCTGTCCTCTATTCTGTCGAGAGTAAACTTGAAGTTTCCCATATTCATCCCTCCAGTGAAGATACAAGATTTCCGCTGTCGTCAAAGAGATAGGCCGTATCCCCATCATTGTTCCATAACGGACTGCCCGAGCCCCAGTAGAGTTCGGTAGCTGTATCCGTTCCCTCTCCGGTATGCAGGGTTACAGTAGCCTGAGGGTCCAGCGTGAAGGAAGGAAAAGTATAGGTGTGCTTGCTGCTGTCGTCCTCAATTTTCCAGCCAGACAAAGAAACAGGAGAAGAACCTCTGTTTGTGATCTCCACCCATTCGTCCTGGAGGCTCAGGTCGCTGACATAGACAGTTGATTCTGTTGAACTGGAAATTCCACCTCTGGAGCTGGGGTCTTCCAATTCAGTTTCATCGGATCCGGCTTCCTGCAGCCTGGTTTCTTCCACTACGGTTTTTTCGGGATTTTCGACTTCCGACCCGCTTTTCTGGGTGATTACCGTATAAGCAGATCCATCTGTTGTAACTGCTATTGAGCCGTCAAGATCGGTCCTGTAAACCCTCGAAGCTTTCTGAAGCCTTTCAAGAATTTCAGCATGCGGATGCCCGTAGTCATTGCCTGCTCCAACTTCGATTACGCTTGCTTCGGGGCTTACGGCTGAAATAAAGGCTTCTCCACTGCCGGACCGGCTGGCATGGTGCCCGACTTTGAGAATATCAGAATCAAGGTCATGCCCGGAATTCATGAGTTTCTCTTCGGTTTCAAGCCCTGCATCACCCATCAGCAGGAACGAAACTTCCCCGTAGCTTACTTTGAGCACCACGGAGTTTTCATTGAGTTCCTCGGAATACTCAGCTCCCGGGTTCAAGATTTCAATATCTACAGCCGGGTCAAATTTGATTTTATCTCCTTCTTCAGCTACTTCAAAAGGAATATTTTTATCATCAATTGCAGTCAGCATGTTCTCGTAGGTTTTTGAGGTATGCGGAAAGCCGCTGTCAATGAAATGCCCGACCTGGAAGCTGTTGAGTACTTCATCCATGCCGCCTATATGATCCGAATGAGGATGGGTTGCAACGACGTAGTCAATGCTGGAAATGCCCTGCTCGTGAAGGTATGCTGAAACAACTGGACCCTGATCTCTTTCCCCTGCATCCACAAGCATAGCTTTTCCGTTATATTCAAGGAGAATTGAATCTCCCTGACCCACGTCAAGAAAATGAACTGTCAGGTTTTCATCTGCAGGTTTTTCACTGGCAACATAACTGTTATCTTCAAGTCCACTCTCTGAAAGTTCATTGTCCTGATTTGTTTCTCTTCCTTCAGTCTGGACATGAGTTTCAACCAGATCTCTCTCCCCTGCCTGCTGTGAAACCTGCCTGAACTCTTCAGCGCCCTGATCATCTTTCAGTCCAGCACAATTTGTTCCCGCGATAACTATAAAAATAATAATTGTCCCAAAAATCCAGCGCATTAAGCCATTTCCTGATGACTTTCCTGATTTACCCAATTTGATCACGTCTTATCTTTTACCAGACAATATAAATGGATTTTATATTAAGCTGCTCTTATTTATGTTTCATTTCTACTTTTTTATAAGATGATTTGCCTGTAAAACGTCATAATATCAATATTTTGTCCCATTGATCTCATTTCAGAGTAGATACGGAAAAGTCAATAAAAATCTGGCGTGAAAGTTCAAATAAGGGATTTACCATGTTCTGATTAAGCAAATTAGCTGGAAGAAGAAATTGTAGTAAGTATACAGCATAAAAAAGGACTTGAATCCTGAACAGACCAGAATTTGTACACTTCAAAATACGTATGCTCCGATTTCGCAGAAGACGTACATAACAATGCAGAGCGGGCATGGATTAAAGCCGCCCGGGTAAAAATAGAGTTTACAAATGCTCCCGGGTACGCCTGCAATGCACTCTACACTACCGATAATTGAACGATTAGTGTCTTTAAGAGTTCAGGCAGGTTCCTGAAAAGTTTTATACATTTCCTGAAGCTGCATTCCGCAGGCAGGTTTCCCAGTCCTGTGGATGCTCCATGTTGTCGCACTGCCACTCAAATTCGCGCCTTGCAAGCCTTATAATTGCGCGTGCTCGCTTGAGCGGGATTAACTCTTTACCGATATCACCTATATCGATCACATCCAGGCAGCTCACAATGTCAATCGTAAAACCTTCCAGGCTCTCCGGTGGTATTGATTCACCTCTCGCATGTATTTCCGCGCATTTAGCGAGATATTCTGCAATTACCTTGATCAGTTTTGCGTCCTGCATGATTTAAACTCCTTTGTGCGACAAGTGGGTAATCCAGTTCGTCAGGTTGGACTATATATCTGGAACAGCCACAGCAATGACCATGACAGTTTTTAAAACACAAATATGTCGTCCTGAACTCAGCCCCAATCAAAATGAAGATACATTTTCTGAATTCAGTTCAGCTTACCTTTCAATTTTCTTTTTTTCAAGGATAGTGCCTGTAACAGCTATTTAAATATGGTTTTTTCTGAGGTTTAAAGTTTTCTAAACTATTCCAAACAAGCAGGGCTGCAAAAGTCTGAAGCCAGCCAGCTATGTTAGCTTCTGTGTAAAAATGCGCGCACCACATTATGACGAAAAATTTCAGAAGAAGGGGCTGTCAAAAGTTCGGTAGTTAAGATAGACGGTCATTTTGATTTCCAGCACCTGACCAATCTCCCCGATACATTCCGTAGTTTCTGTGGCTCTTTACATGCGTCCGTTCTCTCCCTGCACAGCCTGAAGCAGGAACAGCCTGAAAATCCATCAGGCAGCTTTCCGGTATCCTCCGGAAGAACAACCTCAAGTGATGTATACTGTGCCGCATCCAGAAGAGCGCGCGTGTACGGATGCAGAGGGCGGTTAAAAACGTCCTTTCCCTCTTCAACAATCTCACCTGCATACATCACAAGCACCCTGTCAGAAACAGCCTTCGCAGCCTCCAGATCATGCGTAATGAAAACCAGCCCGATACCACGTTTTTTCTGAATCTCTTTGAGCATAGCTGCAATAAACGCCTGCACCGACACATCAAGCATCGAGGTCGCCTCATCACATACCAGAAGCTCAGGCTTCAGAGCAAGCGCCCTTGCAATCACTACTCTCTGCAGTTCCCCTCCAGACAGCTCATGAGGATACCGGGTTTTGTGCTCTGCGGAAAGGCCCACCTCTGCAAACAGGGCATCTACATCTGCCGAAATCTCCTCTCTGGAAAAACCTCCGCAAATCACAAAAGGCTCGGCAACCGACTGCTCAGCCGTCCATCGAGGATCAAGCACATCAGCAGGGTTCTGGGGGATAAGCTGGATTTTTCCCATAAACTTCCGGAGATTCTTCCATCTCATCCCCGTAAGTTTCTCCCCTTCAAAAAATACTTCCCCGGAAGCCGGCTCAAGTTGCTGGGCAAGCAGCTTTGCAAGTGTCGACTTCCCGCACCCGGATTCTCCGACAATAGCCACAGTTTCTCCCGGAAAAATCTCAAGATCTACACCGCAGACTGCTGTTTTTTTGACGGTTTTAATCAGCCCGGAGCTGTAAACATAACGCAGATTCTCTGCTTTAAGCATAGATCCAGCATCTCACACACCTTTTTCCCATATCTACAACCGGCGGATTTTTCAGGCACCTGTCCGTTTTATAGGGGCAGCGCGGATGAAACCTGCATCCTTCGGGAAGCTCAATCATCGAAGGAGATGATCCTGGAATAGGGTGCATACCGCGTTCCGGTACCGCATCCAAAAGCGCTTTTGAATAAGGGTGCAGGGGCTCTTTGAAAAACTCTTCCTTTCCTGCAATCTCTACAATCTGCCCGCAGTAGTTTACCGCGATTCTGTCCGACATCACCCGGGCAAAACCTACATCATGCGTAATTAAAAGAAAAGCACACCCTTCCGATGCAACTTTCTGAAAAATTGCCGCAATATTGCGCCTCTTCAGCACATCAACGCCTTTTGTTGGTTCATCAGCAATAATCAGTTCGGGATCTGCAGCCGTCCCCATTGCAACCATAGCCCTCTGCAGCATTCCGCCGCTGTACTGGAACGGGTATTCCCTTTCTCTCACTTCAGGAGGGATGATATCAAAATATCTCAGAGCACGGCATGTCCTTGTCTTTGCGTCCTCTTTACTCAATCCAAGATGTGCCCGCATCGGCTCTGCAACCTGAGTGCCGACCCTGATTCCCGGATTCATTGCAAGATACGGGTTCTGGGCAATTGCTGCAACCTTTTTGCCGCGGACTTTCTGCATCTCTTTTTCGGGAAGGGCAGATATTTCCATGCCGCCAAGTTCCACTTTTCCGGAAAACACCGCATTTGAGGGCAGCAGCCTCATTATTGCCTGACCCAGGATTGACTTGCCGCTGCCTGACTCCCCAATCAGCGAAAATACCTCGTGTTTGTCAATAGAAAAAGAAGCATCATCAACTGCGTGAACCGCTCCCTGTCCTGTCGGGATTGATACAGAAACGCCGGATACCTTCAGCAACACATCAGACATATCAGAACCTCCCTTCAAGCTCAATATTTTTCATCTTCTGGTCAAGTGCATCCCTCAGCCCGTCGCCGAAGTAATTGAATGCAAGAACGGTTATCATGATAAAAAGACCCGGGAAAAACATCAGCCATGGAGCAGTTGTGACATAGGTCCTTCCTGCATCCAGCATCGCACCCCATTCAGGTGTTGCCGGCTGTACCCCAAGCCCAAGAAAACTCAAGCCTGCCGCTGCCAGAATTACATTCCCGATTCCAAGAGATGCCATAATCAAAACCGGAGATATAATGTTTGGAAGAACATGCTTTATCACCACATAACAGTTTGAAGCACCAATCCACCGTGATGCCCGGACGTATCCCTTTGTCCTGACGTCAAGCGTTGAACCGCGTGCAACTCTTGCAAATACCGTCCACTCGACAGCAATTAAAGCAAGCATCATGTTTTTCATCCCCTGTCCCAGAAATGCGGTAATTGCAAGTGCCAGAAACATCGAAGGAAATGCAAGAAAACTATCCGTCAGCCGCATGATAATCTCATCCAGCCACCCGCCGTAATACCCTGCCAGAACGCCAAGTGTAACCCCGATTGCAAGCGAAACGCCAACAACCGCAAACCCAACGAAAAGGGATGCCCGCGATCCGTACATCACCATTGTCAGGATATCGCGGCCAAGGTGGTCGGTCCCGAACAGGTGGTCAGAAGACGGAGGCTGAAGACGGTTTTGCAGGTCCTTTTCCGTGTAGTCATAGGGAGCTAAAACACCGGCAAATGCGGCCATGAAGATAAGCCCACCAAGAATTATCAGGGAAATGGTAATCTGCCTGTTTTTAAGAAGTTCTGTCATAGCGTATCTCCGGGTTTGCCCAAACGTAGACTAAGTCTACAAAGAAGTTGACCAGAAGGAAAATGACGGCAACAAAGAGCACCGAACCCTGTACCATCATATAATCGTGGGAAAGGATCGAGTTCACCACAAGATTTCCGATGCCCGACCATCCGAAAATAGTCTCTACAACAACAGAGCCGTTTAAGAGAAAACCAGTTGACAGACCAGCAACCGTGATAACCGGAACAAGCGCGTTTTTCAATGCGTGCCGGATGATAACTATTTTTTCCGAAAGCCCTTTTCCGCGGGCAGTCTGGATGTACTCCTTTCCCATGACATCCAGCATGCTTGAACGGATCATTCTCATCATTACGGCTGCGGATCCTGTTCCAAGGACAATTGCCGGCATAATCATGTATCTGATGTCTGTCCCGTGCCCGAATCCGGATGCAGGAAACCAGTGAAGAACTACCGAAAAAAGGATTATCATAAGGTATGCCTGCCAGAAGTTCGGCATGGACACTCCGAAAAGAGCGAAAAAGCGGCAGGCATCGTCAACAACGGTGTTATGTTTCAGAGCTGAGACTACACCGGAAGGAATGGAGATAATAAGGGCAATTGCAAGGGCAAGAACGGAAAGTGTCAGTGTATTTCTGAATGCACTCAGAACAGTTTCAAAAACCGGCTGTTCGCTCATGTACGAGTATCCAAAGTCTCCGGCAGCCGCGTTTTTAAGCCAGTTTATATACTGGATGTAAAACGGCTGGTCAAGACCGTGGGCTATGCGGAACGCTTCAACAGCTGCCTCATCATATCCTCCCGAGGGACTCGTCATCATAATCTCTGCCGGATCTCCAGGCGCGATGTAGATGAGTGAGAAACTCATGACCGAGATAAATATGAGAACCGGGATGAGATACAGAGCCCGGCGGATGAAATACTCTTTCAGCATTGCAGTGCCTCTGGAAAACTTCAGCTCTTCCTCAACATTTTATTCCGGTTGCAAGGTAGGGGACAGATAAATAGTCATAACCTTCCGGATCGCATCTTTTCATATACTCTGCATATTCGGGAAGAGATTTCCAGGAGACCTCCGAAAACCCGTTGTTTTCCATAATGGCTGCAATCATTTCGGGCGAGTTGCTGTCATAAAGCGGAAGATATTCAATTAATTCATCGTGGTTTCTTTCTTCCGGGTTGTAATTTCTGTCCGGGACGTATCCCGGCTGAAACCACTGTCCGTCGATTGCAAGAACCCTGCCTCCGGGAACCAGGACTCTCAGGCATTCACTGAAGAATTTGTCATGGTCCGTGAGCGTCCAGAGAAGGTGCATGTTTACGATAATATCGAACATATGGTCATCAAACGGCAGGTTTTCTCCGTCCCCTTCAACGAACTTGATTGAAAGATTGCGGTTCCTTGCTCCTTCTTTTGCACGTGCGAGCATCTCTTCCGAGATGTCAAGAGCAGTTACATTGTGCCCCATTTCTGCAAAAACAAATGCCTGAATGCCTGGACCTGTTCCTATATCAAGGACATTGAGTTTTTTACCTGTCGGCAGCTTATCTGAAAAGAGGTTTTTCATCAGGAGAATTTCTTCATCAAGGTGGTCCCGGTACATCTTCCGGTAATTTGGACTAATTTTATTCCAGTGTTCTGTAATTTTGCCTTTCATTTTTAAACACCTCAGGCAAATCCGATGTCCTTTGTGATGATTGTATACTCATTTGGATACATCACA
>NZ_DAOOUJ010000050.1:0-22859 GCF_035390745.1 Methanosarcina sp. | reverse complement strand
GGAATTCGTGCGGCGCTTATAGGAGCGCCGTTAACTATACTCTGAACAGTTACAATCTACAAAATAATACAAAACAAGTTTTTGGTCTTTGGTATACCCAAGCACGCTCTTAAACCAATCTCTGTACTAAAAAACCGGATGTTTTAAACATCCAAATTTACATTCCCATTAATTTCAGGACTTAAAATAAAACAATTAGGCTGATAAAAAGAAAAGGAGCGATGAAAAATAGAAGTATAAGCTTTCTACGGATTATGAAAAAAGCTTGGTGCGAGGGGTGCGATTCGAACGCACGAATTCCTACGAAACTAGGCCCTCAACCTAGCGCCTTTGACCTGGCTGGGCAACCCTCGCACTTCGATGAAACAAATAAATGGAATTGAAGAACTGTTTTATAAAATTTTCTGGAAAATGAATCGAATTCAAAGTTAGAGCCATAAGAAATCTGGTGCGAGGGGTGCGATTCGAACGCACGAATTCCTACGAAACTAGGCCCTCAACCTAGCGCCTTTGACCTGGCTGGGCAACCCTCGCATCGTGTATTTCTGTTAAATTCCGGCGCGCCTTGCGCCTTGCACTCCCTCACAATATCGTGGATAATATATAAACGTTTCGAGTCAGGAGGGACGCTGACAATAATTTCCAGAAGATCATTCAGCAAAAGAAAACAGCTCCTGAAGTAGCCGGGTAAAAGAAAATCCTCAGGACAGAGAGATTTCCGTCGCCGAAAAGAAAGATGGCTCCGAAAAAATTAGTTTGAACCCGGGATTAACCTGGGTTCAGAGCTGATCCAGAATTGCTATCAGATCTTCAGCCTTGCCTTTAACCACGTTTGCAGCATTAAGAACAAGATCTTTGGCTGTATATGAACCATCGGACTCCATGGTAAAAACAAAAGCATTTTCGGAAAAGGACACTTTTATGGCGTTAATGTCACATGCCTGTTCACAGAGCTTGCAGAAGGAACATTTTATAACATCCTCCTCGGCAATCCTTGCTCCTGCTTCTTCAACCCTGATAATGCTTTTGGGGCATTCTGCTGCACAGTGCCCGCAGGCATCACAGTTCTCAATGCTTATAACAGGTACGTTTTTGTAGCCGCAAGCAACGCCTGCCTGCCATTTTACGCTGTCTCTGCCGTAGCCCATATGGGCGATAGCCTCAAGCACAAGCTTCTGTCCCTTCTTCAGCTCAACAATCGGAATGTTAGGATCTGCCGGCTGGATCTTGGGGTCAGAAGAGATAAGGTCACGCGAATAAACAGTTCCAGGCCCTTCTGCACTGAGGGTTAAAGAAACCTCACATGCAGGGCAGCCTTCCCCTCCGCAGACCTCACATTCGGCCTGAGGCATATACGTCTCTATATCCGTTACAAGCGGGATTAAGGAGAGACGAAGAGCCAGCTGTTCATCATAGAGCACGGAGGTGTTGTCGTAAAGGTTTACATACTCGATTGCAAGAGTGGGTACATCAGCGACCATGGCACGCCGGATGCCATTAGCAAAAGCCGTGCTTACCCTGGACAGTACAAACTTTGCAGATCTGTCCGATAACTCCAGAATGTCTACTTCCATCGTCATATACCTTAATTCCCCTGAATTTTGAATACATAAAAAAAAGAGAATTTTAGAGAATTCTCTGAATAGTTCTTTTTATACATTATTTTTATACACGCCTTCCGCCTTTCGGACGGGTACCATCGTGCGGGACAGGAGTGACGTCCTCAATCCTGCCGATGCGGATGCCTGCTCTTGCAAAAGCTCTGATTGCAGCCTGTGCACCTGGCCCAGGGCTTCTCTGCTTGTTTCCTCCGGGAGCTCTTACACGGATGTGAATGCCGTTGATGCCCTTGTCCCTGAGCTGGTCAGCAAGCTGGCCTGCCATCTGCATGGCAGTGTAAGGTGAACTTTCGTCCCTTGCAGCCTTTACAACCATACCACCAGAGGACTTGGCAATGGTTTCAGCCCCGGTAATATCGGTTACTGTAATGATTGTGTTGTTAAATGAGGATTTGATGTGAGCTACAGCCCATTTCATATCTGCCATATTTACTTCCTCCCGCCTCTCTTCTTCTTACCGCCGGCAGCACCGCCTCTTTCAGCAGGCTTTTCCCTTGACTGCTTTGCCTCAGCAGCAGCTTTAAGGGTTGTTGCGCTGTCTGCAAGAAAAGATGCGACCTGGACAGGCCTTTCAGGGTGGGACTCACTCACGAGAGGGGAGCTACCATAGTACCCTATGTGCATCTCGTCTTCCTTTGAAACCAGCATTCCCGGAATTGTGGCTTTTCTTCCGTTAATTGCGATGTGGCCGTGTGTGATGAACTGACGTGCCTGAATAACAGTTCTGGCAAGACCGAGGCGGAGAACCTGAGTCTGAAGTCTCCTTTCAAGGATATTTTCAGTCTTTAAAGAGAGAATGTCATCAATGTTAGCGTCAGGTTTTATAATGCCGTAGCGGATGAGCTTGGCAAGAATTTCTTCAGACTGGGTCCTGTAGTGCCCTTCAAGCCCTCCTTCCTGCCCGGAAGCGACGTTTGCAAGAAGTTTTCTGGCTTCGGACCTGTACATCCTGAGCATACTGGCTGCTCTCCAGACTTCCTTTTTGTTCCTGAGGCCGTATGCCTTTACAAGCTGGACTTCAGTAGCCATCCTGGCTTCCTGCCAGGGGTGCTTGGGAGTCTCATAGCTTTTACTTTTCTTACCTGGATATGCCATTTCAAATCACCTTAACCGAAAAATTACTTCTTCCTGCTCACACCGACAGTAGATCCGCGGCGGCCTGTGGATTTTGTCCTCTGTCCTCTGACCTTAAGGCCTCTCTCGTGCCTGAGTCCTCTGTAGGCACGGACCTTCTTCAGGTTGTTAATGTCTTCCCTGAAGGTGAGTACGATATCTGTTCCGAGCAGGTGCTTGTCCTGTCCGGTGGTAAGGTCTTTCTGTCTGTTAAGCATCCAGGTAGGGACGATTTCTTCGAATCTTCCGATTGCAGCGTCGATTTTGGCTACTTCCTCATCCGGAAGGTACCCAAGTGTAGCAGTGGGATCAACACCTGCGCCCTTTGCAATAAGGATTGCAGTGCGCCTCCCGATTCCGGGAAGACCTGTAAGAGCATACTGTACGGGCTTTGCCCCCTGCAGGTCGGTATTCATAATCCGAACAAGATGCCTTAGTTCTTCGTTATTGTTTTCTTCTACCATATACTTCCTCCATTGGAGTGCATACAGCATCCTGTAGCCCCTGACCGAATACCCTTAAAGAATACGCGAAAAACTCAGGAGCAGCTCTCAAAAGGAGCTTCATTACAGCATATACTGATGAGTTTCTTTACATGCAACTGCCAGTATATAAGGATATCTGCTTCCGCCCCCAACTGAAAACGAATACCCGGAAGGACTGAAAACCTGTATGAGAGGGTACAGAAATAGAGTGGAAAATAATTGAACTAATCAAGAAATATCTGAAGAAACGCTGAAAAATTTATACGACATAAAAATAAGGAAAACATGACGCCGAGGGGGAGATTCGAACTCCCGAGGAGCCAGGCCCCACAAGCTTTCCAGGCTTGCGCCCTACCACTAGACTACCTCGGCACAGAGCGTATGGCACGACTTATACCATAACGGAATAGTGATATATAAATCTTATTCTAGGAATGTATCAGGAAAAAGAGAGAAGAAAGAACTTTGAAGGTAACAGGAAAGAATTTAAAAGGTTAGAGCTGAACCTTTTCTTCTTTTTTAGTCCAGCCCTTCGGATAAGTTCCCGCTTCCATAAGCACGCGGATAGGAGAAGCTGCAATGCCAGAAGAAGCTTTGAGGATCTCCTCAGTGGTCATTTCTGCCTTTGCAAGTGCAACAAGCTCCCCTTTTAAAGTAAAGAGTCCTGTAAGTTCTCCTTTAGCCAGACTGGAATCAAGAGAGGTAATACCCGGAACTGCAAGGGAAGCGCCTGAACAGACCGCATCCACCGCACTGTCCCGCAGGATAATTTTGGGGAGGTGGGACACGGCAGATTCCATCGGCTTTATAACCCTTCTCAGCTCGGATTCGTCCCCGTCCTCCTTCCAGAATACATAGGCATCCTTCAGTTCGTGGAGAGTAACAAGAGTTTTTTCCGTGAACGGACCTGCCTTGGTCCTGCGGAGTCCCTGCATATGCCCGCCGCAACCCAGAGCAAGCCCTATGTCGTGGCAGAGTTTCCGGATATAAGTCCCTGCTTCACACCCAACACGGAAGAGAACAGATGTGCCTTCGATCTCAAGCACTTCGATATAATAGATTGTCCTCACTCTTATGACCCGTTTAACAGCGGATTTTATAGGAGGCATCTGGTAAATTGGACCCGTAAATTCCTCACAGACCTGGCGGACCAGTTTTTGAGGCATAGCCCTGTGAAGCTTCAGATGGCAGACATACTCTTTTCCGGAGAGGCGCAGGGCTGGTACGGCAAGGGTGGCTTTTCCGAGCAGCGTAGGCAGAAGCCCTGTAACCTTTGGGTCAAGAGAACCCGCGTGCCCTGCCGTATGTACGCCGAGGATGGCTTTTACCCAGGCTGCAACCTCGTGGCTTGTAGGTCCGCTTGGCTTGTCAACATTTACCACTCCTTTTTCGATATATTCAAGGATAGGGCGCTTTTCCGGAGGACAGCCGTAGGCTGGATTTGTCCAGGCGCCGGACTTCCGGACAAGGGTTCGTTCAACTTCTGATGGCAGTTTACCGGCGGATGACATGGTTTATTCAAAACTCCTGGGTTATGATTGTGATTCAGTTAATGATATGTACTGGAAATCTGTGAATACGGAGCCTCCAATTTCAAAAAATCCAGCAAAAAGCATAGATTTCTGTACAGATATCAAATAATATCGGGGCTCATTAGATAAAACCCCGCGCTTGATTTTGAAAACCTGCTTCAATAAGCATCCCATAAAACTGTCGGGCTGGTGAAAAAATTACTCCGGCCCGACAAGAGCATCAATAGCTATCCTGAGAATATCAAGGGTCTGGTACTGGTTCCATTTTTCAGAATCGATAACAATGTCGTAGATTGATAGATCTGTAATATCAATCCCATAATAGTTTTTGTACCTGAAGGCTTCGGACTTTTCTCTTTCAACAGTTTTTTTCAGTTCATCGTCAAACGAGACCGATTTCTCACGCTTCTGGATACGTTTCACCCGGGTCAAAATCGGGGCTTTTATCCAGACTTTTAGCACATTGGGTCTCCCCTGAGCCATATGACCCGCAAGCCGGCTTTCAAGAATTATATTCTCCCGGCTGTGAATGATAGATTTCTGGTTTTTATCAATTTCAAGGTCAATGGAAGGATCTCTCTCAGCCAGGGCTCCGAATTCAGCCAGGCTCATTCCTCTCTCCTTTGCCATCTTTCGGAAAATTTCCCCCGAAGAAACCAGCTCAAGGTCATAGCATTCAGCAAGGAGCCTTGAGATAGTAGTGGTCCCGCTTCCTGGAAGCCCGCTCACTGTGATCTGCATCAGACACCACCAATATTAAGAGCCTTCCTGATAATCTGGCTAACTCCGAGAGAGGAGATAAAGTACCAGTAGATCCAGTGCTGGAAAGGACCGAAAGCCTTAGAAGTAAGCAGCTGCTCGCCCCAGAAGGGAAAGACCATGGTAGCTGAGCCGTGCCCGCTAATGAAATAATAAGCCCACATGAAAAGAGGCAGAGAGATAATGCTGATATAAGCCATGGGCTTGAACTGCTGCTTGGACATCTTCATCTGGTCTTCCATCATCTCTTTGCGCTGGTCTTCAAGCTTTTTCAGCATATAGGTATTCTGGGAAAGCTGTGCCTCCCTGAACTCTTTCTGGAAAACCTTCATGCGCTCCTGAGTGTTTCTCATCAGATCCCAGTCGATAGTATACTTCTGGATAAGAGATGCATAAGTGGCAGTGATAGCGGCCATTACAAAAAGAATCAGATGGAAATTTTCCTGTCCGACCAGAGCAAGAACAGGATCCATTAAAATCCCTACCAGTTCTCCTACAGCCTGCCTGAACTCCTGTCCAAGGAGCATTATCCCGAACATAAGAGAAAAACCAAAAGCCAGCAGGAACCGGTCAATTTGCTTTTTAAATGTCTCTGAAACCAAGTTGTCCTCACCATTAAGGTTCAATAAATCTAATTTAATTGTTGCAAACGAGAGAGTGATAAGCTTGACTGAACAAAATCCTGAAAATGAGTTCAGTAACGATAAGCTTGAGAAGATAATAAATTAGCCATAATACCAATCATGAATTGCTATGAACCGGTCAATGAATCAGCTCAACAGCATGAGCTATTCCAAGACTTGCCACAGGTTTTTGTGGTTAATAAGTTTCGATGTATATATAAGTTATACTATTCGGAAATGTTGTGAAGGCTCAGGCTGCAAATGCCTTACCTTAGTTTTGTTGTGAAAATTATTACTTCTCAATTCCTGCCTTGAAAGTACATTCTTCATTTTCAGTAAAGGAAGATATTGACCTTGTTTAAGATGCAACTGATCAAAACATAGCTTTAAATAAATTCTCATAATTTATCATAAAAAGATTTGAGGCCCTGGAACAAAGAGTCTAACCTGAAAGACCAGGAAGCAAAAAATCTAACGAAACATTTCCAGGCATCAAGCAGGAGTTTAAAAATGCATCTTCCAAATCCCCACAAACAGCACCCAAAGGTCAGCAAAAAAGCGTGGATATCCGAAACCGCAGTGATAATCGGAAATGTAAGTATTGCAGATAATGTATTCGTAGGCCCAAATGCAGTCCTCAGGGCAGACGAACCAGGATCATCCATAACCGTTCACAGCGGCAGCAATGTACAGGACAATGTTGTTGTTCACGCCGTTTCACACTCTGAGGTCCTTATAGGCAAAAACACCTCTCTTGCTCACGGCTGCATTGTACATGGACCCTGCAGGATTGGAGAAGGCTGTTTCATAGGCTTCGGATCAGTGGTATTTGACTGCAGCATAGGGAGAGATACACTTGTCCTCCATAAATCCATAGTCAGGGGAGTAGATATTTCCTCAGGAAGGATGGTACCTGACGGGACTGTAATCACCAGTCAGGACTGTTCAGATGCTCTTGAGGATGCCACAAAAGACATGACCGAGTTTAAAAGATCAGTAGTCAGTGCCAATATTGACCTTGTGGAAGGCTACATAAAACTCGTAGAAGAGGGTTAAAAATAGAATCAGACTGCCTTTTTAAGATGTTAAAAACACTGAGAGACATTCAGAGAAGACCGGAAAATATTCTCAGAAATATTATGGAGAAAGAAAGGGGGAAGTCCGGAGCAGAAGAGTACTGAAAGAATTAAAGATATTTTCCCTCCAGTTTATCCAGAACCTTTTTTCCTTTATCCGTAAGCATGTATTTTTTCCAGGTCGTTTTCTCAGGGGTCAGGCATTCGATTAAATCCCTGTCCTCAAGCTCTTTTAAAGCGCGGCTGATATTTTGCGTGGACCTGTTTACTTCATGAGCGATATCCGAAGCCCTTACCGCAGTGTGCCTTTTCATGGATTCCATCAGTATCAGGCGGCGGTCAACGCTGATGACCCACTTTGTCAGTTCATCCATTGAATTTTCAGTCATGTAAGTCAGATTCTCCAGTAAAAGCTTCCTATTGAGATAAGAAGTCACATAATATTTAAAATTTAATCATTATGTCATGCGAAAAACCATATGGTAAAGAGACGATTAAAGCATCTGGACAGGTGTAAAAGAACAGCACTCAAAGACGGGCTGGATCACAGGGTGCAGCGGCTAACCAGAAAAGCATACAATCTGAAATTAAATAACTGCTGATGAAAAAATAAAGAGCTGAAAAAGTAAGAACAGAGTCAAGGGTAAAGAAGATAAAAACAGAATCAGGGAAACAAAAAAAGAATAAAAACAAAAGAAAAAGGAAAAGGAATTCAGGCAAACTTTGCCAGAATTGCCTTAATATCCTTAAAAACCACATCTATGTCCTTTGTGCCGTCAAGAGTGACAAGTATGCCCTTTTCTTTATAGTAATTGATAAGCGGCTGGGTCTGTTTTTTGTAGACATCCAGACGGTTCTGGACAGCTTCTGCTTTATCGTCGGCGCGCTGGAAAACCTCGGCGCCGCATATGTCGCAGACATTGCCTTTCTTTGGCGGGTTTGAAACAGTGTGGTAGCTTGCCCCGCATTTGCACATAAGGCGCCCGCTTATTCTCCCTACAAGCTCCTCATCAGGAACCTCAAGGTTGAGGACAACATCAATCGGCTTTTCAATTTCATCAAGGATTACTTCCAGGGCATCAGCCTGAGGGATAGTCCTCGGGTATCCGTCAAGAATAAAACCCTTTTTGCAGTCTGCCTCTTTCAGACGGTTTTTAATAATGCCGATAAGCACCTTGTCAGGAACAAGTTCTCCCTTGTCCATGTATGCTTTGGCTGCAAGCCCCAGTTCTGTTCCTTCCCTAACGTTTGCCCGCAGGATATCCCCTGTGGAAATCTGTGGGATTCCGTAGAAATCAACCAGTTTTTTGGCCTGGGTACCTTTGCCAGCACCCGGGGGCCCGAAGAGTATTATATTCATTCGAAGATCCCTTTTTGTGTCCTTTTATTTGATTGTTTTCCTTTACTGATCTATGTTCAGTTAGCCCTGCATTTAAAGGTTTATCAGACTTTACTGCTCCCCGAAGAAGGAACGGATCATCGGGTGCATTTCCATCATCTGTTCGGAAGCTATGTCTTCATACAGACGGTACACGATACTTACAGTCAGCAAAAGCCCTGTACCTCCAGCACTTCCAAGAGTACCAAGCAGGCTTGCTATCAGGGTAAGTAATCCAATGAAAGCGCCGCCTATTACGGTAACCTTTGGGATGTAGCGCTGCATGACCTTTTCAATGCTGCTTATGTTCCGCCTGAAACCCGGGATCTGCATACCTGAGTTGAAGATCTTCTGGGCTGTCTGTTTAGCACCCATGCCTGTGGTCTCTATCCAGAAGAGAGCAAAGATAATTCCTCCTGCAATCAGAAACATAGCATCTATAAAGACATGCAGTGCAATCTGCCACGTAGCCGGAGCAGTTGCCCCATAGCCTGCAAATGACTGCTGTACGAGAGACGGAATCCAGTCATAGGGGCTGTTTATTGGAGACAGATAGTACATAATCCCATTCAGTGGAGTTGAGCCACTGAATTCTCCGAGGAAGGTAACCCCTCTGCCAGCAAGGATGATCCCGACCATCTGGATGTTAGCCTGAAGAGCCCTGACAAGAATCATGGGCAGGACTGATGCGTATATAAGCTTAACAGGGAAGCGGCCCCTTGCCCCTCTAACTGCACTGTGAGCGAGAGGGATTTCTATTCTTGTACTCTCCACATACACCACAAGCAGGAAGATAGTAACCGTGCTCAGGAGAGCAAGAATTCCTCCACTGACCAGTGCAAATATCAGGCCTTCACCGGATAAGAGGTAGTCCATCTCGGTATTCTGGAATATATAGATCCATTTAGGAATGAGTCCTACCGGAAGCCCATTTTCCATTTGCCAGTTAAAGATTCCTGTAACGATCTGCTGGGAGATTCCCGCAACTATGAAAAGCCCGACTCCTGACCCGATGCCCCATTTGGAGACAACTTCATCCATGAAGAGAACCAGAGCGCCTCCAATAAAGATCTGGACAAGGAGCAGTAAAGTGATCACTCCCAGGCCTACACCAAGAGTAGAAGCAAGCCCCGGATCCGGCTGGATATATCCACCAAGAAGCTGCGGTAGGGCCTCCAGAATGATCATGACAAAGACAAGAAACTTCTGAGCTCCCTGAAAAAAAGCCTGATCCCTGGGGTCCGAAAGGTCCATTTTTATAATATCTGCCCCGACAAGAAGCTGCAGGACAATGGAAGCCGTAACAATTGGCCCTATACCGAGGAGGACTAAAGATCCCGATGCCCCGGCAAAGAAGGCACGATATGATTCAAAAAGGTCAACAGAATCCTGAGACATTCCAAAGAGCGGCACATTTGCAAGAGCAAAGTACAGCACCAGAACTCCCAGAGTCCACCAGAGTTTATCTTTAAAGTGGACATGTTTTTCCGGACTTGCTACTGCAGGTAACTTATTAAAAAACGGTTCTAAGGTATCCCTGAGAGTCATCGATTACACCATTCAAAACATAAATTTTTTTACTATTTTAAATATTAGATTATGCTTTTACCGTATAAGATAAATGGTATATAGCACATCTAATATAAAAAGTTACTAAAAGAATGAAATAAGTAGGATCAGAATGACCTACTTATTCTGCATCGATGCAGCTTCCGCCAGCATTTTCGATTTTTTCGCGGGCAGAGGCGGAAAACTCCTCTGAAGTAACCACAAGGTTCTTTGTTACACGTCCGCTTCCAAGAACCTTCTCTATTCCGAGGTTTGCAAGGTTAATGTGGTACGCTCCGTCCTTGACTTCTGCAAGCCCTTCTTCAACAAGATAGGGAGCAAGTTCGTCGAGCTCTCCAACATTTACTATGGAAACGTCCTTTGAAACTTCATCAGGGCGCTTGAAACCGTGCTTTCCGTAGCTGTACCCACGCATCATAGCTCTTACAAAGTGGTGTTTGCAGCCACCGGCTTTTCCACGGCCTCCGCGGTTTCCGGCTCCACGCCTGTTTTTATGGGTCCCTCCTCCGCAGGTTCTGGACCCTCTGAACTTCTTAATATCCATTTAAACCACCTTATCTCATCTTGTGCAGGAGCACATTGATATCTTCACCGTGGTTTCCGAGCACGCCGCCCTGCTGGACTGTCCTCTTAATCCCTGCATGCCCTTTTCTGGGCGGGTGAAGCCTGAAAACAGGCTTCAGTTTGGGGACATCCTTAAGGGAGGCTTTTCCCTCAACAACTGCTTCGGCAAAGGCCTGGATGGAATCATAATCCGTGTTTTCACGGATATATTCTTCTGTGAGGCGAGTGTCGCCTTCAAGCCTTCCACGGTTTTCAAGGACCTCTGCAAGGGTCTTTGCATCGACTTTGCCGTATGCAACATAGTCCTTTACTTTCTGGACCATACCCCTGTAGTGAGGATCTTCCGGAACAAACACGCAGTGGTTAACTTTGTGCAGGCGGAGCATCTTCATTGTGTCCTCGATGGTATAGCGAACGTTGACCTGACCTCTCAGTCTCACAACGGCATACATCTCAGATTTCCTCCTTACCGTAGTACACAGGCAGCCTTATAACGTTGACCTGGTTAAGGGCGTCATAGGTAGCCTTTGCGAAGTTGAGGGTAGACCTGGTTGTCCCGAAGGTCTTGGTCCACACATCTTTAATCCCGGCTTTTTCAAGCACTTTGGTTGCAGTGTTACCTGCGGCAATCCCGAGACCTCTTGGGGCAGGGATGAGAGTAACACTTACACTACCTGCCTTTCCGGTAACCTCGTAAGGTACGGTGTGCGGCAGACCGCAGGCGCATTCCCAGGAACCGCATCCTCTGCGGATATAGGTAATGTTGAGCTTTGCAGCGTCGATTGCCTTGCGGATAGCAGGCCCGACCTGTACATCTTTTGCCTGTCCGAGCCCTACATAGCCGTTTCTGTTACCTACGATTACGGTTGCTCTGAACTTAACACGGCGGCCGGAGTCAGTCATCCTCTGGACCATGTTAATGTCGAGAACCTCATCTTCCAGGTCAGGAAGCAGCATATCAATTATCTGGGGTTCTCTAATAGGCAGGCCTGATTTGATTGCTTCATCCATGGAAGCAACCTGTCCTTCAACGACGAGTTTTCCAAGCCTGGTTTTCGGGACCCAATCTTGATCGAATGCCATTTAATCACCTTAACTAAATTCAGCAAAGATTTTCTCTTTGGTTGCTTCAAACTGCTCTGGCAGGTCTGAGCTCTCTTCTCTATATTCGGCTATGTGCTCTCCGCGGATCCTCTCGTCCGATGGGAACACTTCAGGGCTGTGCGGAATTTCAAAGCCTGAGTCTACAATCCCTTTCAGGGCAGCGTAAACTCTTGAACCTGCAGAGGAAGCCTGGAGACCTATGTCCAGAATGCCTCCTTCATAGCCCTTCTGCAAACTCTTCAGCCCGAATAAGAGCCCTGTAAGATATGCAGCCGTAGTGTTTCCGGTAGCTCCTGTGTAACCGTACTTTGCAAGTTCACTTGAAACGGCTGATGAGTATGTTATGTCCCCTTCAGGGGTTGGAGCTATTAACTGGATCTGAACGTTTCTTGCACTCTTTCTGACAACCACGCGGTCCTGCCTTGAAAGTAACAATTTAAGGCGGAGGTGGTAGTTAGTGCGTCCTTCTCTTCTTCTTCTAAAAGGAACCTTATATCTTGGTCCTGTTGCCATCTTCAGCTCCTCCAGGTTATTTCTTTAATAGTTTTTCGGACTCAAGGTGGGAGTTAAGGTGGGAAACGCTTCTGTATTCTCCGCCTTTTGCCTTTCTGTAGAGTCTGCAGTACACTGACTTTTCAAGTGCTCCTTCTGCACGCAGCTCCTTGAGCCTTCTTCTGAGAGCCCTGATCTTTTTCATCCACAGTTCCTTGCTGGGAGTACGGGCTCCTTTCTTACCCTTTCTGGAACCATGCCCCTTGCAGTGCCCGTATTTGCGCTTGGCAGCAAGAGCTCTGGCTCTGCCTCTGCTAACTCCTCTTACAGGCTTTGCCTTAATGGTACCTTTCTCAATGAGTCCGCGGATATCTTCTCTTGTAATTGCGGAAGCGATTTCTTCGGAGGCTTCGGGGTTAAGCCATACCCTGTCAAGCCCGCATCCAAGAACTTTAGAAGCCAGTCTTCTCTGGTTGGCCAGGTCTGACATTTTACTCACTCCTTCCAGGGTTCAGGACTTTAATCCCGGCTTCTTCGGCTTTTGCAATAATAATAGCTTTCTTTTTTGCGCCTATCTTTGCTGCGATTCTGATAGCTTCGAAAGACGGGTCAACAAGCTCAAGCTCCGCAATGCTGGAAATAAGAACATCAGAATAACCCGACGGGTGCAGGCCTTTAACTGCTGCAGGGCTTCCGTACCCTACCTGAGCAAGAGCACCTTTTGAAACATACTTTGTGCGCTGTTTGCTCTGGCCACCTCTCGGGCGTCTCCAGTTATCATCAAGTTTTTTGAACTTGTGGCTGCAAGCTCTCTTGAACTGGGGCTTCTTTCCTTTGAGAACCTTTCTCACATTGAATAAACGCCTGGATTCAGGATCCATATCAAGGGAAACAGTGGTGCCTTCTTTGTTGTTTTCTGCCATCATAACCACCTTCAGGCCTTCTGCACTATGTAGATTCCATCCTGGAAGATCCTCGGATCGAACCTCTTAATCTTGGTCTTCTGTTCTATGTTCGCGGCAGTCTGCCCGACATCTTCCTTGTTAATACCGGTAATGGTGACTTCATTCCCGCTTACCTTTACCTTTGTCTCGCCAAGTATTTTTGCTACCCTTGGCTTCTTTTCTCCAAGGAAGTTCCCGATAACCAGGGTTTTGCCTTCAACTTTTACCTGCATGGGGAAGTGAGCGTACACGATAGTCATCTTGCACTCAAAGCCTTCACTTACGCCTATCATCAGGTTCTTGATATGGGAAGCAAAAGTTCCTACCATGGCTTTCTGTTCCTTCCTTGAGGACTCAGCATCCACGACTACTTCGCCTTCCCTTACTTCAATTCTGATTCCAGGGTACCAGAACTTTCTTTCGACAGTTCCTTTGGAGCCCCTGGCAGTAAAAACATCCTGAGAGAGAGAGACGGAAACTCCTTCAGGAATCTCTATTGTTCTTGCAATCTCCTTAACCATTTCCTGTTCCCTCCTCAGTATACATAAGCAAGAAGCTGCCCACCGATCTTCTTATCACGGGCCTCGTACTGGGACATGACACCGCTTGAAGTGGTTATAATAAGGGCACCAAAGTTCTTTGCTGGCAGGAACTGCTTTTCCCAGCGTTCAAAGCTGGCTGTTCCTACTGAATACCGCGGCTTAATTGCACCGCACTTGTTAATTCTTCCCACAAGGGTAACGCTGTAGATTCCGGCTTTTCCATCGTCGATAAACTCGAAATCTCCAATGTAGCCGAGATCCTGCATAACCTTCAGGACGTTGCCTATGTTCTTTGAAGCAGGCCTGACAATACAGGAGCTCTTCCCAATGGCTTCAGCATTTTTGATAGTGGAAAGGGCGTTTGCAAGAGGATCAAGTAATACCATTTAAATCACCTTAAGAATACTTCTCAAAGCCCATCTCGTGGGCAATCTCCCTGAAGCAGTGCCTGCAGAGGTAGATGTCGTATTTGCGGACAAGACCCTGCTTTCTTCCGCACCGCTTGCACTGGTTAACTCCTCTTCCGGATTTGTCTATTGTATCTGTCATTTACATGACCTCCACGCCGTAACTTTCGTTAAGGAAAGCGATCGCATCGTCCACTGTGACCCTGTGGCCAGTCGGGATCTTGCGTTTTGCAATTCTCCTCTTGCAGATCCTGTCTCCAGGGCGCTTGAGTACAACGGTTACGTCCATTCCGAAAACTCCGATGTTGGGGTCGTATCTCATGCCCGGAAAGTCAGTGTGTTCTTCAATTCCGAAAGAAACATTTCCGAGAGAATCGAACTGAGCCCTGCTCAGAGTCTTTTCGATGATCCCTAAAGAGGTTTCAAGGAACTCATGGGCTTTCGGACCCCTGAGGGTTACCTTGCATCCAATGGGTTCATTCTTCTTGATTGAGAATGCAGGAAGAGTCCTTTTGGCATAGCACCTTACGACTTCCTGGCCTGTGATGGTCCGGAGGATTTCTTCGGCATTTACAAGGTGCTGACCGCTTTCTCCAACACCCATGTGGACAATTACTTTCTCAACTACAGGGGTGCGCATGGGGTTACTCATGTATCTCACCGCCAAGCCTTATTTCAGGTTTGTCCTTGCCAATAACGATTACGTAATCCTCGATTGTTTCGAAATCGGTTTCACCGGAAATCATTACTGTGTTGTGCCTGGAACTCTTAACTTCCCTGATCTCCATAATCTTTCCGGTTTCGCCTGAGTGCTGGCCGCCTATAACCATTGCAAGGTTGCCGACCTCAAACTTCAGGTGCTTAACTACCTGCTTGTCAGGAATGGAAAGGATCAAAGAGTCCTTTGTCCCGTACTCGTTAGAGCCGAGGATATTGGTTCCGTCATTGAGGTTAAGCTGTACTTTTCCTCCCTTAAGGGTTGTCTTGTTGTTGATCCTGCACAGCTTGTTCACGTTAGTTTCGTTGAGCTTGTGGAGGGTAAGACGTCCCTTCTCATCCTGTAGCATCCTGTATGCTTCATTTACGAGTGGAAGTGTAATTACATCAAAGAGTCCTACCGGGAACCTGAGGTCTTTCCTGGGAATTCCGTCAACAAGGACTTTTCCTTCGACGAGAATCCTTTTACCTTCCCTGTTGTTGTCAACAAGTTTGAGAATGTCCCTAATTATGAGTCCGAGCGGAAGACTGCGTGACCGGCTGTGAGGCCCAGGGACAGTGGTGGAGATCCACTTATTGCCTTTTTTCCCGACCTTCCAGCTCTTAGGAACTGATAATCTTTTCTGGTGTGTCACAAAATCACCTGCCTCACTTCTTAATGCTTGACGCTCTGCGCCCGTCTTTCATTTCCAGTTTTGTGATCATGACATTGGAGGGGTTAATGGGCCTTGGGACTTCGGTGCCGTCCACTTTTGTGGAAATTACTCCGTCCACTTCAATTGTACCGTCCATAAGGGATACGGACTGGACTTTTCCTTCAGTGCCCTTGAAGTCTCCGCGCATGACCTTTACTGTGTCGCCAGTGATAACTGCAGCACTTCTTGTGCCGTACTGTTTGGCAAGTGCTTCACTGAGCCTTGCACCCATGAATTTCTGCCTGATATGGAGAGGTGCGGTGTATCTTGCCTTTCTCTGTTTCCTGGGCTGTTTGGATACCATTGCATTCACCTCAAACAATAATGGATGCGGTTGTCCCGATCTTCGGGTACCTTTCGGCAACTTCCCTGGCAACAGGTCCTTTTATGTCAGTGCCTTTGGGGATTCCTTCTTCGTCCGTGATTACCATTGCATTGTCTTCAAATGAGACATGCAGACCATCCGGACGGCGAATCTCCTGCTTCTGGCGGACCACGACTGCAAGGAGAACCTGTTTCCTCATTTCGGGTGTGCCTTTCTTTACGGACACAACGCACATGTCACCAATTCCTGCGCAGGGCATTCTGTTCTTGACGCCTCTGTACTTTTTGACAGAGATGATCTCTACTACTTTAGCCCCTGTGTTGTCCACGCAGGCAATCTGGGCACCCGCATTGAGTGCTCTTGGGATGTTTGAGCGTATGCCTTTCATTTTGGCACCTCTGCTTTGACGACAACGTAGGATTTGGTTTTGCTTATAGGTCTGCACTCTGCAATAGTGACAATGTCACCTACTTTTGCGGAAATGCAGGCCGGGTTATGTGCATGAATCTTCGAGCGTCTCTTTTCATATCTCTGATATTTCGACACCAATTTCATGTATTGCCTTTCGATGACTACCGTATTGTCCATTTTGCTGCTGACCACGGTACCCACAAGGATCTGACCTCTTACCGGAAGTGTTCCGTGGAAGGGACAGTATGCATCGTCACATTCCTCTGATGGCGCCGGTATATTTAATCCAATATCTCTTGCCATGAATTTAGCCCCATTTACGTAGCTTTTTAATGTTCTTGATCCGATTTTCGGGTTGTGAGAGCAGCAGGTTTCCCTGAATTTTAACGAATATATCGGATCTGCGGCCTTTTTCTGAGAGCTCGGCAGGGATCCGGAAAACAAATTCCGAATCCGCCTTGGGAATCTTCAGTTCCCGGGACTCTGAGTTTTCTATCACAAGCATATTTTTCGTCTCGTTGATTACTCTGCCCCGGATTCCAATTAATGATGGATTGGTGGAATTGCTCACCTTGATCTCGAGCCCTATCAGTTCATGAAAGATAAGATTCGAAGGCAGAATTTCCACTTTAGATCTCATTTAGCTCATGCTGAATTGTCTTTATCCGGGCAATCGTTCTCCTGATTTCTCCGATCCTGCCAGGGTTATCCGGAGCTCCACCAGCTGAGGTGAGGGCTCTTTCCCTTACAAGTTCATTATTCAGGTTTTCGAGTTCGTCAGCCCGTTCTTCAAGTGACATAGTCCGGATTTCGCGGGTCCTGAGAATTGCCATTATTCCTTAGCCTCCTTGTGGACTCTTGCCATGGGATGCCAGTAGTCATAGCCCTCATGCTTGTGCTGCCAGACACCGTTGACCTGCCTGCGGACTTCCTCAGAGCCTTCGACGTAGATAAGTTCAGCTTCTTCAAAATCTTCGGCTGCCTCAACCGGGACTTCTTCAGCTTCTTCGGGCTCTGCAATTTCAACTTCTTCTACTGGTGCAGGAGCAGGTGCAGGAGCTTTTACCTTTGCAGCTTCCTTTCTGGGAGCTGCTGCCGGTTTCTCAGCCGGCTTCTCGGCAGGCTTTTCAGCAGGTTCTGCAACTTCGGCTGGTTCCTTAACTCTGTATGAATCGGGCAGGATAACGCCAGGCTGAATAATTCTTACTTTGCAGCCAAGGGTTCCGAGCTTTTTAATTGCTACTGCAAACCCTTCATCCACGACTTCTTCTACAGGGTGTCCGGAGTGCTTTATGTATCCATCAACGAACTTTTCTACTCTTGACCTTGCTCCGGTAAGCTTTCCGGAGATTACGACTTCACAGCCAAGAGCGCCTGCGTTCATGACTGCCCTGAGGGTGTTGTGTCCGGCTTTTCTGAAGTACCAGCCCCTCTCAATGGAAGCTGCAAGCCTTGATGCCATCATCTGGGCATTGAGTTCAGGCTTCTTGACCTCCTGAGCGTCAATCTGCGGGTTTTCGAGGTTGTATTTTGTTGCAACGTCACGGGTAAGTTTTCTGATGACCTTCCCGGCTTTCCCGATTACCATCCCCGGCTTTTCGGAGTAGATAATAATCTGAGTGCCCATGGGGGTCCTGTTAAGCTCCATACCGCCGTATCCAGCTCTGTTAAGCTGTTCTGCAAAGTACTCGTCCATGGAGGCTTTTACATACCCGTCATTGACGAACTTTCTCTCTATTGCCATTTAGCGCACCTCGGAGAGAATCATCTCGATATTTACAGTTTCTGTATCTTTGGGCGTTGCCCTTCCTCTGGCTCTTGGCATGAACCCATGAATCACTCTTCCGCGCTGAACGGCAGCATGGATGATGTACATGTTTGCAGGTTCAAGACCTTTGTACTCGGCATTGCTCTCTGCATTTTTAAGGACCTTTAAGATCTCTTTTGAAGCGCTGATAGGATATCTTCCTGCAGCCATGGGACCTTTCCTGTGACCGGTTCCCTCATGGTGTCTCTTGAAGGGCACTGCCTGCTTCATGGCAATTACGTCTTCGAGGAACTTCCTTGCTTCTGAGGCTTTCATGCCCTTAATCTTGCAGCAGACTTCACGGGACTTCTTGGGAGAAATGTGAAGTTCAGAACCCATAGCTTTAGAGGTTGTTTCAGGGTCTCCATTGACTGAGTAATTGATTCTTGCCATTCCCTTTCACCTCATTTCAGCGGTACGAACTTGCTTGAACGGGTTGCTCCCACACCAGCACTGCCGTGGTTAACTTTTGCTCTTGTAGGTGCGAATTCTCCGAAGCGGTGCCCGATCATTTCAGGCTGGAGCTCTACATTTACAAACTCTTTCCCGTTGTGGATTTCGATAGCTGTTCCGATCATTTCGGGGAGAATAATCATGTCCCTGTGGTGAGTTCTGATTTTCTTTCCTTCCTTGAACTCGTGCAGGACTTTTTTCTGCCCGTCAGTAAACCCGCGTTTGATGCTCCTGCGCTCTCTTGCAGGCAGAAGTTCTGCAAACTCTTCAAGGCTTAGCTCCTGAAGTTCTGAGACGGTCTTCCCGCGGTAGGTATACTCACCCTTTCTCTTTGGTAACCTTGATGATGCTTTTTTTGCCATAACGAATACACCTCATCAGCGCTTCATTCCGGTCCTTCTTGCTGCAATCAGTCCGACCTTTCTTCCAGGCGGGGCATTCCTGCTAACCGTGGTTGGCTTACCCGGGTGTTTCCAGGCACCTCCACCGAACGGGTGGTCACGCGGGTTCATGGCAATACCTGAAGCCCTTGGATACTTTGCAGCCCTTGTTTTCAGTTTGTGGTATTTTTTTCCGGCTTTGAGCCATGGTCTGTCAACTCTGCCACCGCCGGCAACAATGCCGACAACTGCCCTGCACTTGGGGTTAAGCCACTTTATGTTGCCTGAGGGCATGGCCACTGCAGTCCTGTTCGGCTCGTGGGTTACAACGGTTGCATATACTCCGGAGGAACGGACAAATTTGCCGCCGTCGTTTGGCTTGGATTCGATGTTGCAGATGAAGAAACCTTCAGGCACATTTCCTATAGGCACAATGTTGCCCGGCTTTACTTCGGCATCGTCTCCGCATTCGATAATGTTCCCTACTGCAATACCTTCGGAAGCAAGAAGGAAAAGTTCCTCTCCGTTTTCAAAGGCAACTTTTGCTATAGGGGCTGAACGGGCAGGGTCGTGTTCGATGTTGATTACTTCTCCCTGGATTGAAGTATTTTCATCCACACGGGGGTGCCTGAGATCTGCCTTGTACTTGTGAGAAGGAGCTCTGTAGGTTGGAGTGCCTCTACCCCTGTTCTGTGATATAATTCGTTTACCCATGGATCACACCTCACATAAGTCCTATCCGGGTTGCAATCTCATGTGCCGCTTCAGGTTCTTCAAAGGCAAGGACTGCTTTCTTTGTACCCTTCATTGTGGTCATGGTCCGCACGGATTTTACTTTGAACCCGTACATCTTCTCAACATCTTCCACGATCTGCTTTTTGTTTGACCTGGTGTCAACGATGAACTGAAGCTTGTTTTCGTCAAGCAGCATCATCGCTTTTTCAGTAACAAATGGATAATTGATAGAACTCATTGGAATGCGCCCTCCAGTTTTCCAATTGCAGACTCTGTCCAGACAGTAAGGCGACCTGCGTGAGTACCCGGTGCGAGCAGTTCGGCATTCAGTGAGTCTACTGTTACGACATCTACTCCGGAAAGGTTTCTTGCAGCCTTCAGGATAGGTGAGTCTTCTCCTGCAACAATCAGGACACTCTTTTTGTGCTTGTATTTTCTGCCTCTGAGCTTTCCGCGACCGGCTCTGATGTGCCTTCCGTATTTTGCCCTGAGTACGTCTTCATAAAGACCTGCAGCTTCGAGGAACTCTATTACCTGCTTTGTCCTCTCAAGGTTTTCAAGGTCGTTTACTGCAACAATCGGAAGTTCAGCTTCAAAGATGTGCCCTCTAAGGCTTACGAGAGTGGGATCTCTGGTTGCTGCGATTGCAGAGCGGATTGCATAGCGGCGCTCTTTTGTGTTGACTTTCTCGCTCCTGTCAGCTTCCGGCTTTGGAGGGTGGGCTCTTCTTCCGCCTTTTGCGTGCGGGACTCTTGCAGCTCTGCTGCTGTTTACGAGCCTTGGGACGTGGGATACGCCTCTTCCAGAACCCCAGCCTCTTGCGGAAGTCTCCATACCTGCGTAGAGGCGGGGACCGTAGGGCTGAAGCCTGTTTGCCTGTGCTGCGAGCACTGCCTTTTTAATGAGGTCAGGGCGGTAGTCTACATCAAACACTGCAGGGAGCTCGATTTCCCCAACAGCTTTTCCTGTGAGGTCTATGGTTTTTGCTGTAGCCATCTTAGATTACCCCTGCTTGGATTCCCTGCTTATGTACAGGATGTTCGGTTCGCCAAGGTCGGCTTTCTTTGCCCTGATAGGGTCTCTGAGCCTTATAAGCCTCTTGGAAGGTCCAGGAACACTGCCTTTTATCAGCACGTAGTCCCCGCGGACGAGACCGTAGTTAAGGAACCCGCCTTCTGGAGTGACTTCTGACCCGTCGGACCCGATCTTGAGGATGCGCTTGTTAAATTCAGTTCTCTGGTGGTATCCCATCTGACCCATCTGCGGGACTCTCCAGGAAACGTGAGCCGGATGCCACGGACCAAGGGTACCGATCTGCCTTAAGCTTCCCTGCCTGGAGTGCTTGCCCTTCATGAGCTGGATGCCCCAGCGCTTTACAGGACCCTGGGTACCTTTACCTATGGTAATTGCGGCTGTGTCAACAACGGTTCCGTTCTTGAAAACGTCTTTGACGCTGACAAGGGTACCGAGGATTGATTTTGCATATTCGAATTTGGTGCCGAGGTCTTTTGCACTGATTCCGGATTCCATGATGTCCGGCACCTTTTTAGGGACACCGGTAAGGCTCTTTGGCAGGGTGTAGGTGACTGCCTTTATGTCGCTTACTCTGCCTTCTTCGATCAGTTTTCCGATAGCTTCAAGACCTTCAGCCTGGTTGCCTGATGCAGGGATTGGGATCCTGCGCTTGAGTTCAGGGTCAAGGTCTGCTGCCCAGACCTCAGCGATTGCCTTTTCTCCGGTGCTGTCTTCTGAGTAAGCCCTGACGGCTGCGACCCTTATTGCAGGAGTTTCGATTACAGTCACAGGCACGGAGATCTCCATACCCTGGGTAAGGCTGTTCTTTATATCATCAACCATGATTACGTGGGTCATACCCACCTTATAGCCTGCAAAACTCTGCAGCTTTGGCTCGCCCGTAGCTTCCGGCCAGGCTCTGAACCTTGGAATGTGGCTCTTAGCCCTCTTGCGCGGACTGAATGCGAGGGAACCTCGTTTTGGTCGGTGTATGCTTGCCATATTTCTACTCCGTAAACTTCAATTGAAATGCCAGTCCCTCCGGTCGGAGCAATAGGAGTGACAAAAGAGAAATGCACTGGATTTTCCCGAACGCTACCAGGCTGGGGAGGGATGTCATCAGACCTGCCGGCATAAAGCCTCGAGCAGACCGGAGTTCTGTACTCTCGGTACCCTACATTCCTTCAGGCATCTGCAGATATTCGGTTCCCTTCTGTTCCTGCCTCTGCAGGAAACTATGATTGAAGGACCGACCTTACGATCCTGGCAGACCCAAATCCAGGCACTCGGCCCTGATTTGAAACATATAGCTATCTGATTTTGAAACTTCAGTGTTCAGTAACCTTATATCTTATTCAGTTAATCTGATTTTGAAACTTCAGTATTCAGCAACTGCAACCGCAACTCATCGAAAAACTGAAACAGTTTCGTGCGATTTTAGACGCCTCCGCGGCGCCAAAAGCGGGCGTTTCAAAGCATTGGCCCTTTGACACTCATGTTGATCCGACTTTTCTCACTGGCTTATATTCAATGCAGGAAATTCAACCGCAAAAACGGCAGAAAGCCCTTACTTCCGGAGATATCCGGGAGTTTAGCATTAAGCATCACATTGATCTGATTAAACGCTTCAAGCATAAATGCCTGAAACTTCACATCTCTGATGTACTTTGCCTTTAAAGGGCATATCTATTATATAAAACCTTTGCAGAGGAAGAGGAAAAATAAGAAAGAAGAATCAATGGCAGGAGAGAAAATATAAAGTAAACTTGAAAGTTGAAGGTTGTTGAACCTCCAGGATGTATAGTGTGAAGTGCCCTATATCCCTATATAATACATTCAGTACAACAGACATTTTCAGGGCAGCAACTGTTAAAAAGACCGTACTTCCTGTAGATTTCTTCCACAACTCTGGAAACAGAGAATGCAATTGGTTCTCTGAATTCTTCTCATTTGCTGGCACAATTAGAACTTATTTAAATAAGTTTCGGGATGAATGTGAAAAAACATGTCAATGCATTCATTTCATATGAAGGACTGTTTAACACAGAATATGCCGCGACTAAAATCAGATGCCTGATTATGTTGAAGAAATTTGTCGATAGAAAGAAGCTTTTT
>NZ_DAOOUJ010000049.1:0-23003 GCF_035390745.1 Methanosarcina sp. | reverse complement strand
TTCCTTTCGAATTTTTCAAACACACTCGGATAAAGCGCCGGAAACCTTGCTTCCTCAAGAGGGATACAGAACATCCTTTCAGGATAGGATGGGTCTCCGCCAAATCCAATAACAACGAAAAAAGGATATCTGCTTTCTCTGGCAAAGTCCTGATAACGTTTCAGCTGCTCTGGTTTGGACCAGTGAAGTTTTTCTTCATACAGACCTGACCTGAACTTGCACTCCACATAAAAGATTTCGCCGGTAGGGATATAACGGATCATAAGGTCAGGACCAGCATCTGATTCTACAAATCTGTCATGCTTTCGATTAATGTCCATAGTCCATTGAACGATAGTAAAATATCTTTTGTCAAAAAGATCAACGACATATTTTTCGAACTCGTCTCCTTTTTCTACAGACTCATCTTCCTTCAATATCTCCACAACTTTCGCGATCTTACAAAAAATCCCCATACTAAACTCCTATATCAGTAAATATAAATAAATACTGTATTCTAAATTATAAAGCTTTTCGACCAGTTCAACGAACAATCGAAAAAACATACTCGTAAGACAATCTACTTTTTTCTCATTGGGGAGTTAGAAATCAAAAAATAGTCAATGTTATGAGGTCAGATAGTTGCATCAACAACTATATATAAAACTAAATAATTACATTAACGCCCAATATGGTTGTGTTTGCAACTATCTTGGATAACAACGTGGTGGGATAATAATATGAATACAACAGAATCCGATGAAAACTCACAGGATAAAGAGATGTGTGGTAAGGAATTCGTTGGAAAAGCCATCTCATACCTTTACAGATATGAACAGATCTTTATCGGCAAAAAAGTTGAGCCATATGGTATTGGAAGCGGACAGTTTCCTTTTCTTATGAGACTATATCGTGAGGATGGAATCAATCAGGAAAGCCTTTCAGACTATCTAAAAATTGATAAAGGCACTACTGCAAGAGCTATACAGAAACTTGTTGACGAGGGTTATGTTTTCAGACAGAAGGATGAGAAGGACAGGCGGTCATATAGGGTTTTTCTTACAGAGAAAGGGAAAAAAATGGAACCTGATATGAAAAAAATAGCTTCGGAGTGGGAAGATATTCTCTTTTCCAGTTTTGATGACAACCAAAAAAGAGAGATTACGAATTCACTTGAAATTATGTTTGAGAATGTATTGAAAATAATGTGAAATAACTGGACAAAATCAGCAATTTAAAAAACGAGATAAGATCATGCAATTTAAAAACGAGATAAGATCATGCAATTTAAAAACGAGGTAAGATAATGCAATTTAAAAACGCTCATCTTCTAATGCTTTGCATTACTGCATATTTTGCAATGGCAGGAGGGGCTCTTTTAGCACCAGTCTTGCCAGAAATGGTGGAACCTCTGAAGACAACATCCCATGAAGTAGGATTATTAATTTCGGCGTTCACTCTCTCAACAGCTATTTTCACACTGGTTATCGGACATTTCATTGACCGTATGAACCGTAAGAAAATACTTGTTCCCTGCCTTGTGATTTACGGTCTACCAGGACTTGTAAGTTATTTTACTGCTGATATGCAATTACTTCTTATCCTGAGGTTCATACAGGGCATCGGAGCGGCAGCCCTTCTGCCTTTGACCATGCTGGTCATAGCGGATGCATATAAAGGTCATGAAAGTTTGCATGCCATGAGCAAGGTTAGTATGGCTCTTGCCATTGGCTCGGTTTCTGCCCCTCTTATAGGTGGAGGCCTTGCAAGTTTTGGATGGAACTGTCCATTCCTTTTCTATGCACTTTCACTTCCATTCGCTTTTGTAGTGCTTACCTCCCTTCCAGAAACAAGGGTTCGGAAGGACAGTGATAATCACAAGGGTCTGATTAATGGGTTTAAAGCACTCAAAGAACTGAGAGTAACATACACAGTATTCCAGGGCTTTGCGATCTTCTTCCTGCTTTATTCAGTGCTTGTCTACGTGCCGTTTATGCTTGAGAATGTACTTGGCTATAGTGCGAAAGAAGCAGGACTTATGCTGGCTTTCCAGGGAATAGCTATTATTTTTACTGTATCCCGCGTAAAGAGTCTGGCCAGTAAGTATTCAAAGACAACAATTATTACCGCTGGTTTTGTACTTTCCGGACTTGCAATATTATTTATCTCATTTGCACATTCAATTGTTGCAGTTCTTCCTTTACTGTTGCTATTCGGAGCAGGGTATGGGCTTGCTCAAACAGCAATTGATACACAGATAATTCAGACAGCCCCTTCAGAAGCAAAAGGTGGAGTTCTATCTATTCACAACTCCCTGAAGTTCGTTGGTACGTGTCTTTCTCCCATAGTGCTTGGTATAGTCCTATCACATTTTGATCTTGACACGGTTTTTATTGTAGCAGGTTCCTTTGGGTTGCTTATTGCTCTGATAACGTATTTAATGAAGAATTTATTTGAGGATTCAGGTGACAAAAATATAAAAGAAATAGAAAAAGAAATAGAGACGAAAGTATCGGTGTCAAATTAAAAATTTGTTGAGCCGTTAGATGACGTAACTTGGAGTTGATTCCAGGACTTCATCTAACCTCATTATTGCTGCCTACATTACAGAAAAAAGTAATTCTTCAAAGAATATTCTTTAAAGAATCTGGCAGAAAGTGTTAAAAACAGAATAAAAAAATAGAAAAGTTCGAATCAAAAATTATTTCAGCATCTCTTTTTTCCAGGAGAAGTTTTTCTTCGGGCTCCGTTCGAATTTTTCATAAAGCTCTGGAGAAAGTGCTGGGTACTTTGCCTCCTCAAGAGGGATGCAGAACATCCTTTTTGGCTTTCTAGCCTTTCCACCAAGCCCTATAACCACAAAAAACGGGATCAAATTATCGTGTGCAAAAGTCCTGTAGCGCCCAAGCTGTTTGGGGCTTGACCACTGGAGTTTGCCTTTAAAAAGTTTTGACCTGAATTTGCATTCCACGCAGAAGATTTCATTGGTGCGCCTGTGGCGGAGGACTAGGTCCGGACCGCAGTCGGATTCCACAAAACGGTTATGTTTTCTTGCCATATCCGTGGTCCACTGTACAATTGAAAAATTTTTTTCATCGAAGAGGTCTACCACATACCTTTCGAAATCGTCTCCTTTTTGTTCGGACTCGTTTTCAAAAATGATGCCCAGGATTTTCCATAACTTTCTAAACAGACCCATAGTTACACCACTATTGTTTTTGAGAAAATACTGGAATATTTTAATATATTTATAAATGTAGTGGTCAAAACTGATAAAATAAAGTGTATATAAGGAGTATAAAATGGCAAAATAGAAAATGAACCATATAAGTGTTTTTTGAGAGTTAACAAAAATCCAAATCCTGATCTGAATTCCCTGGAAAAACTTAATCTAAAAAAAAGAATATACTATATAGGAGAGATTTAACACTTCATAAAAATAATCAACACAGATTAAAACTTGCTGGATTCTATGCCTATGGGGAGAAGGCTGAAGAATTATCAGGAAAAGTTGATAGCACCGGAACAGGCAGCTGGGCTTATGGAAGACGGCTGGAAGCGGGCAGATCTGCATGTTCATACGACCTGTTCTTTTGACGTGCTCCCTGTAAGATCTCTTCATCCAGAAAGCCTCTATGAAAAGTCTCTGGCTCTTGGGATGGATTTTATTACATTTACTGACCACGACACAATGGATGCTTACGAGATTCTTGGTTGGGACCGTGAAAAACTTGTCCCAGGCGTTGAGATGACAGTTTATGACCCTGAATTTGCAGGGCATGTTCTGCATGTTAACGTTTTTGAGCTTGACAGAGAAGAGTTTTTAGAACTCAGAGAGATCTCACAGGTCGAACATGACCTGAAAAACTTTGTAAGATACCTTAAGCGGCACAGGCTGCCTTTCATGTACAATCATCCATTCTGGTTCAAATTCCACGAAGAACTGAATCCTTCTGCAGTGCCAAAACTGGCAAACCTTTTTCCTGTGCTGGAGTACAACATGAATGAGCTCAAGCAGAAAAACGAACTTACGATAGCTCTTGCAGAGAGGTTTGGCAAAAGCATTGTTGCGACAACGGATACCCATTCCGGAAAACTGGGGCAGGTATATACCCTGGCAAAAGGGGACAGTTTCAGAGAGTATTTCAGGAATATAGAAAAAGGGAGGAATTACATTGTTCCTGAAGACCTTACAAGAAAACTCCTGATCGAAGAGATGAATACCTGGATAGACCTGATCTTTGATAAGAGTCATAATACTCAGGACGTAAAAAACTACCTTACAGGAATAAAGTCCCTGGATGCAATGGTAAAAATCTCAAGGAGCACCCTTTTAAACTATTCTCCAAGACTTAACCGGACAGCTATGAACCTGTTCTACATGATCTCAAATACAGGGCTTCCGGCTTCGTTTTACATTTATTCGGCAAAGAGTATTGCCAGAGAAATCGAAAAAAATATTGAGATCAAAAGCCAGAAGTGAAAACACATTTATTCCGGGTTTCCTGTTCCAATTTTTTTATTTATATCATTACTTTTCTTAAATTTGATTAAAGATTGGAAAGTAAAAAACTTACTGCTCCAGATCTGCTTTAAAAATATAGAAAAAAATGAAAAGGTTTATATTACGAGATTGTTGAATTCTGTAGCATAAAAATTAGATTTTTCGTAATATTTTTAGTGATTAGAAAATACAATATTAAGAAGATATGCAAGCAAAATCAAATAAAAAAGTGCTTTGAGGTTACCATTAACTTTCTTACTCACATTCCACTCGCATACTTCCCTCTCCCACTGATAAGCAGAGAACTGGAGGAGATGAGCAGAATACAGATAATTTTAGAGTAATCGGAACCTCTGGCGCCATTTATCTAATCCACAAGAAAAGATCTGGAACAGGAAGAGGAAGCAGGATGAAACAGGGAAAAAGTTTCGCGGGATTGGAATTAAACAAAGGGTTAAAACGGTGGCTGATTTTTGCCGTGCTAATAACTGTTTTTTTCTCAAACATATATCCGGCAGGAGCAGAATCGGCTGGAGATTCGGAACAAAATCCTACGCCTTCAAACGGCGGGATCTTTGACAGGATTGTAACGTATGTAAAAGATCTGCTGGGAGAAGAGGAAACCCTCCAGAACTCCGGAGCGGTTTCAGAAGCAGCAGCCTCAGATATGCAGCAATCCGCGAATACAGAAAAGCGGTCAGCAGATACGGAAAGAACAGTCCTGAAAATCGCAACTCCAAACGTAATAAAATCTGCATCGTTTATAGGGGACTCAAACCTTGGGGTTTTTGCCCATCTCTCAAACCCGCCTCTCATGAAAATGGATTCCGAGGGACACCTTGCAGGTCAGCTTGCAGAAAGCTATAATGTTTCAGAGAATAATACCTGCTGGACCTTTTATCTTAAAGACAACATCTACTGGAGCGACGGGGAACCTGTGACCCCGGAAGATGTCGAGTTTTCAATCTGCTACTATGGGAAAGAGACCCCCTGGGGCAGCTGGATCAACGATACACTGGAGAGTTCTTCTGTTTCGGACGCAAACAACTCCGTTACATTCAAATTCAATAAACCTTACACCCGCATTGACCTGGAATTTTCGACCTATAACATCCTCCCTGCCCACGTCTGGGAAACAATTGAAAACCCGATGGAATACACAAACAACGGCCCTTATGTGGGCTGCGGGCCATATTATCTCAAACTTATCGACCTGAATGCCGGAAAACTTGTTTTTGAGAAAAACCCCTTCTGGGAAGGAAAATCTCCGGAAGCTGAAACTGTGGAGGTCCATTTTTACTCAAGTGCTGACGTAGCCACCCTTGCCCTTAAAAATGGGGAGGTTGACACATATTACAAATACGCAGGTTCATACCCCTATTCCGGCATAGAACAGCTGGAAGAAACGGGAAATTTCGACTTTATTGAAAAGACAGATCTGGGACTTGTTTTTCTTGCCCTTAACCTGAAGAAAGCTCCTTTTTCAGACCCGGAATTCAGAGAAGCCCTGGCTTATTCAATAAATTATGAAGAGATCGTAAGTCTCGAAACACTTGGGTACGGAGAAGTCCCAAACCGCGGTTTTGTGCCGCCAGCCATGGAAAATTTCAAGGAAACAGAAAAACTTGAATACAGCCCCGAAAAAGCCAGAGAAACCCTGGAAAAAGCAGGTTACTCAGACAGTAACGGGAACGGAATCCTTGAGGGAAAAGACGGGAAAGACATAAAGCTTGAAATCCTTATCCGGCCTGAGTATGCCCGCACAGGAGAGCTTCTTGAAGAATACTTCGAACAGGCAGGTCTTGACCCGGCTCTGAGGACTGCAGATTCAGATACCTGGATGACACTCAAGGACAACTACGAATATGACCTGACAGTAACCCGCACCACACCCTGGGGAATGCTCATGCATGCAAACTGGGGAAGCGGCTATTTTGATTCCAGAAGGACAGGACAGGGAGTTATGCATAACCTTGACGACCCCGAGTTCCTGAAGCTCTGCGATGATATCCTCGCAACAACAGACCCTGAAGAACTTGAAGGTTATGCGTCCGGGCTTCAGGACTACTATGCAGAAAATTTGCCTGCAATTCCCCTCTACTGGTGCAGAGTGGTTACCCCATATAACAGGAACTTTGAGGGCTGGTACACCGATCCCCTTTACGGAATCTATAACCTGGACACTTTTGTAAATGTGACGAAAATAGAGGAGTAAAACACAAACTCAAAAAGAAATCCGACAAATATTACAGTGAAAAAGACAGAAAAAACAGGAAAAGACCGAAAGAAGCACAGTAAAAGCAAAATAAAAAATAAGAGCGATGTCAGGAATAGCAAGGAAAGTAATCAGATATCTTGCCTCACTCGTACTCATAATCATCCTCAACTTTACCATCCCCAGGCTCATGCCCGGAGATCCGGTAAAAAACCTTATCGGAGAAGATGTTTATGTGTCCGAAAACGTGATGGAAGAGCTGAGGACAGAACTCGGGCTTGACAGGCCTCTTTACGAGCAGCTTGAGTCTTTCCTTTCAGACCTCCTTCACCTTGACCTGGGCTATTCCTATCACCTCCATGCTCCTGTTGCAGAAATTCTCCTGGACAGGATGGGCTGGACCCTTCTGTTTGTAGGAGTATCGGTAGTCTTCGGAGCCCTGCTGGGAAGTCTTCCAGGTGCCCTTGCAGGATGGAGGCCAGAAAAGAGAACATGCCGTATCACAGGGCTTGCTTTTATTACACTCTCCTGCACCCCTCCCTATTTTCTTGCACTCCTTTTTCTCTATTTCTTTTCTTTCAGGCTGGGGCTATTTCCCTCGAAGGGGTTTTATGATTCCCCGGAAATATGGAGTATACTGCATCACCTTTTTTTACCAATCTGTGTAATGTCTGTCTTTTCAGCATCAAGGAATTTTCTGATAATGCGCGGAAGCGTAATCCAGGAAAAGAAACAGCTTTATGCACTTTATGCAAGAGCAAAGGGGCTGAACGATACCGGCATACTCTTCAGGCACGTAATAAAAAACGCTTCACTCCCTATCATCACCCTCCTCGCCCTGGACTTCGGGTTTCTCTTCAGCGGAGCACTGTTTATAGAAATCATTTTTTCATTAAACGGCATTGGGACCCTTATCTACGGCGCAATAATGGGAAAAGACTATCCCCTGCTTCAGGGAGCTTTTCTGGTAATCGCCCTTACAGCCCTGCTTGCGAATATGCTTGCTGACCTTCTCTATGCTTTAATCGACCCCAGGGTAAGGAGACCTGTATGAGCCCGGAAGCTGCCCATAATGAAGGTTCTTGCATTACGGAATCCTGCACCGGGAGTTGTCCTGAAGGACAGCAAAAAGACTCTGTATTTAGATTTAAGTTTCCTGAGGCTTCATTAAAGAAATCCAGAAAACGAGACGACTTTTTGGGGCAGCTAAACTGCGGAGGAATTTTTCTCTTTGCCTTTTTCTTTTTTATGGCATTGTTTCCTTCCCTTCTTGCCCCCTGTAATCCAGAAGAGCGCTTCCTTCCATATGAAGCTCCTTCGAGAGATCACCTCCTCGGGACAAACGACATCGGAAACGACATCCTCTCAGAACTTGTGTACGGGGCAAGGATCTCAATGACAGTGGGCTTTGCAGCATCCCTGGTGTCAACCCTGATAGGAACTATCATCGGGCTCTGTTCTGGCTATTTCAGGGGAACACTTGACGAACTGCTCATGGGCTTTACCGATGTTGTCCTTATTATCCCGAAGATCCCCCTTATCATAGTCCTGGGTGCGTACCTGCGGCCGAGCATCTGGATCCTTGTCCCTGTACTTGGTCTACTGTCCTGGGAGTCCACAGCCAGAGTCACCCGATCAAAAACTCTCCAGCTAAGAGAAGCAGGCTATGTTAAAAGTGCCCGATGCATGGGTTTTTCTTCCAGGCACATTATGGGCTCGGACATTTTGCCCAACATCTACCATGTCCTGCTGCCCAAATTTATGCTGGCAACAGCTTCGGCAATGATTTCCGAAGCTTCTCTTTCTTTCCTGGGGCTCAGCGACATAAGTATGAAAAGCTGGGGGTCCATGCTTTCTTTTGCCTTTTTCCGCGGCGGTTTTATCCAGGACATGTGGTGGTGGTATATGCCCCCGGGAATTTGCATCACTCTCTGCGTGATATCCATTGCACTGATCGGGTTCGGGTTCGAAACAAAACAAGAGGAATACGCAGTAGACGGAGAGTTGTGATATGAAGGCCCGTTCCGGAAGCAGGCTTCTTGAAGTAAAGGATCTCCAGGTCTCTTTTCAGGGGATAAAAACCGTAAATGCCCTTTCAGGAATCTCTTTTTCAATTGGAGAGAGCGAAACCCTGGCACTTGTAGGAGAAACGGGATGCGGAAAATCCGTAGCTGCCCACGCAATTATGCGCCTTTTGCCTCCTGAGTCCAGAATGAATGGGGTTGTAGAATTCAGGGGAAAAAACCTGCTCGAACTGAGCGAAAAAGAAATGACAGAGATAAGGGGAAAAGAAATTGGAATCATTTTCCAGAACCCGTCCCTTGCCCTTAATCCCGTGTATTCTATTGGCCACCAGCTTGCAGAACCCCTGCGTATCCATAGAAAGGAAAAGAAAGAAAAAGCCCTCGCCCGGGCAGCAGGAGCCCTTAAAGATATGGGCTTTGCAAACGCTGCCGAGTACATTCATTATTATCCTTCGTGGTGCTCGGGAGGAATGAACCAGCGTTTTCTGATTGCGGCTTCAACCATGCTTGACCCTTCTCTCCTTATAGCAGACGAGCCAGGCAAAGGGCTTGACAGGAAATGCGTATCCGAACTCGAAGCCGAGCTTAAGAAGTTGAAAGTGGAAAAGAAGACTGCTCTGCTCCTTATAAGTCATGATCTTGCTTTCGTGCAGAGGCTTGCAGACAGGGTTGCAGTAATGTATGCCGGGGAGATTGTTGAAATTGCAGACTCTTCAAGTCTTTTTGAGAACCCTCTGCATCCTTACTCAAGAGGGCTGCTGAACAGCCTGCCAGAAAAGGGCTTCATTCCCATACCCGGCTTCTCTCCTCCTCTCAGCAGCCCCCCTTCAGGCTGCAGATTTCATCCACGCTGTCCCCTGAGGAAAAAACAATGTGTTGAGACTCATCCCTACCTTATAGAAACCGATGGAAGAGCTGTGAGGTGTTTTTTATATCCCTGAAAGCAGAAAGTCTTTCGAAAACCTACGGTTCTGGTCTTCTGAGTACAGGAAAATGCATTTTCCGGGAGGTATCGCTTGAAATCAGGAAGGGAAAGACTTTCGGGCTTATGGGGCCTTCAGGAGAAGGTAAAAGCACTTTAGGAAGGGTCATTGCCGGGCTTGAGAAAGCCACAGCAGGCTTCGTATATTATAACGGCACCCCGCTTGCCAGAATGAAAAAAATAGAACATACAGCCTTCCGCCGCAAAGTCCAGGTAATGTTTCAGGACCCCACGGATGCCTTTAACCCAAGGAAAAAGATAGGACACGCAATTTCTGAAGTTCTGGCTCTCCTCAGGGTTCCCGGAGACGAACATGCCTCAAAGACAGAAGAGATGCTTATAACTGCAGGTCTCCCTGATGAAGTGCTTTCCCGCTACCCTTCACAGCTCTCCGGCGGCCAGCTCCAGCGCCTTGCTCTCGGCAGGATTCTCCTGCTCGACCCGGAATATATTATCCTTGACGAGCCTACCTCTGCACTTGATGTTTCGGTGCAGGCACAGATCCTTCATCTGCTTAAAAAGGTGCAGGCTGAACGAAATACGGGTTATTTACTGATTTCCCACGATGAGGCTGTTATTCGGTTTATGTCCGACAGCTACGGGGTGCTTGAAAACGGACGGCTGAAAATTTTCCAGTATCATACGAATTTAAAAACCCTGTCAGAAGATAAAAGCATAAAAAATGAGCTGAAATTCTGGGTTTAAAAAAGCTCCAGAATAGCTTCGGGGCTTTCAAGTACAGTGATCCCCTGCAACCCTTTTACAATCTCAACATTCCGCATGTCCACGTCCCTTACAAGGACTTCAACAGGCCCGCCCTTGATCGCATTATACGGGCAGAGTTCCTTGCAGATCCCGCAGCCTTTGCATTTAAGGAGTTCAATCTGGTCCGTGACGCCGTTTTTCTCGGAAATTGCTCCGTGGGGGCAGTTTTCCCGCGGGGGACAGGTTTCGCAGTGTTTGCATTGTTTCCTGTCAATGTTGTAGGGCATTTCAGATATTATCGAGCCTTCAATGTCCACAGGCACGACATAAACCGGGACCCTTCCTTTAACGGCCTGGGCAACAGCATTTGTTACCAGGGAATCGGCAATCCCGTAGGCGATTTTCGAGACTGTGTTTGAAGTTGCAGGCGTAACGAAAAGGGCATCATATCTGTCAAGAAGAAAACGCCCGACTTTGGGGGAACTTGAACCCTGCTCACTTTCCCGGAAGATCTCTTCAAGGTAGTCTCCTCCCGAGATTTTCACGAGTTTCTGCTCAAGCCCGTACATCCTGAGCACCTCTTCGGCTGCCCTTGAAACATACGTATTTACGGAAAGTTCGGGGTCCCTGAGTTTGAGTTCTTTAAAGACCTGGTAACTGCGGTCCAGGAAATGTCCTGCTCCTGTAATACCCCATGCAATTCTCTGAAAACTCATGGAAGGAAATCATGCCTGAGGAGGATAATATAATTTTCTAAAAAAAGGGGATGAAAAAGGATGAAAAAGATAATTTAAATTCCGAGCACTTCATAAAGCAGTTTCATAGCTTTCTTTTCACTATCGCCTCCGCATCTGGAAGCAAGAGACTCATAATGCCGGATCAATTCGAGGTACTTTTCTTCTCCTGTGAGCTGGTAACGGGTTGCATGAACCGTAGCTTCAAGAACCGCATTGAATCCCCTGTTAGGTACGGGAAGCTCTTTTCTGTTAAGCTCGTTAAAACCCGCTTCCACAGGCAAAAGGTCGGCGACAAGGGACTGGTCCGTATTTTTGAGATTAACGCATTCAAAAACGACCCATGCAACGGCTTTTTTAAGGACAGGAAACTTAAGCCCGCCTGCATCGACATATTCAAATTCCGAAGACTCAAGATCGAAAAAGGTTGAGCGCACAAAGATCAGAGGGTCATAGACCACATTGGAAGCAAGATACTTTTCTTTAGAAACGTTTGCCCATGTATTGCTGCCTTTGAAAAGGCGGACAAAAAGCTTTTCCCCCTTTGTAATAATGCCTATCGGAGCAGCGTTGGGGCGTTCCATACCGGTACTTGCGATTATCTCGGAGATGCCCTCCCTTATCCCGAAGGAAGGAAGGTCAATAGCATGATACTGTTTTTCATGCTCCCTCCGATCAGAAGAGAATCCAGTCAAAATCTCAAGCCTCCAAGAAGGGCAATGAAAAGCCCTGCAATAATGATATCTGCCGTAGAGCCCGGATTTATCCTTTTTTCCAGAAGCTCCGAGTCAAATTTCTGTACCTCGGGAAGGATGGACGCAAAGTTTTCTGCCCTTTTCCCGGAAGTATCCCAGTCTGAAAGGATTTCGCCTGCTCTGGAAGAAACATAATCGGCAGTTTCGGCATCAAACTTGGTCTGGATAAAAGTATCCCTGTGCCTGGAAAGCAGTTTGAGGAAAGTGTATACTACAGCCTCGTTGATTCCTGTGCCCGAACAGATGGAAACCGAACCTCCGCTCAAAGCTTCCGCCCCGCAGTTCCGTGCCTGCATGAACTCAAGAATGCTTTTTGCACCCTCAAGGCAGCGCCCGAAACCTGTAGTCCACTCGTTTGCGATCAGGTCATAGCCCTTTGCAATTTCCATAAGGGAGTAAAGGGTGACATTCTGTTTTCGAAGATCCGCAGTTGCTTCAGGGTCTTCAAGGTCAAATTTCTCGACGCTGTTTACCCTGACTCCTGCATGCCCGAAAGCCCTGTAGAACTCAACAGCATCCTCACAGCCCGTTGCCCGGACAAAAGAATGGGCACGGGAAGCAAGAGTCTCAAATTCTCCGATCTCAAGCCGGAAAACTGTTTTTTCGGAGCCTGATTGTTCTCTTGAGATTTCACCTGCGGCCATTGCCAGAGGAATCAGGAGCAAAAAAGCCCCGAAATGAGTGTTTCCTCCCTGTTGCCAGGCAGAGCTTTCGTAAACTGCGCTCCTGAGAAGTGATCCTATCCTTTCCGTGCTTTTTGCGGCAAGCTCAAGTACAGGGTAGACGGCAACCGAAGAGGCAACAAAATGCTCAAAACATGTGTCAGGGTAATTATGTTCCCTATCAACGTTTCCCGGCTTAGGAGAAGCTGATACCTCAAGCAGCATGGCAAGCTGTGCACAGCGAGCGATCAGGCCTGAGGCAGGGGATTCTGCAGCCCTTTCAGGGGTGTGGCAGGATAAAACAGTGTTATCGGGATTCATTTACCGGAATCCTGGCGTGGTCAAGGATATATTGTGACAGCTTCTCTTTAAGCTTCATGTATTCTGCATCAGAGAGATCGATCGTATTCAGCACGCCGTCCCTGATCCAGCAGGGCTTTGTGATTTTGCAGCACCAGACAAGGCTGCCAAAACACGTGTCCTCTCCGTACTCAAGCATTGTGCCCCTGGCAAATTCCATTTTTGTCCGGGCGAACTCTTCTGCGGTATATCCCAGCTTTTTAAATTTCTCGTGCACAGGGCAGGGTTTTACCGGAAGGCAGCAGAAAGCCAGAGCTCTGAAGTCCCCTTCACTGCAGACGTGTTTGGGAGCGTTATACCAGCCTATTGACTTCTGATATGACGTGACGCTTTCTACGAGTTCCTTAATGAGTTCGGGGTTTTCCATGGCTCCTCTTGCAACTGAGACCATGTCAGCTCCCCGGGAAAACATATCCTTTGCAGCGGAAAAGTCAGTAACCGAGTTGTTGCCTATAATAAAGAGCCTTGTGGCGTCCCTGTAATGTGAAATTGCATCAAGGTCCGCTCCAAAACCTTCGAGCATGGCATCTACATGGATAATATCAGCTCCGGCCTTATCGATAAGCCTGGCAAGCTGGATATCATTCACTACATTTGCCCTTACCTTTACGGAAAGTACGACTCCGGTCTCTTTTATTGCCTTTATCCAGGCAGAGAGCTTTGGAAGGTCATGCAAAAGGGCTTCTCCAAGACCAGCTTCAAGCATTTCAGGCTGCTTGCAGTGGGCGTTTAATTCAAGGATTGCCCCTTCTTCCTTTACGAGTTTTGCAGCTTCAATCAGGGGTTCGAGGGTTGTGCTTCTTACGTTTACGGCAACCACACTTCCGGTGCTTACTGCCCGAATTTCCCTTTTTATAAGCTCCAGAGGTTCATCGGAGATGAACTCTTTCCTTCCGCGGGCTACGAGCTTTGATGCAACTTCCATAGATCCTTCATCAAGGTTGAAGGCTCCAAGTACTACGAGTCCGGCATCGCCTGCATACTGGCTGGCAAAAGCACTATCGACAATTCCTGCCATTGGCGCCAGTGCGATAGGGTTTCTAAAACGAACATAACCAGTATGCAAATCAAATAGACAATCACTCATGTTTTACCTCTTAAAAATAAGCGTGGAAACTGAACACAAAAATGATAGTTATAGTTAGATATTAAACTAACGAATCTTTCAGGCTTACGAGAATCTTTTTTCAAAGAATTCGCGAGAATGGTATATTTATATTATTTTCACGATTACAATACTTATATATTAATATTTGGGATTTCCTCTTTGCCCATAAAAAGAGATGTAGAGCGGATGGAGAGGTAAACCTGTTTAAGCAGGCTTATAGAGCTGATAACCGGAAAAACAACCAGTTGTTGATGAAGAAATTACGATCAGGAGCACATTTCAATTGATTCTCCTGTGCAGAAATATCCTCCCATAAATATATATAGGTTCAAAAAAGAGATAGGGCCAGAAATCAGCAACGTGCGAGAGAGGCTGGACGGCTGCCGGACCATCAGGTCTGAGGAAAGTCTCCCCACCGCTCCGGACACACGAACGTCTATAAAGGATGTCGGGCGAGAGCCCGGGCTCTGGCACAGAAACGAGAACCATCCCCTGCAAATGCGATGATGCCATAAGCTGAGGTCACAGGGAGAGTGGATGAAACGGCGAATCCTCGTGGGTGCAAGTTGGAAATCGGGAAGTACGAGCAGTCCGGAATCGTCCCGATTGGTTTTGGTAACGCTTAGCCGAATGCCGTCGCTGCAAGAGTCCTCCGGGACCATTTCTTACACCGTTGGGTGCAGGAAAGCTTTGCAGGAACAGAAGGGAGCTTACACGCCTCACTCGCACTTAATTATTCTATTTATCGAATCTATTTATGATCTGCAAGTTTTGATTCAATCAATTAATTATCCACAGTTTTGATTCAATCTGTTTTTCGAATTTAGCCTGTTTATTCGAATTATCTCTGTTACCTGTTCTTCTCCGTAATGGACTTTATTTTAGATGCAGGTTCAGCAAGGCTGAAATTTAGCAGCAACCACCTGATATAGTCTTTGTGGCTTCTATTTATTACAACGTCATCCAGGTATTTATCCAGAATTTCCTTCCTGCTGAGAGCAAGCCTGAAAGAGGTATCAGGGAAACGGTGCATAATCTTTTCGAGTTTAAGGGAACTGACAAGAAAATTTCCAAATTCCTTCCTGCACCTGGCTTCATATTCTTTAAGATCGCTTAATTTCCGGCTATAAAGTACAATATCAGCTACGGTCTCCGCTGCAATCTGTCCTGACCGGACAGCATATGCGATGCCTTCCCCTATGAAAGCATCAACAAAACCTGCTGCATCTCCGCTAAGAAGGATCCTTGAACTTACGATTTTTCGTTTAATCCCTCCCAGTGGGATAATATGAGAACGGACCTGAAACTCTCCTGAAAAGCCGTTTGCCTGCAGAAAGTCCTGCATTACTGACTTCGGATGTTTAAGATGCTCAGCAGTTCCCACAATTCCCACGGAATAGTACCCCTTATGAGGAAAAATCCATCCGTAACCTCCTGATGCGACGCCGAACTGAATATCTATCGTTTCTGGAAAACGATTTCTTATTATCTCGTCTTCTTCCGGGATTTCCGAAACAAGGGCAAGGTCATATTCTGTCCTGCGGTCTCTTTGCTGCCTGACAGCATATTTAAGCATGCCGCAGGAACCTTCTGCGATCAGGACAAACTTTGCAAGGTAGCTGTTCTGCGACGTCTTAACCTCAACGAATCCTTCCCTTTCTTCACAGCCCAGCACCTTTTCCCCTAAATGAATGTCAATTCCTGTCTCTCTGGCTTTATCGAGCAGGAAATTGTCAAAAGCTTTTCTGGAAACAAGCAGTGATAACCTGTAGTCCTTTTGCCTCTCAGTACAGAGCTCCCTGTAATGAACCCTTACCTTTGAAATATCCCTCTCAACTACGGACTCAGGGAGTTCGAACCCCAGACAGGAGAGGGAATACGGCGATAAAGCCCCCCCGCAGGGCTTATACCTTGGAAAATTTTCTTTTTCGAGCAGGAGAGTTGAAATACCTGCTTCTCCAGCTACCCTTCCGGCAGAAGCTCCCGAAGGTCCTCCCCCTACTATAATGAGATCATACATACCCAGAACACCTGCTTATGGATGAGAGATATGCCGTCAACAGACATAAGCTCAAGTGAAAGGTTTTACCTCATAAAGTAGATTGATGCTCGAACAATAAAAAGGTAGAGGAAAAAGAAAAGAGCAAGAGAGAAACTCTGTTAAAAACGTTGAATGCCTTTCGAAACATGGATTATGCACCCATTCCAGTTTCGATTTTTTTTTCATTTGGCATGAAAGCACTCTCAAGTACTTTCATTCTTTGGGCATGTTATTCGAAGAATATCATGTGCATTTTTTAAGAAATCCGCCAGAAAGCGCGCAGAGCAAGGAAAAAAGTAGAGAGCTTCCAGCCGGAATTTCGGCCGGAATAGATCAACGGTTAAAGAGTGGCCGCACATTGATTACCTGAGTTTGAAATTCAGAAGAGACCAGCGAAGGTAATCCCTGTAATCGATACTATAATCCACAACTTCAAGATATTTATCAATCATTTTGTCGCTTGATGTAAAGATCTTAAATGTCTTTTCAGGGAAGCGGTGCATTATTCGGGAAAACATAAGGGAATATTTAAGATGTGTTCCGAATTCATCATAACACAGAGACTCATATTTTTTAATATTTTTTATTTTTCCATTCTGGCAAATTTCGGCAATCACTTCAGCAGCAAACTGCCCTGAACTTATAGCATAAGCCAGCCCTTCTCCAGAGAAAGAATCAACGAAACCTGCAGCATCCCCACTCAGGAGGACCCTCGAACCGGAAACCTTTCGCTTAATTCCGCCCCAGGGGATTTTGTGCCCGTGAAGTTTATACTCACCTGCGAAGCCGTTTGCCTTCAGGAATTCAAGCATTGTTTCTTTTGGATGAGGAAGGTCTTTTATAACTCCTCCAATTCCGACAGAATAATAGGTTTTGTGGGGAAAGATCCAGCCGTACCCTCCTCCGATAGCCCCGAAATGCAGTTCAACTGCCCTTCCTAACTTTTCTTCAATTTCTTTTTCGTCGGCAGGAACTTCGGTGACCACACAGATCCCATACTCCTCTTTGGTGTCCACCGGTCTCACACAGGTTTTGACAAGTCCCTGTGCTCCTTCAGCAACGATTGCAAATTTTGCCCTGTATATTCCCTTATTAGTCTCAACTTCGACATAATCAGGCATTTCCCTGCAACAAAGAGCCTTTTCTCCTGTGTGAACTTCAATTCCGGTTTCTTTTGCTTTTTCAAGGAGGAGATTATCAAAAAGATCCCGGGAAACAAGTACAGATAACCTGTGATCCTTATGCGCTTCCATCAGCTGGTTTTTAAAAAAGACTTTTGCCCCTGTAATTTCCCATTCAACAACATCCCCGGGAAGCTCAAAATCAAGATAAGAGATAGCATGGTTCGAAAGTCCTCCTCCGCAGGGTTTGTACCGTGGGAATTCTTCTTTTTCAAGCAGCAGTGCATTGAGGTCAAGTTTTCCTGCCCTCCTTCCGGCAGAGGCTCCGGAAGGACCACCACCTATGATGATTACGTCATACATTAAAGTAGCACCCTCAAAAATATTCTGAAATTATCTGAGTTTCAAGTCTATTCGATAAGGATCTAGTTTAAAGTGCTGATATTAATTCAAAATTGCGATTCGTTTAAAAAAGAAAATAGGAGAGAAATAATAAAAAGAAAAAGATTGAGAAAAGAGATTTTTATTAAACCTTTCAAACTGATATTTTAAAGTCCTCAAACACCTTAAGAACCTTCTGGTAATCCACTTCTGTCCCGAAACAACCATCATTTTCCATAGTAACTCCGTAGGTAACCACTTTCCTGTCTTTAAGGGCGCGCATGACTTTGTTGATTTCATAATCACAGGCGATAAGAAGGACACCGTCTGCAGCTTCCATTTTAAGGATATTTTTTACAAATGAAGAACCTGTAACGATGAAAACCTTATACCCGTATTTTTCGGCGTCTTTTTTTAACCGGGTAAAAACACATTTCCCACAGGATTTGCACTGGATTCCTGTCTGTGTAGAGTAAGCAGGACAATCAAGGCTGCGCATGCAGTGAGGAGCAAGAATGATCCTTCTTTTCGTCCTGGCAAAAGCAGACTTATGGGCTCTGTTTTTAAGGGAACACATCCATTTGTCCAGTATGCGGGTATCTGAAAATTTGACGAAAATCTGCCTTAAAGGCAAATAAAAGAAATCAAGTACGTCTGCATAAAATCCTGCGAGAAAAACACTGCGCGTAAGGCTCCTCCGGCTTACCAGCAGGGCCACGCCTGAAAGAGTAAAGGAGACTACGACTGAAATAAAAAGAGCCTGCCCTATAAGGTTATACATTGCACATCTCCATTTTTTGAATTATTTCCTCCACATTTGCCTCGGTATTGAAGCAGCCGTCTTTAAGAAGAAGAACGCCCTGAACAGGGACAAAAGAGACAGCCTGCATATCCTCGGATAGCTCATTATAACAGGCAACCCCCAGACAGGCCTTTGGATTGTATTCTTTAAAAATTTTTTTAACAAAGCTCCCCCCTGGAATTACAAAAACCTTGAAATTGCACCTGTCAGCAGCGTCACAGATTTTTGCGATATCACAGAGCCCGCATCTTTTGCATTCATAGCCATGTACAGGATCGCATCTTGCCTTACAACTGGGATGGCGCAGACACTGTGGAAGAAGAAGAATTTTCGTGCCTTTGACACGAATGAAATCATCATACATAACTGCATTCCTTACATCAATAAGGATATCGTCTACAAGGGTATCTCTTATCCGGAAAACTCTGCAGATCCATTTTGAAGGGGAATAGAAGAGATAAAGTGTGAATAATACGAATCCTGGAAAAATGATTTTGTGCCTTTTAAATGAATAAGCTCCGATAAGAAGGGCAAGTACAGTACCTGCAAGCACGATAAGTATCAGATATACAAATATTTTTCCGAGAAGTTCGTAAGGAATCTGCATGTTCAGGGGAGGGAGGTATCGGTATTTAAGTTTTTCTGAAAAATGAGAAAAGCAAAAATATGGGAATGAAGGTAAAGGGCTGGAATTCAGCCTTTACTTCTCCGGTTATTTAGTTTCAAGGCCCAGGGCCTCTGCAACCATCTCGATGACGTCCTCAACAACAATGTCAACTTTAAGTGAGTCCCGGCCGTCTGAGAGGTTCCTCTTACAGAATGGGCAGCAGCTTGAAAGTATATCTGCATTGGTTGCAGTGGCATCCTTAACTCTGGATTCTGCGATTCCCAGAGCAAGATCAGGGATACCTGCCTTTACGCCACCGCCAGCTCCACAGCAGCGCTGGAATTCTTTTGCCCGTTCCATTTCTACGAACTTGACACCAGGAATGTGAGACAGAACATATCTGGGGGCATCAAAGACTCCTACATGGCGGCCAAGGTGGCAGGGGTCGTGGTAAGTAACTGTTTTGTTAATAGGCTTTACCCATTTAATTTTGCCTTCCTTTATCAAACCTGCAAGGAACTCTGAAACGTGTATTACCTCAAATGGCAGTTCTTCTCCTAGGAGCCTGGGCCAGTCAACCTTGGATGCACGGAAACAGCCCGCACAGGCGTAGAGGACCTTTGTGGCACCTTTTTTCTTGATAGCTTCGACGTTGTGTTTTGCAAGCTGGCGGGGCACATCGTCGATGTGTGCCTGACCTGTCCTGATAAGGGCTGAGCCACAGCACCATTCATCTTCCCCAAGCATGGTGAACTTAATTCCCAGCTTGTTGAGCACACGTGAAGTTGCAAAGGCTAAAGCAAGCTGATTGTACCCTGCAGTACAGCCAGTGAAATAGACAATGTCTGCCTTGTCTTCGATTTTCACATCTGGAGGAACCCAGTTAAGCCTGTCTTTCTGGTCCTTCATGTAAGGATTGTGATACTGCCCAATAACTTTTGGGAACATGTTCTGCTTCCCATAAGGACCTATACCTTTCTTTACGAGGTTTGCCCTCATGGCTTCCCAGAGTTCAACAGTGTTGATGCCTGATTCACAGACGGTTGCACAGATACCACAGGTGGTACAGCCGTGTACGTCGTCTTTGAATTCTTCAAGCTCAGACTGGGGGATTTCTGTCGGGCCGAAGAGTTTTGCTTTAATCCCGTAGGACTTGTTCATGAACTGTCTCCAGCGCAGGATCTTGTCCCTCGGTGCTAACCCGGGCTTCTGGCCGGAAGCAGCATAAGTTGGACACCATTTTACACATTCACCGCAGCGGGTACAGGAGTCGAGTTCCATGAGCTGGACTGCTGTAAGGTTTTTGGTGTCTATTGATGGAGCTTTTTTTGCCATTTTATTCTCCTCCCTTGTTTGCAAGGATTGCAAGCGGGGTGGCGATTACGTGTATGTACTTGCTGTATGGTACATATGCGATACAGAAGAGCAGGGAAATTATTGAGTGGAAAAGAGCAGCTGGTGGTGCTGTTGAGGGGTCAAGCCCGAAGCCCCAGATGAATCCGGTCCTGATACCATCGGCGATAAAGCCGGAAATCGTGATAATGAAAACACCTGCAAGCAGAATCCAGTCATACATGATAGTAGCCTGCCTGACTTCAGATATAAAGAGCCTTCTTATAACCGCAATGATGACTCCAATAAGCAGGATGTAACCGAAGATGTAGTTCGGAATGGCGAGCCATTCTCTAAATTCGGCAGGGGTAAATGGAAGCTCAATTCCGATCTTTTCAGTCATTTCGACTGCAAACATCAGTCCTGAAAGGGCGAAAAGGGTCATCCAGCCACCAAAGATACATAAGTGCATGAACCAGCGAAGAGGGCTTCTTTTAAGGATTCTTCTCTGGAAGAGAATGTCGAGAATGAGAACCTCTAAAATAGGCTTTCCATGAATATGAGACTCTTCATTGACCTGTGCCCACCAGGTTTTTAAGAACCTGATAGCGCTTCCTTTTCCGTTCTTGGGTTCAAGGCCATAACCTGTCACTCCTGCCCCCCACTTCTGGAGGTTACCAATCATACCATATAAGAAAATCACAATAGCTATTGCGCTGAATATCATTATCTGGACAAACGTGAGTCGAAGTGTTTCCGAGAGCCCAGAGAAATATGCCATCTCACTGCTAATACTTTATTCCTCCTATATATGGGTCAAAAACTGAAAGCTTATACTGATTTTAGAATTCAAATCTTACAGAATATAAATAACAATAAAGACAGAGTGATAACCGTAGCGACTGTATGCATAAGGTTTGAATAGTCTGTTAGTCTTTGTATCTATTATATTTAAACGTTATCTTTAAAACATAATACATCGAAAAGCTCGCAAGAGCCACGAAAACAGAGTAGCATTAAAACCATTTTAAAGGAAAATAAAAAGAAAATTTGAAGTATAATGATGAAATTATAATACTTTGAATATAAATATATTTGCTGAAAGTCTTTCTCACCATAAATAAAAAACCCGACTGCAAGGAAATCAAAAAAGTGCAGAAAAAGAACTGATGCTTTCATAAAATCCTGAATAACAGCTGGAACAGGCTGGAAAAATAGGTATTGAGCCAGTTCAGTAAGAGCAATTCAAATGAGCTGGCCCGTATTTAAAGAGTATTTACAGCCCTACCTCTTCTTTGAATTTCTCAAGCCCGATTTCATCTATAACTTTTCCGAGCCTTTTCGGCTTTCCATAACCTTTGTAAAAATCAATTATCTTTTCTACAAGGTCAAGCACCTGCTCCTCGGAAAGGTCCTTTGCCACCAGATCCCCAAGTCTTGGACTCGGCCCTGCGCTTCCTCCAACAGTTAGATTATAGCCTTTTGCCGTGCCCATTATACCTATATCCTTTATGCTCGTTTCGGAACAGGAATTAGGGCAGCCGGAGACAGCCATTTTAAATTTGGAAGGAAGCTGCATGCCGTGGTATTTTTCGTCAAGCTTCAGACCGAGCCCGACTGCATCCTGTTTACCTCTCTTACAAAACGTAGTTCCGGGACAGATTTTAATGCTCCTGACACAGAGCCCAATGGCAGCTCCGGGGCTCATGCCCAGTTCACCCCACGCTGCATCAAGGTCTTCTTCCTTGAGTCCCACAATCGCAATTCTCTGGGCTGAAGTAATTTTAAGAGCTGCAGCTCCGTATTTCTCTGCAATATCTGCTATCTTTCTGAGAGTTTCCGGATATACGATCCCTCCGGGGATGTGAGGAGCAATTGCATAAGTTTCCCCATCTCTTTGCAGGATTGCAGCCTTCTCAGGAAGATCTCCCTTAACGTATTCTTTTGTCATATTATTACACTCTCCTGATTTTCCATAGTTCAAGGTTTGTTTCAGGATCTAATCAATCAGCTTAAGCCTGACATCCAGAAACCGGAGCAAAAATTGAGTTGATGAACAGGCTGAAGTTCCAGAACAATACTTTAACCCGCAAATAAACGAATCCGGAAACCTGTTTTAGCCCCAGGAAATTAGACCCCTACGTAACTACATGACCTCAATAATCCGGCACCCTTCCGGATTAGAGGAATTAAACTTCTGGACCCGTAAAAGAGGGCACCAGATCAGAGAATTATATGCTCGAAACAATATAAAATGTTCTCTTTCTTAACTTAATACAATTTTTACGGCATAATAGTTAAAAATCTGCCCAGGATTGAGCATCAATAGGGACAGTAAGTTTGATTATGTGACCTCTGCATATCAGTCCCTTCAGTACCTGCGCAGATTTTGACTTGATCAGCATAATTCAGATTCGCCCATCTGTGCACCGGCATCCATTCACAAACCTGTTCGTATACGATTTCGCGCATATTTGTGGTGTCGACCTTTTCAATGATCAAGCTGTCCTTGTAAAATATGACCTCTCCGGCGCTACATGATCCTGCGATATAGGTTTTCGCTGTGCACGCAGTCATACGATTTTAATTTTGCAGCCTGATGGCGGGCTTTCTAGCTCTGTGGAGGAGGGCCTTTAACTCATAGGATTCCCTGAAGTATCAAATAAAAAAATTGACTCCAAAGCGTAGTAA
>NZ_DAOOUJ010000048.1:11254-24595 GCF_035390745.1 Methanosarcina sp. | reverse complement strand
TGAGAGCACTTACCTCAAAGAATGACTTGTTTATTATGTAACAATTTGTTGATACATCCAAGGTATGCCAAAATAAAAATATGAATTCATAATCTTTTTTATATTTTAACAGGCAAGTTTAAATTAACGAATTTATTAATGTATAAAATCTGAAATGTATATTTTTTACATATGTGTTTCTACATATTTTTGACTCAAAAGTGGTAGAGTTTATGGTGCAAAAAATAATATATAAAAATAGTGTAATATTAAGATATATTTACCACGCCTTAATATATATTACTAGAGATAATAATAAACAGTGTATAAAAACTTACCTTTAAATCAAAATAAGATTTAAAAGAAAAAATAATTACATAAACTCAAATTTGTTTTTACTCGAGCCCTGCACTAATTCATCAGTATCCCGATATAGATGCTTGAATACCTTACAGATCTGAATCTGCCTTTGCTGAACAAACCTGTAATTTTTTAATATTTAGACTTTCTTATTATTATTCTTGCACATACTACCCTGTTATGATTCAGATGCCCTGAATGAAGCAGGATCTGACAAAACAAGAAGAAGATGTAAAATAATTTATTCATATAGTCAATATGAACGGATCCAGTTTTAAGCAAAATTTCCTGCTAAACCTCTTATTTTGTCAAGTCAGCTATTCTAAAGTTTGTAGGAATAGACCCCTTTTGACCGATAACCGTAAGATTAACTACGAAACAATGCTAAGGAAAAGCAATTCTTAAAAACAAGCAACGTTATTCCTATAAAATATATGAATAAAATATGTTATAAAATTTTACTCTTTGGAATTAGAGAGGATTTAACTAAATAAGCCAATCATTGCAAAAATAATCAAGTATTCAATTAAAAATACATGCTCTATAATTAATTTGCTATGTGTTTTTACCTGTCTTTCAATTAAAGAGTCTACCTGTATAGCCAGAAAGATATAATATAAATATATTGTAATAAAATACGACGGTTGATATTTTGGATACTTTTTGGTCGCAAATTCAAAAATTAATCTGTTTTAAATCACCAATTGATAATACATAATATTGAATATGTATCAGTACTTAGATATAATATTAAGTATGCCAATACATAATAAATTATAATCTATAAAGTATCTTTAGATTGCTACATGTCATGTAATAAAAAATAAATTAGTCAATATGTATTATATATAATACATATTGGATAAATTTGAATTACTCGTTACTTTATAATCAGATATTAAGAGATATATTATCTAAAAATGATTTAAAATATGATTACTTTAACTATATATCTTATACATGATATATATCAAGATTTTTATTTACTACGTGATTTTTATCTATTACAATTTTTGGATATATATCTTTAATAATAATCAATTAAAATGTAAGATATGTTTATAAATGAACATCATATATAATATATGTTAAATATATCTCATAAAATCATTCTTATAGTAATAAGGTAATAAGTAAAGATATTATTTAATGAATATGTTTTAAAATGTATTGGCTATAATAAAGATTTATGTAATAATTAATTAAAATTTAATTAGGAATAGATAATTAAATATTCGTTTATGAATATATAGTTTATATAATGTATAATAAATAAGAGATATGAAAATTACTACTTAGTTCTATATATATTTTATTTAATAAATCATACGAAGCACCATATTGGATAGAGATATATGCAAATAGTTGATTGAAATATGTATTTTTAGATATATATCTTAAAAAAATACTATATGGAATGGATTTTTTCGTACCTTATATTGTAATATATTTATAATATGTTTTTTGATCTCTGCAGTGTAGGCTAACCAGACTGAAATATACAGAAAACACATAGCAACAAAAAAATCCAATATTTGAATATTAATTAACATTCTTTGAGACTTAAAATGCATATTTGCTTAATTATAGGAATATTTTACTGATTTTCGATATTTTCAATCTGTTTTAAAAATTTAAATAATTTGTGGACATATTACTCCTATTGATCTACAATAAGACATTAAGATGAGTATTCAGTAAACACTTATAAGATCAATCTGGAGTTTAAATTGCGATGTTTGCCAGTCATTATGCTACAGATTAAATAATATTAAAATTATATTAACTTAAATTTATATTGATAGTTACCTGTAACATTATAAGAAATACCCAAATAAAGAGTAATAGCGGGATCAAGCATGCTTGAAAACATCGATCTTTCCCAGGCAATCTCAAATGAGGAATATAAAAAGAGTATAAAGACGCTTCAGGTTGAACTTGGCGAGCTTCAACGGAAGGCATGGGAACTGAAAATACCTATCATAATCGTTTTTGAAGGCTGGCATTCATCAGGGATGGGAGAGGATATCAATCGTTTTATACTCCCGCTGGACCCAAGAGGATACGATTTTCACACCATGGTCCTGCCTTGCGACGAAGATTTTCAAAAACCTTTCCTCCTGAATTTCTGGTCCCAGATACCGGTAAGAGGAAAAATTGCAATCTTTGACCGAAGCTGGTACAGCAGAGCGATCATAAAACATTACGGAAAGGAAAAATGCGAAGAAAAACTTGAAAAATGTCTGGAAGAAATAAACTGGTTCGAACGCCAGCTTTCAGATGACGGATACCTTATACTCAAGTTCTTTCTACATATAAGCGAACAGGAACAGGAAGACCGCTTCAAGGAAATCAAAAAAAAGGGAATTCCTTTGATAATCGGCGAATACGAAAAGAGAAATAGAAAGAAAAATGGAAAAGAACTTGATTTTATCCATGAATATAATGATTACCTGCCAATTGTTGAAAAGGTGCTGGAAAAAACAGACATGCCCCATGCGCCCTGGACTATAGTGGAAGCAAATGACAGAAACTTTGCAACGCTCAAGATTATCATGGCTGTAACCCGGGCAATTGAGTCCCGTATTGAGCAGGTGACGACAATTCCAGGACAGCAGACAATTAAATATCTGGACCTGGGGTCGCCAAAACTACCTGAACTTAACAGTTCGGTTCTGGAAAAAATTGACCTCTCAAAAACTATTTCCTCTGAAGAGTACTGGAAATCAAAAAAGCTCTACCAGCAAAAACTTGAGACTCTTCAGTATGAGCTCTTCAGGAAAAAACGCTCCCTGATTATAATCTTTGAAGGCTGGGATGCCTCAGGCAAAGGAGGGAACATCCACCGCCTTGTTGAAGAGCTGAACCCAAGAATCTACAGAGTAGTACCTGTGGGTTCACCTAGCGATGTTGAAAAAAACCATCACTATCTATGGCGCTTCTGTGAAGGAATCCCGAAAACTGGACATATAAGTATTTTTGACAGGAGCTGGTACGGCAGAGTTCTGGTAGAAAGAGTAGAGAGGCTATGCCGTGAAGAAGAATGGAAACGTGCTTACAGAGAAATAAACGAATTCGAGAATATTCTAATAGGAACTGGAGCGATAATTCTCAAATTCTGGCTCCATATAGATAAGGAGACTCAGCTCAAACGTTTTGAAAGTAGACAGAGCAACCCTCAAAAAAGCTGGAAAATAACAGCCGAAGACTGGCGAAACCGAAGCAAATGGGACCAGTATCAAGCCGCAGTAGATGAAATGTTCCAGAAAACCAGCACCACCAATGCCCCCTGGATTATTGTGGAATCTAACGACAAACTCTACTCAAGAATAAAAATCCTTAAAGTAATCTCAGAAACCATGGAAAAAGAACTGAATACCTGACCCGTCCTGAAAAATTGTTTTTAATTACGCAGCCGTTCAGAACATTCAGCCAATTCAGAAATCCGCATTGACATCTTTTCACATTTTTCCGGAACATTTTCATTATTCTTAAAAGAATATCCCGCAGTATTAAAACCCTTTTCAAGATCATTTTTTCCCGCCTTATGTCGACACAGAGCCACAGTAATGCTCTTTTGCAGGTCCTTTTCGTCAAAGGGCTTTATAACATATCCAGAATGCCCTGTCTTCCATGCATGCTCCACTATTTTGCTTTCGGAGCAGGCAGTAAGATAAACAACAGGTATACCAAAGCGTGCTTTGATCTCTTTTGCAGCCTCTATCCCGTTCATTTCCCCTTTCAGCATTATATCCATCAGTACAAGGTCAGGAAACGTGCTTTCAGCTTTATTTACAGCCTCCTCTCCTGAGGAAGCAATGCCTGCCAGCGTATACCCCATATTTTTCAACATGCGCTTTATTCCCATAGCCACAATATATTCGTCTTCGACAATCAGAATTCGTTCTTCTGTCATCGTTACACCTTCATTTTGCACTTCAGCACCTGAAGTGTTTTTATTCCCCAATTTATCCTGCTAAAACTGTTCATTTGATTATATATCTAATCAATCTTTCTCTCAACCCAATACCAGATTTTACCCGCCTTCAAAAAAGGTACCCTGAATTACAATTTAAACAGCCAGATGAAGACCCAACATGGATTTTTCCTGTACAAAGCATCTATATAAGTAACGATATATAGCCTCCTCTCTAAGGTATTGACATAAAGAAAGGGATTATCTCAAGTCCCTTGCCCATTCATAATTGATAGGCAATGGCAGAGTATAAGAGAAATTTTCAAGCCATTCAAAATTTTAGCCTGGAAAATATACCGCTGACTTTCCGCGGATGTCTTCAAAAAATAATATTTTTATCGCTATCGTTTTTGGAGAATTATTAGAAAAAATAATAGATCAAAGAAGAATCTCATGTGAAAATGGAAAAAATCGCAAAAAAAGGCAAATAAAAAGCAGTATGAGAACTGAACCTGATTTTGAGTAATCGAGCTGAAAGGACAAACTCAAAAACAACCCTGCCTGATATGTTTATAATGTTTCATCGCTTAGTTTCATCTGCTTTTTCTTTATTATTACTCTTTATTTTCTCCCTCAAAGCTCTCTTTCTCTCTCCTGAGCCTGTGAAGAGCTATTTCGATATTGCTGTGAAGGTCTTTTTCGTCAAAAGGTTTTACAATATAACCGAATGGACCTGTTTTTTTCGCCCGCTCAAGAATATTGCTGTCGGAATAAGCAGTCAGATAAACCACAGGCAAGTTAAAGCGTTCTTTAATCTCTTTTGCAGCCTCTATGCCATCAAGCTCTCCTTTCAGCATTATGTCCATCAACACAAGGTCAGGAAAAGTGCTTTCTGCTTTGCTTATGGCATCTACTCCGGAGGAAGCAACACCTGTAACCGTATATCCCAGGTTCTTAAGCATGCGTTTAATTCCCATAGCAACAATATGTTCATCTTCGACAATAAGAATTCGTCCCTCTGCCATTCCTCACACCTTTGTTTTGTACTTCAGTTCCTGGAAAATAATTCTGAACCCCGTTCCCCCGCTTGTGTCAAGTTCTATGCTTCCATTAACCTGGTCCACAAGTGCTGTCACAAGCTGAAGCCCCAGAGAATCCGTTTCTCTGAAATTAAGATCCTTAGGGAAGCCTTTGCCATTATCCCGAACAATAAGGGTCAGCCTATCCTCTGCTCTTTTACGCTCCTGTGGCCTGCTAATTTCAGTACAGTCTGTTTTCCTGCTCATAGCCACTTGAGCTTCTGCATTTTTATAATTTTCCATATAGAAAGAATCACTTTCATTTCTGTGAAGCCGGATATAGATTTCTCCATCCTCTCCACTGGAAAATGCGTGTTTAAGAGCATTTGAAACGAGTTCATTGATAATGATGCCCAGGGGAACCGCAGTGTCCATCCCAAGGAATATGTTTTCAACATCGAGCCTCAGGCTGACTTTTCCGCCTCCAACGGAATAAGAATGAAAAAGATAATCAGAAAGGTCCTTAATATAGTCTGCAAAATCTACACTTACCATATCTTCTGACTGGTAGAGTTTTTCATGTACTAAAGCCATTGACTTGACCCTGTGCTGGCTCTCTCTAAAGGCTTCGATTACCTTTTCATCATTGAAATTTCCGGACTCAAGGTAAAGAAGAGTTGAGATTACCTGAAGGTTGTTCTTGATTCTGTGGTGAATCTCTTTTTTGCGGATTTCTTCCATCTGCATAAGGGCTGCTTCAGCTTTTTTGTGTTCGGTTATGTCAAGGATAACTCCCTGAAGGTGGATCTCACCTTTCTCATCCCTCTGGATAAATGTCCTTTCATCCACCCAGCGAAGCTCTCCGGATCTCGTAAATATCCTGTATTCCGAATTATAAAGATTACAGCCGGACTCCACATTCCTCGCAAGCTCTTCATACATCTTTTCAAGATCTTCCCTGTAGACGATATCTTCATAGAGAATTCTCTTTGAGATAAAATCCTCTACTTCATATCCCAGCTGTACAACATTCTCCGATACGAATTCCGCAGGCCATCCAGGTTCATATTTCCATAAAAACACAATCACCGGGCTGTTGTTTATGATCCGTTCCATATCTTCTTTAAGCTTGTTAGAGTGCTCCAGCTCCATTGCGTAATCCATCAGAACCTTTTCTGCTTCTCTGCGCTGCATGGTAATAATGTCAAGAGCCCTGCGTGTTTCTTCGATTCCGTCCGTAAGAAGCTTGAAATCCCCCTTCCCATGAACAGAGATCTCTCGCTTGAAATCATTGTTCTGAAAAGCAGTAAGTACCGCATTGGAATCATCAATAATCATATTGAGAGTCTCTGAAAACTTGTCAAGAGTATCCCCCAGTTCCTTGAACTCTCCCTGCACATCCAACCTGACTCTTTCTTTTAATTCTCCTTTTGCAAGAGCGTTGGTTACCCTTATGGTTTCTCGAACAGGGACAACAACAGCTTTAAGAATCTCATTTAATCCTACAGGAATTTCCCTAAAATCAACTTCCACATCTGTATTTGCTCTGGCATCCAGTTTTCCTTTAACCGCTTCCTGTGCTATATTTTTGAAATCATCAACAATATTATCAATAGGTTTTGTAATGGATCTGGCAATCATACCGGCCAGAGCAGCCATAAAAAGAATTGAGATTGCAGAAATGATAAGAAGCCGGTCTCTCAGGTCAGTTACTCCTGCAAGCATTTCTTCTTTGGGAACTACCAGCACGAAAGCAAAATTCCCTGTTTTAACAGGTTCGTAAAACATAATTACGGTTTTACCATTTGTCGGATCCTTAACTTCAATATGCCCCTCTATACCCTTCTGGATGTCAGATGCAGCATTTTTTATCTCTTCCACATCAAAGTCAGAGAGTTTTTTATTTCCGATCCAGTCTTTCTGTGTAGGGTGAGATAAAAAAACACCTGTATTGCTTACCATGAAAGCATATCCTGTATTAAAGGTTCGGATACTGCTTGCGACATCGTCCACATATTCAAGAGGGACATCCACACCGGCGATCCCTGCAAACTCTCCGTTTTTAAAAATAGGGGAGTCGTAACTCACCATGAATATTCCTTCATAAAAGTAGGGTTCGGTCAGGATGTCCATTCCGGTTGCTTTTGGCAGCTGGTAATAATCAGAGGAATCATAGTGGACAAGAGGTTCAATCGTCATAGAACCTTTAATTTTATTGCAATAAGGGACAAACCTGCCTGTTGCATCGTGACCTGGAGAATTGATGTAGTCCTCATCCCTGCCGTCAAAGGCGTTCGGTTCATAACCCAGATAAACTCCAATTAACTGTGGGTTTTCTTCAAGGACCTTTTCAAGAATATTCACTGCCTCTTCCCTGTCCCGGGAATTATATTCAGCCATAGTAAAGGCGAGTGTTCTTGCCACAGCCTGATTTGCCTCCATCTGGGCATCAAACTGGTTTGCATAGTTGCCTGCCATCTCAATTGATTTTTCATAGGCAAGCTTTTCTTCCTGAGAGGTCACGGTCCCTATTATGACCGCAGTGGATACGGCAAGAACAAAGAAAACTCCTACAACAATAAAAATAACCAGCTTAGGTTTCAGGGGGACATTTTTAAACCTCATATTACTGGACTCCTGAAAATCAGGGTTTCTGGGAAAGAATCAGCATGAATCGGTAACTACCTGTTTATGAAAACGGGGGCATTAAATATCTGTGATTTTCCTGGCTGACTTTTCATAGCGTGTGAATAACTCCCTGCCCCATTTAAGGGCACTTTCATCGAAGCTCATCACCTTTCTGTGGTCATATTTTCCCTGCCTGTCGAAAAGGCATAGATACATGAAACGGTCAGTAACAGCAATGGTAGGAATATTGAGGCTTTCTTCACAGACCCCTACAGTCGTGTTTTCGGAATCTAAAAGAGACCTGAGTTCCTCAGGAGATTCATTTTTAAGCCTCTCAAATACGGATTCTGTCAGTACGAGCTTAACCTCAGCTTCACTTTTTGCAAGCTTCGAATAAAGCGAAGGGTAAAGAGGGTGGTAATAGGAAAGAGAACTCAGGATGCACCTGGATTTTGTGAGATTTTCCGTAAACTCTCTGGGAAGGTCAAAAAGATGGTTCAGGTCAGGCTCAATTACCATGCATTCCCCAAGCTCTCCAAGGCGCATGAACAGGTCGTGAGGTACCGAGCTCACATCCCGGCTTGCCCAGTATTCTTTGTTTTCTTCAATGACCTCAAGGGTATTCAGGAGAGGAAGCATGTTCCCCACAATCAGTTCCCCTATATCGGAAAGCCTGTAGCTGTCCCCGTTCTGGAGAATCAATCCCTGCTTACCCAGTATCTTAATCTGGGGCATCATTGCTTTAGAATTCACATTAAGAGATGTCTTTATTTGCTCGATGTCCCTGGGCCCTTCCATTAGCAAAAGGAGGAGGTTTTTTCTTTTTTCAGAAAGCCATATCGTATCGCATAAAGAGGTGCTCATTGCTATTTCCTTATATAAATAAACTTTTATTAATATTTATGTTTTTGTAATTTCTGTCAAGTCGAACTGCATTGACGAATAATTTTTTTAAGTTAGGAGGATTTTAGCCTTCAAAAAATTTAATGGCATCAAAAAATCCTGTGCCAGAAGAATATCCTTTCACTCTTTCTTTTACCTTAGAGTTTTGACAGGGCATTATGGGTTGGGCTAAATATTATCGAAACAATATAAGTTATCAGACACGGAAATAAGTATCCAGCATAAACGAATTTTCTGGATATATGCCCGACACATTTTAATGAGGAATTGAGTCGGTATAACGTGGATAAACAATTTAAAAATGGCACACCAAAAACGTTAAAAATGGAAATGCCTCGCGTCCTCAAAAATATAAACCTCCCCGGACAGAGTCTAAATATTCCGTCCGGAAATTCGAAGTGTTTTAAATAAGAGGGATCAGAACGATAGCTAACTCAATGGCGGCCAGCCTTCGCTACTGCTCCCCACCCTGCAACTGCATTATGAGCCATCCAGAGGAGAATAGCAGGTGGGAATGCTATACTCCTCAGGGGTCTCAGAATTATACATATTTTTACGTTGTAATGTCCGGAATCCACAGGGTTACACTTTCTCAAGAGCCTGCTCAGGGTCTGAGATTATATCTTTTACATCCTCAATACCTATGGAAAGGCAGATGTAATCCGGAGTGACTCCTGTTGCTGCCTGTTCCTCAGGGGTTAGCTAACCTCCTTTGAGATACCTGGTTGCAAGCTCATGGCCTGGATGGTCCGGCAAACCGGGATAATTGACCCATGAAACCTTCGGATGTTTTGACAGGTATTTTGCCACCTTAAGGGCGTTTTCTGAATGCCTCTCTATCCTCAGCTGCAGGGTCTCAGGTCCCTGAAGCAGCAGAAATGAGTTGAAAGGCGAGATGCAGCACCTGTATCCCTGAGCATCTGCAGCCTTGCTTTGTAACCATAAATATATATCATTGTTTTTCGAAATAGCCAGTTGTGACCTCTGGAGAAACTGTGCGGGCGGAAATACTTGTATCAGGCAGGGTACAGGGTGTTGGTTTTAGAAGATTTGCAAGAAATGCTGCCGATCGCTTTGGAGTGGAGTGCAACCCCATAAACTTGAGAGACGGAAGAGTTTTTGTTCTCGCTGAAGGTAGGCGGGAAGCCCTTGAACTTCTGATTGCCGAGCTTCGGAAAGGACCGACATTTGCACATGTAGAAAAGGTGGATGTTACTTATGCAGAAGCTCTGGGAAATGTGTACGAGTTATCCCGGGATAAAACCTGAAAATAAGTTTCACAAACTATTTTCCAGAATAGCTTTTCATGAGCCTTAAGTTTTTTCAATCATTTCTCATAATTTTCATAATGATAAAAAACCCTGTAAGGTTTATTGCTCCTATCAGGAGATATCCTGCCAGATGCTTTGAGCTCAGGTCAAAAATAGAATCTCCTTCTCCTAAAATGCCTGCAGAAACTGTTTCGTCTTTTGACCCAGCGGCAACAGAATCGTTTTCCCCTGTTTTGGGATTTTTATTGTAGAAATCGATAACAGAGCAGGTTTTAAGAAAAACTTCTTTTTCTTCAAGGCTTTTTCCTGAGTTCAGGACAGCTTTGACAGTATACGAGTTCTCAGGCTCAAGCCCGAGGAAAAGGAACTGGTCATCATTTCCACAGGAAGAAATAACTTCTTCGTTTTTCCTGAGTTCCACGGACCCTTTTTCCGGAAGCTTGACTTTCAGGTTTACGTGCCCTGTGAGAAGGATCTGCTCGCCTTCTGCAAACCTGGGCCTGTCAGGGATATCAAGTATTCCAAGCAGGGTCAAAGCGAAATCCTCCTGCCCGAACTCTCCTTCTATAACCCTTCTCTCAACATCCTGAGCGTGTACGATGATGGGAACCATCTGTGCTTCATCAGAACACGAGAATTTTTCAGACTGATGCCCTCCTTTGGATCCTTCTGCAGAAAAAGCCATTCCGTGATCCGCGGTCAGGACAAAAGCAAGGTTATTTTTTTCACATAGTTCATAAAGAGGCAAAAGTTCGGAATCAAGGCTTTCAATACAGTCTATATATCCGTAATTATCCCTGTAGTGCCCGCTCATGTCAACTGCGCCAACATTGACAGTCAGCAGGTACTTTTGATCCGGGCAGTTTTTTTCCATATACTCAACAACAGCGCAGGCGGTTTCGATGCCCCACCTGTTATATCCATTATATCTGTCCCTTGTGTCTTTTGACGTAACATATCCCGGAGCCCTATCAGCTTTATCCTGCATTACCTGCAAAAGCCCGGAAGGTACGGAAAGATCCGGAGAGTGTTCATTCTGCTCAAGTACTATCTCAATATTCTTTATTGAATTGTTTTCATCCCTCAGAACAGCATCCTGTTCAGCGCAGATTGACCAGGAATCTCCTTTTTCCATTATTGCAATGCAGAGATAGTCTTCCTGGTGTAAAATATCGAAGATGTTTGCGTCTTTGAAACTAACAAACTCACTGTCTGCATCCGGGTTTCCGGTAACAAGAACTGAATGCCCTCCTTCAGTAAATGTCTGAGGTGCACGGAACTCGATAATCTGCGCACTATTTTTGCTAATAAAAGGGATGTTTTCAAGTCTTGCTTTTTCAAGTGTTGCGCCGTCAAGTGCATGCGGCGTAAGTTCTGGATAGATAAAAGGTGCGCTTAAGCCGTCCACGATCAGCACGACTGCGCCGTCAGGTGTATTGACCGGGTTTACCTCCATTTCGGTAAGTGCAAATGCAGGAAGTGGAAATGTTGCAGAGCAGGCCAATAATGTTATTGTAAATAAAACAAGAATTGAAAATGGTTTGAGATTTCGGGTTCCGGAGATCATTGAAAATTATTTTAGACTATTCCCCTATAAAGAATTTGCCTCTTAGAAAAAGTCTTCTGCTAAAGTCCGCCGCTTCTCAATCTTATTGTTTTGTCCATTTTTGAGGTCCAGAGAGTGCAGATACGGGTTCGTGGAGAAATCTTGAAATCTAAATTCCTTATTTTAGGTCCGGTTTCAGGTTACCTTTTTAAAGGTTCATTTTTTTAGGGTTATACGCGAAGAGTAAATGTATAAGACTTGCCGCACATATCATTAATATTCCAAAAAGTCTTATCCCATAATCCAAAAAAACAGGAAGAATCCCCATGAAAATGAGTCCACGCTGTACTTATTGTCTTCTTTCCCGAGTGCATTTTCAATCGAAGCTTTCTACTGATGATGAAGACCTGATAAGCAAGGCGCTCCATGAGTGCCTTGGAGTCATGAACAAACATTACAGCCCTGAGGCAGTATCAGCATGTGTAGCCACAAAGATCCATAGAAAATGCTATGAAGTCCTGGAAGACAGTGACCCGTATGCGGTTACGAAAAAGCTGATCAATCAGGCTGCTTTAAAAGTCCTGCCTGCAGCAAAAGAAAAAATCTACGAAAACTCTCCTGATGACGGAGAACTCTTCAGGAGGGCAGTACTGGCATCGGTTATCGCCAACTATTTTGATTTCGGGATTATGGGTTTTGATGCCAGTGAGGACAAATTTGAAGCTACTTTTCTGAAATTTTTCGAGAAGGGGCTTGACGTTGACGACACTCAAAAAATGCTTGGCCTCCTTCAGGATGTTGTCTATATTGCTGATAACTGCGGAGAGATTTTTTTTGATATGATCGTTTTTGATGTCATTAAAAAACTTGGAGGAAAAATCACCCTGGTAGTGCGCGGAGGTCCTATCCTTACAGATGTGACTTTAGAAGAGGTAAAAGAGTTCGAAATCGATAAAAAGGTCGACAGGGTGATGACTACAGGTTCAAATGCTGTTGGCATCCTTGTAGAGGAAGCCCCTGCCGAACTTCTCAAAGCCATGAAGGATGCGACTTTAATAATCAGCAAGGGAATGGCAAACTACGAGACCCTTTCAGAGCATAATTTCGGACCTATCGCTTATATGCTTCTTACAAAATGCGAGTGTGTGGCTGAAGACCTCGGGCTTGAAAAGGACTTATCGGTTGCCAAGCTGATGAACTTCCCATGAAAGTTCTTGCCTTTCGAATTTTTTCGGCAACTTTTTATTGAACAGAGCCACAAATTATGACGTTAACGAAAATAGCTTAAAGTCGTTGCAGAATACCATATAAAAATGAATAAGGAGAGATCTAGTATGTGTGAAATCAATGTAATTCTGCTCAAAGGAGAAAATCGTGAGAGGATCATGGACTCTGTAGCAAAGATCCTGGTTGAAGGAGACTCAATCCAGCTTACAGGAATCCTCGGGGACAGAATGACGGTCAAAGGTTCTATCAAGGAAGTCAATTTCTCACGCGGAGAAGCAGTTATTTTATCTAAATGATTCTTATTTTTTATTTTCCCGTCAATATACCGTTAAATTTACACTTCCGGATACCCCAGAATTTTGTTATCCAGGTTATGTCTATGGAGTATCAGGTCCTTTTCGCTGCTTTCAAGAGGGCAAATTACGAATAATTTTAACTCTTGCAACCTTGTTTGCTCCTCAAACCTCTCCGGTCACGTTCAACGAAGGAGAG
>NZ_DAOOUJ010000048.1:0-11154 GCF_035390745.1 Methanosarcina sp. | reverse complement strand
TCTTGCAACCTTGTTTGCTCCTCAAACCTCTCCGGTCACGTTCAACGAAGGAGAGTATTTATCTTTTTTGAATCTATAACCTGAATGTAGTCTAAGGCAAATATCCAGGCGTAAATAATATATTAGAAATACTTATCAATTAACTTTAATATTTAAATTAAAAATCTGACAGTTTGCAGCGTCTCTTTAATGTATACGTACATTATAAATGTGTGGAACACTTTAAATTTATATCTGAATTCTGGATTTGTGCAAAACTATTGCCTGGAAATTACAAATGTTGAGAAACTTAATTTCCAGCTTTTAAGATTATTAATTAAAACCATAGTTTAAGCTGGAATTTAAACAGTATGAAGAAGTTAAGTATTATTTAACAGGACGGATAATAATGGTCAAAGCAAAGATTGCAGTAAACGGTTACGGAACTATCGGAAAAAGAGTTGCAGACGCCGTACAGGCTCAGGATGACATGGAAATCGTAGGGGTTTCGAAGACAAAACCTAACTATGAGGCTGCAGTAGCCCACCAGCTCGGGTATGACATCTACGCCCCATCTGCCAATCTTGGAGCTTTTGAAAAGGCAGGAATACCTGCTGCCGGAAGCATTGAGGAAATGGTAGAGAAAGCCGACCTGGTTGTGGACTGTACTCCCGGGGGAGTTGGGGAAGAAAATAAAGCCATGTACGAAAAAGCAGGAGTAAAGGCAATCTGGCAGGGTGGCGAGGAGCACGAACTTGCAGGCTACTCCTTTAATGCCGTTTCAAACTACGAAGGGGCTCTTGGCCTTGACTTCGTAAGGGTTGTTTCCTGCAACACCACAGGTCTCTGCAGGGTCATCTATCCCATAGACAAAGCCTTCGGGATAAACAAGGTAAGGGTAACCCTTGCCAGAAGGTCAGCCGATCCCAACGACATAAAGAAGGGACCGATCAATGCAATAGTCCCGGACCCGATAAAGCTTCCTTCCCACCACGGACCTGATGTTAAAACCGTTATTCCTCACATCAACATCACTTCAGCCGCAATGAAAATCCCTACTACCCTCATGCACCTGCACACCGTTAATATGGAGCTTAAGGACAGGTGCACTGCGGAAGACGTCAGGAAAGTGCTTGGCTCCCAGTCAAGGATCCATTTCGTAGGGCAGGGCATAGCTTCCACAGCTGAAATCATGGAAGTTGCCAGGGATATTAAGCGCCCAAGAAATGATATGTGGGAGAACTGTGTCTGGTCCGACTCAATCACCATGCACGAAGGAGAACTTTACTTCTTCCAGGCAATACACCAGGAATCGATTACAATTCCAGAAAACATAGACGCTATCCGTGCAATGATGGAGCTTGAGAGCGACGGCGCAAAATCAATCCTGAAAACAAACAAGGCTCTCGGGTTCTGAGCCCCTTTAAGTATTTATATTCACAGGACTCCGGGTGCCCGGATGATTTTCTGATATGAATTTTTGGAGAGCTACCCGAGTCCTGATTTTTTGAAATCTCGATTTCCAGAACAAGAATGCGGTCTGTGAAAACGGGAAACCTGAGAAAAGAAGGATTCGACCCTCATATGACCTCAGATTCTAACTTTTTAAAACTGTGTCAGGAAGCTTTTAAGGCTGCATACGATGCAACCTGTGAGCTTGTGGGCACTGATTCGGCAAACAGCTTCATACACATGGGTGCTGATGGAACGCCGACAACCAGTATAGACCAGGCAGCAGAAGATGCTATAGTTGAGGTACTTAGAGCCGACGGCAGGGATATGAGGATACTCAGCGAAGAGCTTGGAGAACTCGTTATTGGGAATTCTCCTGAGTTTTCTGTTGTGCTTGACCCTCTCGACGGGACATATAATGCTTCTACAGGAATTCCTTTCTACAGCGTTTCTATTGCTTTTACTTCTCACGACCTCTCAGACCTGAGATTCGGGTATGTGAGCAACCTTGCACTTAAAGAGGAATACTACGCAGAAGCTGGAAAGGGGGCGTATCTTAACCGAAAAAGAATCAGGCCCTCTTCTAATTCGGACCTGAATAAACTCTGTGTAAGCGTATACGGCTACAGACAGAACGTGAAAAGAACCCTGAAAATAAGCAGTAATGTCCGGCGTGTGAGGCTGTTTGGAAGTGTTGCGCTTGAGCTGTGTTATGTAGCCTCGGGAAGGCTTGACGCTTTTGTGGACGTAAGAAAAGCCCTGCGTGTAACCGATGTAGCAGCAGGGCAGCTGATCCTTGAAGAAGCCGGGGGGCGTGTTACGGATGGACGTGGAAAGATTCTGAGGCTTCCGGATAATGTTACTGCCAGGGTGGAAATGGTCGCATCCAACGGACATGTGCACAAAAAAATTTTAAATCTGCTCTCAGAGGGATAATTTGGCTATAAAAAAGATAGGGATTGCGTCACGCTGCGACAGGCCTGAAGTCCTTGACATGGTAAGGAATATTCTTTCACATTTCGGCTCCCAGGTCCAGATTTTCGTCTCAACCGCAACGGCTGAAGTCCTGGGTATTGAAGGTACTCCGGTCGAAAGGATGAGGGATGAAGGAGTGGAACTCATAATCAGTGTGGGAGGCGACGGGACAGTCCTCAGGAATATTGCCAAAATGAAAGACCCTCTCCCTATACTGGGAATTAATATGGGCACTCTCGGGTTTCTCGTAGACGTGGAGCCTGAAGATGCGATTGAGACTATAGAAGAAGTCCTCTATGGTTTTTCGTATATCGAAAGGATGCGCGTGGACGTGTTTCTAAATGGGGAAATGCTTGAAACCGCCACCAATGAGATCGCTGTAATGTCTGCAAAACCCGCTAAGATAATCCAGTTCGAAGTCTATGTCAACGACTGCCTTCTTGACAGGATGCGGGCGGACGGCGTGGTTTTTGCAACCCCTACAGGTTCTACTGCATATGCAATGAGCGCAGGGGGCCCTATCGTAAATCCAAGGGTAAATGCAATTGTAGTGGTTCCTGTTGCCCCTTTCAAACTTTCCTCAAGGCCCTGGGTAATTCCTTCGGACAGCGAGATTACAGTAAAATTATCGGACCACAAAAAAGAGGCTGTAATTGCAATTGACGGACAGAAATCTTACAGGATCAGGCCTGATGATATTGTCAAACTAAAAAAATCAAAATACCCTGCACGTTTTGTCAGGATATCAGATACATGCTTTTATGAGAGAGTTCAGCGGAAACTTTCCTGAAAAATCCTTTTTTAACTTTATTGACTTATCTTCTTACTGGCTTATCTTCTTTAACTTTTTATATTTTATTTATTTCTTTTATGTTACCTCAGGGTTTTATCTCTGATCTCTTAAGGCTTTTTTATCAGATGCAGGCTCAATTTCTGGGAAGTTGAATGCCGATCTCGCTTTGTAAAGGATGGAGGAATACAAATTGATTCTCTTCCTCAAAAAATATTGTAATATTGCCTCGGAAACTCTTTTCCTCCAAGGAAAACATTTATACATATGTAGGTAAAGCTAATGCTAATCTTGCTAATCATAAGATTTTTTGACTTTTAGTGGCTTTTCAGCCTCATAATTTCTTATTCATGCCTTTGAATTGTTTTTCAGGGGCAGTTAACACAAATATCATTAAAAATAATCATAAATTCCTCTAATGAGAAAATCACGGGAAACAGTAAATATGTCAGAGAGCGAGCAGTACTCCAGAAACACACTTATGGATTTCATCGATTATCGCCCCCTTGATATCGAAATCTGTGACGTAACCCTTCGCGATGGGGAACAGACCCCAGGCGTTGTGTTTTCGAAAGAACAGAAGCTGGCAGTAGCCAGTGAACTTGATTCCATGGGTATAGAGGTTATAGAAGCCGGCTTTCCGGTAGTTTCCGCAGACGAAAAAGAAATCGTAAAGGAAATTGCAAACCAGGGCTTTAACTCAAGGATCTGCTGCCTCTCAAGAGCAGTAAAGGGGGATGTTGATGCTGCCCTTGAATGTGACGTTGATATCGTGAGCATTTTCATTGCAATGTCCGACATGCATCTCAAGTACAAGTATCACAGGAGCCTTGAGGACATGCTCGGCTGCGCCAAGGAAGCCATAGAATATGCAACTGACCACGGTTTAAAAGTGCGTTTTGCAGCCGAAGATGCAAGCCGCACCCCGATTGACCGCCTCAAAAAGGCTTTCAAGGAAGTTGAAACCGAATACAAAGTTCAGTACGTAAGCCTTGCAGATACGGTGGGTATTCTCAACCCTACTACTACTCATTATCTTGTAAGTGAGATCTTCAAGTCAGTAAACACTTCCATCTGTATCCACTGCCACGACGACCTCGGTATGGCTACAGCCAACACCCTTGCAGCCGCCGAAGCCGGGGCAAAACAGCTTCACACAACAGTTAATGCTATCGGAGAACGGGCAGGAAATGCTTCACTGGAAGAGGTTCTGGTTGCACTCAGGGTGCAGTATGGGATAGAGCGCTATGACACTACCAGGCTCAATGCTCTCTCCAGAATGGTTTCGGAATACTCAGGAATTACACCTTCGGTAAATAAAGCCGTTGTAGGACAGAATGCCTTTACCCATGAGTCTGGAATCCATGTCGCTGCAATTCTTGAAGAGCCTCGCACTTACGAACTCTTCCTTCCCGAAATGGTTGGTGGAAAACGCAACCTTGTTGTCGGAAAGCACACAGGCAAAAAAGCCCTGAAAGGCATAATCAACAGCATCGGTTTCTGCCTTGAGAGAGATGAGCTCTGTGCCCTTATAGAAAAAGTTAAGGTCTGTACCGAAGAAAAGCACAAAAGCATTTCAAGGGATCAGCTTGAAAAGCTGATTACTCAGGTAAGGCAGGAAAAGAAAGCCTCAGGCAGCGAAAAAGAGAAGTTTTCTATCTGAACTGAGTATGTAATAAATGAGAATGTTCAAATGATTCATTCTCACTTTTTCTAATATTGAATTAATTTTTTCAGATATCGAAGTTAATTTTCAGCACTTCACACTCGGGCATATTTTTAATCTGTACCCCATCCCGTGTCCCTGTTATCTCCAGACTGTCAAATTCATTTGAGCCGCACAGCACATCCTGATTCGGATGCGTGCCAGGTGTGATATGGCAGCTCAGTACGGTCCTTTTACCAACCGACACCACGATTGGAAGCCTTGGCGATGCAGGGTGGTTCTTTGGAAGGACTATTAACGGCGACCTGATTTCCCGGATCATGAAGAGAACGCATTTGAGCCCTTTCTCGGTTTTCTCGTCCACCGAAAGTGCAGAAGCAACAATCAGGTCGTGGGGTTCAAGCCCGAGCACAATTTCTTCATTCTCAGTTTCCAGAAAAAACTGTCCTTCAGAACCTGCTTTTACAATAGCCACTATACCTGCCGCGCCGCGCAGGAGAAGCATTTCACTTTCCTTCAGTGAAATGTCTTTAGAAGAAATTGAATTTTTCATGTTAAAAATTAGTATCTAAGAAATCCAGCTGATTATTTTGATTCTGCTACGTTGCTGGACTGGCAGGAAGGACACTTTACGTTCTTGCCAATGCCTTTAAATTTACTTTCGCAGTCCTTGCATATATAGTTTTTAACCGGCAACTTTCCTTCCATATTAAAATCAAACGGGTCTCCAACACTACACATCATTACTACCTCCATGGTTTTATCAGGGGTTTACCGTAATCATATTACCCACATATTATTACTCATACTTATCGAATTAATATCTTTCCATCCCGAGTTGCGCCACCCGAGTTGCGCCACCCGAGTTGCGCCACCCGAGTTCCGCCTCGGGAGGGCGGTGTCCTTTTCGGTCGCTTTGCTTCCTCAAGAGGACTAATTTTTTTTAGAATACTCGATTCTCTCGCTCAGGCAGACTCATTTATTGAGTGTAGAAGTGAGCTGAGCTCAAGAGGCTAACTTTTGGTGATTTTTCCATACTTTTACTTTCCTGTAACGACTTTTTAGATAAGTGATATTTACTGAACTATTTGAGATCGCTTTCATGCTAAATAATGGGAAGTGTGGTCTTTTAATCTCCTTATTTTTCATAAAAACAACGATTTCTTGCCCACCAATCAGCCGGAATAATTCAACGCTTCCGGGAATAATCGTTTTTCACAACTGCAATTTTCAAGATTCTGGACCGTACATGGTTTCCAGACTTTTAAGGTATTACATTTTCCCGGTTTCTGGCGGTAAAACATTCTGTAATTTGACTGCTTCCCGCCAGAGCAACCAGAGAATGGCCAGTCCAATAATGCCGACCACAGCATTGGTGATTAATACAGCTAACCCCTCGCTTAAAACAAACATAACTATCAGAGGCAACCCGTTCCACATCGCGTGAAGAACGGAAACCAGCAGGTAGGACCCAATCACGTGCATGTTAATGCGAAAGTCACAGAGCCTGCTTTCGCGGAACAGTACACTGGATAAAATAGCCGTCCAGGTCCCGTGCCCCAGAGGAGAAAAGAGGCCGCGGATTAAAGTCACTGCCACTGCTGCCGAAATACTCCCGTTACTGTCCAGGAAAGCGGTGAAGGCGTAACCGTTACTTTCCAGGGCTGCAAATCCCATTCCCGACGCTGCACCCAGTATCAAACCGTCCATTTCCGAATCATGCCGCATGTGGCGTGCAATCACCAGAACTCCCAGGATTTTGGCAAATTCTTCAATAAACCCTATTCTTAGAATCGCACCAGGATTCAACTCGGTGATAAAAAATGGTTCAAGAAAGGAAGCGGCAAGAATACCCACCAGACCGCCATAAAGAAAAGCCAGAGAAACAGCCGGCATTTTCAGGCTGCTTAGATGCCTTCGCTCGTAAATAAACGCCACGTAGGCGACAGGGACCATGAAGTTGCCGACCATCATGAGGGTTGGGAACAGGTTGGAGTTTTCCGTCAGCAGCAAGACCACCAGCAGGAGAACATAGAGAACTGCTGAGGTAGCTATAACTTTTAGCCAGGCATTCCGCCGGACCGCAGGTACAGGTGCCTGAGCTTCAGTCTTGCTGTCCATAACTTCTTCCCAGTTCAATATCATAATTGTATCCTGAAATTTCGCAAAAAGTCAGTGCCTGAAATAGTGAGAGGGTTCCAAAGATAGCGTAGAAGAAGTTTTACAGGAGTTTCTCAGTATTCCAATAATGCCCTAAAGTATCTGCTTATCCTGAAATATGCGGTCTTATTTTCCTGAAAGGCAGGATATCATTTTCGTTAAAATTTCTTTTCCACGCCTGTGGTATTCTTTGATATCTTCCTGATATACAACAGCCACCGGCACTAGAAGTAATGGGACGGTTGCTGCAGCTTTAACTCCTTCCGAAACAGGCAATGTGGCTAAAAAGCTCGCTCCGGTAACGCCGTATATAGGCACTATAGGAAACAGCATTGCTAAACCAAATGTCCTTCGGAAATGGATTCCTAATTTTGCAGCCAGAAAACCATTGGACCCTATGACCACACCAATGCCTATGCTGGGCCCTATGGTATGAAACGGATTGTAAGATGGCCCGATATAAAGCCCAAAATCGATGCCGGAAAAGGAAACAAGCCCATTTAATTGATTCCTTTCTTCATCAGAGTTCCCTCCAAGGCCTGATACAACTATGCCTATGTCAAGCTGCAAAGGTCCTCTTCCTGCTTCTCTTCCACCCATTATAGCCATTATATTATTATTTTCTCTGATCAATAATATAATTTACCTCTTTCCGATCAAAAAACACTATTAAGCACGAATTTCTCAAGCTTAGATATTTAGTTCAATGTTTACTTTTTATAACTTTTTTCATTAAATATTTCTTAAAATATTTAATAGCGCATTAAAATTTTGTTTTTACTCTATAATTTGGACCTTATTGGTATAGAAGATCAAAAATAGTTTTTGTATAAAAAGAAAAGGATAAATTATATAAACATTGATTTTTTTAATTGAAAATCTGTTGTATAGATAATTATTTAGAAAATTATAAAACTAAATATAAGTTTATTTTATCATACCTGGTTTAGAATTCACATCAATTACCTTTATAAATTTAAGTTTTATCTTAAAACGCAGGGAATAAAATGAATGAAAAAGGTTTCAGGAGTCTGAAGAAAATAGTAGCCAGAATAACGTATGAGAGTAAAATTAACAGTACAAACCCATGCAGTTGAAAATAGAAACCTGACTCGACTGATTATAAGGAATGCGAAACTCAAAAAACAGATTCTAAGTTTTGGAATCAGCTCTTAAAAAAAGTAATCAAAAGATATCAGAACCTGCAGCATGCAGGTTCGATACCTTTGTAAAGCCTGGAAAGAGAGACCGGTAAATCTATCCAATCTCTATATTCGACTTTCCACGCTTTTCTTTTTCAAACTTAATCTACCAGCTGGTTGATTTTTTTGTAGAAGTCTACTATCAGATTTGCTGCTTCGCTTTCCGTATTCAGCTGAAAAGTTCGGATCTGTTTTCCCAGTGGTTTTTCCATGATAACACCTGACTCTACAAGAGGAGTGATAACCCTTGATACACTGGAATGGGACAGGCCGGTTGCTTCAGCAATCCCAGAAAGGTAGGTTGGTTCGCTCTGATTTTCGATCAAGTTCTTAAGAACTGTCATCTGTGCGGTTTTTCCAAAGATTTTTTCGATAGGATCCATTAATATCATCTCAGAGGTGGCGTCTAAATTAATGATTTTATTTCAGTTCCAATAACTATCAACGGTTTATAAACTTATCTATTTATTAAATAGGTTAAAGATATGTAGCCCAAAAATCTTCAAAATCGTTCTATCTTAACTTTTTAAACTAGTATCAGATCTTCCTCTCGATGTTCCCGGCTATTTTAGTTAAAAAAGTTTGCTGCTACGTATCATCCTCATGCTATCATCGAGCATCATTGAGTATTATTTTTTTGCTTTTCATTTTTCAGCAGATACTCCCAATCATAATCACCTATTTTCCGGATCAATATATCCACCTCTGTGCCCTAAAAAATCTGCAGCATTCCTCGGGACACTGATCCTCAGGGCACTCGAGGATATTACGCATGATATCATCTATTTTTTCAGGGGCTTATTAGTTTTATAGTGGCTTCAAACCCGGTTTTTACACCCGGCAATATTCCACCAGAAGACGCTTCAATGTACTCTTTAAGAGTGACTTCCCATTTATGAGAGCCACTTTTCTCTATATCGTCCTTTAACTTTTTCACAATCTCTGTCAGAAATAGACGTGCCTCTTCTACTTTTCCTCTTTCAAAAGTCCTTGTTACCTCTTCTGTTTTTTTGGGATAGAACTTTTTTGTTCAGCCTAAACATGAGAAAGAGGAAGAACCTGTAAAAAAAAAGTATATGACAGGAATCTGAAAAAATTAAGGAATGAAAATACTTCCTGTTCCGGAACAATTTCTTTATTGGCTTAAAAAATTAAGTTCCAGAGATAAAATCAAAATTGCTTGAATGGATCTTCAGAACATTTATAAGGCAACTTCAAAAGGATAGACCTCCTCCCATCTGTCGCCCATAATCGAACTGATTCCCCCTTCTTCTACTACCATCTGCATTGTATCCCCTTCTAATCTTATTGTTATGAGGTCGCCGCATTCATAATAATCACATTTAATAGGAGAGGAATCTCCATAGCGCAGGAGGGCAGTACCGCAGTCATACAAAATAAGATAGTTATTTCCGGATTGGAATTTTCGCCTCATGTGAAGGATCTCCCGATAATTTCCCTCTGAAATCTGACAGTTTTTACATAACTTAGATCGCGCATCTTTATAAATATTTTCCCTGAGTTTATATCCCTTATTTCAGGGCTGAAGGTGTATCCAATGATGATCTGCTTTGACTGGAATAGCGACAATCTTAAGTGAAAAACATAAAGCTCGAATTCAAAAGAAAAAGTTTAAAAATTCGTGAAAGTGAGATTTATTATCAAGATACTTACAATTTTTTTCAGAATTTTAAAACAACTTATCGGCATCTTGTTTCAAAAATAGACCCGATTACCCCTCTATATTTTTCATATTTTTTTAATATGTCTTCTGAAGATTCAGAGTCAAAAATCAGGATATTTTTACATCCAGTAAGACAGGGATATTCTCATAACGGCTTTAGAAGGCTATATAAGGAAGCTAATAAATGAATATAATGGGAAAAATATGGGACTCGAAAGAGGGTCCTGGTATTAAAAGTATTCACAGTAAGATAGGATTTTAAGAAATATATAAAACTGTTACTAGAAGGAGTTATGGACAGAAAAAGTGTTTTGGCTAAAATAGACGAACTATCATTAATCTATGAAAATGGAATTTTATCACATCCCTACTGGTACATTCCGCCGAACAAAAGACATTTGATTGAAATCCATGATGAATTATTTCAGGGAAAATCAGAGCTTAAATTGACGTTAAATGAGGTCGCAGCCCTATTATTGATACATAATTTAATTGAATTAGACTAACTATCGAAAAAAACAGTAATAAGGTTAGCTAAAACCGGAATTGGAATAGAGGCGATTTAAGAGAATACAACCTGATTGACAGGAAGACATTGGAACTTATTTTTAGTAAAAAAGGATATTTATTATACTTTAATAGGAGGACAACCAGAATCAGGTTCCTCCTATGTCTTAACCTTTTTTAAAAAACTCACATGATATTCTTCTAATAACAGGCACAAAGAAATGAAAGTATTTGAAAGCACTTTCATGCTAAGTAAATACAACCTCCCTTTTGTTCCATTTTCATTATATCTCCATCTGTTTTATTCCAATTAAATACTTTTTATATTACCAATATTTCCTGAATACTATCAAAATAACATTAGTTTAATGAGATAATTATTTATAATGTGTATACGTACTTTATATCAAAGTATGATCAAAAAAAGACATATAAGTAAAGAAAAAAACAGGTAAACGGAAATTATGGATCAGATAAGTAAAAACTTTCCAGTTTGCTAACATGAGCTTATAATCCTGAAAAGAATGGAAGAAAAGGCAATATACTGTACGCATGAATGTCTTTCAACTGCTCAGGGAAAAGTGAAGAGAGAAAGTTTCCTCGTAACAGGACAAGATAACCCTTAAAAATTTACTTGAGATTAAAACATAAAAGGGAATTAAATCGAAATAATCAGGATAAAAACAGATATTAAAATTATTAAAAATTAATTGAATTTTCCATTTAATATCTGATAGCT
>NZ_DAOOUJ010000047.1:0-24950 GCF_035390745.1 Methanosarcina sp. | reverse complement strand
ATATTCGCCGTTATGTACCAGCTGCTGTAAAACAGCCGATAAAGCACCATCCAGACGCTGAAGGACGTATACCCGCTGATCATGTCCGCGATTCCGCAGACAATACCCATCCTGAACCTGTTTTCTGGATCAGGGTTTTTGCCGGTTATTCCTGCGGCATACATGATTACCTCCAGAATTACCGCACTCACAGACAGCGTTATGAAAGTGATCGGGGTGAAGCTCCCGGTTATAAAGCCTCCCAGCAGGAACCTGACCGTCATAAAAAGGCTTACAACTCCGGGTTTTGGGATCAGGACAACAAGAGAGGTAATGAGCATGTAAAGAAGGATCTCATAAAAGAGGCCGGTAAACAGGAAACTGAAAGGCCCGAATACCGCATGGGACAGCTCCCACAGGATTGTCATTGGAAGGTTTATGGCTGCAAAGGAAACGGTGCCAAAAAGGGAGATCAGCACAATGTTACGGGTTTTAAATCCGGCCATTATTTCTTTTGACCTTGAGAAAAAGAGGCTTACTGCAGTCAGTCCGACCAATGTGGAGGCAAATGTAACCATTATGGGCCCCCATTTTCTTGAGATCGCAGTTATTTTCTGGTCCTGTGTCACTGCGACCCAGTCACTGCCTGTGATTTTTACCTCTACTCTCAGCAGATAGTCTCCACCAAGCGCATTGTCCGATATGTAGATCGGGAGGCTTACCAGCGAACTTGAGCCCGGAGGAAGTGTTAACGCGGCATAGCAGAAAGTATCTGCTTTCATCCCCATCAGGGCGGGCTTGAAGGCTTTTACAGGCTCTCCTGTCTTAATGTCAAGGATATCATAGGTGATTGTGACGGGGACTGTACTGTCTCCTTTATTGGAAACTTCCACTCCCATAAAGGTTGAAGTGAGTTCCTCCCTGCTGATCTTGAGGTCCGTAACCTTAAGCAGCTTTTTGATGACAGGCGACGTTTCCCGGATAACCAGGGTATTGGAAGGGCGGCTCGGGTCTCCATATCCATCCTCATCTGACGGTATTATCAGTGCGGAGACTGAAATCTCATCTGCAACTTCCTCTTTTGAAGCAACCCTGAGCTGGGTTCTGCGTACAGTGCTATGTTCATTCCCCTCAACATCAATAACAGCGGTTGCAGTTATGTTGTAGGTTCCGGAAGGCAGATCCTCTGGAATGTAAATATCCAGCAGCCTGTACCAGTCTTCATACTCGGTCTGAAGAGAAAAGGTATGAACAGGCGTTTCCCGGAGAATAAAACCTTCAGGTAAATCGAGCTCCACCGTCACATTCATGTTCCCGTTATAATAGCTCTCAAAAAAAACATATGCGGAAAGGTTGCTGCCTCCTACTGCAAGTCCGTTCCCTTCCACGCCGTGCGGGACTTGAAGTATGAATGAGGTCATTTCTTCCGGGTCAAAATCCTCCTGAGCCCGGACTGCTGCCGGTTGCAATGCAAGAACCAGTACAAGGAGGAAATAGGCTATGTTTTTCATTCCGCAGCCCTTTTTATTTGAGGATTTTTCGGATTTCCTGCATCTTTTTATCCCAGTCGGGAACATCTTCAAAGCTCATGATGTCCACAGACCCGCCCTGAAACTCTCCTTCTCCTGCCAGCTCTTCCATCCAGCTCTCGATTTCAAGGTAGGAGTTTTTAAGCTCTTCCAGAACATCGGGATCCGGGTTCCAGAGACCTCTTGACTGCGCTTCAAGGAGCCTGCGTACCATCTCTTCAAGGGCATAGGGGTTGTTTTCTTCAAAGAACCTGCGCATTTCTTCATCAAGAACGAATGTCTTTGTTATGTCATCAAAGATCCAGTCGTCCACTTCCTGAGTGGAAGCTTCCCAGCCGTAGACTCTTCCAACCCTTTTAGAGATGTCCTGTGCACCTTTATACCCGTGCTGTTTCATGCCTTCGATCCATTTCGGGTTCAGGAGCCTTGTTCTTACCACCCTGCGCATTTCATCCGCCATGTCCCGGACTTCAACGTGCTGAGGTTCTCTCGTATCCCCGAAATAGACCCTTACATCTTTTCCCGAAGCCTGCTTTGCAGCAGCCGTGAGCCCTCCGTGAACCCCAAAGTAACAGCAGCAGCCCAGGAGATCGTACTCATCGCTGACCACTTTGTTAAAGGTAGCGTCAACAGTCTTCAGGCTCGAAGCAAGCTGGGTGTGAGCCACTTTGCCTTTAACATCTTTTCCGTATGCATAACCGTTCCAGTAAAGGAAGATGTCTGCCAGGTCCTTTTCGTCCTTCCAGGCACTTGCATAGACTGCGAGCTGCACTCCTGCCGAATAGGTTCCGGGTTTGCTTGAAAAGATCCTTAACGTAGCTTCTCTTGCATCAGCTCCTTCTTCAAGCATCCTGAGGCTGTGTTTTCTTGGATAGTTCATCTCCTCAGGTTCGTCAAGAGAAGCTACAGCCTGGATTGCTTCGTCTATTATTTCCATGCAGTTAGGGAAATTGTCCCTCAGGATTCCTGAAACTCTTACAGTAACATCAATCCTGGGCCTGCCCAATTCTTTAAGTGGAATAACAGAGAACCCTTTCAGGTGCCCGTTGCTGAGCCAGACAGGTTCGACCCCGAGAAGGCTCATTATCTGCGCCATTCCTTCCCCGTCAGCCCACATGACATCGTTTGCCATCCAGTAAAAGCCCACATTCTCAGGGTAACGGTTCTCGTCTCTGAGGTGTTTGTTGATCAGCACACCCGAAAGCTGCTGCCCGACCCTCCATGCAGCTTTTGTAGGGACCCTTCTGGGATCAAGAGAATAGAAATTCCTGCCTGTGGGCAATACATCATCTTTTCCGCGCATGATTAGCCCCGAAGGACCCGCAGGAATGTATCCCCCTTCAAAGCCGTGCAGAAGGGCTTCGATCTCCAGAGAAGCATCAATTCTGGACTCAAGGTCAAGGATCCTTTCACAGATTTCAGAAGCTTCCTGAATAAAGGCAGGGTTTATGCCCTTCCCTGAAAAAATCTCTCTGATTATCAAGGACGGTTCTTTTTCCGGGTTATTTATGAATGTCCTGATGAAATCTTTTGAAAGGGAATCAATTTCTTCAAGCCTCTGACCATTTGACTTCCCGTTTTCTGAAATCCTGCTCTGGTCTGAGATCAGTTCGTCAAGGTCAAGCCCCATAATTTCCGCAATCAGCCTCCGTATAGAAACCTTATTTCCCTGGTCATCATACCTTAAAATGGAGTTTATGAACTCCACTTTTTTCTCGCCTTCAGGAATCTGCCCGAATATGTGCATCCCGTGGTGGATCTGGCTGTTCCTTATCCTGCTGAGGGCTTCATGAGCTTTTCTTATTATTTCTTCAAAAGGAGTTTTATGGTCTGCTTTTATCTCGGAGTCAAGGTTCGATTTTTTGATCTCGTCAAGTATCAGGTGTTTTAGAGCGTGCGACCTTCCTTTATCGTGTTTTACCTGGTCGTATTCCCCGAGCAGCCTGTCAAGTTCTGCAAGGCTTTCATAAAGTCCGCTTGCAGTTATGGCTGTCTGCATATGGTCAACCAGGCAGGCAAGGCTCCGGCGTTTGGCAATCGTTCCTTCGGGAGGGTTGTCTGAGTTGTAGATATAGAGGTGGGGAATTGTCCCGATTGCTATGTCCGGGTAGCAGTCTTCCGAAAGCCCCACTCCCTTTCCGGGCAGGAATTCAAGGTTTCCGTGGGTTCCAACATGCACGAGCACATCGGCTCCAAATGTATTTTCAAGGTACCTGTAGGTCGCCAGGTACTGGTGGGTTGGAGGGACATCAGGGTCATGAAGGATTTTGCAGACCCTCCCATCACACCTTGTTCCTGAGCATCCGCGTTTTGGCTGTACGCAGACCACAGCATTCCCATACTGCACCCCTGTGACAACGATTTTATTTTCATAGACCATTGCAGCAGGGATGCCGTTGACCTCTTCTCCCGGAGGGTTTCCCCAGCTCTCAATTACCCTCTGCCTGACAGCCGGGCTCAGGGTGTTGAAAAATTCCTCATATTCTTCTTTTCCCACAAAAGCGAGAGTTCCGCCGTTCTTTACTATCTCGTTTATGGGAGTCCACCTGAACTCGGAAATTGCTTTTCTGCTCAGGATTGTGTCTATCAGCTCCTTGCCGTCCCGTGGAGGATTGACAGCATATCCTGCCTCCTGCATACGGTTCAGGATTCCTGCCAGGCTTTCAAGGGAATCAAGGTTGGCAGCACCTCCTACCGAGCCTTCAACTCCTGTGCAGGGTTTGTTGTGGAGGATAAAAGCGACTTTTCTGTCGTCGACAGGTTTTTTCCGGAGTTTAATCCATTTCAGGACCCTGGATGCAAGTTTTGAACAGCGGTCCTCTATAGGAAAACGCCCCATGTAGTTTTCTTCCACTTTCCCTGCGCCTATTATGATGGGCTCAATCCCGCCCTCAAACTCAGGCAGAGCAACACTCCAGCCGATCTCGGTGCTCAAGCCCTGCGACTCCTTCCACTTTTCTATAGTCATATAGTGTGAAATTACAGGCTGGATAACAGGCACGTCAAGTCTTTTCAGTAACTCTACACCCTTTGCTGCACATGAGGCTTCCCTCTCTTTTGCCTTGCTGCTGGCAATGAAGAATGGAGAGAGTTTCACAAGGCAGTCTATGATGGGTCTGCCGTCTTTCATAAAATATGATTCTATGACCTCTTCCATGCTCCTGCTTCCAAGTTCCTCGTCTTTCAGAGAGTATGCAAAAACAGGGATGACGGATAAGCCCAGGTTTTCAAAATCCTTTATCAGAGCCTTCTCAATCTCAAGTTCGTTATTTACCCAGGAGGTCCTTGAGATGAGCAGCCCCACTGTTTTGTCTTTAAGGGGTCCGTACCAGTCAAGGTACTCCTGAATATCCGGGAACATTTTTTCGGCATCAGGGTGATAGAGTCCGTCCCAGGGTATTTTTTCAGGAGGATTTGTTTCTATTTCAGCCCCGAAAACCTCTTTTAAGAGGTATCTGAGCATGTTGCTGAAGTTTTCTTCCCCGCCGTAAATCATATATGAAAAACATGTGGCTGCGATTTCGAGTTTTACTGATGAAAGAGTGAAACTTGAGGGGTTGCTCCCTACACAGATTACTGGTCTCTCTGCTTTTAGCGGTTCAATCCTTTTATAGAAATCTTCCCAGAAGGGGTTGGCTATGTGATAAAGGAATATGGCATCAGCATTCTCACAAGTGGTGAGCACGCTTTCAGCTTCTTCGGGGTTTTCTTCGAGGATTTTTGAGTAGTAAGCCTCAAGTTCTATTCCTAATTCTTCTGCTGCCCTTAAAAGGGTGGGAATGTATGAATTCCACGTTACTGAAACGATTTTCATACTTCCTCCTCAGCTCAGGATATGAACTTTATATTCTCCGAGCACTGTGCCGTCTTCAAGCCTTGAAGGAGCTTCCAGGGCTGCAATATACCTGCCGTCAGGCGAGATATCGGCAGCCACCGTTATCCCTTCCGTATTGTAAGTCTGGATGAGCCTAGAGCTTGCACCTCCACTTTTTGATACATCAAAGACATATACTCCGTGTACGCTTCTGTCCTCTGTTACCAGGTTCTGGGCAAGCGGAATCACAAGGTAGCGGTCGTTAAGTGCACACTCTCCTGCATAGCCGTCCACTCTCCATTTCCAGAGCAGGCTACCGTCATAATCATATGCAAAAAGACTGTTTCCGCTCGGATGTTCAAACGGAGCGTCCTTGTTTTTATCTTTGGAGAAGGTGCTGCCTATTGAAAAGATCAGGGTATCATTAACAATGTAAGCATAGTTCGCACTGCCGTAGATGGGAACTCCGCTCACGACTATCGGGGTTGAGATGTTCTGCTCCCATGCAATTTCCGGGGTTCCGGTTTCGATGATCTCGGAATTATTGAATAAAAATGCCCTGCCGTCGCTTGTCATTGTTATCAGCTTTTCCCCGTCAGGAGTGATCTGTGTGCTGTACCAGATTGCGGAATAGTCAAAAAACGGCTCAACCGGATCTATATGGTAGCTCCATTGTTCCTCTCCCGTGTTTCCGTTCAGGACATGGACAGTTCCTTCTTTCCACTTATCTGCTTCTGTAAAACAGGTGGTGCCAAAAACAGCGTATTTACCGTCAGGTGTTGCATCAATCCATGTAACTCCCGAGTCCATGGTTTCTGAATCCGGGAATTTCCAGCGCAGATTTCCTTCAGGATCAAAGGAATAGACTTTTGCCAGGTATTTGTATTTCTCACCAATATAGCCGCAGGCTCTGCTGGCAGCGACGTAGATATTTCCTTCGGAATCAAGCTTTATTTTTTTCATGGCAGGCATGTACTTGAGGTCTGAGCCAAGCTCCGTGCCTGCCCCAAATTTCCAGATTTCTGTGCCATTAACATCAAAACAATAGAGAAAAGCGTCCGGGCTTTCTTCTCCCACAAAAAGGCGTTTGCCGTCTTTTGAAAACTCTATGTCTGCAATTCTTGCATCGGCTATCCCTTCAACGAGCTGTTTTTCCCAGACCTTTTCACCTGTTTCAAGCTCTATAAGTTTCAGAGAGCCTCCGTGGGTTCCGATTGCAAGGTATTTGCTGTCAGGAGAAAATTTCAACGCACCTTCTACATTCTGCGAGGTTTTGTCTATGGGTCCCGGAGTTACATCTTCAAGTTCTATGGTATATTCCTCTTTCAGGGCAGGCTTTGACGGGGCATATGCTTCAATAGTGCTTGACGCCCCTGAACCTGTAATCAGTTCAAACCTGTATCGGGCTTCTGGAGTCCAGTCAAAGGAAGCAAAGACATTGTCTTCTGTTTCTCCAATCTTCTCAGAAGCTATCTGTTCTTCTCCAGAGTAAACCCTGATTTCCGAGATCTCTGCCGTACTTTTCAGAGTAAGAAGAGCTCCAGTCCTTGAGAAAACTACCGAGTCTATGTGCACTCCTTCTGAGTAACTGCTTATTCCCTGTGTGTCCTGCATCCCTGATTCCGAATCCTGAAAAGATGCATTGCTATCGGATTCCTGGCTTTTTTCAGCGCATCCCGAAGCCATTAAAATCACAATAAGCAGGACTATCAACGATTTCCATTTCATTCTCTCACCTGACAATTATTAACCTGTGTTTTCCGGTTACATCACCATTTTCGAGCTTCAGAGGGACTTCAACTGCGGCTACGGTACAGTCTGAAGAAACCGCGGCATTCACAACAACTCCTTCGGTATTGAAGGTCCAGACCAGCTTTGAGTTCCCGTTTCCGGATTTTCGGGAATCGAATACATGGACTCCGTGGACCCGGGTATTGCCTGATGACGTATCTTTTCCGACTGGCAGGACAATGTACCTCATATCAGGGGAGCAAAAAATACCTGCACAGCGCCCGCCGAGGCTGTATGTCCAGGAAGTTTCTCCTGTCTCCACATCAGATGATATGAGAGAATTTTCAAGGGGGTGCGCCATAGGGACGTTTCCGGGATAGTATGCAGGAAGTGTAGCTCCTGTAAGGTAGAGTATTTCATTTTCCGATGCGATTTTCGCGTCTTCGCCATAAGTGTAGATGACACTTCCTTCCAGCTCTTCCGGAGTTGTCACATTGGACTGCAATTCTTCGGAGTACCATTCGGATTTTCCGTCTCCTGGTCCCTTCATCTCGGAATCGTAAAACAGGTACTTCCTTCCGTCTCCTGTACAGGCAGTTATCATGGAGCCGTCATCTGAAACATCAAGTCCGTGCCAGACTGCGGCAGATACAAAATAGGGTCTTAGAGGCGGGATTTCATATTTCCAGCGCAGGTCTCCGCTTTCGTCCACAGAGTAAATGACTGCACTGGTTTCAAGGGAATTTGTCCAGTCCCCTGCTGAAAATACGACATTTTTTCCGTCCTGGCTTGAATCAATCCAGTTTACACTCAGAGGGTAATTTTCGGCAGCCGGGAGTTTCCAGGAAAGGGTGCCGTCCGGGCTGAACCTGTAAACCCTTGAAGCCAGCTCATACCCTGAATCTTTCCAGTATCTTCCTGCTGCAATATACACAGCGTCATCGACAGCCGTTATTTTGTATATACAGGGCTGGTTTTTGAGGTCCTTGCCGGTTCCCAGGTCGTTTGCAGTTTTGTAGCTGTTTATTTCCTCTCCTGTGCCGGCATCAAGGGAATATATGAAGCCGTCAGCGCTTCTCTCTCCCACAAACAGGTACTTTCCGTCTTTTGAAAAAGAAAGGTCTGAGATATTTCCTTTGAGAGTCTTTTCCCAGAGCACGCTTTTATCTGCCACTTCCAGGACTGTAAGGTTTTTTCCTGTCCCTGCAGCTACGTATTTTCCGTCCGTACTGTACCTTACACAGTTCTGGGCGTTTGACCGTCCCTCACTTATGTTTTCCGGGGATATGTCTCCAAGGTCATACTCCCAGTAAAGGTAAGGTGAAGACTTTTCGTAAGATGCCGTATTTATTTGCTCACTGCCTGAGCCTTCTCCTGCATTTTCATCGCTCTCATTTGAAGATGTATTGTCTGAAGATATTATGTCGGAAGATACGCATCCTGAGCAGACTAAAAAAATAATTGTAAGTATGAGTACTGGTGTAATACTGCTTATTTTCATTTCCAGGCTCCTCTGGTTTTCAGGCTCTTTTGATTGGTTTTATTATTGGCCGTAGATTTTCAGGTCTGATATTCTCAAACTGTTCATGTGCCCGGTGCTGTTGTCTCCAAGCCCCGCACTCATTCCCACAACCCTTATATTTTCAGCAGGGCCGCAGTACCTGGTATAATCCGCAATGAGATCTCTTTCAACCGGGCCCATCTGAATCCCTGCGATTAAAACGGAAGGAGAAAAGCGCCGCCTGTTTTCCTGGTCCCTGTAATAATCTCCTTCAGACTGCGGGTTTCTGCTCCCTGCTGCAACATAGTAAATGGATTTATGATCGCTGAATGAGACCTTTAACCAGAGGCTGAAGTTATCTGTGTCCTGCCCGTTCCAGCTCCAGGAAATCTTTCCTGGAGACAGGCTTACATTTTTATTCCATACTCCTTCCCCGGTCTGTGAAGAGTTTTGAGTTTCCAGATAAAGTGTGCTGTCTCCGCATCTGAGAAAGTCTCCTTCAATACCGGATCTGTCCTCAAAGTTTTCCTCATAAACTATCTTTTCAGTTGATACTGTTTGAAAATACAGCACAGCCATAACTGCAAAGAGCAGAAATACTAATCCCATCGCAGTTTTTTTTCCGGAGGGCATGAAAAAATATCATTTGGTTTTGCTTAATAAATATTTCTAAATAATCTTAAATTTTGCAAATATATTCATACTTACTTTAAAATTATGGCTAATATTTAGAACTAATTTTAAGAATTATATTTGCAAAAAATAAACTTCAGGTTTTTATGTCAATCGCAAGAACTAAATTTTTTCCAGTTTACTTTTTAACTTTTTCGCTATCAGTAATCATTTTTAACTGTCTTTTTATCAAAAGGAAAAAGATTCAAACTCAAAAATAAGTTTCATTTAAGTCTTTTTCTCATAGGTATCTTTGTTTTTTCAAATCAAAAAAACGAAAGGATTATTTAGTAATACTAATGTTGCCATTCTTATGGATAATATTTGTAGTAATCACTTAATTTTACGATTTATTCATGTTGTTTTTTTCTTACTAATGGTTTTATTTATTACCATTCCAGTAGAAGGTGCTATTGAGCAGAGGGGGCAGATACTGAATATCTCAGCAGGAGATCATCACATCCTCAATGCAGAAAACTTTCCGGGTTTTTATTATTCCGCCACTTCCGGGACATATTATGAGTCTCTGGAACTTACTTTTTCAGAAGACGGGTTTATTGATTCCGGAGATGCGGTCTATACCTGCAAAATCACCTCCGGTTACACTGCTTTTTTCGGGAAGAAATATAAGGTTCTTGAGGACGGGCTGATCAGTGAAAGCCTTATCAGCTCTGGAAGCCGTGATCTTCAACGGGGAAATGATTTTGACCTCGGAAACGGCTGTAAACTGGTTCTTGAAGGTGTAAACGGGAATTACGCCCTGCTTGACTTCCAAAAAAATTCTGTTTCGATTACTAACAAAACCATAGAAGAAGGCTCGAAATTTAACTTCACAACAGAGGTCAACGGCACAGAATATGTGATCCTGGAAGGAACTCTCGAAAAGGTTCTTGACAGCAAGGATCCCATTGTGCGCCTTAAAAGCGTAAACCATTATTCGGATATGCCCATCAGGATCGAAAAAGGAGACGAATATGGCAGGTTCGAAGTCACTGCGGTTACGAACAGGAGTATCGAGTTGAAAAACAAAGCACCTATCTGGATGCAGCCAGGAGATTATATAACAATTCTTGAAGACCTGATTGATTTTAGAGTTGCTGATAATGTGTATCGGGCCTGTTCTTACAACATGACCGAGGATACCATAAAATCGTATAAGATCAGGGGTACATCCTTAACTGTAAACCGCTCTGATTCTTCTCCCGATTCCTGCAACTGGACAGCCGATTCTTTTGGTATGCTTTTCTATGACCCTGAATACGATATCAGTACCGAAAGAATCGAGATCTCTCTTGATACTGGAAGTGACTCTATCCCGGAAGGTTGTCTGGTTTATGAATCCCTGCCAGTTAAGGTCGCATATGAAAACCCTGAAATGGCGGACTATGGAGTGGAATGGTTCAATCAGGGATATTCCGTACTTGGCTGGAATGGTGAAGAATATGCATATCTCGGAACTGACAACGGGATTGTAAATATTCTTCTGGAAGAGGACGATAAAATACTCTATCCCGGTGAAGAATACGACCTGAAAGAAGGATATACCCTTAAAGTGACTGACCTTGATTCGGATAATGCCTGCCTTACTCTTTCCAGAAACAACCTCCCGGTTTATTCAAGCATAATCTCCCCAGGCAAATCGGCGGACCTGGGCACTCACACCTTCCTCTACAAAAAGGAATTAAACGGCGTTGAAGTGCCTCTCTTTTCAGTATATGTTGACAGTGTTATGCAGGGCGCGGAACTCTCTGCTGTTAACCTGAAATACCTTCTGCACTTCTCTGACAGCCCTCTTGAATTGGATTACGGAAAGAAATTCGGAGAGCTTACGGTTGTTGAGACTTATCCAAAACTCAGGCTCGAAAATAAGGACGTAGTCTTGCCGGGGTCGGAAATCAATGTGACGGAAGAAATTCGGATTGGACTGTTTGAAAAGACAGGTTCTGGAAAGCGTTCCCTGACCTTTTACCCTTTCATGAATAAGGTGGAAAATGCGGAGTCTATCCTTCCATCCGTTTCGAGCTGGTCCATACCTGCCATGAGTATCGAAGAATACCTGATAGGTGCCTGAAAATACACTGAGGCAAAACCATGAAGAACCACAATATTGCTGTCTATCCTTTTACTGCTATAGTCGGGCAGGAGAGAATGAAAAAAGCTCTTGTCTTGAATCTCATCAACCCTAAACTGGGCGGAGTCCTTATCCGGGGAGAAAAAGGCACTGCCAAATCAACCGCAGTCCGGGCTCTTGCCAACCTCCTGCCTGAAATCGAAGTTGTTGAAGGCTGCAAATTCAAATGCAGCCCTGAAAACCGAAACGAACTGTGTGAGGAATGCCTTGAAAAACTAAAAGACGGAAGCCTGAGGGTTTCCCGGATAAAAATGAAGGTAGTGGACCTTCCAGTAAGTGCAACCGAAGACAGGGTTGTCGGAACCCTTGACATCGAACATGCCATAAAGAAAGGGGAAAAACGATTTGAACCTGGTGTGCTTGCAATGGCGCACAGGGGCATCCTGTATGTGGACGAAATCAACCTTCTGGATGACCATCTTGTGGATGTGCTCCTTGATTCTGCGGCAATGGGAGTAAATACTGTTGAACGCGAAGGGATTTCTTACTCCCATCCTGCGAACTTTGTGCTTGTAGGTACCATGAATCCAGAAGAAGGAGAACTCAGACCTCAACTGCTGGACCGCTTCGGCTTATGTGTGGATGTAAAAGGCATCAACGATGTGTCCAGAAGAGTTGAGCTTATAAAATACAGGCTCAGTTATGAGGCAGACCCTGAAGCTTTTGCAGCAAACTGGCAGGCTGCCGAAACAGAGCTCTGCGGACAGATTCTTAATGCTAAGAAGCTGCTTTCCGAAGTCAGGATTTCGGATGACATGCTTGAGCTGATCAGCCAGATCTGTGTTGATATGGGGGTCGACGGGCACAGGGCAGACATCACGATGATGAAAGCCTCAATAACCCTTGCAGCTTTTAATGGAAGAACAGATGTCTATGAAGAGGACGTAAAAGAAGCTGCAGAACTGGTGCTCTCTCACCGCATGCGCAGGAAGCCTTTTGATTCCCATTCCAACAAGCAGGACAAACTGGACGAAAGCATTGAAAACCACAGGGAAAAACAGAAAGAAAAAGAAAAAAATAAACAGGAACCGCAGAAGCAGGAACGTAAAGAAAATCCTGAAAAAGCTCACGAACATCCCGGAGAACAGCAGCCGGAAAACAAACAGAACCAGAATGAGGAGCAGCCTGATGCCTCCTCAGAAACTGTTTTTGCTGCAGGGGATACCTATCAGGTAAAACAATTATCTCCCGAATTTATAAGGGCTGACAGAAAAGGGTCAGGAAGACGCAGTAAAACCCTTACCAGCTCCAGACAGGGCAGGTATATAAAGAGTACAATTCCCCACGAAAAAACCACAGACATTGCATTTGATGCTACTTTGAGGGCAGCGGCTCCCTATCAGCTCACACGGGAAAAGAACGGAAATTCCATAGTAGTTCATGAATCCGATTTTCGAAAAAAGGTCAGGGAGAAAAAGATCGGCAACCTTGTTCTTTTTGTGGTGGATGCCAGCGGTTCTATGGGAGCCAGGCAGCGCATGGTTGCTTCCAAAGGGGCAGTCCTTTCAATGCTTATGGATGCCTATCAGAAGCGGGACAAAGTCGGGCTTATTGCTTTTAAAGGGAATAGTGCAGAACTGCTGCTGCCTCCGACTTCCAGCATTGAACTGGCTCAAAAGTATTTACAAGAAATGCCTACTGGCGGAAAGACACCTTTATCCAGAGGGCTTGTTAAAGGGTATGAGGTCATAAAAGCTGAACTCCGGCGTGATCCAGATACCTGCCCATTTATGGTCCTGATATCTGACGGCAGGGCAAATGTAAGCATGAACGGAGAACCTCCCCTTCAGGAAATAACTGCGGTGGCTTCCAGGTTAAGGGAGGAAGGCATACAGTCTGCCGTAATTGATACGGAAAGCAGTATGATAAGATTCGGTCTTGCACAGCAGATATCTACGGCCCTTGGAGCTACATACTTTACTTTAGAGAATTTAAAAGCAGATTCTATAGTTGATGCCGTTCGAGCTTCAGCCCCTTTTGAAATTATGCCGCAGTCAGGCTCTTTTTCTGTTTGAGTTTCCCGGGGCTGCCTATTTTTCGCATCTGGAAGGCTTTTTTAAAAATCAGATCCTATTTCTCAAAAATACAACAAAAGCTATATGTCTACCTTAAGCTGTAAACCATCCCTATGGATTTTCAGATCTTGGATGCAGATTACGAAATCGTTGACAGTAGTCCTGTCATCCGCCTCTTCGGCAGGGGTGCGGACGGAAAGAGTGTATGCTGCTTTGTCCCGGATTTTGAGCCTTACTTTTATCTCAAGGCTTCAGGAGACCTGCACGCTGTAGCAAGGCTCATAAAAGATACTTTTGAGCAGGTCAAGAAGGTCGAAATCGTCGAGAAATTTGAGCCTGTAGGATATCAGAAAACAAAGACAGAGATGCTCAGGATTACCACCAATCTGCCGAAGGATGTTCCTGAGATCAGGGGCGAGATTCTGAAGATCCAGGATGTTTTGAAAGCCGGAGGCGACTGGCAGGTCTATGAAAGTGATATTCTTTTCAGAAACCGTTTTTTAATTGACCGGGACCTTGGAGGGATGGTCTGGGTTTCTGCAGAAGGAAAGCCGGTTGATCCTGTCAGGTACTTAAAGGCAGGTTCTGCAGGAAATTCCCGCTGCGAAAAGTTTGCATGCGATATTTCAATCCTCGGGTCTGAGTTAAAAAGGATTGAAAACCTGAGCATTGCTCCCCTGAAATACCTTTCTTTTGATATTGAGTGTCTGCCCCTTGATGGAGGGATGCCTTCTCCGGATGTCTCGCCCATAGTCATGATCAGTTTCTCTTTCGAGCCTGAGTATAAAGGGCATAAGACCCTTATCCTGCTGGCAAAACCTGCTGAAGGCATGAACGGCGATGTCTTCCCCTGCAAAGACGAAACAGAGATGCTGAACCTCTTTTTCGAGATTTTTTCCGAATATGACCCTGATATTGTTGCAGGATATAACCACCAGGATTTTGATATTCCTTACATAACGGACAGAGTAAAAGCCCTCACTGCAGAAGGGAAGGTGATTAATCCTGTTGTCGGAAGGGACGGCAGCCATATAGGTTATAGAAAATTCGGGCTCATCACACGGACCGAGGTTAAAGGAAGGGTGGTTGTGGATGCTCTGCCGCTTGTAAGAAGAGCTTTCAGCCTGAAGCAGTATACTCTGAGGGCCGTCTCAAAGGAACTTCTGAGCCGTGAGAAACTTGATGTACCTCCTCTGGAAATGGAAGAGTACTGGAACGACTCCGGGGAAAAATTCCGGAAATTCGTTGATTATTCACGCAGGGACGCCGAGCTTGCCCTTGAGCTTGTCCTTGAGCTGAGGCTTCTTGACAAATATATTGCCCTTGCCCAGGTAAGCGGGAGCCTTCTCCAGGAGATTGTTGACGGGGGCCAGACTTCCATGGTCGAGACCCTTCTCCTCAGGGAATTCGGGCTGAGGGACAGGGTAATTCTTCCAAAGCCGGGAGACGAACTTTCGGCAGAAAGGTATGACATGAGTTCTGACCTGAAAGGCGGGGAAGTGCTGGAGCCGAAAAAAGGACTTCTGGAAAATGTCCTGATTCTTGACTACAAGTCCCTTTATCCGACCATCATGATGGCTCATAACCTCTGTTACACAACAGTTGTGACCAGGGACAGGCCTGATGTGGAAACTATAAAACCCCCTTCAGGTGGAGAATTCGTGCCTCCTGAGGTCTACAGGGGAATTGTGCCTTCTATTCTTGAAGACCTGCTTAATAAGAGGGGAGAAACAAAGAAGAGGATGAAGCGGACCTCGGATAAAGATGAGTACCGTGTACTTGATGCGACCCAGCTTGCAATAAAAATCCTGCTGAACAGTTTTTACGGTTATTCGGGGTATGCCAGGGCAAGGCTTTACAGCCTGACGCTTGCAAACGCCGTAACCAGCTTTGGAAGAAGCAATATTCTCAATACCCGGGACCTGATTAATAATGGTATAGGAAAAATCGTCCTGAGGGACTCGGCAGCTTTACTTCTGAAAGAAGCAGGAGAAATCTCTCCTGAGGACAGAATAATTGAACTTTCAGTTGCTTACGGGGACACAGACAGTGTTTTTGTGCACTGCAGGTCAAAGGGCGATCTTTCCCTTGAAGATGTCAGCCTTGTAGGGGACAGATTATCAAAGATTGTTTCGGCTTCTCTGCCGGACCCAATGGAACTTGAGTTTGAATCTATTGCAAAACGCGCACTGCTCATCGCAAAGAAGCGTTATGCTCTCTGGCTGTTTGAGCCCAGAAACTCGGGCTGGGAAGATAAAATCAAGGTCAAAGGTATGGAAACCGTTCGGAGGGACTGGTGCGAACTGACATCAATCACTCTTAACAAAGTTCTTGAACTTGTGCTCATAGAGGGCGCCGTTGACAGGGCTGTAGAGCATGTGCGTCAGGTGGTCAGCGATGTCAGAAACCTTGATCCAGGAAAAGATGCCGGGATTATCGAAAAACTTGTCCTTACGCGGACCCTTACCCGGAAAACGGACAGCTACAAAAACAGGCAGCCTCACCTGACAGTTGCGGAAAACCTGAAAAAACGGACAGGGGTCATGCCTTCGATAGGGACAAGGATTCCGTTTGTTATAGTTGCAGGAAAAGGACTTTTTGTAGACCGCGCCGAAGACCCTGACTACGTCCGCGAGCATAATGTGCCTATTGATGTCGATTACTATGTTAAAAAGCAGATTCTGCCTCCTGTAGAACGCATACTGGAAGTGTTCGGGGTCAATGTTTCGTCTCTTGACTTTGACTCAAAACAAAAAGGCCTCTTTGATTTTGAAGCAAAGAAGCCCGAAGTGAAAAAACAGGAAAAACAAAAGTCTTCTCAAAGAAAACTCACAGGAATAGCTCAGGAAGAGAAAGCCCAGTGTCCGGAAAACGGACGTGCAGAGCAGCGTTCATTGTTTGATTTCTGACCCACCCGAGTTGCGCCTCGGGAGTACGCTGTTAGAATACTCTCTTGCTAACTCAAGCAGACTACTTTATGGATAAGTTAATGGATTCTAACAACGAACTGAGATCAAGAGAACTGAATACAATCTCTCTCTAGCTCACTCGGCTTTATTCTCTGTAAGAAACTTTTCTTAAGCAGAGTCGAAGACAGACTGGCGTTGCGGTATATGCCTGCGGGATAAAAATGTTTGTGGGCTGGAGATGTATTTTCGGGGCTTAATATGCTTCTTTTTCCGTCTGCAGGGATTTAATTTTCTATTTCTGTAGCCACTGGTTTAATTATATATTTTATATACTTGGTATATAGTTAGATATTTTTATGGTTACTTTTTATTTGTATATACTCACCCATATTGTATATGGCGAATCCTTATATATTCCTCTCTTTTTATTATCTTCTGTACTGGAAATCATTTTAATGACAATAAATTGTTAGTTTATTATTATTTAATGGAGTATGTGTAATATGGTAAACAAATTAAAAACATATGCAGTCCTCACGTTACTGGTGTTTGGACTTGTATTTCTGGGAATAGGATGTGCTGAAAAGAATAGTGGAGATTCTTCCCAGGTTGAAGAAACATCTTCCGATGCAGTTCCTGAGACTGAAACTTCTGCAGCCAGGTCACAGAGCATTACTCTGAAAGGTTCAGATACTGTTCTCCCCCTTGCTCAGGCTGAAGCTGAAGAATTCATGCTTGAAAACTCTGATAAAAGCGTAACCGTCACCGGTGGCGGGTCAGGTGTCGGGATTACTGCTCTCATCGACGGTGAGGTAGATATTGCTACGGCATCCAGAGAAATTAAAGCCGAAGAAATAGAAGCTGCTAAAGCAAACGGCATCAACCCTGTGGAGACAACCATTGCTTATGACGGCATATCAGTTATTGTAAATCCTGAAAACCCTGTTTCTGAACTTACCTTTGACCAGCTTCGCGGCATCTACAATGGAACTATCAGCAACTGGAAAGATGTTGGAGGCGAGGATCTGAAGATTGTGGTGATTTCAAGGGACAGCAGTTCCGGAACTTATGAGTACTTCAAGGAAGAAGTATTACAGGGGGATGAATACAGAGCTGATGCACTTACTCAGCCTGCAACAGGCGGAATAGTGGGAGAGGTTTCTCAGAACCCCAGTGCAATAGGATATATCGGTGTTGCATACCTTGATGAAAGTGTCAAAGCCTTAAACCTTGATGCTGGAAACGGTTCTGAAGCTCCAACTTCTGAGAACATCCTCAGCGGCGCGTACCCGCTTTCAAGATCTCTTTACTTCTACACCAATGGGGAACCTTCAGGTCTCACAAAAGAATTCATCGACTTTGTACTGAGTGAAACAGGACAGAGCCTGGTTACTGAAGTAGGATACTTCCCTGTAGAGAAATAATTACAATAAATCAGCAGTAACAAAAGTTACTTCAAGGGAAAAATATGTTTAACTGGAATTATAAGGAGAAAACGATTGAATCGGTGCTCTTCTCGGTAAGCGCCCTTACGGTCGTCATTCTTTTCCTTATATGCCTTTTTTTGTTCAGGGACAGTTTGCTTCTTTTTAAAGACACTTCTCTTCTGGATTTTCTCACAGGGAAGTTCTGGTACCCCACATCCGTTAACAGGCAGTTCGGGTTACTGCCCCTCTTCTTCGGTTCTCTGATTGTTACTGCCGGAGCAATCCTTTTTGCAGTGCCTCTGGGAATTGCTTCTGCCATTTATATCTCTGAAATTGCACCTCCAAAGGTTGCAGATGCCCTGAAACCTTTTATCGAGATCCTTGCCGGGATTCCTTCTGTAGTGTTCGGGTTCTTCGGGCTTGTCATCCTGGTTCCTGTCGTGAAGGATCTTTTTAACCTGCCTACCGGGCAAACTGCTCTTACAGGTTCCATTATGCTTGGAATAATGGCTCTTCCTACGATAATTACCATTTCTGAAGACGCCATAAGCTCGGTCCCCAGCGCTCTCAAGCAGGGTTCGCTTGCTCTCGGGGCTACGAGGTGGCAGACCATCTACAAGGTCATAGTCCCTGCAGCCCTTTCAGGAATTTCGGCCGCCGTAATGCTCGGCATTGGGAGAGCTATAGGAGAGACGATGACTCTCATGATGGTGACCGGCAACACTGCAGTAATCCCTTCTTTTCCCGGGGGCATTCTGGACCCTGTAAGGACGATGACTGCCACAATCGCGCTTGAAATGGGTGAAGTTCCCCAGGGAAGCGCTCATTTCCATGCTCTCTTTGCGGTCGGGACCGTGCTTTTCATCATAACTTTCCTGATTAACCTGATTGCGGATTCGATCAAAAAACGATACAGGTTCAAGGTGGACTGAAAGTGGAATTGAGTTCTAAATCAAATGAAAACAATCATAAATCTATTCGGGTGCAGGGCGGATTGAATATGGGATTGAACGCAAGAACCGGTGAAAAAATCGCCTTTGCCCTGCTCACCCTTTCAGCAATGACAGTGGCCGCCTTTGTTGTGGTTATCCTTGCGTATATCATTTACAACGGGTACAGTGCAATCAACATTGAATTCCTTACTGAGATGCCCCGCATGAGAATGACTCAGGGGGGTATCTATCCTGCAATCGTAGGTACTGTTTATCTTATCATAGGGTCGATGGCTGCAGCCCTTCCAACCGGTATTATGGCTGCCATATATCTAAATGAATACGCAGGAGAAACCCGCACCACATGGCTTATAGAAATGGCGATCAGCAACCTTGCAGGAACTCCTTCTGTAGTGTTCGGGCTTTTCGGGCTGGCACTGTTTGTTAAGTACTTCGGTTTCGGTTCTTCTTTACTGGCTTCCTGCCTCACCCTTTCCCTTCTGATTATCCCGGTAATTATCCGTTCTACCCAGGAAGCCCTGATAGCAGTTCCTAATGAATATCGAGAATCTTCACTTGCTCTTGGAGTCAGCAAATGGCAGACTATCAGGCATGTGGTACTGCCTGCAGCCATACCGGGGATTATTACAGGTTCAATCCTGAGTATCGGAAGAGTTGCAGGGGAAACTGCTCCTATTCTTCTGACCGGTGCTGCCTATTTCCTGCCAAGGCTGCCTGACTCGATCTACTCTGAATTTATGGCTCTCCCTTACCATCTCTTCGTGCTTGCAACTTCCGGGACTAACATCACTCAAACCAGGCCCCTTCAGTATGGGACGGCTCTTGTTCTTCTGATGATTGTGCTGGGACTGAACATTATAGCGGTTCTTATCCGCAGGCATTACAGGCAAAAATTGAAAATTTGATTAAATCCCGAACAAAATCTCAAGTTTGGAATCTTCAAAGATAAGTATAGAATCTTCAAAAATTATCAGGTTCATAATAATTGGGGTCAATAAATGACTGAAACTATTCAAAACGTAGCTCCGCCTCATATTATAGTAGAAAACCTCAATCTGTGGTATGGGGAAAAGCAGGCTCTTAAAAACATATCCCTGCAGGTTCCCAGAAACAGTGTAACTGCTCTAATAGGACCTTCTGGTTGCGGCAAGTCTACTTTCATCCGGTGCCTTAACAGGATGAATGATCTTGTTAAAAACTGCAGGATCGAGGGTAAAGTGTTAATCGAAAACGAGGACATCTATGGAAAAGGTGTTGATGTTGTTGAACTCCGAAAACAGATTGGAATGGTTTTCCAGAAGCCTAACCCTTTTCCGATGTCAATTTATGATAATGTTGCATATGGGCCGCGTATCCATGGCGTAAATAAGAAGGATATTGACGGGGTTGTCAGGGATGCACTTCGTTCGGCTGCTCTCTTTGAAGAGACCTCAGACAGGCTCAAATCTTCTGCTCTTTCTCTTAGCGGCGGGCAGCAGCAAAGGCTGTGTATTGCAAGGACTCTTGCAGTTAAACCCGGAATTATTCTTTTCGACGAGCCTACCAGCGCTCTGGACCCAATTTCCACTGCAAGGATTGAAGACCTTATCATGAACCTCAAAAAGGATTATACAATAGTAATCGTAACTCATAATATGCAACAGGCAGCCAGAATATCTGATTATACGGGTTTTTTCCTTATGGGGGAGCTGATCGAGTTCGGCCAGACAAGGCAGATCTTCCACAGCCCGAAGGAAAAGAGCACTGAGGATTACATCACTGGCAGGTTCGGGTGATCAAAATGGTCAGAGAACGATACCTTCAGCAGCTGGATCTGCTTAAAAAGTCCGTACTTTCTCTCGGGGAAATGTCTGATCTGATCTTCCGCGATTCCATGGAAGCAGTTATAGATCTCAATGTAGAGCTTGCCAGAAAGACTCTTGCCCTTGAGCCTGAAGTAAATAAACTCGAGGAAAATATTGAGGCCTCTGTTTTCGACCTGCTTGCGCTTCAGCAGCCTATGGCGAGTGATCTCCGGCTTGTCGTATCCGCACTTAAGATCTCAGCGGACCTTAAAAGAATCGTGGGGCTTTCAATTAATATTGCTAAAATCCCCGGAAAATTCGAAGGCGGCCATATAAAGCCGCTTATAGATACGAAAAAAATGGCTGACATTGCAGCAAATATGCTTGAGAATTCCCTAAAAGCCTTTGAGACTCAGGATGTCGAACTTGCAAGAGGGATAGCATCCCGGGATGAAGAGGTCGACAGGCTCTTTTATGCAGTCTGGGTTGAATTGATAGAAATGATGGCAAAAGACACGAGCATTATTTCCAAAGCCACATATTTGCTTTTCCTTATCCGTTATATTGAAAGGATTGCGGACCACTGCTGTAATGTATGTGAAAGCGTTGTTTACCTTGCAACGGCTGAGCGCATTAAACTGAACTAAAAAATTTTACTTCTCTATTTTTCTCTTTTTTCTTTCATTTTTGTCTGGATTTGGTTTTTTATTTTCTCCCTTTATTAACTTCTTTTTCGTTCCCGGTTCCCAATTCCTGCTTATGTACATGCTTTAAGTATGTTTTAAGCATATAGACGCCCATGCCTGATATTCATATCAAAAATACGAGAATTTACTATAATAACTCACTTCAGCCTGCCGAAATCATTATTGAGGGCGGAAGGATTACAAAAATAGGGAAAGATTTCCGGGTCTCAAGTTCGGATATGGTAATAGATGCGAAGGGAGCACTTACCCTGCCAGCCGGAATTGATGTGCACGTTCATTTCAGGGAACCGGGCATGACCCTGAAAGAGAACTGGTACACAGGCTCATGTGCTGCAGCTGCCGGAGGGATTGCTACTGTTATCGACCAGCCGAACACCATACCTCCTACAACGGACAGGCGCTCTTTTGAACAGAAGCTCGAACTTGCGCTGAAGAAATCCATTGTAGATTTCGGGATCAACGGGGGTGTAACAGGGAATATAGAGAAGCTCAAGGAGCTATGGAGGCTGGGTGTTACCGCTTTTGGGGAAATTTTCATGGCTGAGTCTACGGGTGGGCTTAACATCAACGAAGAAGACTTTGAAGAAGCCCTTGTTGAGATAAAAAGACTCGGAGCCCTTGCTACTATCCATGCTGAAGACGAAAAGATGCGCCTTGAACTGGAGCAGCTATTGAAAGGGGAGGTTTCCTGTGATTATCATTCAAAGGTGCGCCCGAATGCATGTGAGGCATCGGCTGTCCAGAGTGCTCTTGAACTTATTTCCAGGCTCGAGGTAAAGGCACATTTCTGCCATTTAAGTACTCTTGAAGCTGTGGGTATGATCCGGAAAGAAAAGTATCTTGCAAAAAGAGACAAGAAGGCACCTCTTTTTACATGTGAGGTCACTCCTCATCACCTGTTTCTTTCTACAAGGGACTGGGAAAGGCTCAGGTCTTTTGGTAAAATGAACCCTCCTCTGAGGGGAAGCCACAGCATCAAAGCGCTTGTAAACGGGCTTAATGACGGAACTATTGACATGGTAGCTTCAGACCATGCGCCGCACCTTGAGTCTGAAAAGGATGTGGATATCAGGGCTGCTCCGTCGGGAGTTCCCGGAGTTGAGACTCTTATGCCTCTTATGCTTGCGGCAGTCAGGAAAAATATCCTGCCTCTTGCACAGATGATAATGGTTACAAGCTGGAACCCTGCTAAAGCTTTTGGACTGGACCGCCTGGGAAAAGGCAGGCTTGAAGTGGGTTTTGATGCGGACCTTATGATAGTGGATCCGCGAAACCTTCAGCCCATAAGAGCTGATATGCTGCACAGTAAAGCTGGATGGACACCTTTTGAAGGTATGGATGCGGTCTTTCCGGAGTATACTCTGTCTAGAGGTGAGGTAATCTGGATGGAGGAGTCCATTAACGCTAAGCCAGGAAGGGGCAAGTTCCTTGAAGGCAGTGGAAAAAGATCAGAAGAAGACGAAGAAGACTACGAAGAGACCGGATCAGATTAAGGTTCCGGAACTCTCCTTCCTATTAATTTTTTCAATAAAAGTCGATTGAGTCAAGCTGCGAGCGCAGCAGTTCCTGGTGCTTCTTTTCAAGGAATTTGTAGACTGCGCCGTGAGTAGCTCCGTCGAGCAGCATCTTTATGGCTGTCCTTATTATGGTGTTCTGTTCGGGGTGGCCGAGTATGGATACGGTTTTTCCGTACACGGAAATCTTGACATTTATCAGGGTTTCCGCAAGCTCTCTGGTTCTCCCGTTTCTTCCTATAATCCTGCCTTTTATGCGCTGGAGCTCTTTAGGAGTGGAGGCAACATCGGAAAGGTCGATCACTTCGAGCATCAGCATTTCATCATCAAGGATTTCAAAGGCTTTTTCGGGACTGAAACCTCTTCCTATGGCTTTGAGGGCTTCAAGAATCCTGAATTCTTTTAATGGATCTTCCTCGCAGGTCACATCGACTTTTCCGCTTTCGCTGTCGATTTCCAGATGGCATGAGGTTTTTTCCTCTATGAACTTCTTTGTTTCTCCTTTCGGGCCGATGATTACTCCGATTCTATCTTTGGGGATTTTGACATACTGAGTCATGTTGTTTCCGCCTGTATTTTTGAAATCAGTTCTTCAGGTTTGTCCGTGATCCCGTAGCGGCCGAAGAACCTGAGTATATTTAGCACGTCTCTATAGAGAAACTCTCTGGCATTGGGATGTTCCAGTGTTACGGACTGCCCCATATCGATAAATATCGGGGTCTTATCTGCCGGATCAATAAGAATATTATATTCACTCAGGTCAGCATGAACAAGGTTTGCTTCTTTATAGAGGAGGCGCATGTATTCAACAATTCTGTCATATACATTTTTTGCCTCATTGTCCTCCAGAGGCGTATTCTTTAGCAGAGGATATGGTGTCTTTTCTTCCCCCATAAACTCCATGATAAGAATATTTTTCTCAGCAATAATCGGTTCAGGCACCCGTACTCCCGCGCTCTTTGCACGCTTCAGGTTCTGCAATTCCTTGCGCGTCCATGCAAAAATAATATCTCGTCTGTTATTTCGAATGTTCGTGAAGCGAGGGTCTTTCATAATATAGGCGTCCATTGCCTTGAATGTGCTGCTGGCCATTCTGTATATCTTTATTGCCAGTTCTTTTTCCTCGCCTTCAGCATAGAAGACATTTGCTTCCTTTCCAGTACTGATGGCTCCTCCCATTGATTTTATGATTCCTTTATTGGAAAGGGTATAAAGGATTTTAAGGGTGGGAACATCAAATACGTTCTCTTCCACTTTCAGCTGGTCAGAGTCTTTTTCTCTTGCCCGCGCTTTGTCTTTAGCGCTATCGATGCGCTTTATTTTTTTGTCCAGATCCCTGCTCATATTATCCTTTCAGGTATCCTTTCCTTTCAAGCCAGTCTACCTGCGGCCTTGTGTATTTCCATATTACGTCTGCCTTTTCGTTCTGGAATTCCCATGGAACGGCAATAACGACGTCTCCTTCTCTGATCCAGGTTTTCTTTTTCATCGAGCCTGGAATTCTTCCCATACGGACAACTCCGTCCATACAGCGGAGCCTGAGTCTGTTTGCACCAAGGAGACTTTCGACGGTTGCCAGGATCTCATTGTTTTCTCTGCGCGGGGTGCGTACTCTTGTTACTGTCTCTTCTGTGCTGGGGCCGGTTCTTGATGTAGGTTTCTTTAAGTCTGCCAGTGTGATACCTCGTTATATGTAATTTGTAATTATTATTTCATTTTTTATTTTTATGCCTTTAAATATCCTATATCTCTTTTTTTTGGGTTTTAAGGTTATTCGTCGTGCAGCATTCAACTTCTTGCTGTTATTTTAATGCTGCGCTTTTCTGCTATGTTTTAAGCATTTCTTATTATTATTTTTTTCGAAGTCGCATGTGGAGCGATAGGTATATATATTGGATGTGCCTTTGTATGTCTCACGCGCAAAACAAGCGTGCGCCGCTCTCGAATTACAATTCCAGAGCAGGAATTCAGGGATTGAAAAAGCAAGATATCATAATCTGTTATGTTTCTTTTTCTTTACAAAGTTCTCTGAATAATAAGCTTTATATACTATGATTGGTGTATATGTGCTTCCAGTCTCAGCATGAGTTTTTTTGTGCTGGTTGGTTTTCTCATAGTCTTATTGGTTGAAAATCCTTCTTTTCAATCGGGAACGTCGATACCTTTAAATACTATGAGTGCGTAACTATAACTTCCTGCATCATAAATGCAGAATTACTACTCATTAAAAATGGAGTCAGGAGTTATTTCCTGACTGACGAGGATTTGTCGGTTCGGTTAATTC
>NZ_DAOOUJ010000046.1:0-25553 GCF_035390745.1 Methanosarcina sp. | reverse complement strand
ACCATCTGATCACAGTGTTGAGAACTGGGTAGCAAAAGGATACGGATACGGCTCTATCGGCAGTGCATCAAGCACAAAGGATACGACAACTGTAGACCAGACATCTGAAACAGATTCCCAGACGACAGTTAATGAAACTGCTGTAACGGAGACAGAAAATGAAGTTGCAGCGACCAATAATCAGACAACAGATAATAAAACTGCTGCAACAACAGTAAATGAAACTACTGTAACAGAGGCAGAAGAAAAAGAAGTTGTAACGACAAATAATCAGACTACAGCCAATGAAACTGCTACAACAGAGATCGCACCTGAGCAGGCAGTTAAAACTGATGACGCATCATTGACAGAAGAGAATGCAACAGACATTATTATAGACAATCGCCTCAAAGAATCCACTCCTGATACTGTCTATCAGGACAAAGGATATATCGACATCGGAGGCAGGCCTGGAATAGGAAGGTACAGAGACCTGGTTTTATTTAATCTAAGTGAATACAATGATGCTGAAAATATCAGCAACGCTACTCTGTCTCTCTACTGGTACTACCCCGATGGAATGGAAAGACCAGAAGATGCGATTATAGAGATATACAGACCAGCTACAACCTGGAACCCGGAAAATGTAACCTGGAATAGCAGGGATAATGGAGTTCTCTGGACACAGCCCGGAGGAGACTGGTTCGACGTAAATAACGTCTCTCAGGGAGACGCACCATATGCTACAATAACTCTGAACGGAAGCGATATACCAGATAACAGGTACTACGAGCTGAACGTAACCGATCTCGTAAAAGAGTATGTTAGCGGGGAATATGAAAACACAGGGTTCCTGATAAAAACTCGTACTGAAAATGCAGATTATGTGGCATTTTACAGTAGTGAGGTAGAAGACGAGAATCAGCGCCCAATGCTGACAATAGAAGAGAAATCATAACTAACAACCCTGACTTCAGGAAGAGAACCAAAAGAAACGGAAGTTGAGAGATTAAAAAACTCTCCTGCCCGAATCTTTCAGTTCTTCCTGACTATTTTTTATGAGAAATCCCCATACTGAACAGCTGAAACCAGATTCTGTTTTAATTCAGCCTCCTGAGACTGAAACTCTTCAATAACTGCTCAGAACAATCGGGATAACTTTAAGCACATAAGCTATTTGTACACTGCCGCATTCAATGACTAGTATCTTTATGTAATATACTGTATATGATCAAGAAAAAAGAGAAGCTTTGAGCGAATTATACTGGATTGTTGTAAAGATTTAACCTGTGAGACCACTGAAAACTTCAGGCTTTTTAAAAACTCCAGCGATAGTACCTTCCATCCAGCAATAAACCTTTTTTGGAATTGGGAGGTTTATATCTCAGGATACCGGGATGAAAAATGAATGGAAAAAATCTGAAAAACTGGTGGGAAAACAAGAAAAAAAAGGGAGTTTACATTACGATCTTTATGATTTTGATTGTAATGGTAACAACTGCTCTTTCCATCACACCACCAGAAAAGACGATTTATGTGTCGTGGGATGGGAGTGGAGACTTTAACTGTAACGGGACTGATGACCAGATAGAGATCAATAAAGCCCTTGCATACGTAGCAGAAAACCCTGATTTTACTACCGTTCATTTGAAAGGTCCCAACACATACGTTATTTCAGACAGTATCTTTGTCGGAAGCAATACCATTCTGGAAGGGGACTCTACAGCTGTAATAAAGCTTAAAGACAAAGCAGACTGGTCATTGGATAAGCCTCTCATTACCCAGATAGACAGCTCGGGAAGCCAGAATATTACTGTAAGGGGGTTTGAAATAGACGGAAATCATGACGACAATGCAGAAAAGAAGAGAGGAGAAGGATACTATAACCTGATCCATTTCAAGAACTCAACGAACATTCAGATTTATGATATGTATATGCATGACAGCCATGGAGACGGGTTGAAAGTAGAAAATAGTTCCAATATTCAGTTCTACAACAATATAGTGTATAAGCTCGGGCACGACGGACTTTATGGGATCCAGTCTCAATATCTGGAAGCCTGGAATAATACAATAACCTGCAGGACCAATAGCGGGCTTAGAATATGGGACTCAAATCATGTAAAGTTCCATGACAACACTATTGATTCTTTTTATCACTGGAGCGCAGGCGGACCGGGAATTCAAATTCAAAAATCTGATGCTGTTATGGATGATATAGAAGTATATAATAATACTATCCACAACACTTATGGACCTGGAATCTGGCTGGTAGGTTATGGAAGCTCCTATCCTATAGAAGAAGCACAGAATGTCCATATTCACCACAACATATTTTACAGTACAGGCACGAATCCAAGTATTGATTGGGTCGGAGGTATTGTGACCAGTGGGTTCTACAATACCCTGATCGAAAATAATGTCTTTGACGGTACATACCATGCTGCTATCGCCCTGATGTACCCTACGGGCTATTCGACAGATCTCTCACCTAAAAGTACCGGATATACTACCATTGTCCGCAATAATATTATCACAAATACAGAAAAACGTAAGAGCAACTCGAGCGAGACAGGATATGGTGTCGTCAATTACCTGCCTGAAACTCACAGCTTTGTACTGGAAAATAACTGCTTTTACAACAATAAGGCGGGAAATTACAGAAACGCAACATCAACAAGCGATATTTATTCAAACCCGCTTTTTGCAAACCAGAAAAATCATGATTACCATCTGAGATCCGCAGGTGGCAGATGGAACGGGAAAACGTGGATTAAAGACATTCAAAGCTCTCCCTGCATTGATTCCGGGTACCCTTACTCAGATTACTCAAATGAGCCTGAGGATAATGGAAAAAGGATCAATATAGGGAGATACGGAAACACTGAGGAAGCATCAAGGTCAGGAGTAATGCCCGGGTATGTAGCCTGGTGGAATCAGATAATTTCACCTGAATGGAAGATATTCAGAATACTCCTGAGAATCTTCCTTCTATTCTGCTTTAAAATTCAGATTTAATGATTTTCAGATGCGTGATCAATAAAAGAATCTGAATTTTCCAGCCCCTGGAAGGGAATTTGACTCAAATGTTCAGGAATTTTCTTTAATTTTTGCAGTTGGATCTCAGGTTCCATGAGATCCCAACTTAAACCCTTCTTTAATTTTTATAATCCGATATCCCTATCACATTACAAAGATTGACAAATTCAAGAGAGTGCGTATTAATAATCTTGTGAAAGCTAAAAAGCGCTTTATCAAGGAATCAAGTACTTTTGACCTCAGACTACAAAAAGAGTCAAACCATCTCGTTTAAAATTTTTCTGTGTGTAAACAGATAACTTTTTTTAAGCTTAGAGAATTATATTTAAGTGTATAGGGGGTACGAAATGAACGAAAATCACTGGATATATGGACAGGGAGAAAAAAAGAAAAAAGGAATCCTGATATTAATTCTCTTTATCCTGGTCGCAAGTGTAACTATTGCTCTCTCAACTGCCTCATCTGAGACGATAGTTTATGTGAATACTGATGGGAGCGGAGATTTCAACTGTGACGGAACAGATGACCAGATAGAGATCAATGAAGCTCTTGCATACGTAGCAGAAAACCCTGAGTTTACTACCGTTCATTTGAAGGGCCCTAATACATACATTATCTCTGATAGTATTTTCATAGGAAGCAATACCATTCTGGAAGGGGATCCTGAAGCCGTGATAAAACTTGAGGATAAAGCAGACTGGCCATTGGAGAAGCCACTCATTACCCAGATAGATAGCTCGGAAAGCCGGAATATTACTGTAAGAGGTTTTGAAATTGATGGGAATCATGATGGGAATAAAGAGAAAAGCAGAGGAAAAGGATATTATAACCTGATCCATTTCCTCAATTGCAAAAATATTAGAGTTTATGACATGTACATGCATGACAGCCACGGAGATGGGCTGAAAGTTGTGAAAGGTTCAGATATCCAGTTTTACAATAACACGATATATAAATTAGGACATGACGCTCTTTACATTATATATTGTTCAGATGTAGAGGCATGGAACAATAAAATAACATGCAGAACAAACAGTGGACTCAGGATATATAATGCAAATCAGGTGAAATTCTATAATAATATTATTAATTCTGAAGGGGAAGGGGGAGCCGGAATTGAGATCCAGAAAACGGGGTCTTCAACTGTAATGGATGATATTGAGATCTTCAACAACCTTTTATATGAGACAAATACTGCGGGAATCTGGATTACAGGCTATGGATCTGCATATTCAAAAGACTCGGCAAAAAACGTGTATATACACAACAACAAATTTTACAAAACTGGTATAAATCCCGGTGCTGACTGGTCAGGGGGTATAGTCCTCAATGGCTTTTACGATACCCTCATAGAAAACAATCTATTCGATGGTTGTTACGGAGCGGCAATAGCCCATAAACAGGTAGATGAGGAGTTTTTATCCCCCGGATCAGGTTATACAACCACTGCGCGAAACAACATAATAATTAATACACAGTCAAGCCCTGCCGCCGGAGAAGGTTATGCTTTTTATAACAAGCTAAAAGGCACTCACTCGTTCATACTTCAAAACAATTGTCTTGCAAACAATGCCGGTGGGAACTATATGCATGCTAGCTCTTCATCGGATACGGAAGTCGACCCTGCAATTATAGAACAGATTGAAAAAAACGGGTCTTCAGTAATACAAAACCTGCCCTGTGCAGAGGCTTTAAAAGCAGGTCCGCAAGAAATACCTTATGAGATAGATGACGGCATTAATATCGGACAGGACCTCGGATCGGATATTAAAAGAGCAGTCTCAAAAATGCTGAGGTTCATTAAAAGGATTTTATTAAGTTTTACTTCGGAAGAGTCTGATAACGAAGAATTTAAAATCGCCTTATCTCCAGTTATTTCGGACAATAGACTAAAAGAAGAATCTCCTAACATAACGTTCAGAGAGACCGAATACATAGATGTGGGAGAGAGAGCGGAAGATGGGATATACAGAGACGTTATATTGTTTGAACTGGACCAGCTGAATGAAACAGATGAAATTGAAAAAGCAACTCTTTCTTTATTCTGGTATTCCCCTGACGAAGCCAGACCTGAAGATACGATTCTCGAAATATACAGGCCGGAAAAATGGTGTGATGAACACGTTTCCTGGGATGCAAAAGAAATAGAAACTCCCTGGCATAACCCCGGAGGAGACTGGTATGATAAAAATGGAACCTCTCAGGGTAATAATCCATACTCCACAATAATTATCAAGGGCAGTACTCTTCCTGATAACAGGTATTACGATCTGGATGTGACAGAGCTTGTGCAGGAATATATCAGTGGAAAATACGAAAATACTGGTTTCCTTATAAAAGCCAGAGCAGAAGACAATGACTATATTGCATTCTACAGTTCAGAATGGCAAAACAAAAGCCAGAGGCCCAAACTTACTATAGAATATACAAGCGAATGATCTGATCCAAGAAACAGCGAAGCTTATGGAGTATAAAAAGACAACGTTCAGATATTGCAGGTCATATCCTGTATCCAGATGTCTTTTTTACTTTTATCATGAATACAGAATAAAATAAGCATACAGAAAAATCCGAATAAAACATTTTTATCTTATTGTTTTTGTAAGTAAAAATACAGCTGAAAAGATATGGAAGATAAACTTCCAGACCTTAACGAGCAAGTCCTATTCTTTCATTCTTTTTCTTTTCAACCTGCATATCAAAGAGCATTCCGAACAGGAGCATCTGAAGCCCAGTACCCAGTACGAGGAAACCAAGCAGTGGGTAATATGATGGAAGAGGGTTTTGAAGCAGTAGCTGCAAAAGTCCCCAGAAGCCTAAAAGGACACTCAGAGGTAGTGCAAGCATCCCGAGGAAGTAGAATAGTACCAGAGGATGGAAATCCAGAACCGTATATTTGACCCTCAGCCTCCAGAGGAAGCCCCTGAAAAGCATGGGTGAGACCTTACGGATAAACCTACCATATTTTATGGATGACTTCTCCCTACCATAACGAGCAGGCATCACCACATCCATAACTCTCATTCCAAAAGCGTTAAGCTTGATTAGCAGGTCATTACAATAACCATAATAAGGATAAACTGAATCAAGATCAATTATCTCAAGGGCCTGCCTGGAAATAGCTGTATACCCGTTCTGAGGATCCATAACATGCCAGTATCCACTTCCTATTTTAGTCAAAAAGCTCAGCAGAACGTTCCCAAATGATCTCCACCTGCTCATTCCAGTCATAAAGTTTTCAGTAAGAAGTCTATTACCCTTTGTATAGTCAGCCAACCCTTCGATAATTGGAAAGATCAATCGCGGGAGCTGGACAGGATCCATCTGGTTATCCCCAGCCATAACTGCTACAATATCCATTTCATCTTTTAAAGCAAGCTTGTACCCACTAACTATCCCTGCCCCAACACCTTTGTTTACTTCATGGCGTAAATAGACGATTCTAGGATCTCCAAACTTTTTTACAATCTCTCCGGTCCTGTCAGTACTGGCGTCATCAATAACATAGATCCGATCCACGTACTCGGGAATCCCGCTAAGAGTCTCACCGATGAGTAATTCTTCATTGTATGCAGGAACAACAACGCCTATACGGGTACTCTCAAGCTTCCGAAACGCTGGGTCGACATCAAAGCTCAGATAGTTAACCTTAAGCCTTTCAGTCTTTGCAGCAGAAAGTAAAGATTTCAAAGACAGGTGCTCCTTGCCTGAACTTATATTCTGAAGTGACCTTGAGGTCACGGCAAGGAAGCCTATTTTTTCTTTGAAGGTGCTTTTCCCGTTCAGAAGCATGACAGTCTCCTGTTCACAGGATACCTGGCACGGCCAGGAACCTACTGACAGGTCGAATCCCTGCCTTAGCGGCTCCAGTACATGAGTTAGCAGGTCTATATCCTGCATGCACTCAGGATAGATAAGAACCACGAGCTCCGAATCAAGGGATGCTCTGTAAAGGACTTTAATTAGTGCGTCTTCTCCTCCTGACAGAGGAATGACTCTTGCCCCTCCAAGAGCTGCCACTTCCATAGTTCGGTCAGTAGACCCTTTGTCAAGCACAAGTACACGGTCTGCATAGCTCGCCGCAAGCAGGACCTTACTACCTATAGAAGCCTCTTCGTTTTGAGCTGGGATCAAGACAGTAAACTCATGCCTTAGAGGTCTATCGGAAAGCTGAGATGGCGATGAAACTATACTGATAGGATCGGAAATTAGAGAATTGAGACAAAGTGTAAGGGCTGAATACAATCCCTCTCCACCCCCTTATGAGTATGCATTATACTATAACCCCCTTTATGTGTATAAATGCAAAAATATTAAAGGCTATCATTTGAAAGATATTTCGATTAAAATATATATAAAGTTAACCTCTGACTGAAAATAATCTGTGAAAATATTAATAACTAATAAGAATATCTCTTTCATGAAAATGAGCCCTCCGGATATATAAATAAAAATTATAACTTTCACTATTACGGCTTTTGAACATCCTGGACATTAGAAATTAAAGAACATTTTCTGAATACTTGGAAAAGGAGCAGGCTTACAATAGATTAGCGATAAAAGTCAGATAACTCACTGTAAAAGTCGAAAAGCAAATGTAAAACAGTTCTGTATATAAAATTAAAAAGATGTCCTTCCAAGCATAATTTTTGATGGACAGCCAATCTGTAAAAGGGCTGCAGAAAAATTAGTTGAGATTAAGAGAATTAATTTGCAGTCATATGCCCTGACTCAGTTACCTGCCATAACGTAGTTCTCAGGGATCTGATATGGAAGGACTCAATCGAATTCATGATTGGACAGATGAAGAAGTGCTATGAAAGAAATATTCATTCGATACAAGAATAATAAGCTCCCAGTAAGAAAATAACGCATGATAATCACTGTAAACAGCACCATGTCCTTCAGAAATAACTATTATGGAAAATAATATATTTACATGAAACTTATTCCCTTCTGAATACAGAGAAAAGAAAAGTTGCAATAATAAGAAAACGAGATAAAAAATTTTTTTCTGCACACTCCTTTTCAAAAAAGGATGAAACAGTTACAGGATTGTCTGGTTGGGAAAAAAGTCAAGCAAAGTATACGAAGTTTCAGTGGCTTTAAAAAATTAAGCAGAAAAGTCCGATATATACAGATAATCAGAGTATACTAACAAAAAATATTAGTGAAAAGCTAAAACTTATATTCAAAGAATATTTACTCATTTAAAGGGAGACGGTATACAGCTAAAGCCTCATGCCGTCAATTGGGGAAAAGAGGATTTAAAATTTTAACTGACATATATTCCAGAAGGTCATCCATACTATGAAAGGAAATAAGGGAAACCTGAAGGGAGCTAATTTAAAAGAGCAGTAAATATATAAGAACTCTATTTGAAGATCCGGGTATTAATTTACTTCATACTATCCATGTTAAAGTATCATACTTTTAGCGTGCTCTTCAGAAAGAACAGACAAATCAAGTTATAAGTGCTTGATAGGTTATTGTGGGGGGAAGAGAATTGATACGTGTAGAAGTGGTTGGAACCGGTTACATGGGAGAGAACCATGTCAGGATCTGCAGTGAAATGGAAGATGTAAGACTAATAGAGATATCCGATCCCAATTCTTCAAGGGTGAAAGAACTTGCGGCAAGATACAAGCTTCAAGAGAAGAAGAAAAGCATGATCAGGAAGTAGATCTAGCTGCAATCCAATCATACAGGGGAAGAAATAATGGTTTAAGTATAAAACTGAAGCCAGGTGAAGTGATATCTGTGAATTTTCTCGTTAAATGTCTTTATTTGCAAATGAGAAAAGAATAATAAGCAATTTTTCTACGCAATGTTTCTGACCTTGATCCGGGAAATGAAAATGTATCTTTGCATTGAAGAACTTAAAGGAGATATTAACTTCATTGAGAAAGAGAAGAGAATTGGATTCCATGGAGAGTATGAAGTTTACAAAACCCATTGAGGTAAAAAAAGGATAAGTGTGAGCCCTTAAACAATGATCTTTAAGGCTGAACACTTCAAAGTGGTTTAAATAGTTCTCCGAAATAATACGTAGACTAAGATGAATAGTGGGAGTTTTATAAAAAGTTTTTGCAGTATTACTCCGAAAAGGAAAATGAATGGATTCAGGGATTCAGGTTTGTAACTGGCAGAAAAGAAGAACAAAAGATCAGGGATAATTTTTAAATCTAAAAAAGTAAAAGAGTAATCAATTAAAAGAAACATAAGTAGTTTGAAGATAAAAAACAGGAATAAATCCCAGAAGGAAAGATAAAAAGAAACGGTAGTCAGAGAAATAGGGTAATTCGAATTGTAAAAGAAAAAGACTTTATCGGGAAACTATATAACCTCAAAGAAAGTTTATTATGTTGTGGGCCATATGGAAATTGTAAAAAAATGTACAGAAAAATTTACCGGGAATCTTGACACGATTCTCAGCTTTATAGGATTCAGCTTAGGCGTATTCATTGTTTCTTTATATTACCTGATTAACTTACACCAGCAAGACATCGGAATTGCTGTCCTTTCTGCCTGCTTAATCTATTTTGTTTTTAGAAAAAAGTTTAAAAGTGAAGCCCCTATTTACCCGGGGGGGAAAAAATTAAAGAGTGTACTCAATCTTTCCTTTTATCTTGTCTTTTTGATAAGTGTTTTAATCTATAGCATGAATCCGTATCACAGACCGCTATCTTATTTCATACTGTTATGCGTACTCGCTGGGATCATAGCCTCGGAAATTCTCTATGTAAAGGAAGGAGATATGGTATTTCCGATCCTGCTGCAAATATTCCTTCTTTCCATCCTGATAAGATCCGGAATTTATTATAATTTTCCAAGCCTTATGGGCTACGACGCTTACTTTCATGCCGGTATGGCAAAATTGATTACAGAAACAGGGACTATCCCCCCGATAGAAGTCAGCAGTAAATATTTCTATTATCCTCTCGCCCATATTTTTGTCTCGGTAACCCAGCTAATGGGCGGACTGGATGTCAAAGATGGTTTATTCTATTCCATAGGTTTTGCCAACATCTTCTGTACAACGGGAATTTATCTTATAGGAAAAAAACTTGAAGGTCCCCAGATGGGATTGCTTGCCGCTTTGTTAATAAACCTGAATAATCACAATATTGTTACAGGAATTACTAACATAACGCCGGGTTCACTCGTTCTCTGCTACTTTATAATTATTGTCTACGCGATCTTCAACGAAAAGCCGGGTCTTGTACAAACAGGCCTTCTTCTTCTGGCTACAATTCTGATGGTATTGACCCACCAACTTACCACTTTTGTGGTTTTTCTGGCTTTGATCTCGATTTTAGCAGGGAAATACCTCCATAATCTTCTCTATGGAAGCTCACCTATTGAAGCAGGCAGCTTTAATTACATCCTTTTCTTTGTAATTAGCCTGCAAACCTACTGGATGTTTACATATGTCACCCAGGACACCTCCTTTTTTGAGATGATCTTTAAACCTCTTGTAGAAGTACTTCAGATGGGGTCCAGCTACTCGAGTGATGAACTTATTATAGGGACCACAACGACAAGTCAGGATCCGCTGGAGGTACTGATACTTCATATAAGCTATCTTGCCCTGCCATTTTTTGCAATCGGGGGGGTTCTAACATGGTCTTCCCGAAAGGAAGCCGAAAAAATAAATAAATTCTCAATTGCTCTGGTGGTTGCAATTCTGTATGGTTTAGCCTACGGAATTCCTTTACTTGGTATGAGAAACTTCCTTACAAGCAGGTGGTTCCCATTAATAGCAGTATTTCTGGTATTGGTAGCTGCTTCATATATGTTAAAACTGGTAAGCCTGTTTAATTCCAAAAAAGCGAAAATTCCTGCTGTCTTCATTATAGTGTTATTATTCTCATTTGTAATGGTAACTACACCAGGGATTAACAAGGACAACCCTCTTGTAGGAAAAGATACAACCGTAAGAAACCAGTTCAAAAACATCGAAATTCAGGCAGTCAAGACTTTATCTGGAGTGTATTCAGGAAGCATTTTAATAGACTCCCCTTATGATAGCTGTCTTTTTTACAGGGATCCGGCATATGATGTAAATAATGCAACATCTTTCGATACAGACCAGGTAGAGTCGAGAGAAATAAGAGGCGCTCATATGATACTGCTTAGAAGATCAGCTCTTACTGAACCCGTATCCATAAATGACCCGGATAAATATGGAGTAAACATAATAAAGCCGTTACCGGCAGAGTTTTTCAACAGCTTCGAAGCTCCGGAATATGAACTGGTGTATGACAACTCAGAAGTACTTGCCTACCTCAGAGAAAATAAAGAAGTAAAAAAATAAAAATTCATCAGAAACTATTAAATAAATCACCTGAGTGAAAACACCTATCCACGAATCGAACTGATTTAATATATTAAAAAGGTAGAACCCATGTCAAACTTCATAACTAACGTACTGAAACTTGTATCTGGAAGTGTTGCTTCACAGGTTCTTGGCATACTTCTCATACCCATAATCACAAGAATTTATAACCCAGACGATTTTGGGATTTTTCAGCTTTTCATGTCAATCTCAGGGATACTTGTAATAGTTTCTACTTTTTCGTATCAATTTGCGATCATGCTTCCAAAAACAGAGGAAGATGCTGCAAACGTCACCTCCTTATGTACGGTACTGGTAGTAATTACGTCTTTACTTACAGGTATCGTAGTATTACTTATTCCAGTAAATATCGATGAAATTTTCAATACTCCTGGAATTTCATCATACCTGCCTCTTCTTTCGCTAATAATATTCCTCAACGGGATGTTTTTTGTGCAAAACTACTGGCTTTCAAGAAGAACCCGATTCGGGGTTATCGCAGGGTCCAGAGTTTCAAACACGCTATCAACAAAATTATTTCAAATAGGACTTGCAAAGCCGGGTGTTACCCCATTAGGTCTGATAGGTGGATATATCGCAGGATACCTAATTGCAGACCTTTTCATGCTCAAGGGTGTGAAAAAAGATATCCAGGTTTTCAAAAAAGTGTCAATTAAAAGAATGAAAGAAGTGGCCATTCAGTACAAAGATTTTCCTCTATTCAGCTTCTGGTCATCGGTTGCGAACACTATTTCTCCACAGGTTCCTGCTTTTTTGCTCGCTTACTTTTATAGTACCTCGGTTGTAGGGCATTTCTCACTTGCAAATCAGGTTGTAAACCTGCCAATGGGAATTGTCGGTAGCGCTATAGGGCAGGTATTTTTCCAGAGGGTAAGTGAAGTTAAGAACGGGAATGGAGAAGGAGACATGAAGACTATAGTTGGGGAGGTTTACAATAAACTAATTTCAATAGGTCTCTTCCCTATGATACTTTTAATAATTCTTGGGGAACAAATATTTACTTTTGCTTTTGGAGATGGTTGGGATGTTGCAGGCACGTATGTTAAAATCCTTGTTCCCTGGATATTCCTTGTCTTTCTTTCTTCACCTATCACGACTCTTTATAACGTATTTGAAAAACAGAAAGTATGGCTCACCTTCAGTATAGCACTCCTTGTTTCAAGAGTAATAGCACTGGCCATAGGAGGAACCAGTGGAACCCCCGAATTCGCCCTGGCTCTGTACAGTTTTACAGGGGCTGTATTCTGGCTATGGAACAACGCATACCTCCTGGGGCTTGCAGGAATTAGCAAGAAGGAAAGCATAGATGTTCTTGCAAAATACGCAATAATTAGCCTCGTTGTTTCGATCCCATTAATTTTGATAAAGTGGATTTCTTCGAATTTTTATGTAACAATGTCTGTAGCTGTTGTCGTAACGGTTATATATTACGCAATAGCCCTTCACGAAGATCCTATGTTCAGAAAAATGTTCTCATCTTTTCTTGTAAAAGCAAAAAATAGGAGCTAAGAAAGAAATTAAAAACACTGATCAAACCGATTTAGGGAAAAATCCCAATATCGGTTTTTGCCCCTATTTAAGGAAAAGAGTTTCTTTTATATTATTCAATTATTCGGTTTCTTCGTGTGTAGCCTGATATAATATCCTCATGAGTGAATACTTTTTGCTGCGGAGGGTCACTCTATAATAAGGAACAAGCTTAGGGGAAAATCCCATTATAAAGTCCGTAAATCTTGGGATGTTTGCTGCCATTACATTCATATATTCGAAATTTCTGGACTTCAGGTCGAGAAACTCATTATAATATAAAAGTGCATTTGGACCCATTCTACCAAACTCAGGGTTAAGGGCTGAAGACCAGGTAACAGTGCATTTCTTACCATAAAGGTTCAGATGAGATGCAATTGCTTCACCTTCAGGAGTCTCTGAAACAAACATATAGCCAACATCTTTCTCTTTAATCAATTTAAATACTCTTTCAAAGAATTCCTTTGGCACGGGAGGTTCCAGATTCTGTTTATCATAGACAAGAGAAAGAAGGCGATAATAAGTTTCAGGGTCGTTTGAGATTCTCGTTTTAAGTCCTGCTTCTTCCGCGCTCTTAAGTTCTCTCCGGATTTTCCTCGAAAGATTGCTGTCCACATTTTCTTTAAGGTCCAGATGATGAGTATAATACACACTCGACTCCCATCCTTTCCAGGTAAATGGTCTTACATCTTCAAGCCCGGGGGCAAGTGTAAGGGTAATGCTTTCAAATCCCTGATTGCAGAGGAATTCTCTAAGAGCTCCAAAGATCTCGTGTACGTCCTGCATACGTTTGCTAGCTTTAGAACTGGCCCCTTCTTTTATAAGGGGACCACAGTAATCGGTCATATTACAGGTCGAATTTGCGATTCTCACCATGCCTTTAATGTTTTTAATGAAAATAGGACATCCACCTACGAGTTCACCATTTCTGAAGCAACCATAAATCTTTAAGTCTCTGGAAAGGACATCCCTGCAGATTTCCAGCCAGTCACTTGTATGAAAGAGTGTACCGGGTTGAGCTTTTTCTACAAGCAAATCCCATTCTTTGTATTCAGACGGTAATAATTCTCTGACTTCAATTTCGTCCATTTTAAGCCCCGTTAAATAGGTAATAATTCATATTTAGTAAAAATATATATTAGTAGAAAGATGAATTCTTTATATTCAGCCCTTGAGCCCTGATTTGCAGACTCCGTCTACCTGTTTCGCAACACTGTACCAGCTGTAATTTTCGGTAACATAACTTAAACCTTTTGAGCCCATATCAGCTCTCAATTCCGGATTTTCAAGCAGCTTTGAAATAGCCTCTGCAAGGGCTTCTGGATTTTCCGAAGGGACGGGAAGGCCTCCTTTTGAAGCCTCGAGTGCATCAGCAACTCCGCTGATATCACTTGCAACAACCGGCTTTCCGCATGCCATATACTCGTACAATTTCAGAGGAGAGAGCCCTATTTTTGCATTCCTTGCCAGGATAAAGGGGGCGGCACAGACATCGCTTGCATTGATGTAGACTGGTACTCTGTCATAGGGAACCACACCTGTGAAAATAAATTTATCTTCAATCCCTAACTCAAGTGAGAGGTTTAAAAGTTCGTTTTTCATAACCCCGTCTCCGACAATAAGAAAACGGCACTCAGGATATCTGGAAAGTATTGAAGGAGCTGCCTTTACAAGGTACTCAACTCCCTGCCAGGGGGCAAGGTTTCCCACAAAACAGACATAAAGAGTCTCCGGGTCAAGCCCAAGGCTTTTTCTGCATGCATCCTGCTCAAGGGGTTTGAACAGGGATGTATTTGCTCCGTTGGGTACCACGGTTATTTTTTCGCCGGGAATCTGGTAAGCGCTCACAAGATTCGCTTTTATTCCGGGAGTTACTGCGATAATTTTATCTGAAAAATCAAGAGCTTTCTTCAAAATTAAAATTTTTAACCTGGACTTTGCAGAAGAAAAATATCTGGATAGCCCTCCAGTTCTTCTTTTCAGTAAAGATTTTTCTTCAGCACTTCTTGATTTGATGAGGCTGGATTCGTCCTCTGGGATTCCATTTAATTCATAAACCAGAACTTTGCACCGGTTTCGGCAAAAGAGCCCTGCAAGAAAACCAAAATTAGGATTTCTGGTATACAGCACATCAAAGGATTCGGAACCGACTAGACCTGCAGAGCTCCGGAAATAGTTGATTGTGAGGGTAAGCAGGCTTCCAGGACGTACGTAATGACAGCGGATATTATCCAGATGCGAAAGAGTAGAGCTATCAGTGGTGAAGATATGAACTTCATTCTTCAGCTTTACAAGGTTGCTTACAAGTTCATGCCTGTGAATAAGTGAACCATCAGCCAGATAGAGAGGCCACACGATATCCAGAAAGAGCATTTTCATATTATCGCCCATAATCCCGAAGTTCAAAAAGATTTTAAAGAATTCATTGCTCTCCCTTCCTGGGCTCTGTAGAGTTTTGACTTAAGGCTCCCGAGATTCTGGAAAACAGAAACCAAACGCCCTGGTTTCTGTAATAAGTTCGTATTTCCACATCCTGAATTTTCTTCTCCCTTTTAATAGCCGAATCGAGGTATCCATAGAAATACGCAAGACCTGTATAATATGGCGATTTCAGGCAGTAATAAAGCGTATTAAACAGAACCATAGGCAGACTTTTATCCACATAATGAGCCATCCATCCATTTTTAAAGTACCCTTTCCAGAGACCCTCTCCTGCACTCGTTTTTCTGGTCTGGACCTCAATGACGTCTGCAAATTGCTTTAGTTGCCAGCCCCTGAGAATTGCTTTAGTATTGGAAATGGAATCCGGGGAGGGTTCTACCTGGTAGCCTCCTGTATCGAGGAAACAGGTCTTTCTCCAGAGCCTGCCAGTTCCACGGGGTAGATTTTTATCTGAAACTTCTCGTGAAAGCTTGCCACCTATATCATAGTAAACTCCTCCACTTGCAATCCCAAGCGAGGAATCTTTTTCGAATTCATCCATTAGTTTTCCAAAATAGTTTTCTTCGAGTATTGTATCGGCATCAAGAAGACCTATGTAATCATATTCAATGCCGTTTTCTCTGCAGTATTCCAGTGAATAATCAAATCCCTGCTTGCAGACGTAGCTGTAGTGAAAGGTTATGTCCCTTGGTCTTGGAGGGAGCCTTATGCTATGAATCCAGGAATATTTTGCTTTTAGCTCATCGAGAACATGAGGGGTATTATCCGTACTCCCATCGTCCACTATGATCCAGAGTACAGGTTTCACTTTCTGCCCTGCTACCGACTTGGAAACCTCAGGCAGGTTTTTTTCTTCATTTCTTGCAGGTGTAATCAACAGGTATTTTCCTTTAGAATCGGACTCCATTTTCCCACCACCTGTAAATCTCTTCTCCGCTTGTAATCCATGCTCCCCTGTCAGAGCAGTACTGCAATGCTTTTTCATATAATTTGATCCAGTCTTTTCGGAAACTGCACCCGAAAACAAAGTTGTGCCACAGCAGGGTAATGACCCCATTGAACCCTGCTGTTGTATCTATCAGATCCTTTGTGTATCTCCAGGCTTCCTCAAAAGACCTGGAAACTTTGAACAGAGCGACATCCATTACAGTAAGAGGAATCTCCAGGATGTTAATCTCCCGTTCTTTATTCAGGTTATATGGTTTGAAGGGGTGACACATGCCGTTTCTGAAACCTGCTGACTCACTATATCCGAATGTAGAGTCGTAGCCGAAACCTGCATCTGCCAGTAATTCCCAGGTTTCTGGAGTTTTGAATCTGAGATAATGGTTGCGAAACCCCAGGACTTTTTTGCCCAGAACTTTTTCGAGTCTTTCCTTTTCACTTTTTAGCGATTCGAGATTGTCATATGAATAATATCCGCCGTGAAGACCAGCTTCCCATCCTCTATCTGAGATTTCTCCAAGATGGTTTTCCAGATCTTCTATATTATATCTAAACCTGACCGGATCTTCTCTGCTGGTGATAAAATAGAAAGAAGACTTCGCTCCGAAATCTTCCTCAAGATCCATGATATCCGAAAAGTTAAGGTAGGGAGAATATTCAGGCCCCTTAAATCTCCAGAGAAATGGAGATGTTAACCCCCGGAAATCCAGACTTTTCAGGCAGCTTGCCGAAGACAGCAGGCTGTGAGATAGAGGAGGATAAATATCATCCATATCATGAGTTAAACACACAGCAAAGGTTTTATTTTCCGGGAATTCAACTTTCATCCCATTTTCTACCAGGTATCTGGAAACCTCAGGTCTGGAGGCATTTCTCAGATCGTCTTCAGAGAAATAGAAACGCCCGTGCTCATCGAGCTTATTGGGATGATATTCTTCTCTCCGGGTAAAAAGACCCCAGATTTCTGCATTTTGCTTTAATAAATCATGCATGGCTCTCATCCGAGACTGTAGATACGGAAACCCCTTTCTTTTTACCTCGATTTTCTTCAGGGATCCCTTCTATGAGTTTTACCATGAATTCAGTCACGTCTATTTTATCCTTAAGAAGAGCCGCTCTCTTGAGGCTCCAAGTTTTCTTAAGTTCAGGATCCTTAATGAGTTCCACTGCCTTTTTCAGGGCAGATTCCGAATCGCTGTAATTGAAGAGCAGACCATATTTCTCTTCGAGTTCCGAAAAGTTTCCCATAGTTCCTGCAAGAGAAGAGACATAGATAGAGGGGGTACCGATGATTGCACTTTCAACAGCCATAGTTGCCCCTTCCCCCACACATAATGTAGCATAATAAAGTACACTATGGATTTTTTCAGGGGGGATCCTGATTCTATACTTTTCAAATTCGTCTGCAAGCTCTCCTTCTGAAGAAATGAAAACCTTCCCGAATTTTTCGAGTTCCTGGACAAGTGCCAGCTTATCATTGATTCCATGCTGCCCTACATCATGGTGTGCACCCCATGAAATAAAGCGTAAAATCACGAATTGTTCACCTGCCTCCACGCCGAGTTCTTTCAAAACCTCAGGATTCGGAGAAAAATAAGCGGGATGAAGATACGCCATTTCATGATAGCCTCTGTATCTGATTTGTTTTGGTCCTACGTCTTTTTTAAAGGACACAGGCGTACAGATGATATCACAGAAAGGATAGGTCACTTTCTGGGCTAATTCTGCATGTTCAGTGTCATTAAAGATTATGGATTTCTTTCCCAGTGCCCAGGCTACATGAGCAGCTTCGGGAGAAAGAATACCCATAATGAGATCTGGATTAAACTTGCGAGCTATATTATAAAGTTTAGATTCTCTTATTAACAATTCTTCAAGGAGGTAGATTTTACCCTTCTTGACCTTACTCAGGACTGTATGCGGGATATTATAAGCGTTTAATAGCTCTATTACAACATCCTTGTCTCTTGAGACAACCATGACCTGGTGTCCCTTTTTTTCAAGATTCCAGATAGTATTTTTGAAAAAGTGAACGTGGGCCGGATGCCCTATATCAACAATAACCCTCAAGGTTTTCACTCCCAAAACGATTCCCGCTTATTAAGATTCATATAATATAGACTCAGGGAAAGAACAGAATTTCTTAAAGAAAGGTAGCGGTGGAAAGGAAAGTAAGAAGAAATTAATGCCTTGTCTGATTACAGACAAAGCGAGATCTATTAAGAAATCAGGGAGTCTTTCTGCTTCATATATAAAAAGCAGTCAGTTTGACCCTGGTTCTTCTTAAGTTCCTTTTTTCCGAGAACCTTACTGTCAGACTTAATGTCCTTTAAATCTCCCTGCTACTGACAACAGGATGATAGCAACGGCCCCCCGGCTATAGCTATATCCTATTACAGTACCTCCTTAAACTTAAATTTTTGGTTCTGATAGGATAACTAACAAATACTATTATACTTAGATGATAAATAGTCAATAGATAAATAGTTTTTGGAAGTAAAATTCTGAACTTAGACAGAAAAAACCAAAAAATACCATAATTCCGGATATTTTGGTATAAGAAATAAAGAAGAGTAGCCTATTACAATTTTATAATATTTTGAGGCATCAATTTTCTGGAAGAGCAGAAAAGAAATCAATATAAAGAAAAAAATTTGAATGTTTAGGGAGCTAGCCCTGTGAAAATAATCTCCAGACCTGCAAAAAGGAAGTTAGCAACAAAACATATCAACAGCGGGAATATCCCAATATCGATAGAATCTATCGAAAAATGATCTTCTTTTCTGGAAGCAAGAAGCATTTCCTTTATTCCTACAAGAACTATCAATCCCAGAACTATTATCCTATAATATTCAGGAATTCCAAAGTCAGTGTAAATAAAACAGACACCTGAACCGGGAAAACTATTTCCCAGAGTCAGCTCGCCTGTACCCAGAGCCAGCATTGAAAGCATTACAAAATCCCCCATGAGATGTAAGGTATCTTAAAACATATACTAAATTCTAACTATAGGAACCTATAAACTGTCAAACTATATAAATATTTAAACTGACACGAAAAGGATAAATATATGAAAGCCTGAAACCGGGAACTTTAAGATATAGAGATAATAAGAGAGACAGGCTATCAAAAAATAGATAAGAATTGGACTCGATTACCTGTTCAATTCTCGAAAAAGAGGTCAAGATTATGAAAGTTTCTGTTATAGGTTCAGGGTATGTGGGTTCGGTCACTGCAGCCTGTTTTGCAGAAGTGGGACACGAAGTTATCTGTGTAGACATTGACAGGAAAAAAACAGAGCAGATAAACGCAGGCATACCCCCCATTTATGAAGAAGGGCTTGAAGAGCTTTTACAAAAATATGCAGGAAAAAAGCTAATAGCGACTACTGATTATGAATATGCTGTCAATGAAACAGATATTTCCTTTATCTGTGTAGGAACCCCTTCGGCAGATGATGGAAGTATAGATCTTTCAATTGTAAGAGCAGCAGCAGCAAGCATAGGTAAAGCCCTTGCAAAAAAAGAAGCTTATCATGTAGTGGTAGTAAAAAGCACAGTAGTTCCTGAAACCACAGAAAAATTCGTCCTTCCGATTCTGGAGGAGGCATCAGGGAAGAAAGCCGGAAAAGATTTCGGTGTTGCAATGAATCCGGAATTCCTGAGGGAAGGAAAAGCAGTCCATGACTTCATGAATCCAGACAAAATAGTAGTGGGAGCGATTGACAAGCGGTCAGGAGACCTCGTATCTGAACTCTACCGTACCTTTAAATGCCAGGTCACACGTACAGGCCCGGCGACTGCAGAAATGATAAAATATGCAAACAACTCCCTGCTTGCAACCAAGATCTCTTTTGCCAATGAAATAGGAAATATTTGTAAAAAGCTGGGGATAGATACCTATGAGGTCATGGAAGCTGTAGGTAAAGACTTCAGAATATCCCCGAAATTCCTGAATTCAGGGGCAGGTTTTGGAGGTTCCTGCTTCCCTAAAGATGTAAAAGCTCTTATAGGAAAAGCAAAAGCAATAGGATACTCTCCTGTACTCCTTGAGTCCGTAATAGCTGTAAATGATAAGCAACCCCTTATTATGACCGAAATCTTGAAGAGGAAAATAGGAAACCCTGCAGACAAAAAGATTGCAGTCCTCGGTCTTGCCTTCAAAAATGAAACTGACGATATAAGGGAATCCAGATCAATCCCTGTAATTGCTGAACTTCTCAGACTTGGGGCAAGAGTTTCAGCTTATGACCCTATGGCAGCTGAGAACATGAAGCGTATCTTTCCTGCAATTGAATACTGCAGCAAAGCATCTGATGCCCTTAAAGATGCAGACGCCTGTCTTGTGATGACAGAATGGGACGAGTTCAGGAACCTTGACTCCGAATTCCAGAATATGAAAGGAAAAACAGTTATTGATGGAAGGCGGGTAATTAAAGCTAAAAATATTGATTATGAGGGCCTCTGCTGGTAAGAACCAGCAGGGTTAACCTTTTCTCAGATACCGATATGGTTTTTGGCTATTTTTCGCCAATTTATCGTATTCAAGTTTTTTACTGGATTCTTTCAACTCTTTTATTTCATTAGTTCAGCATTTTCTGCTGGAGTCGTATTAACTGCAAGGATTTCACGCAAATATTCAAGTACATCATCTCTGAGATTTTCGTTTTGAATGGCAAAATCCACTATGCATTTTACATACCCAAGCCGATCTCCAGTGTCGAATCTCTTTCCTTTGAATCTGCAGGCATAGATCATCTGGGATTTGTTCAGAAGTCTTATCCCATCTGTGAGCTGTATCTCACTTCCAACACCTGTTCCAGCTTGCTTTATGCAGTCAAAAATCTCAGGAGTGAATACATAACGCCCGATTGCCCCTATATTGGAAGGAGCGTCTTCAGGTGCTGGTTTTTCTACAATGTCTTCAAGCACATACAGGGAGTCGTCAAGAGGCCTCCCCTTGATAATTCCGTAACTACTCAGTTTTTCGTAAGGTACCTCTTCGACTGCGATTGTTGACCTTCCATATTTCTCAAAGTTCTCAATAAGCTGAGCAGTACAGGGCTTATCGTTAACAATAATATCGTCTCCTAGAAGCACTGCAAAAGGTTCATCTCCTATATGGTTCTCTGCCCTGAGGACTGCATCTCCAAGCCCATTGGGCTCTTTCTGTCGGATATAATGAATATCTACAAGAGAGGATACATCCCGAACCAGTTTAAGGAGTTCAGTGTCATGCTTTTTTGCAAGGTGCATTTCAAGTTCAGGAGAATCATCAAAATAATCTTCAATTGCCCTCTTGCCCCTGCCTGTAATAATTATGATATCTTCAATTCCCGAGGCAATAGCTTCCTCTACTACATACTGAATCACAGGTGTATCGATGATAGGAAGCATCTCTTTTGGCATTGACTTGGTGGCCGGCAGGAAGCGGGTACCAAGACCGGCTGCCGGAATGAGTGCTTTTTTAATAGTCAAGGTTAACTCTCCGATAAAAGGAAGTTCTGTAAAGATGTGTTCTTCTGAGTTAAAGTACTTTTCACCTTATCACTTTAATTTTTCCCCTATTTACGTTCGAAGCGAAATACTGCATGAAAAAAGAATCACAGCTTTCTCTAAAAATAGTGTAAAACTATTAATAAAAAGAAAGAAACTATCTGAGGATATTATATGCCTGCAAAGAACAGAATACTTGTAACCGGAGGGGCCGGTTTTATAGGGAGCCATCTGATAGACCGCCTTCTAGAAAAAGAAAATAAAGTTGTTGTTTTTGATAACCTCAGTTCCGGTAAGATGGAATTCGTAGAACAACATCTTAAAAACCCAGATTTTTCCTTTGTAAAAGGAGACCTTCTCAATCCTGAAGCTATCGAAAGAGTCTGTAAAGATGCTGATATGGTGTACCACGTGGCCGCTAATCCTGACGTCAAACTTGGAGCTTCAGATACAAAAGTACATCTGGACCAGAATATACTGGCAACCTATAATCTCCTTGAAGCCATGAGAAAAGGAAATGCAAAAAGAATCGCATTTACATCTACATCCACAATCTACGGGGAAGCAAGCATTATGCCTACTCCGGAAAACTACGGCCCTCTTATTCCAATATCCCTCTATGGAGCTTCAAAGCTTGCCTGTGAAGCTCTCATTACTTCATACTCCCATACCTTCGATATGCAGGCATGGATTTTCCGTTTTGCAAATATTGTTGGACCTCGCAGCACGCACGGGATTACTGTTGATTTTATAAAGAAGCTAAAGGAAAATCCCCTTAAGCTCGAGATTCTCGGTGATGGAAAACAGGAAAAATCCTACCTGCATGTATCAGAATGTGTTAATGCGATCCTTTTTGCAATAGAAAAAAGCAAACAAGAAGTAAATATCTTCAATATTGGTTCTGAAGATACTATCAGTGCTACAGGAATAGGAAAAGTAATTGTGGAAGAGATGGGGATTTCTAACGTAGAGTTCACATATACCGGAGGGAGTAGAGGCTGGAAAGGCGACGTACCAAGGATGAGGCTAGACATTGAAAAATTAAAATCCATGGGATGGAAGCCTGCCTATACTTCAGAGAAAAGTATAAGGGATACAACAAAAGCACTGATTTCTGAAAACTGAGAATACATACAGAAGCAAGAATATCTTTCAGAACTTCAAAAGTATCCTATCAATATTCTCAAAATTTTTTCATTTTTAAGATTCTGTACCTGGACTCAAATTTCAGTTTTAAAGAAAAGCTGAGAACAGCAGCTAATTATGTTTATGCTATATAGAAAATTGGGGGTTGTTTACTTGGTGCTGGGGTTCACCTTTGATCTGAATAAATATTTTTTCATAAGGGACACTTCGTGATCAGTAAATCCGCCAATCAGGAACATTGCAATTAAATAAACAATAGTGCCTACCCCCGCTGCTTCGAAAAGCTCAAGTATACCTGAGATAGTGAAGCTGGAAACAAAAAAATACATCGCCATAGATGATAGAATACTTTTTGCAATGTCCAGATAATAGAAATCAAGTTTAAAATGTTTCAGTGATATGTGCACGCAAAATGCCGCCATCAAACAATAGGAAACAAGAGTGGAGAAAGCAGCCCCCAGAATTCCTATTGAAGGTATAGGTATAAGGATAAGATTTAGTAGTACGTTTGTAACTGCGGCGACTATATTAATATAGGTAGCAGGCTTCGTTTCTTTTATAAGGAACATTGTATTTACAAATATCTGGAATATTCCTGCCATAAGCCCGGCTAAAGCAATAATAGGAATTACAAACCATCCAGAAATAAAATCTTGAGTGGTAAGAACCGAAAGTAAAGGCTTTGCAAGGGCTGAAAGGCCAAAAACTGCCGGGATGGCAATAATAAGAAAATACCTAAGAGAATGAGACATATAGATTCTTACTTCGTCCATCTTATTGTGGTCAAATAGCTTTGAAAGCTCGGGGAAGAGAATAAGCTGAAGTGGACTTACAAAAAACTGAATAAGGTTCCCTACAGAACATGCCGCAGAGTACACACCTACACTGCCGAGACCGAGGAAATAAGTGACCATATATCTGTCGCTGGATTCCGTAACCCATCTAATAAGTGAGTTAGGAGTTAGTGGAAGAGAAAACTGCAGGTATTCTCTGATATAAGTAAATCGTGGGATAATAAATCCTATCTGTGAAATTATGATGATAAGGGTGATTAAAAAAATAATACCCTGAACTATTAAGGTGGCAGCTATTACTCCAATGAGTCCATATCCCATTTTAAGGAGAATCAATATTATTAGCAGTTTTCCAAAGGTTTCAAAAAATGTAAAATAAGAGTATTTTTCAATTTGCCTGAAAATCCTGAAATAAAAGAGAGATATAGACTCAACTACGCTCACAAGAATTAAAAGGGAACCTGCCTGGACAAAATAGGTTGCTTCAGGGTCTTTAAAGCCAAAAGTTGCAAGCGGTTCTGCAAATATATACAATATAAATGAAGCCAGAAAACCTGATACTGTGACAAAAAAAAGGATTGAGTAAACTGCTTCCTGTATTTTATTCTGATCAGTTTCGGAAGACAAAAATCTGACGAAACTCATCGAAAGTCCCATAAGTGCAAGGGAAGAGATTAAAGATACTGTAATATTGATCTGTGCCCAGAGTCCGTAGTCATATGCTCCAAGGGTTTTTGTGATAATTGGAAGTAAAAAAAAGCTACTAAGGCTTGTAAGTATCTGAACTATCCCGATAAAGCCGACATCCCTTGCAAACTTTTGATATGACATCATATCACCTAAAAAGAACTGCCTTTTTTCCGTTATAAATAAAGGATTTATGAAATAATCACTCGAAAAATTTATTCCGTTGTACGGTCCAGTTATTAATTGATACAAGAGATATAAATCCTTTTAAACACAATTGAGTATCCAGCTAAGGTCTTAAAGCACATATTAATTCTTTATCTATGACCGGAGCGAATTGGGTTATTTTCATCAAAAACACCTTAATTTTGGAGGAGAAAGTCTGAAAATTTTAAATTTCTTCTCAGTGTTAACTTTAGTCTTATAATAAGGACACAATGATTATGATTCATAGAACCTTTTATCAGGGAATGACCCTTAATTCGAGAACTTGAGACCCACATTTTTGACAGAAATATATATTTTACAATGTATATATGGGCTTCATGCTTCTGTTTTCTCTGTACAATTCGAAGTTTTGCCTTGCATCTTATGATTTCCCGACATTTTTCATTTTACTGAAATGTAGAGTTTTAATGCAACGTGTTTTGTGTAATAAAATACTGTATTAATTAGCAGAATCTGTCAAATTCGGGCTTTAATATAATTTGAACAACTTTCTCTTTTGAAGAAACCAACTCCTTCTAACCCCAATAAGGAATTTCCACATAGGATAAAAGCCTTTGTGTCCAAAGAAATTATAATTGTTATTTCCATAGACAAACAAACATTTAAAAAATAAATTTTAGACAGAATTATAAAAGATAGAATGAAATGAAGAAAACGCACATGATATTCTTCGAATAACATGCACAAAAAATGAAAGTACCTGAGAGCACTTGGCAGTGTGCCAAATAGATTTTCCCAAAAATTAGGCACTGGGAAATTGACATTCCCTATCAGTGCAGTTTTCGGAAAAACTCTTTAAAAGATACTCAATACTTCAGCTAGTATATACCACATCCAGCTTTGGTACCTGAGTTTTATTTCCGCATTCATTGCTGTAGAATGCAATATAATTGTTGCTTTCATTCCTTGCTT
>NZ_DAOOUJ010000045.1:0-25882 GCF_035390745.1 Methanosarcina sp. | reverse complement strand
AAATCTGCAATAACAGGGAATTTGGCTGCCATGATCTCCCCGACTTCCCGCAGCTCATTCCCATCGGCTACTATTGATGCTTTGCCTTCTACCTGAAGCGCCTTCATATCAAACCAGTCAGGGTCATCTTCGTCAACAGTAAAAGCTACCTGAGGGTTTTGCATGATATTCTGGACTTTTCGGGTATTTTTGTTGGTTGCCAGATACACAATTTCATTTTCGGAAACATAAGCCATCGTATGAGCCATGGGCTTTCCCTCAGGGCTTATAGTTGCAAGGTTCAGGTAATAGTGATTTGCGAGGTATTCACAAATCTTGGTTTTTAGTTCTTCTGTCATACTCCCCACCAGATATTATTAAATTTGATTTTCTCCAGTCAGACCTGATCCCGGAGACATTTAACATCAATCTTTCCGGATCTTATTTTTCCGGGACATCTTTCAGCCATAAAGGGAAAAATTCACCAGGAATCACTGATATCTGCAATTCTTTTCCCATACAAATTATGAGACAAAATTTATAAATTTTACTTATAAATTGCTCAATCTTCAAATGAAAAATTAAGAAAAGTATTCCGATTCCTGTAAAGGCCAAATAATGAGGAAATATACTAAAAAAGTATGTATACTAAAAAAGTATGAAGCAAAAAATTAAAGTGCATTAAGACTTTCGCTTCTTTACACACTCTTTAAGTTTTTCCTCAAGTCGAATCCTGGAGATGAAAACCCCGAACTGGGTTGCAATTGTTTCGATAACAGTACGCACGCTGTCCGAAAGCTCGTACTCCATCCTTGAGGCAAGAAAAAAAGCAGCAATAACCTTTTTTCCGTATTTTACAGGAATTATTGCCGTAGCTCTAAGGTTTTCCTGCCTGAGTATATCGTCTTTGGAAGTAAGAAGAAGGTCTACGTGCTGCTTGTAGACAGGCTGACCTATCATAACGAGTTTAGCATTAGGAGAATTCGCACTATAATAAGAAGCATTTTCAACATATGTAGATGAAAGACCACGCTGGATAGCAAGATTAAGGTCGCCGGTTTCTTCATCAACCAGATAGATGCCACCTGCATTAATTTCATCTATTTGAAGGCATGAGTCAAGCAGGCGGTCAAGGGTTTCGTCCAGGTAATTGGAAGTGCTCAGCGCAATACCAAGATCCCTCTGGATATAGAGCAGTTTCTCTTTTTGTTTTCTTTCGGTAATATCAAGAATTATGCCTTTAAGGTATTTTACGACTCCATTCTCATCGGCTTCGATAAAGGTCCTTTCCTCAACCCATCGGACTTCACCGGATTTTGTCAATATCCTGTATTCCTGAGAAAAATCAACATAATCTTCCTCAATCCTTCTTGAGAGCTCTCTTTCGACTCTTTCAAAGTCATCCTGATGTACGATATTCCCGTAAAGAATTTTCCCTGAAGTAAACTCTTCTACCGCATACCCAAACTGCTTCACGTTCTCAGAAACAAAATCTGCAGGCCAGTACTTCTCAGGGCGCCACAAAAATACAGTAACTGGAACCTTATTAATCACTGAGATTAGCTCTTTTGCCATCTCAAGAGCATTGCATAAAGCCATCTCATTGAGATATTTGCAGGGTTTCTGCCTGCCATTACTTCCGTTTTTAGCCGAGCTCGAGGTCGATTTTGCCATTTTATTCTCCGCACTGAAACCATTTACAGGAAGCTATGAAAATTTCTGCATATTTAATCTTTTTGCTACATCTACATAGAAACACATTATGATTAAAAAAGATTGTGATTTGATCCTTAAAAGATATCATGATGAAGAGACGTAATAGTGTAAAAACTAAGGGATACTTAAAAATGCCAATTCGCAGAAAAAGCCAAAACACGAGGAAAAAATATATATACCGGATTTGAATTTAATTTTTTGAGAAAAATAAAATAAAAAAAATAGATTCATCGTGCCGGAGTACAGGATTTTTCAGACAGGAAACTCAGAACTTCACAAATCTACTCCCACATGCCTCGCTTCCAAAAACAACTTGAGATGCACCATAACATCCACTCAGCAAATCAACTTGAAGAGTAGGATTATATATCACTGCAGACATCTTTTTTAATATAATTGAAAAAGTTCTTAACGTATTTTTTGACGTCTTACAAATGATGAAGAAGGCAGGGACTTACGAATATGGAAAATGGTCTTCAAGGAGTATTGAAAGGACAGAAGATAGCTTACTTTTCTATGGAGATAGGACTTCGCAATGAAATCCCGACATATGCAGGAGGACTCGGAGTGCTGGCAGGCGATACGATCCGCTCGGCTGCAGACCTCAAAATTCCTCTTGTAGCAGTAACTCTGATTAGCAATAAAGGATACTTCAGGCAGAGACTTGATGCCTTCGGAAGCCAGACAGAACTAATCGAAGAGTGGAACCCATCAAATTTGATGACACGGCTCCAGCAGGAAGTGAGCGTCAAAATTCAGGACAGAGAGGTCAAAATCCAGGCATGGCATTATGACTGCAAAAGCCTGACCGGAGGCTGCATACCTATTATTTTTCTCGATACCAATGTAGAAGGAAACTCCGCTGAAGACCGCAGGATCACAGATCTTCTTTATGGGGGTGACCAGGCCTACAGGCTCAAGCAGGAAATTGTGCTCGGGATAGGAGGAGTACGCATGCTTGAGGCACTTGGCTTTAAGATACGAAAGTACCACATGAACGAAGGTCATTCAAGCCTGCTCGCCCTGGAACTTTTAAAAAGGACTGGGAAGGATTATGCTAAAGTAAAGGAGCTCTGCATTTTTACCACACATACTCCAGTAGAAGCCGGGCATGATAAGTTCGATTACGGGCTTGTCAAAGACCTGATCCGGGATGAAAACGATGTGGAAACCCTCAGAAATTTTGGAGGAGCAGACCGCTTTAATACGAGCCTTTTTGCCCTCAACCTGTCAAACTACGTTAACGGTGTCACAAAAAGGCACAGCCGGGTCTCATGTGAACTCTTTCCAGGGTATTCAATTCAGGCAATAACTAACGGCGTCCACTCTTATACCTGGACATGCCCATATTTCAGGCAGTTATTTGACCACTATATGCCTGGGTGGGCAAATGAACCTGAACTCCTGGTAAGAGTAGGAGGAATTCCCGACGACAAGATATGGGAAGCACGCCGGAACGCAAAAAAAGACCTTATAGATGAGGTAAATAAAAGAACAGGGGCAGGTATGGACTATGAGACCCTGACTATAGGTTTTGCACGGCGTATGACAGCATATAAGCGTGCAACCTTAATCCTTTCTGATATTGAAAGGCTCAGAAAAATAAACCGTAGAGGCAAAATTCAACTTATTTTTGCAGGTAAAGCACACCCGCGTGACGAAGCTGGAAAACAGCTTATAAGAGATATTTTCAAAGCTATAGAAGCGCTCAGGGACGAGATTAAGATAGTCTTTCTGGAAAATTACGATATGGACCTCGCTGCAAAAATGGTCTCCGGCGTTGATGTCTGGCTGAACACTCCAACCCGCCCATATGAAGCTTCAGGCACAAGCGGTATGAAAGCTGCCCATAACGGGGCAGTAAATTTCAGCGTGCTTGACGGCTGGTGGATTGAGGGATGGATTGAAGGAGTAACCGGCTGGTCTATAGGCCCTCAGCCTGAAGAACACCTTACCTGGGAAGAGGCAAGGCTTGCTGAACTTGACGACCTCTACAATAAACTTTACTACATCATCGTACCGATGTATTACGAGCGCAAAGATGAATGGTTAAAACTGATGAACAACTCAATAGGTATGATTGCCTACTATTTCAACAGCCACAGGATGATGCGGCGTTACGTTACGCACGCATACCTGTAAATTACTAATAACAGATTAGAAAAACTCCTCCATCTTGCCTGGCAGCTATTCACCACTCTCCTGCATCGATCGTGACAAAACAGGCTCAGTAAAACGAATAGCGTTGCATGGTCAAAGACGTCGCGAGAAAAATTATGTCTTTCCCAGTTCCAGCCTTTTAATCTTTTCACATGCACTTTCTGCTTTTGTTTTAATTCCTTTGCCCTCCCAGAGGCTGGCTGCAATCTTAAAAGCGTTTTCTGCTCCCTTCAGGTTTCCAAGTTTAAGGAAGACATTTCCCTTTTCATACCAGGCTTCGGCATAATCAGGTTTAAGGCGGGATGCCTTTTCAAAAGCGTGCAGGGCTTCCTTTACCGAACCGGCTTTAAAGAGCACTTTTCCCCGGAACTTCCAGGCTTCGGCATTTTCAGGCTTTATCTCAAGGGCTTTTTTAAAAGCCTGCACAGCTTTTTCCTGATCTCCAAGCCTGAGATGGATTTTACCCAATTCAAACTGAGTATCGGGATCTTCAGGGTTTTTTTCGAGGGCTTCTTCAGCTTCCCTGAGCTTCTCTTCACACATGCGTATTCTGGCAAGCACCGCATCCCTGCCTTCCCAGGAATTTTTCTGCACAGGATTCAGGGAGATGGATTTTTCGAAAGCATCAAGAGCATCCCGAAAACGCTCAAGTTTTGTTAGAACAAATCCAAGGTTTGTCCAGAGACCTGCATTTTCAGGGTTAATCTCAGAAGCTCTCTCAAAAGTATCGAGAGCTTCTTCATAACGCTTGAGTTTCAGAAGGGAATTTCCTTTATGAAACAGGGCTGCAAAATCCAGAGGATTTTCTTCAAGCACACGGTCAAAAGCCTGAAGAGAGAGTCTCAGTCTTCCCTGCCTGTAAAGAGCCACTCCCTCTTCATAGATAACCTTCATCCCTGTACTTTCCGGACTTTTTTCTTCTGCTTCTTCACTTTCGATCTTATCTTTTTCAAGCCCTGTTTCAGAGAGATACCTGAATTCTGCCGAATCTTTCCGGTCAGGCCTTGAATCGAGATATATAAACTCCTCTTTTGGCACGAAGGACTTGCAGATCCAGCCCTGCTCAGACTTCCTATTTGTAATGACACAGTAGCCGTTCACGTACTTTGAACAGACTCCGCAGCAGTAAATGTGCCTATCGAGCCGGTACCTGATCTGATCGAGATCTGTAGTAACCAGCCCCTGATTCAGCCCTGTTTTAAAGGTTTCATAAGGGATATTCTTTATTTTGATATAAACTGTTGAAGGAGCCGGAGGGTCCCATTCATAGGACTTTTCAGTTTGTTTTTTGCGGATCATGGTCATTGTATATTTTGAGGGATCAGTTTTGTCGAAGTTTAATTATTATCTGAATACGTATTTAAGGAAAATCAACCTCTATAGAAGGAGATGATCTTAATGTATTTTCCGGACCTGAGAATATAAGCCTTTTCAAACCTGTAAGCACTTTTTGCCTCCAATTCCGAGTCTTTAAATTCTGAATCTCTAAGATAACCCTCTAAAACAGAAAAATGAGCACAAAGGAGTACAAAAAGTGCTAAAAGAATTAACCGGAGATATCCGGTTATTAACTCAAAAAACCATGCAAAAGTCCGGGGAGAAAGTTATGTTGTGGATATACCTTCAGTACCTTCAGTTTCTGCGCTTTCAGCTTCTGTGCCGGGGACAGACTGCGAACTGAAAGTCCACCAGCCGCTCTTGCTGCTTTCATCACCTTCAGGGCTTACAGCCCAGACTCGCCAGCGGTACTGAGATACGCCATCCATAAACTCAAAAGAGTAGCTGGTTCCAGATATCCCGGAAACTACATCGGACCCTGAAGATTCTGATAGCCACTTACCCGTGCTTGAATCATAAAAGTCGATTTCTACCGTATAGCTTGCAGCACCCGAAACAGTTTTCCACTTGAGTGCAGCCTGTGCCGTAGAATTATCGAATTCTTCTCCGTTAACCGGGGAGACCTGTTCTGGAGTAACTATAGCTACAGGAGATGTTGACGCGGAAGGCTCTTCAACATACACAACTTTGCTGGCAGTAACACTACCTGCCTCATTAGTAGCTGTCAGGGTGTAAGTTGTGGTTTCGTCGGGGAATATGCGCTGGCTGCCGGTAAGACTTACCTCTCCTATGCCCGGAGATATGGAAATTTCCATAGCTTCGGAGACGCTCCAGGTTAAGTTGGAACTCTCTCCTTTGACAACAGCGTCAGGGTCCGCATTAAAGAAAACAATTGAAGGCAAATCTTCTGAAGCCGGTTCTTCTGATGTTGACTCTTCTTCCTGAGCTGGATCCTCTGATGGGAGCAAAGTATTCTTGTCCTCAGATGTAATGCTTTCTTCAGGAGGCAGAGGAGTTTCTTCAACTGTAACCGTACAATAAGCCACATCTTCTTTATCTCCTTTTGAAGCTGTAAGTTTGTATGACGTGGTAGTTGAGGGAGATATATTCAATGTTCCGGCAGGTTCCACAGTTCCTACATCAGGTTCTATAGTAACGTTTGAAACCCCTGAAACATGCCAGTTCAGGACAGCACTTTCTCCTGGTTTGATAGAGTCCGGACTTGCATCAAAAGAACTGATTAGCAGATCCTCTTCTTCAACCTTAACCGTACACATAGCTATTTTTTCTTTTCCGTCTCCTGAAGCTATCAATTTATAGGTTGTTGTTTCAGAAGGAGATACGGACAAAGACCCGTTTGAGTTTACGGCACCGAAACCTGGCTCTAAAGTAACATTATCTGCACCTGAAACTTCCCAGCTTAAAACGGAAATTTCCCCTGGCTCGATAATTTCAGGCCCTGCATTAAAAGAATCGATTCCTAAAGTTGACGCAGGGAACAGGACTTTAAGAGCAATAGCTATACTCAAGATAGTACCAAGTAATTTTATGGCTTCCGGTAATGATTTCCATAAAGTCTTAACATTGTCCAACATTGATTTTTTATTATCCTTCTCGTCCATATAGAGACTCCGAAAATCCTGCAAATGAGCATGAGAGGTCAGTTTTTACTGAAAAAAAATCAATTTTATCGTGAGGAAAAATCGGTTTCAGGATTTTATTCAAGAGTATGGCATAATTAAAATTTTATATTCAACTCTGGTTTCCTATATTAATTTATAAATTAGGCATTCAGCACTCTCTTTAGAGACTATAACTGACGCTTCACGCTTTGCAGATTCTTAGTTTTGCATTTATTAAGCCGAAGCAAGATTATAGCAGTGATTAAATATTACCATATATATTAATCTTGGCTTATATTTTGAAGAAATAACAAAGAGTTCTTTAAAGGGAACCGGCTTCAGGGATGGTCCGGAAAGAAGAAAAATTAAGGTATAGCTGCAAGCTGCCTGAAGCCGCTGAAAATACCAGAGGCCGTCAGAAGACATTTATATCCAGAACCTCAGATATAATGAAATAAGAAAAACAGTAAGAAAACAATAAGAAAAACAGTAAGAAAACAATAAGAAAAACAGTAAGAAAACAATAAGAAAAACAATAAGAAAGGCAGATTTATGAGCTACAGAAAAACACATGGAGTTCCCGCACTTTTCTCTTTCTTCATCCCTGGTCTGGGTCAGCTTGTAAAAGGGCATGTATCCAAGGCAGTGGGCATCTGGGCAGCCCTGCTGGTCAGCTTATTTATGGGTGTCATAGGAATTGGATTTTTAATTGGATTTGTCGTCTGGATTGCACAGGTTTATGATGCATATAACGCCTGAATGAAAATACTTCTGGTTTTAGTAACGAGAACATTTCTAAGAGTGCTGATTTATAAATATCTCCTCCATATAACTTTACTCGTTTACAGTGTCTTTCTTATCCCGCTCGACGAAAGAGAGCGGCCTTTCCCGCAATAAAATGAAGAAAAATAAGAAAAATTAGTAAAGAGATATCAGAGGAAATCATCCGTTTTCCAGCTTGTTCAGCTCCTGGATTCTTAACATCACAATATCCATAGCGTCTTCAAAGAGTTGCCTGTTAATTTCAATCCCGAAGTATTTTTTGAGTTTTTCTTCAGGAGGCATTGTCGAACCTGAAGAAAGGTAGTCAATGTAGTTTTTATTGAAGAACTCCGGCTTTTCTTTGTACTGTTTGAAGAGGGAGAGGGTTATTGCCTTTGAAATCGCATAGTTGAAAGTATAGTAGTTATTTGTAAGGTAAATGTGGTTGATGTAGGTCCATTCTGCAGAATCTTCTGTGTAATATTCAACAGATTCACTTCTATACTCTTTTGAAAGATCTGTCCAGAGGGCGTTCAGTTCAGCTCCACTGGCTTTCCCTTTTTCAGCGCAGAGAATGTGAGCCTGATACTCGAATTCAGTGATCATGGGCTGGCGGGTAAAATAATTCTGGTACTCGCCTATATGCTGGGCAAGCACAGCAACTGCAGTTTCCTTATCGGAATTTTCAATTATATAATCAACAAAAAGCTCTTCATTGAAAGTGGAAGGAACCTCCATTTCGTAGATCTGGCCTGAGCAATATAAATAATCCGTGAAATTGCCCATCAGATAGAAATTAATTCCGTGCCCGAGTTCGTGAGTAAGGGTCTTCTGGTCACTGATAATGCCGTTATAGTTCATAAAAATCAGAGCTGGAGACTTCAGGGCAAAGAGACCATAACAGTAACCCCCTGGCTGTTTTCCGTGCTCCGGGTCAGGGTATACATCTATGAAATTTCCGGTCACCATTTTCAGAAAAATCTCGTTGAAACGGGGATCCATTCCGGAATAGGATTTCTGAATCTCCTTTACAGCATCTGCATAAGTATAATTTTTAGAGGGCTGGTCCGTCAACTGGAGCATAAGGTCGTACGGCCTGAGCTTTTCAATCCCTAGCTTTCTTCTCCTGAACTCGTTATATTCCTCGAATACATCTTTCCTTGCCTTAAAAATAGAGTTCATCTCATCAACCTGTTTCTTTGTGAGGTAAAAGCTGTACAGGCTGGATTCGTAATAATCTTCGTATTTCAGTTCTTTTGCGATAAGGTCGTCAAGCCGGGCTTTTTCAGAGTAGAGAGAAGCCATTGAATCGGATTCACCTATCAGGTGGTAAAACCTTTTATCATAACATCTTTTCCTGTTTTCCCTACTCTGGTCTATTGAAAGCAGAGTATTGTAGGACTGAGAATTGACCTGAAACTCTTCCCCGCTCTCAAGGGTTATGTTCCCTGCCATAGTGACTTTATTGGTGATCCTTGAAAGTGCTTCAGTTTCCAGTTTCATGCGCTGATTTTCGATCTCTGCAAGATATACAGCCTGCGCTTCATCAACTGGCCTGTGCTCTATAAACCTCATATAGTTTGCTTCAAGGTAAGGCCGATAAATCTCAAGCCCGGAGTCTTCAGAAAATAGCCTGTCCCACTCTTCTTTACTGAGTGAGGTCATTTTCACGGTTGCAAATGCGCTCGCTTTTTTATGTTCTGTGATCAGATCCTGAGATTCTGCGAGAAGAGAATTAAAAAACTGTTCGTTTACGTTTTTAGTTAGCTGAGTATACGCGTAAATATAGAGAACATCAATAGATTTTGAAAATTCTTTTTCAACTTCCAGGTAATCCAGTAAAACCGACCCGGATAATTTCTCAAATTCCTGGCGGAAAGTCTTATTTATTTCTTCGGATTTCTTTTTTAACGACCCAAGCTTTTCTGAGGCATCTTCCCTCGTGCTGAAAAGATAGGAATTATTCCATTCGGTAGTAATCTCAGTAAGGTTAAGCTCTTTATTTCGTTCCATAAATTCTACCCCTGATAACTATAAATCTATATTTTAGAACGTAAACACATGACTGAAAATATATTAGGACTGATTCATATTAACATGGTGTCCAAAAACTCTCTTACTAAATATCAAATTCATAGTGCAGGTCTGCTGAGTACAGACTAAGAAACATGAATTAAAAAAGGAAGGTTCATTCAGGTCAGGTTATTTATATCTGCTATCTCATTAAGTGTTTAAAAAGATGAGTTCTTAAAAAGGCGAATTCTTAAAAAGGTAAATTCTATGAACTATTGTAGAAGAACACATGGAATTCCAGCCCTGTTTTCTTTTTTCATACCCGGTCTGGGCCAGCTTGTAAAGGGACATATTTTCAAGGCACTTTGCATCTGGATAGCTTTCATAGTTACTGGAGCCATGCATATTATAGGGACTGGCTTTTTAATATGGACAATTATATGGGTATGGCAGCTTTACGATGCTTATAATGCCTGAGAAATAATCAGTGGGACCTCAGGGATAAGATAAGTGTAGTAAAAAGATAAGTGTAGCAAAAAAGTTACTTTTGTATATGGGCATTGTAGCGAATTTCCTGTAAATTCAAAGTCAAGTTATTGGATATGGCATGTGTAATTAATCCAGTGCTTTCGAATTCTTGACTCACAAACATCTTAAAATTCGTAATTTTATAGAAATATATGGACACTGCCTCTCGTAATGAATCTGTTAAAGATAAAATTGGAATGTATAGTTAGTTTGAGTGAGATCAGTTTAAGAATTGCTTAAAACATTAAATGTCAGTTTCTTCCCAGGAGGAATTTTTTGAAACTTTCTGCAGAATTTACATTTGAAACCGAGACTGCCGAAAAGATCTATCAGGCTGTCCTTCCAGAGCTTAATGATAACTTCTCCGAAAGGTCAAGGATAGGGGTAACCCTTGAAGACGCAGACCACCTTGTACTCACGGTTAGAGCCGAAGATACAGTTTCCCTGCGCTCTGCCCTTAACACCTGGTTCAGGCTCATCCAGATCGCCCAGGAAGTCCTTGAGGTCACATCCGAAGCCTAATGTTCAGTCACCAGCAATTCAGCCAGCCGCCTTATTGGATATATATCTTTGGAACTTACCAGAGCCGGAAAACAGGAACCATTTGCAACTACTTCTAACATTCAGAGTCCTTATGAATAAGTAAATAAGGGACCCAAACTCTGTTTTGAGATGGGCACAGATTTTTCATTGAATATAATTAAATTTTTATTAATGACTATTTAAATCAATACTAATTTTTTTGTATCTGATCTAATAGTGAAATTCGAAAAATAAGCAGTGTTCTAACTTAAATTTATTTTTAATGTCGACTCAATCTTATATACTTATCTTTCCTTTTTAATGTTGTTAATACTTATTGTTTTTAGCTTTTATTTATCTGTCATATGGGGTGTTTGGAATAGATATTAGTAAGAAGGTTTTTATAATAACTATTTTAATTTTTGCGGTTCTCACCGCTACATTTGCGTTTACTTATAAAATACAGCTTTCAAACTTTCTGGAGCTTGAACAGGTTGATACATCAAAGAATGTAGATAAGGTACATAACGCGATTTATACCGAACAAAAATATCTTGATAACATGGTTCGGGACTGGGCATGCTGGGACGATACTTACCGTTTCATCGAGGATAAAAACCAGGAGTACATAACTGCGAACCTTCAAAATCAAACTCTTTATGGACTCAACGTTAATGTTATGATTTTTGTGAATGATACAGGATCGGTTGTTTATACAAAATCGGTAGATTTATCTACCGGCGAGGAAAAACCCGTTCCAGAAGAGCTTCTTGGAATGGTTGAAAAAGGTCCTTTTTTTACAAAATCCAGATATGATAATAAAAGCGGATGCGTTTTGCTTGATGAAAACCCCATGTTTATTTCCTGCCATCCGATTCTTAGAACAAATTATGAAGGACCTGTAAAGGGCACTTTAATTTTTGGGAGATATTTTGACAGTGTTCTTCTGTATGATTTCGAAGATATTACCTATTCTTCAATTTCGATGTACAGGGTCGACAGATATATGCCTTCTGATATTTACGCAGAATGTCAAAATTTTTCTGATTTCCAGGGCAGGATTATTGTTGATCCCTTCAGTGAGAAGAGAATAGCAGGATATTTTGTACTGGAGGATGTTTCACGCCAGCCTGCCCTGATTATGAGGGCTGAATTTCCAAGAGATCTTTATGTGAACAGCGAAATAACCCTGAATTATATGTATTTTTTACTTATATTTATCGGACTTGTGACAGGCATCGGAGTTAAGCTTGTACTTGACGATCTTTTTGTTTCGAGGCTTGTCGAGATAGATAATTTTGTTACAAAAGTCAGGTCCGAAAAAGATCTGTCTAAAAGACTGCCCCTCAAGGACAACGATGAACTCTACCGCCTCTCAAAGGAAATTAACGGGATGTTAAATGAAATCGACATTGCTGAGCAGGAATTGAAGGCACAGGAGCGGGAAAAAAAAGTCCTTCTTGATTCTTTAAATGAACTGGTTATTTTTGTAGACCCTCAACTCAGGATCATCTGGGCAAACAAAGCCGCCCTCAAACATATGAATATGGACCTTGAAAAGGCAAAGGGAAAACACCTTAAAAGTATTCAGGGCATAAGCGACACTTCATTCGAATACCTGAAGCTTGAAAAGGTTTTTGAAACCGGAAACAAAGATTCAGGGGAGTTTGTCTCGGAAGACGGCAACTCCTGGTTCGTCCAGGCCAACCCGGTTACTGATGAGAATGGGAAGATCATTGGCGTTCTGGAGACATGCAGGGATATTACTGGAAAGAAAGCAATTGAAAAACTTCTTCAGGAAAAACAGATCGCAGAAATCGCGAATCGTACCAAGAGCGAGTTCCTGGCAAATATGAGCCATGAACTTAGAACTCCACTCAACTCAATCATAGGATTCTCAGACCTTCTATATGAACAGATTTTTGGAACTTTGAATGAAAAGCAGCTAAAGTACGTTGCCAATATCTCAAAGAGCGGAAAGCATCTTCTTAACCTGATAAATGGTATTCTTGATCTTTCCAAAGTGGAAGCAGGAAAAATGGAGCTTAACTATAAAGAGTTTGGACTTGCTGACAAGCTGAATGCGGTAAAAAATCTTCTGTCCCCGATCGCAGACCGTAAAAACATTAAAATTGAAATCGATGTGGATAAAGACCTTACTAGTATCCGTGCTGATGAAGCCCGTTTTGTTCAGATAATGTATAACCTTGTGGATAATGCCATAAAATTCTCCTATGAAAACAACCCTGTAAAGATAGAAGCAAAGAGAAAAGGAGAACTGGCAGAAATAACAGTTACGGATACAGGAATTGGAATAAAAGCCGAAGACCAGCACAAACTTTTCAAGCCCTTCAGCCAGGTTGATGCCTTTTCCTCAAAGACATCTCAGGGAACCGGACTTGGCCTTTCTCTGGTAAAGCAGATTGTTAACCTTCATGGGGGGTATGTCTGGTTCAGGAGCATGCCCGGTAAGGGGAGTACCTTTGCATTCGCGATTCCTGTATATGGCAATAAAAAAGATGAAGAAAGTGACGGTTTTGATAAGGATAAACAAAACGGCTGAAGAGAAATTAAAAGCATGGGATATAACAGAATCAGCATAAAAACTGTGTAAAGGTAAAAACAGACACAAAAAGAAAATATTGAATGGGAATTAATCTGGTATCGTTTGATTCCGGCAAGCAGAAAAAAGGTTTATTAGCGCTTTCCGGCGTTTTGTCCAGCTGGAGGCTAATTAATATTTTTACACTTTCAACCTCATTTAACGAGATTTTTTCGTCCCCAATCCTCTATTCATTTCAGTACCTTTCCGCTCCGGCTTTTTTCGATTTGGGACCTTTATTTGGTCTGAAAGCCCGCTCCGGGCACTTCTTGGAATCGGTTTTTCCGCGTACTTCAAATCCGAGGCTGAAACATTCGCCTTTTATCTCATCAATAGCCGTATAAAATCTGCAGTCTTGGCATGTAGGCATTAGGATTACTACCTCCAGATACGTGAAGGCTATCTGGACCTTGAGTTCCAGATATGTTTCCCGGATACAACCTTTGAGTTAAAAACACCTGCCTTTGAATAAGGTGCAGGATGTATCCCATAAATAATGTGTATATGTAAATAAAATGTTTTTGGTAGGCAATAAGGAAGGCAGCAGACAGGTACAGAGAAAAAGCTGCTTTTTGCGGCATCATCTAAAAAATATGGTATGTGTACTGGGTGGCAACTCGTTAAACTTTTCAGATAACCAGAGCAAAACACTAACTCAAATTTTCAGGATATCTGCTGGAATAACTGCTGTTACAAAAAATACTGTGATTAATCAAAAAACAGTATCCTCTTCAAATTCAATGGGTTTTCAATCACAGAAAAAATATAATAGTTGTTCCATTTACCTTTATCATATTTTGGAGTAAAAAGATGGAACTCGAAGCTTATTGGGATAATCTCTATCTTAAATCTCTTCATCCTCTTCGAATTCTACATCAAGGACAGGAAGTTCTCTTACATTTCCTTCCCTATCGTAACAGGTCCAGCTCTGTCTGTTATAAGGGCTGCCCACTATAATATGACAGTTTCCTGTTTTCGAAAAGAGGCGCAGGTCAGCTTCAGAAGGCCTTCGGTTGGGACCGGGATGGCTGTGGACCGAACCTGCTGCTTTTATGTTCGGCATCATATAAAGCCTGAGGACTGCGTTTGTATCACTTGACTCGGTTCCGGGAAGAATAAGCACCTCGGTAATTATTCCATCCTTTTCCTGCAAAAGCCCGGCAAATTCTTCAGGAGACATTGACCTGCTGGCTCCAAGTATAAAATCAAGAGTATCACGGGCAATTCCTTTAATCTGCATACATAGTAAGTTCTCATGAAAAGGTATATCTTTTCTGGAATAAAAGTAGCATAATCAAAACTTGCCTCTTATGATTAAGAAATAATTAAGAACAGTTATGTTCTCAAAATTAAAAAATAGAAAAAATATTGGTTAAATTTTAAGGTGTAATCGTTATGCATTTTTCAATGCACTGAATTTTTCTTTTTATTCTTCTCCCATTTCCTTTCGGAATTCCACATAATCTCTTTCGACTTCTTCGAGTTCATATTCCATTTTAATATTCCCCCATATTTGAGACCTTAACAGTCTATATTTCGTTTTTTAGTCTATACACAGAATTTTTCTCTATTAAGTCTTACTTTATCCCCATTTTTAAAAAATGCAGTACATTTATATAAAGTTTTCCGTCAACCTGGTTATCCTTTTGCAAAGTATGAAAAGTTTACATTTCTTATTTTTATTTATGAGACTGATACATGCAGGAAAGTGGCAGATGCGATGAAGATATTTTTAAATTAGAGTTCAGGCATTCCTTTTCTCATGCATAATCTTCCAGTCCCGGAACTCATAATGGGCATCAGAAACCTTTCAGGGCTTGAAGCCTGTTATAAATATGCCGACGCGGTTTATTTCTCAACTGACAGGCTCAGCCTTCGGGCAAAAGCAAAATCGATCACTCTTGAAGACCTGGGGGAGTTTGTTTCTGAGGTTAAAACACGGGGCTTAAAAGCCTATCTCGCTGTGAATTCAACAGTAAATGAAGACAGGCTTGAGGAAGCTGATGAAGTGATTGCTGCAGCCTCAAAAGCCGGGGTAGATGCGGTTATCGCCTGGGATCCGGCTGTAATCCTGAAAGCACGCAAAGCCGGGCTCAGAATACATATATCCACGCAGGCAAACGTTACAAACCACGAGGCTGCGGAGTTTTACAGAACCCTTGGAGCAGAGCGCATAGTGCTTTCAAGGGAACTTTCTCTGGATGAAATCCGAAAAATCAAGCAGCAGAGCGGGATAGAAGTAGAAACTTTCGTCCACGGTGCAATGTGCATGGCAGTATCGGGAAGGTGCCACCTATCGGCGTATGTTCTGGGAAAATCCGGAAACTGCGGGGAATGCACACAGCCCTGCCGCTGGGAGTGGGAGCTGCATGGGGAAAACGGGCTTATCATGGAAAGCAGGGGAAAATACCTTCTCAGTGCAAAAGATTTATGTATGATCGAACATATTCCGGAACTTCTTAAAGCCGGAATAGACTCTTTTAAGGTAGAAGGCAGGCTGCGTGACCCCGGATATCTGGAAGCTGTCTCACGCTGCTACAGGGAAGCAATTGATGCATGTAAAGAAGGCACTTATACCCGCGAAAAAGTTAAGGCATGGAAATCTGAACTGGCTTCGGTATATAACAGGGGCTTTTCTACTGGTTTTTACTTTGGGGTTCCGGGTCTGGAAAGTTTCTCTCCTGAAAAAGGCATGAACTCCTCAGAGAAAAAGCGCAGGGCTGCGGGAGTTGTTGAGAATTATTATCCCAAACAGCAGGCAGCGGCAATAAAACTGCTTGAAGAAGGGCTTGCGGTAGGAGACGAAATCCTGATCGAAGGAAGCACCACTTATCTGAAACAGCAGGTCTGCTCTCTTATGAAAAAAGGCATAAGCCTGCAAAAAGCTGAAAAAGGAGATGAGGTAGGGCTTGCCGTTGATAGTATTGTCCGAAAAAATGACCGAATCTTCATAATCTGATGGATATATTATCCAGCAGACCATTATTACTTAATTAAAATATTATAACAGTATCTATATATTGGATTCTTCCTTATACGGATAGCAAATCAGGGAACAACCTTAACGAGTTGGCTCAGTTATCCAAAATTCGTTACTTTACTCTCCGGTACTTAATTATTCTATTTGGTACCGGTTATTTGATGTGGTTCCTGATTATTCGATGTGATACCGGATTTCCTGAATAATACTCATCTGGCAGGACAAACTTCTGGCCGGGAAAAATTAGCCCGTCTGGCAGCCAGCCATCTGATCAATGATCTGCTTTACAGTAAATTCCTGTCTGCAGGCAGATCAATAAACGAGTTCGAAAAATTTCAATAAAAAATCCTCTGACTGATAAACAGGTGATATTTTGATAAGCGTCAACGAAATGGGCTCATACGTCATAGAAGAGATGCTCGACTGGAGCGAAGACCTGAAAACAGAAGTAAGCAAGCTTGAAAACGGCGCCACAATCATTGACTGTGGAGTTAAAGCCGAGGGAGGATACGAAGCAGGAATGTACCTTGCAAGACTCTGCCTTGCCGACCTTGCTGACCTTAAATACAGCACTTTTGACCTCAACGGCATTAACTGGCCTGCTATCCAGGTAGCAACCGACAACCCGGTCATTGCCTGTATGGCTTCCCAGTATGCAGGCTGGAGAATCTCAGTTGGAGGCTACTTCGGGATGGGCTCAGGACCTGCACGTGCACTCGGCTTAAAGCCCAGAGAGCTCTATGAAGAAATAGGGTACGAAGACGATTTCGAAGCTGCGGTCCTTGTCATGGAATCCGACAAGCTCCCAGATGAGAAAGTTGTCGAGTATATTGCAAAACACTGCAGCGTAGACCCGGAAAACATCATGATCGCTGTTGCACCTACATCTTCCATTGCTGGTTCTGTCCAGATTTCCGCCCGCGTCGTTGAAACCGGTATACACAAACTCGAATCCATTGGTTTTGACATCAACTGCATCAAGAGCGGGTATGGAATTGCCCCTATTGCCCCTGTAGTTGGAAACGATGTTCAGTGCATGGGGTCAACCAATGACTGTGTTATTTACTGCGGCGAAACCAACTATACCGTCCGCTTCGAAGGCGAACTGGCTGAACTTGAAGACTTTGTAAAGAAAGTACCCTCAACAACCTCAAGCGATTTCGGAAAGCCCTTCTACCAGACCTTCAAGGCAGCAAACTTTGACTTCTTCAAAGTTGACGCAGGCATGTTTGCCCCTGCAAGGGTAACAGTAAACGACCTTAAGAGCAAAAAAACAATTTCAAGCGGCGGGCTCTATCCAGAAATCCTGCTGGAATCCTTCGGAATCAGAAAAGTTTGAGAGGGCTTTTGCCTTTTCTCATTCTTCTTCAGTTCATTTTTGCAGGATTTTTCTCCTGACTTACTGGAATTTTTTCCATCATTTTTGCTCTCTTGTTTTTATTCTTTCTCTGCTTTATTATGGGAAATCTGCTCTCCTGTATCGAGCATGGCAAATCTCAACTTATTTATGGGAATGTCTCCAATCTTATTGTGGAAGTAGATGATGCCAGACAGAAAGTGGTCAAAAAGCAGTAGCATTTAATGAAAGATCAAAGGAGAAGAGTTTCATGCAGATAATAAATACCTCGCAGGGCGTAGGAGGCATCCTGAATAGTTTCAAGGGCCTTATGGACGGAGTAGAAAAGATCACATTCGTTGGGACTCCAGGCTTTTGTACGCCTTTTGCCGAACTTCTGGGTTTTGTGGTGAGAGACCGGAAACTTGCTTTTATCCCCAATCTGGACTTTGAAAAAGCCAGGTCAATTTCCATGACCCCAGAGGGAATGCAGCTCGGAGGAACCGTGGATGCCCATGCGAATGCTGTTGTCCTGCTCGGCGGGCTTGCGATGCCAAAGACCAGTCCGGGCTCGGAAAAAGTTAAAGAAATTGCAGAAAAGGTTCTTGAAGGTTCGGATAAAAGGAAAATTATAGGGGTATGCTTCCAATCGGTGTTTATGCAGTATAAATGGGATGAGGTAATCAGTTTTGATTATATCATTAACGCCGATCTGGATGTAGAGGTTCTTAAAAGCTGAAATTGAAACTGTAAAAGCAGTATATAGAATGATTATACTGCCTGAAGCGGTTTATTTTACTGTTTAAAGTGTTTTTTAACGAATTCTTTCTCATTTTTTTTGTTGAGCCGGGTATTTCTAAGTTTCAGGTAATCTTTCACTGTTCAGGTGGTCTTTCTTTTCCTGAAATCCGTTGATATAGTAAAGGGCACATTTTATGCCTTCAGGAGCAAAAAGAACTTTCCTTTTCAGCTAAAGTTATCTTATATATGTAATGAGGTTTGGCTTCCGTTCCTGCACATTGACAACTGCAGCTTTCTTATACCCGAGCACAGCCGAAGAGTAAGGCCTGTAGCCCTCAGGTATTTTCAGCTCTTTTCGCAGCTCTGACCCCTGTTGTGAATAAAAAGCTAACAGAACAAAGAAAATCCAGCACGACCCAAGCCCTATAGATTCTGCGGCGAGCAGCAAATTCTGAGTAGCGGCGGCGCAGTCCGCATCGAGAGGTACGGGCGAACGCTCATCTCCAGAAACTATGATTAATGTCGGTGCGCCGTATAAACAGTTGAACCCCTCATTATTCCCCATCTGCTTTAAGTGTTCAATATCAAGTTGTGTAGCGGCTTCTTTAGCTGCAAGATTCAGCCTGTCCAGCAGTTCTTTATTCTGGACTACTGTAAAATGCCACGCCTGATCTCCGGCGTTAGGAGCGTACAGCCCGGCTTCAAGTACCGCCTGTAATTCTTCCTCCCTTATCTGTTCATCTTTAAAACTTCTGATACTCCTGCGCTGTTTAATGATTTTTAAAGTTTCATTGGTAACCGTCAAATCATTCCTCCTGTATTTTTGATCCGTGGCAAAACTGCGTGAACAATGCTATGTAAGGGCTGCATGTGCTTGTATTTTTCTTTAATCTTTAAGACAGCCTCCGGGAAAAAATTGTTTACACAATAACACCAGATGTTAATGTGTATGGATGTACGAATTCACTCCGAGACTACTTTCTTCGTCAGGTGCTAAAATGTAAACTACAACTGCGATCAAAAGTGCAGGAGACGTCAGCAGCCATAATAATACGCCGACTAAACTTTTTAAAAAGAGTATCTTTTCAGTAGATCCAGCCTGTTCATCGCTGCTCAGCAGAAGTGGAAAAGTAACATCAGCCGGTTTTGTAAGATTAAGGTCAAGGTAATAATAGGCATTAAGTGGAATTCCAAACGTTAATTCTATAATTATGATAAATATTTCAGATGCAATAAAACTTAGAAAAACAGTTTTAAATTTAGACATACTAAAAAATTTACAATAAAACCTTATAAAACTTTGTAATGTTATTGCTTTTTCTTGGAAAGTCAATAACACAAATCCTTTTCATCTGACTTCTTTAATATTCCATACCTTTTATTTCTTATTCGCTTGAAGAAAGCTGCGCACCTCGGCATTGAAAATCTCTGGTGCTTCAAGGCTGCACTCATGGCCGACGCCGGGTATGACCACAAGCTTCGATGATGGAATCCTGGCGTGCAGGCTCTCGGCAACATTAAGAGGAGAACGCTGATCGGCCTCACCGTACAGTAGCAGTGTGGGTACTTTGATGGTCGGAAGCACGTCACGAAGATCAGCCTCAGCGAAGGAGAGCAGCATAACTCTCATTCCAGCTGGATGGAATTCGGACATGATTGTCGCAGTCTCGTTGATTACCTCTACAGGCACTGATTTCGTAAAAAGTGTTGGAATCCATTTCTCAACGACCTGCTCTGGAGGCAATCTTGACTGCTGAAGCCCCTGCTGCAAGCGTTCTTCCACTACATCGGGTGGAAGGGATCCTGCCCATCCGGCATAAGCCGAAGCCAGTATGAGAGTCCTCGGGATATTGGGGTAACGACGATAGAGTTCAAGTGCAAGTCCGGCACCGAATGAAAGACCGAGAACGTGAGGTTTTACCAGGCCGATTTCCTTGATAAATGCAGCAAGACAATCTGCAAAATCAGGTAAACGGAAAGTCTCCGGCGGATCTGTCGAGCGTCCACACCCGGGAGCATCCCAGGCCACCACTGTGAACTCATCGGAGAGCTCATCAAGCTGCCTGCGCCACATCCTGCTGTCACTGAGAGCTCCGTGAAGGAGCACGAGCGGTGGTCCCTCGCCCTTCCGTTCGAATGCGATGCGTAACCCACATACATTTACTTCATCCATGTATTAGCCCCATAAGCAAATTTGGTATTTTTTACAAAATAATTTGTTAATATAAGGGGTAAAGAAGGATATATTAACCATACCTTTTAATATCCCCACTGCCGTAATTATGCAGAATTACACACTGTAAATTCATATTCAGGTGACTTTTCCAATGTATTCAGACCGCATAAACGCATTACCCCCATATCTTTTTGCAGCTATCGATGAAGCAAAGGATGAAATGATTGCCAAGGGAGTGGACGTAATAGACCTTGGCGTGGGAGATCCCGACCTGCCTACACACCCTCACATTGTTGAGGCCATGCAGAAAGCTGTCTGCGACCCGAAAACGCACCAGTACCCTTCATATGCCGGGATGCCCGAGTTCAGGAAGGCTGCGGCTGAATGGTGTAAGAAATATAAAGGAATAGAGCTTGACCCTGCAACCGAAGTCCTTTCTCTCATAGGGTCAAAGGAAGCTGTAGCACATATCCCTCTCGCTTTTATTAATCCGGGAGATGTCGTACTCTATACCGAGCCAGGGTACCCTGTATATAAGATAGGGACTCTTTTTGCGGGAGGAGAGCCTTACCCATTGCCATTAAAGGCAGAAAACAACTTCCTTCCTGACCTTGACTCAATCCCTGCAGATGTCCTGAAAAAGGCAAAGCTCTTCTTCTTTAACTACCCTAACAACCCTACTGCAGCAACTGCTGATATGGCTTTTTTCAAAAAGGTCGTGAAGTTCTGTAAAAAGCATGACATCATTGCCGTGCACGACAATGCTTACTCTCAGATGACCTATGACGGGTATGAAGCTCCTTCTTTCCTTGCAGCCGAAGGGGCAATGGATATCGGCATGGAACTTTACTCCCACTCAAAAACCTATAACATGACCGGCTGGAGGCTCGGTTTTGCTGTAGGAAACAGGGCTCTCATAAAAGGTCTCGGGAAAGTTAAGTCCAATGTTGACTCAGGCGTCTTTGACGCGATCCAGATTGCAGGCATTGCAGCTCTCACATCCTCCCAGGACTGCGTTGATAAGACAAACAAAATCTACGAAGAGAGAAGGAATGCCCTTATCGAAGGACTCACTGCAATGGGCCTTAAAGTAAAGCCGCCTAAAGCCACATTTTACGTCTGGGCTCCGGTCCCGAAAGGCTTCACATCAATAAGTTTTGCAAAACTCCTTCTCGAAGAAGCCGGAATTGTAGCAACTCCGGGTGTGGGCTTTGGAGACGCCGGTGAGGGCTACATAAGGTTCGCTCTGACAAAGCCGGTTGAAAGGATTAAAGAAGCTGTGGAAAGGATGAAAAAGCTGCAGTTCTAACCTTTCTAAAATGGCTTAAATCAGAATAAAAGTAAATTAAACAGCTAAAAAGAAACAGCTAAAAAGGCGGCATGCTTAAAAAGGCCGCCAAAAATCTCTTTTTCTTCTTTTTGGGTAGTGCCGCCAGACAAGCTGGCGGGGGTTCCGATACAATTTGAAATTAGAAACCCTTTTAGGAAAATAGAATATTCTCATTACCTATATCTCAGCGCTGGTGTACAAGTTTTTTCTATCGGACTGAGAGATCGTCTCAGAAAAGCATTTCTTTTTTAAGCAATAAATCCATGTAGACCAGCATGCCAGAACCCATAAAAGAACCTGCTACAGAACCTGCCGGAAGCCCGATAAAAGAACACTTCCAGCTCAAGGAAACCATAGTTACTATCTCAGCCTGCGACAAGGCTCACATAGAAGCCGCAAAAGAGGCTATCCGTACCCACAGGGCAATTCTTGAAACCTATATCCTTTCCGACCCTTATTTTCAGCTCACACTTGAACCTTATGAATGCCCGGAAAATGCCCCAGAGGTCGTCAGGAGGATGGTAAAAGCAGGAAACACCATGGGAATAGGGCCAATGAGTGCAGTTGCAGGTACAATCTCTGCCCTTGCAGTGGAAGCAATGGTAAAAGCCGGAGCAAAATACGCTATAGTCGATAATGGCGGAGATATTGCACTTATAAATGACAGGCCTGTTGTGGTCGGGATCTATGCCGGGCAGTCTCCCATCAAAAACCTGGGGCTTGTATTCGAGCCGCGAAACTCCATAACAGGTGTATGCACCTCAGCAGGAACCGTCGGGCCTTCAATCAGCTTCGGAACGGCAGATGCGGCTGCAGTGTTTTCTGATGATGTTTCTCTTGCAGATGCGGCTGCAACGGCACTTGGAAATGAGGTGGGAATTGGAAAGGAATCTGTGGAGTCTTCTTTTAAGGCTGTGAAAGGGATCCCGGGAATAAAAGGCGCACTTGTGATTCAGGGTGAGTACATTGGCATGTGGGGAGAACTGCCGAAAATCACGAGAGCAGATGTCAGGTACGAGTATATCACCAAAGCGTGAGCACCCATCTGATATTTTTTGATACGTTTTTACGGCTGACAGGATTTCTTTTTGCGGGTTTCATAGCAAAATCGCTTTTCAGTTTAGCCCTCATACTCTCCAATAAGAAGATGGACCATCATCAGGCTTTTTGCATCTTATTTTCAGCAGCACTGGGCATGCTCTCTGGTTTCAATCAGTTATCTCAGTAAAATCAACTACAGTATCGATTGTTAGAGACTCTGGTGGTAGAAGTTATAAAGATGTTTGGAAGTTGTAAAGTTTGGAGTTCAATCGGGTGTAAAATGTGCGATTGGAAGCCAGAATCCAGAAACTCGAACAGTTACCTGCAAAACAAGATCTAAAAACGTTTTTTTGAGTTATGGGATCAGCTCATGATAAATTAAAGGAGCCAGAATATGAAGGAAAATACAATGTTAAAATCAGTATTTCAGTTATTAAGCTTATTATTTTGCCTGGTATTCATGCCGGCTGCATGCGCTCAGCCTGCTGAGCTTAGCGGAAGCATAGCCGAAAATGTAACCTGCGAAGATCCTGTGAACCCTGAGCCGGTAGATGACAGCGAAAATTACACCGTACATGCTATAGACCCGACATATAATTATATATGTGTCATGCCTGGAGACAGTAAAACTGTTGATGTCAAATTCAGGAACGAAGGCAGTGAAACAATCACTGTAGCCCCGAAAGCTGTAAATTCACCTTACAGTTTCAACGTCCTCGATGAAAGCTGGATTACAATATCTCCGGCAAATGTAACTGTAGAGCCGGGTATGGAGCAGGACTTTGAGGTTGAAGTAAATGTTCCCGAGGATGCGGAAAGCGGGGAATATGAGGCTCAGATAGTCTTTACTGATGACGTTTATAGTTACGAGTACGAGGATACTGAATACATTGAAGAAAATACTGAGATGTATGTCAATTTAATGACCCTTGGGATTTCAGTGCCTGTTCGTCCGAAACTTGAGCTTCAGACAAGTTATATTTCCGATACCTTGGAGCCTGGAAAGGAATATGTGTATGAGATAAAAATCAAAAATGTGGCAGGCAAAGATGTCACTATCGATCCGGAAATAACGAAATACGACGACTATTATGAGTGCTATGACTATTGTGGCACTCCATATGGTGAGTCTGCTTTCAGTGATGATATAATAGAGATCTCTGCACCTTCAGTCATAAAAGCCGGGGAAATCGCAAACATGACCATCCGGGTTCCTGTTCCTGAGGATGCGAAAGGAACTTACAACAGTATAATCGAAATGAACGCTGACGGAGAAGAAAATGATGGTTCTGTCCCGCAAATCAACCTGGGCTTTACGGTTCGCAAACAGACTTCAGTTCCTTATGTAAAAACCTTTACCACTACAACCGCAGACCCTATAACGATTACAGTTACTACTGATATTTATAGCACCAGCTCATCGATACGTGTCTCCCCAAAAGATGAAGAACCATCTCTTGAAACGAGCCTGAAGTGCAATTCAAATCCTGTAAAGATGAACCTCGTAGAAACAACTCAAGATGTCTCTGTATACTCAGACTGGTATAACTTCCCGACCTGGTCGATAGAGGAAGGTTCAAACTATCAAAATGACTGGACAGAGCACATAGAAACCTATAAAGTATCCGGAGCAGTTGGAACCTGGGAACTCACAATTTTCCCGAGAAATACTGACAGTTTTAGCTACACAATAACTGTCGGTGACTCCGAGAAAAAATTGAAGTAAAATTTCTGTGAGAAAATTATAAGCAGTTGACAGGATTGGCTTTCATATTCCAGAATCCTGTCACCTTTCCTCCTTTATTTTTGTTTTTTCCTGTTCTTTTTTTGTTTTTCTGTTCTTTATAATTCTATTCTTCTTCCTTTTTAATTGAAGTTCAGAGAGTGAGTTTTTCCAGATAATTCCATAAAAACAGGAAGAAAAGAAAAAACAGGAAGAAAAGAACCAAAAACAGAAATAAAAAACCAGAAAAAAGTCAGGTTAAAGGCAATAAGAGCCTGAAAAGCTCTATTACGCCATCAAGCGTGAACGGTACATAAATCTTTGGCAATTTTCGTAGTCGCCTTTGCAGTACTTCGATATCACTTCAGCAGGCAGCTTACCTTTTTTTGGGGCAACTTCGCATGTACAGTATTCATTATCGGAGTCTGGATTTACTGTTATAAGATAACGACAATACATTCAAAACACCTCTAATATATTACTACTTGAATTATCCATATATGCATAAAACGATATCTCTGCCTGAACTTGGTATTTAATGTTTCAATGTTTACTTTTTCATGCTTTTAAGCAAATCTGCCCCAGTGAATGTCAGGGTTGAGATACAAAAAACACTGAAAAGTACTTACTCATTTTGAGAATGATATTTACTGAATATTACGGGTTGCTTACTTTCACAATATTCCATTGTTGTTTTTCGAATAGACTCTTAATCAGCAGAGTATCACCTTTAATTATAAATATAATATAATTTTATAATTATTATAGAATAACTTACATACGTGATCAAATAAGAAACTGGGATGGGAATAGATGAAAAATAAGGATGGTTTACATTTACTATTTTAGACCTTAGGAGTTCTGTTTTGTTTTTTAATTACTGGTCCCTCTGCTGTACTGGCATCTAACGGGCAAATTGTTTCGAATAATGACTCCTCTACCAGTAATGAATTTCCGTATCCGCGCGGTACAGCTCTTCCATACGGGATGATGGGATGGGAAACGGGAACTCAATTTTTAACAGATAATGCCACTCTTGTTCACCTCGGGTGGAGCACTTCAATAACTCCGCAGCAGTTCGCTGATAACATTAATAGAGGCAAGCAGCTTGGAATTTCGAAATACATGGTAGCAACTGGCGGCCCGCAGATGGAGTCTGAAAGCTTCTGGAAAGAAGTGAGGGATATGGGTGTTACTGATGATGATTTCTATGGGGTTTATTTCCCTGATGAGGAAGGAAGTCCTTCAACGCTTATCACAATGTATACAGGCATGAAGAATTACTTCTCCAATGCTGTTGCTGGTGACTATTT
>NZ_DAOOUJ010000044.1:0-26220 GCF_035390745.1 Methanosarcina sp. | reverse complement strand
GTCCAATGGAAAAAATAATAGAAGAACTGGAATTTTTATTCCAGCATCCACTTCCATACCGATTTAATGATTATTCTTTTCTTTTCCCCGTTCTCTCCTTCTATTTCTATGGCCCCTTCATCGTCCATTGTAAGGATAAGCCCTTCATTAAGCCCGAATTCTTCCATGGCTGCCATAAGCCCTGGAATCTCCCTTTCCCTTACAGAAGGGCTTCCGAAGGAAATCGAAACCTGAATCGCAACTTTAACAGCCTGGCTGTCTTTTTCGGTTATAAGGAAATCACATTCTCTCCTGTCACGGAAATAAGAGACCTGCTTGCCCTGCCTGAGCAGTTCAAGAAATACAAGGTTTTCAAATCTTAATCCCAGGCTGTCAGGGTAATTGGGAAACACTGACTTGAAGAAACCTGTGTCTCCAGCGTATACTTTACAAGGGACTTCTTTTCCATTTTCGGTCTCTCTTCCTTCCGAATTTTCCGATGCATGGTTAAACATGGGGACACGGTACAGTAAAAAAGAATCTTCCAGATAGTCCAGATAGTTGCGGATAGTATCTTCGCTATCGATCAAGCTAACTTTTTTCAGAGTACCCAGGGAATATTCCGATGACATGTTTGAGATGAGGAAAACTGCAAGTCTTTTCAGCCCTTCAGGGTCCTGAATATCATGCCTGTCAATGATTTCTTTTTGAAGAATTTCCTCATAATACTTCCTGGAAAGCCTGTAGTCGTTATTTTTTATTATGTCGGGAAAGCCGCCGTTTTCAAAATAGCGCAGGAACAGGCATAACATTTCGTCACAACGGGAAGGTGTAAGGAAATTAGGTTTTGGAACTCTCAGACCTTTCAGAGTGAGATATTCTTTAAAGGAAAAAGGTGGAAGTTTGAGGATTCTTATTCTGTTTTCAAAGCGCGAAGAGATATTCTGATTCATAGGGCTTGCAGAAGAAGAGGTTATAAACACTCGCGCTCCTTCATTTTGAAGCCTGTCAACCCAGTCCTCCCAGCCATGGGCATACTGGATCTCGTCAAGGAAATAAGAAACAGGTTCCGCAGATTTTCCGTTATCAGATTTTTCTTCGGTTTCAAGCCCTTCTTCAGCTTCAGATCCTTTCCTGCAAAATTCGGCTGCAATCTCCTCAATTTCCTGAAAACTTTCAGGCCCCAGATCTCTAAATCTGCTGTCTTCAAAATTAATGTAAACCCTGGGACCCTGCAGCATGCCTGCAATCTGCTTCAGGAAGGATGTCTTGCCAGTATGAAGTGCACCGAAGATTAAATTGATCTCACGCCCGTCCAGACAGGGGGAGACTGGAATGCTGCGAGGGATTATATCAGAGGAGTTTTGGAAATAATTTTGGTGGTCAAGAACCAGGGGAAGAATTTTAAGTCTTTGCATGTGATCAGAATAATTTGTGAAGTAAAACTATATAGTTATTCTGGCAGGAACTTAACCTCTGAAAAAACGGAGATATACTGATACTTTAAAAGAGGGGATGCAACCTCATTTCAAACCAGACAGTATAATAAGTGGAGATTTCATATATATAGTAGAACTATGCCTGCAAATATGAAATTTCATTATACATAACGAGACTTTCGTATATTAAATATAACCAGGAGTATAAAAGTTAAAGATATATAATTGATATGAAATATATAGTTTTATTAATTATTTCCAGAGAAATTTTACCAGGAGTATTTTTTAACCGGACATTCAGTCCTTTTAGGCCCATATACATTTTTTCACGTCTTGCGAAACCCCGCGAAACACAAAACGTTTTTATGAATAGTTATTCCAGAAATTCTGGATGGAACCCTCAGGCCAGGCAATCACAATCCTTCGTTTTTGTTCCCATCTAACCTCAAGAAAAAAAGATGTTTCTTTAATGATTTATTTGGAAAGCTATTTATAACAAAATGTTGCAACCATAAAATGTATTTCTCCATTCAGGAGTACATAAATAAGTTCTTCGCCAGTATTACGATCATTACTCATGTAAGGCGTCAAATGAGCAGGTCGTTTAATAAACAGGTGAGGAGCTGAAATAAATATTGGGCAATAGATGTTAAGAAAGTGGTAGAGTAGGGCTTAATGCCTTAGATTAGATGCGGTGGGAAGGCAAAGATGGATCTGATCGAATAGTATCCATTCGACTGAGGTCTCATGATGTACTGTATTTGCATCTCAAACTGCGCAGTCTCCGGATACATATTTCTGCCTGACAGCTATTTTTGACCTTTCCACCATTTCTGCTGACCTTTAAATGTTCACACTTCAACTTTCAACTTTTTTTCTATCAGTAATATCCACATAAAATTCAGCATATCCACAATTTAAACAAACATATACTTTGAAATCGCGCATGGGTCCTGTAAAATAGCATTCATTGTCAGACTCATATCCAATACGTTCTCCGATTATATGGCCGGTATCGAGATTTTCGCTCCCGCATTTTGGACATTTTCCATGTTTCATTTTGCATTGCCCCACGTCATCAATGAGATTTGGTTTTGTAGAAATCCTTGAAAGTAGTTTTATACGGAAAAGTAAAAATCGGATTGTGAAATTGCTCCTCTTTTTTCGACCCCAGAAAAAAGAATAAGCATTTCATATTCGCATCAAATAATTATATTTGTCATTGAATAAGTACATTTGTCATCAATAAATATATTAAACTTGTTAAGATTCCATTCAATTAACATTCCCAAAGATTCTTGAAGCTGAAATGTGATTCTCTCAACCCTTTTTGTCATAGTTTATGTCTCAAATCATCATCTCTACCTTGAAGAGCTGTTTTTTCCTTCAATGATTCGGAAGGGGCAATAAAAAGTTCAAATAAATCCGCAGCTTAAACAAATGACAAATAAGAAAGAAAACAGAAAATAAAGGGCTAATACAGGAAAAAACAGGAAATTAAAAACGAAATTGAACCAAAAACAGGAGAAAATCAATCCGAAATATGAAACAGGAGAATTCGATGAGAACACTGAATATGCTCTATATTAGCTGCACTTGCCCTGCTCCTGGTTCCAGGTCCTGCAGAAGCCGAATTGATTGAAGAGGCTTCTGAAATGCCCTACCAGATTAACGCTTCAGACAGAATAGTGATAGGAACGGTTAGCAGGATTGATATTCACTATGACCATACAATCTTCACAATTGCAGTTGAAGAATGGCTTTATAACCCTCTGCAAGCCGAAGCCATAAAGGTAAGAACCGAGACCGACAGTAATGTCTGGACAGAAGACCAGGCAGAGTTCACCATGAACGAATCCGTGCTCCTCATGCTGAGGGATAAAGACCCCAAGAAGCAGCTTTTCACTGTGTCCGCAGGATTTCCAGGGAAACATCCTTGTATCAGACAGGGAAGAAGTAATTGAGGAGCTGAAAGTTCAGGGAAAATGGCAGGATGAAATTCGGACCGAAAACAAAACAAATAGGTCTGGAAAAGCAGTTGAGCAACCAGCAGATTCAAACTCACCCCCGGATACGGAAAGTACTCCTTTTACAGGCATTTTATGGGTAGTTGTGGCATTGATCGAAGTGGCTGTATGTACAGGAAAAGCAAAGTAAACATTATCCACCTCATTCAGATTTTTGATTTTGAAATCGAAAACATTTATAATTATATAAGTATATTAAAAGGAATTCTCCATATATTAACGTTTTAATATACAGTGAAATCTTTAATGTCAAAGAGTTCAAAAAAGCATACTTAATTTATCTTCCTGACTGGAATAGATTTTTACATTTTTCGTTGTGTACTATTTGTAATGTTTGAGCGTCAAAAACACATCTTTAAAATATTCTAACTTTGATAAGGATTCTTTATGAGGCAACATTAATAGATTCCTCTTTCATCAGTTTCTTTTGTGCTTTTTCTTTACAGTAGTCCAACATGGATCATAAAATAATTGATCCCAAAACTCAATTAGCAAATCGATTTTTTTAGAACTTTCCTATGTTAAATATTTTTTAATAAAGTATAAGATTTAGGAAAGCAAATTTGAATTTTGAGATCGACTCAAAGATGAGTTGTTGTTCAAAGCTAATCACAAATAGGGCTTGTGCGGTTGATAAGTAAAATTACAAGCAACAACATAGGATTTACTGAAATTTAGACCGCTTGCTGTTGCTGTATTACAGTTCAACCGCGTAAATCCGGATTAAATAATTATGCCTAAATTGCTAATTAGCTGGAAAACCCCTGCATTAGCATAAGCAGAAAGGACATTCAGAGCTATTCCAATCTGAATTGGTATATTAAGGACGAGAAATGCCATAATATTTCCTCCACTATATATATTCATTAAGTGAGATAGCAGTCTCCACTTTTCTTGATTCTTTACTTGTTAACCCTCATACATTAATTGAATAAATTTTTACCATTAAATAATGGTATAAGGTATGAAGTCGAATTCGCAAAAAGCAATAGCCTCTATTTAGAGACAAAAGGAGTTTGGAAAACTCCTTATTATGTTCATGTCTCCAAATAGTGACCATTTTTCTGGAATTAAATCAATTATTAATTTAACTCCTTTAAAGGAATGCGAAGATAGACTGTCTGACGTTAGCTAATGAAAAGAGTGAACTGACATTCAGTGCTACGCCAGTCTGAGTAATTGAAGCCCAGTTAAACATTGTTTCTCCCCTCCTTTTCAGTGTATTCCCATAGAGTTCTTTTATTACATCCAGTATCATGGCAATTTAATTCTTGAACATAATCTGTAGTAGCTCCCCACCAGCATACCAGGATTCAGAGCTTAGACGATCAATAACTAAATGTTCTTGACACTAGTACTGCGATTCCGAAATATGTTCATAAAACTTGAATTTTGAATTGACCCGAAGATCACGGATTTTTCCGAGAAATAAGGAATCAATTTTGGAATCGAAACACTAGATACATCATAAGCTGTTCATTCAAGCATTTGTTAATTTAACTGATTAAACGAATGCGAAGATAATCTGTCTGACGTTAGCGATTGACCAGATTGAACCGACATTCAATGCTACGCCAGTTTGAGTAATTGATGCCCAATCAAACATTACTTCTCCCCCTCCTTTTCAGTTTACCTCATAGATTTTTTATTAACATCCAGATACTCGCTACAAGTCACCCATTCAAATATTATCTAGATTTGTCTTAATTTTAATTTCAACAAATCTAAATTTAACTTACTAGTGAGCACTACTAAGTACAACTGGAATTTATATAAGTATAGTAGAATAAATCATTCTTACAATTAATCGTTAGTTAATTCTTATAATACTGGCAATGTAGCAATTGAAGTATTAGCGATTACATCATATGGAATGACAATTTACTTGATAGAGGATTATCAAGGTATTTCGGATAGTTTCCAGAGATGGAGACACACAATGAGGGCTACGGACATATTGGATATGAAGGAAGAAAAGATCTAGCAAAGAAAACCTGGAAAATTGAAGAATATGTTTTCCCATGCCTTGATTGATATTTAGGAATTGGAGACCCCAAAACAGTTATTAAGTTCGCTTATCTGCTGCACGCCATAGGGATTAAACCTCGCGCTAAGAGTGAAAAAAGAACAAGAGATGCCATTTTCAGGCATTTCGGAATAATATCAACCAGTTAATCAGGGAGTACCTGTTGTTCCAAGGTTCCAGGTGCTCTAAGAGCGTGTCTTAAAATTAAATTTGGTTCTATAATTGGGATATAACTTACACATTTGAATTGAAAGAAGGAACACCAAATTGTTAATGTCCGAAACGAGAATTTAAACCATAATGTTTATTGTGCTTGATTTCATACATCGAGTGCGTAATGTGAATTTTAAGTTAACATTGTCATTATCCAATTGTAGAAATGGTTTGAATTTAAGACAGCCTCTAAGATAATCATAGATTAATAGGACTTACTCGGAATTACTGATATTTAGACCGCTTACTATTCCTGTTTTCAAGTTCAACCGCGTAAGTCCTGATTACTTACCTGGTTAGATGCCAATTATCTGACCGACAAATGCACCAGCATAAAATGAAAGAACATTTAGAGCGATTCCAACTTGAATTGGTATATTAATGTTTAACATAATATCCCCTCCACTTTATATATTCTTTAAGTAAAATGGCAGTCCCCACTTTTCTGGATTCTTTGCTTGTTAACCATCATACATTAATTGAATAAATTTTTACCATTAATTAATGGTATGAAGTCGAACCCACAAAAAGCAACTAGCCGCTATTTAGAGACAAGAGAAGTTTAGAAAACTCCTTATTATATGTCTCTAAATAGTGACCATTTCTGGAATTAAATCAATTATTGATTAAACTCCTTTAAACGAATGCGAAGAGAACCTGTCTGACGTTAGCGAATGAAAAGAATGAAAGGACATTTGCTGCTACGCCAGTTTGAGTAATTATAGCTGCATCAAACATTATTTCTATCCTCCTTTCTAGTTTAAACCCCACGGATTTCTTTTATTAACAATTATATAAATATTTTTTATAATGTTAATTTAATTCCTTTAAACGATTGCGAAGATGAACTGTCTAACGTTAGCGATTGACGCGAATGAAGCGATATTCAGTGCTACGCCAGTTTGAGTAATTATAGCCCAGTCAAACATTGTTTCTCCCCTCCTTTTCAGTTTATCCCCCATAGACTTCTTTTATTCTTTTATTAACATCTAGATACTCACCACAAGCTACCCATTCAAATAGTTTCTAAATTTGTCTTAATTTTAATTGCAACAAATCTAAATTTAACTTACTAGTGAGCAATAATAATTACAACTAAAACTTATATATATTTAGTAGAATAACTAATTCTTACAATTAATCGTTGTTGAAAGAAACATAGAGTGATAAATATATATTCTTCAAGAAAGGTTTCTAAAATCGAAAATGATTTAGAACAGATAACCAAAAAAAAATATTGATGTAATACGACTAACATATATTCTACGCCAGGAGACTACTCTATTATACTAAAGTTTAAAGCTTTTTTATGCTAAAAAAGCGATTTAAAGACTTTTTCTTAATTTTTAAACTACCCATATTTTGAAAAACAGTATTTAGCCTCAAGTTTCGGACGTGTTAATTAATTTCTTCGCCCACTTTAGCTTTTTTTTCTTGATCTGATTCACTCCGGGATCTTCGAAATCAAATCCAGCCAGTTTGATGCTGCCAGCTCCGAATTCTCTGGCTACAAAAACGCAACGGTCTCCGTCACTAAACCCTCCAAAGTTGTATACATTATCGAAGGGCTTTGCCTGAGTAGTTGCAATAAAGTGTTTGAACCGGGGCACATATTTTTTGAGCTTATCCATGTTGTCTCCGTGGGCATGGATAAGGACAAGCGAACCCTGCTCGCAGGCAAGAATCTCTTTTTCGATATCAGCTTCGGAATTGCCGTCAAGGTCGGTACAGATGACTTCAGGCACGCGACCCAGGTCCATGAGAACAGCAGCAGCTCCATCGGCTGCAATTATAATAAAATTGGAAAGTTTGATTTTTGAAAGTTCAGCCCTGAGTCCGGGGGCGTTCCCGCAGACCATGACAGGCTTTCCTGAAATCATGGATTCAAGTTCTGAAAGGCTGACAGTATTCTCCTCAGTCAGCATACCTGAAAGGAATCGGGCTGCCTCTTCATCACCTTCTCGGTCGAACCCGAAGTCTTCAAGGATTCTTTCATAAATTGGCTCCCAGGCAGCAAAATCCATATAAATGACTCCTTCCCAGTTTTTCGTGTCTGAACTTAGATTTCTTTGTTGAGTTGCTTTCCTAATTTAATTGCTAGGTTACTTCTTTGCAATTCCCATTTTCATGGCAATGCCTTCGACATCCCAGTCCTTTACAAGGGCTCCGGAAACCCCGGTCCCGCTTCCCAGGTCAAAGACATCGGCTCTAACCTCTTCTGCAATCAAATCTTTCAGGGTTTCGACAAGTTTCAGGACCCTTTCGTCCTCGATCCGGACAGAAACCCGGATGTTTTCATCCACCACAAGGTCAAGTTCCTTCCTCATGTCCTGAAGCCTGCGGATGACTTCCCTTGCATACCCTTCAGCTTCGAGCTCAGAAGTAAGGTTTGCATCCACATAAACAAGACCTGCACTGGATTCGGCACTCGCCGTACCTTCAGGAAGAGTCTCTTTGAAGTTTGCCATTCCAGTGGTGACTTTAACCGTGCTTCCGTCAGCCAGGGGAAGTTCAAATTCTCCTGTTTCGGCAAAAGCCTTCTTCAAAGCAAAGCCGTCAACTTTCTGCAGGGCAGGGATAACTTTTCCTGCATCCTTCTTGAAGACAGGCCCAATCTTTCCTGGGTCAGGGATAACCTCAAGCCCGAGTTCGTCCCAGCTCTGGCCAACACCTGTAAGCACGATTGCTTTCGAATTTGTCTGGTCCATAAGGACTGAACGCAGCCTTTCAACAGCTTTTGCTGCGTCTTCACTAACAGGGGAAACAACAATTCTGGATACTGGCCACCTGAGTTTTCTCCCTGCCTTCTGGCGGGCGTTTGAAGCTGCTTCCACAATTGAGCGGACAGTGTTCATGGCTGCTTCGAGTTCAGGATCAAGATAAGCCTCATTAACCTCTGGCCAGTCGCACATGTGGACTGACTCCAGTGAATTCGGGTCAACATTCCTGATAAGATTCTGATACATCTCTTCAGCCAGGTAAGGCATGAAAGGTGAGATCAGTTTTGTAATGGTTACATAGACCTCGTAAAGAACGCAGTAAGCTGCAAGCTTGTCCGGGTCATCAGCCTCGGTCCAGGTCCTCGGGCGGATAAGCTGAATATACCAGCGTGAGAGGTCTTCAAGAGCAAACTCCATGATCTCACGGACTGCTTTATGCAACAGGTACCCGCTCATGGCTTCGTCCACAGCTTTTACCACAGACTGTGCCCTTGAAAGAATCCACCTGTCTTCTTCCCGCAGGGCATCTTTTACAGAGTCAAGGCTGACCTTCATCGGGTCAAAGTTGTCAAGAGCCATATAAGGCAGCGGGAACCTGAAAACGTTCCAGAGGATATTGATGGAGCGGTTGATGGTCTCCACTTCTTCCATATTGAACTTCAGGTCATCCCATGGTGCGCTTGAAGATAGCACATAGGCACGCAGGGTATCTGCCCCGAACCTGTTTATGATATCCAGAGGGGAGATTACATTTCCAAGGCTCTTGGACATCTTCTTTCCGCCTGCATCAAGTGTGAACCCGTGCATGAGCACGCTCTTATAAGGCGCCCGTCCAAAGCCGACCATGCTTGCCCCAAGCTGCGAATAGAACCAGCCGCGGGTCTGGTCGTGCCCTTCGGTAATGAAGTCAGCAGGCCACCATTCGTCAAACTGCTCACGGGTCTGCGGAAACTTAAGGGTTGCCCAGGAAGCTACAGCCGAATCAAACCAGACGTCAAATACGTCTTCCACACGCTTTTTCTCTCCACCGCACTCGCAGGGTATGGCTACTTTATCCACGTAAGGGCGGTGCAGTTCGATATCGCCTTTTAATCCTGCCTTCTCCAGCAGTTCAGCTTTTGTTCCTATTACCTCAAGCTTTCCGCATTTTTTGCATTTCCATACAGGAATTGGAATTCCCCAGTAGCGCTGCCTGGAAATACACCAGTCGCGTGCACCCTCAACCCAGGTCCTGAATCTGGCTGAACCTGCCCAGTCAGGGTACCAGTCAACTGCATCGATTTCCTCAAGCATTTTTTCTTTGATTTCGGTAACCTTGAGGAACCACTGTTCGGTTGCGAGGTATATGATAGGAGTCTTGCAGCGCCAGCAGTGACCGTACCTGTGTGTAACAGTGCCTTCGGCAAGGAGCCTGTTGCGGGCTTTGAGGTCTTCAATGACAATGGGGTTTGCTTCCCTGACATTCTTGCCTTCATATTCCCCTGCTTCTGCTGTATAGGAACCATTTGAGCCCACAGGGCAGAGGATAGGGAGTTTATGCTTTACCCCGAGGTTGAAGTCGTCCATACCGTGCCCTGGGGCAATGTGCACACAGCCCGTGTTTTCCACGGTTACGAAATCGGCAAGGTAAACACCGTGCTTTATCTCGTTCTGGACAGGCACAAGGTCCCCTACAGGGCTTTCATACTCAAGCTTTGTAAGCTCTTCTCCAAGCATTGTCTCAAGCACTTCAAAGTCCACATACCTTCCCTGCTTGAGGACGTTTTTGATAAGTTCTGTGGCTGCGATAAGGATTTCTTCCGACCCGTCCTGCCTGATCGCTCTGAACCTGGAATATTCGTAAGCCGGATGAACTGCTACGGCTACATTTGCAGGGATTGTCCAGGGGGTGGTTGTCCAGATTACTATGAAAGTGTTTTCTTTACCCTTAACCTTAAATTTGACATAAATCGAAGGGTCGGTCCTGTCGGAATATTCAACTTCTGAGTCCGCAATTGCAGTTTCACAGCGCGGGCACCAGTTTACTGAACGCTTGCCCACATCAAGGAGATTCTTCTCACTTGCCTGCTTGAGGGTCCACCAAGCAGCTTCGATGTAATCATCTTTTAAGGTCATGTAGGGGTCCGGCCACTGCAGCCAGACACCAAGCCTCTGGAACTGCTCGGTCATTGCCTGCTTCTGCGTGATGGCAAATTCCTTACATTTCTCAATGAAGTTCTCTACCCCGAAGCTCTCGATATCCTTCTTGGACTTGAAGCCAAGCACTCCTTCGACTTTGACTTCAATTGGAAGGCCGTGCATGTCCCAGCCCGGACGCTCAAGGATGTAGCGGTTATTCATGGAATAATAGCGGAGAATGGAATCTTTAATGATCTTGTTCCAGGCAGTCCCCAGGTGAATATGCCCTGTAGTGTACGGAGGACCATCAACAAAAAAAAGCCTTTTTCCGGTTTTGCGATGCTCACGGGTTTTCCGATAGGCATCGCTGTCTTCCCAGAACTGCGTTACTTTTTTTTCTATTTGTTCTGCATTATATTTGGCAGTGATTTCTTTTATCATAGAAGACCTTCAAACGTGGTATCTTTTAGTTTATTTACTGAAGCATGGATATGGATTCTTTCCTTGATGAATATTTACAAAGGTTAGAGGACAATGGACTGAGTAAACGGACAATTGATAACAATGTATTCATATTAAAACCTTTTATAAAATGGCTTGACGGCAGGGAAGTCACAGATAAAACCTTCATGGATATCTAAGATTCCTGAAGCCTGTAAACTACACAGATAGTACCCTTTATCAATATCGAGCTATCTTAAAAAAGTTTCTGTCAACCGTTTCACCTGAGCAAGCCAGAAACATTAAATTAAAGGTAAAACGCAAAGAGCCACCTATACCACTATTCTTACTCAGGCTGAAGTAGAGCAGCTTATAGAGGCTTGCAGGAATCCAGGGGATAAAGCCTTAGTATCTTTTCTTTATGAATCAGGATGCTGTAAAGGTGAGTTAGTATCAATCAGGTTAGAGAATGTAGTTTTTACTGAATTTTGAACTCTCAAACCTGACTTTCAAATTGTCAGCCCAAATATGTTTATTATTCCCGCAGCAGTAAGATCAACTGCAAGAGCCGCAAGCAAAAGTCCCATAAGCCTTGTAAAGACAAGCATTCCATTATATCCTATTAATTTATGCAGACTCCTTGAGAAGAGAAAGATAAACAGGCAAATTATGAACGTAATTATTATCGAGATAATTACAATTGCTTTTTGTTGAATGCCTTCTGCCATTCCCATTATAACAATTACCGTGCTGATAGCGCCCGGCCCTGTCAGGAGTGGAAGTCCAATAGGAAAAACCCAGATATCTTCTCTTTCCTGCGACTGGGTAATTTCTTCCTCTGTGATGCTCTCTCTTGATACCTTTGCATGCATCATATCAAACGCTATGCTGAAAAGCAGAAGTCCTCCGGCAACCCTTAGCGAATCAACACTGATGCTGAATAGCTTAAGTATCATGCTTCCGGTAACTGCAAAAAAGAGGGCAATTACACATGCAAGCGTTACCGCTTTTTTGGCGATATCATTTTTTTCTTTTTGGGTCATTTTACTTGTCAGGGAGATAAAAGTTACAACTCCGCTGATAGGGCTAACAACCACAAAAATGGATGAGAATACATAGATAAAAAACCCGAGGTTGTCGGTTACCATTTTTTTACTCCTGCCCTTTACAGACTCGAGATTTCATTCATAATTTTATCATTCTTATAATAATTACCTTTTGATTTAACAGCTTTTATAGTTATTTATTACTGTAGACATATAAAGATAAATAATATAATCTGGGCATCTTGAATTTAAATTTGTTCAGATAGCTGATTTCACGATACTTTGATGAAGAAGTAAGAAGATAACTCTTTACCAGAAGACTCTCTGTATAATGGGAGTAATATTTGCGGGTAGCATCTATAAGGGTACATTTAAAGATAAGCTGAAACAACTCTTTAAAACTATTTATACACATTGACTGGCAATTAATTATCTGTAATCTATATTATCTTTAATCCATGTAAACACAGGCAGCGATTTCAATGACCGGGGAGAAAATAGATAAAAAAATTTTTGAGGAACTCACCTTCATAAAGAAGCAGCTTGCGGAAATAAAGGAGCATATGGTGGATATAGATATGCTGCTCACCGCAGAAGAAAAAGAGCTTGTTTTCAGAAGTTTTGAAAATGAAGAGAGAGGAAGACTTGTACCATTAAAAAAACTTGAGAAAATGGAAATCTAAAGAGCCGAAAGAAAACTTAAATAAACAGAAATCTAAAGAAATATTAAATGAGGACCTTAAATGTTCGAAGTCTTTTTTGACATTCCTGCACAGGATTTTTTGAAGGAAGCCGATGAGAGTACGCATTCAAGGGTCAGAGAAATCCTCGAAGAGCTTGCTCTTGACCCCGTACCCCAGGGCGCAAAAAGAATAATCGAAAACCAGGAAAAAATATTCCGTTTCAGGTCCAGGCATTTAAGGCTGCTTTATAGAGTTGATTATGAAAAAAGAACCCTCGTAGTGATTACAATAGAACCCCTGTGCCGCATGTATCGATGAACTGGACCAGTTCCACTGATAATTCTCTGAGCCTGTTGAGAGTTGTTTATTAAATCGGAGGGTTACGAATACGATGTCCTTAAAATAAGGGAAGTGAACCTTCATCCGCAAAGTTTCGATTGCCTGAGTAAAAGAATCCCTGTTAAAGAATAATATATTTCCAGGAAACTGAGCGGGAAGCCGGAGAATATACCGTCTCAGGGTGGAGTTGCCGCGCACAATTTAATTTTTTGCTGTTTTTCCATTTTCTCAAAGAACACATAATAAAGTACGGCAGCCACCCCATAAATCCCACAGGTCAGAAGGAACGGAAGGGTATAATAAGCACGAGCCATCATCAAACCTCCTGCACAGGTGCTCAGGCCTACAAAGGTATAGCAACTCATCCATATCAGGCTGTTTACAGTTGCCCTTTGACCTTCGCTTACTATCTCCATATTGAAACTGCTCATAATCGGGTTTGCCATATTCATTATCGCTGTCCTCATAATATATCCGAAGGCAGCTGCTGAAAGTACGGATGTGGAGGTGAAGAGTAAAAGGAATGGAATTGAAGCAAGCTGGACAAGGGATATGACCTTAACTTTTCCGAACCCTTCTGTAAGTACAGGAACAAACATCAGGGTAAACATCATTACAAGCTGGGAAATGGAGAAGATTACGCCTATCTGTCTGGAATCGGCTCCGAGAACAATATCAAAGTAAACATTGAAATAAGGCAGAATCAGCCCCCATCCCATGCCTATGATTCCATTTACCAAAATCAGTTTTCTGATCGTTCCTGACCTTAAAGTCGAAAAAAGCGTGGAGAAAAGAGCCGGCCTATCTGTCAGCATGGTTTCTTTGCTGTTTATAAATACAAGAGGCAGCAGGGAAAACAGTACAGCAGCTAAAGATGCATATAATGAAAGCTGGTAAGCTCCCGGTCCTGCGGGATCGAGGTCCAGGAACTTGATAAAGACCTGCGGTAAAGTACCTCCTGCCAGGTTTCCCAGCATAACGCCTATGGTATATAACAGGTAGTACATCGAAAACAGGTGCATCCTTTCATAGCTAGTGGAGTTCTCGACCATGAATGTGGACGCTGTGACAATTTTGAGAGATGAAGATACCCCGTAGAGAACACTGAATAAAGCCAGCAGAAGAGGTGATGTGGTGGTGTACAGGACTGCAAAAGATATCAGAAGCAGCAGGCAGGACAGTAAAAGAGTATTTTTTCTGCCCGCCCTGTCGCAGAACGTAGCCGCAGGAATTGCAAACAGGCCGGTGGACATGGAAACAAGTGAGAGCATAAGCCCCAGGAAGTCCTCCCTGAATCCGAGTCTCAGGATATATAGATTGAATATTACATCATAAATTCCCAGGCTCAAAGAGATGAGAAAAATGTATCCCAGAAATAAACACGCATTCCGGCTGAAGCCATTAATCTTTGACATGTATCCTGTCGCCGCATTGATGGTCATGGTCAGGAGAAACTTGCCGTGAAAGAATTTACTGTTAAGCAAAGGGTGTTTTTTCATGCTAACTACTCTGAAAAAATTGAAACTATAATGTTGTCATTCTTTATTTTTTTCGTATTCCTTTCAGTCAGGTCTTTTGGTTCATCTTCCGGGTATTTAAAAACCAGAAGGAGGATAGCTGGGACATTAAAGGGAATGAGGATATAAACGGACCTGAATTCTCATGTTTGAGTTTATAGGTATTGATTTTTTGATATTAAGTTAAAGAATTTTCCAGTCTGACATTGTTTGTCAGACATTGTTAATGTCTTTAAAATAAACAACATCGTGACATAACTTCTTAATTAAATTTTTTTCATGGCTTACGACCAGCACCCCAATATTCCTTTCCTTAACTATGTCCATAACCGTGTTCCATATCTGGGCCTGAGTAATCGCATCCAGCATTGTGGTTATTTCATCGGCTATCAAATACATGGTTTCAGAGCCCAGAGCCCTTGCAAGAGCAAACCTTTGAAGTTCTCCTCCTGAAAGTTCATTGGGCCACCGGTTAAGCCAGCTTTTTTTTATTCCGAAAGAATCCAGAATATCCTGTGATATGTTACTCCCTTCGTTCAAAATATCTTTCATTTTCCATTTAGGGTTAACAGCCTTTTCAGGATGCTGGAAAACAAGCTGTATGGGATTGTATCCCTTCCCTGAGGCTTCTTTTTCGTCAATACTTACTTTTCCCTGATAGTTATTTTCGTAGCCAGCAAGTATTTTACACAGGGTTGATTTCCCGCTCCCGCTGTCTCCTATAAGACCCAGTACCTCTCCGCGGTCAAGAGATATACTGACATTATTTAGAATCAAATTATTTTTTTTATACCCAAAACTGATATTTTCACCTTTAAGACACATTATTGCACCTCACCACTCCTCCGTTAATCTTTTTAAATTGAGGAATGCCTCTTGAGCAAATCTCATTCTTTTTAGAACACCTGTCATAAAAGATACATCCGTCCAGCACCTCATCCAGCATTGGCTGATGCCCTTTAATCGCCTGGAATTTGTTCTGGGGAAGTGCGTTCCAGAGTGCACGGGTATATGGGTGCCTCAAATTTTCTCCGTCGTTTTTGAAATCCTCAACATTGGCTACTTCAAGAACCGTGCCTGCATAGAATACGGCTATTTTATCGGATATTTTCAGTGCAGCATCTATGTCATGAGTGATCAGTATCACTGCACAGCCCCTGTTTGCCATGTCTTTGAAGTAGCTCAGGGTTTCATTCAGAGTTTTTTCATCCAGCCCCGGGGTTGGTTCATCTGCAATTATTAGCTTTGCAGAACTCATTACGGCAGTGGAAACCAGAACTCTTCTGGTCATCCCTCCTGATAACTCATGGGGCAGCATTCCCTCAACATCAGGCTTTAAATCATATTTCCGGAAAATGTCTCTCTGGAGTTTCTTCATTGAACTCTCATCTTTCCCTTCAACACAGCCTATTACCTGATTAGAGATCTTCATCAAGGGATCCAGGTAGGTTATGGATTGAGGAATCAGAGCTATTTCTTTCCCTCTGATTTTTTCTTTTATCTCCTGGGTAAGTTCCCGTCCATCAAATTCCATTTTCCCGCCAGATTTCGCGTTTGAAGGCAAAATCCCCAGAATTGCATGGGCAAGAAGACTTTTTCCGGAACCGCTCGAGCCGACAACAGCTAAAATCTCGCCTTTATAGGCTTCTATGCTCAAATTACAGATTACTTTTAACTCAGTTTGCCTGAGTCCGGAGGCATATTGAATGAAAGAAAGGGAAAGGTCTTCTACTTTTAATAGAGCTTCAGTTTCCTTCTTTCCTACAGCATTTATTCCAGTTTTGTTTCCCATACTGACACCCTCTAAATTCATATTTACTCGTGTGAAATTTACTCGTATGAAACTCACTCATGTAAAGTTTATTCGTGAGCATTTTTAGGATCCATCAACTTTCCTAAATTTTCTCCTATCATATCAAATGCCAGGACCACAATCAACAGGGATAACCCCGGGAAGAAGGCAAGCCACCAGTATCCTGCTGAGAGGTATCTCATGGACTCTGACAGAATTATACCGATTGCCGGCTCATGGGGTGAAAGCCCAAACCCCAGGAACGTGACCGAAGCTTCGTGCAAAATAGCGTGCGGAAACAGCAAAATAGTACCCAGTATGATCTGGGGGATTAAATGGGGCAGGATATGTTTTGTGGCTATCCACCACTTTGATTTGCCGAGATTTCTGGAGATATGGATGTATTCCTGGGCTTTTAGCTGCTTGATTTCTGCCCTTACAACCCTTGTCAGGCTTGTCCAGTGAGTTAATGCAACCCCGGTAATAACTCCTGCTGCTCCTCCTCCCAGACCTATGGAAATAAGGATTATTAACAGGAGGTGAGGGATTGAAAGAGAAAGGTCTACAAGCCAGGATACAAATGAATCTGCGGCTTTTCCTGCACTTGAAAGTAAGCCCAGAATAACAGTAAGCACAGCACTGATCAGGGAAGCAAAAGCCCCGATCACTATACTCAGTCCCAGCCCTTCAAGGGTTCTTGTAAACATGTCCCTTCCCATCCAGTCGGTCCCGAAAGGATGTTCAAAGGAAGGAGCAAGGTTTCTGGAGCTAAAATCCGTGGGCAGGGAATCGCCGTCTACAAAGAGGCTGGAAACAACAATTGCAAGCAATAAAAGGGAAGTGAAGCCTATAATTAGAAGCGTCTTCTGCCTTAAATTCAGCCTGGGGAATAAGCTTCGGTTAACGGTTACAACAGCAGTACTCATGTCGTTGACTCCTGCTGTTTCATCCTTGGATCTATGAATTCATAGATGATATCAGCAATAAGGTTTCCAGAAAAGACAAACACAGCACTTACAAGGACAACTCCCAGAAGAAGCGGCACATCAGACCTTAAGCCCGCTGCTACCGTAGCCTGCCCGATTCCGGGATAGGAAAAGACCTGTTCAACCAGAACCGTGCCTCCAAAAAGCTCGCTAAAACTTAAAAACTGCAGGGTAATGGCAGGAAGGGCAACGTTTCTAATCCCGTGCCTTAAGACAAGGTCCAGCCCTTTTTCACCTCTGGCCTTTGCAAATAAAACATAGTCGCTGGACATTACTTCTATTAATTTTTCCCTGGTAAACATTGCAATCTGTGCAACTCCAAGTATACTCAGAGTCAGGGCAGGGAGGATTAAATGCTCTATCCTATCAAAAAAAGTTACGTTCTCAGCCGTAACGCCTATGGGTACACTTAAGCCTATGGGGAACCAGCCCAGTTGAACTGAGAATACCATCAGCAGAACCAGAGCCAGCCAGAATGTTGGAGTAGCAGTCAATACATAACAGTAGGTTTTTATTGCCCTGTCAAACAGCGTCCCTTTATACATTCCGGATGCTATTCCTAAAATAAAACCCAGAACACCTGAAATCAGCCACGAAGAAGCCATCAGAGCCAGAGACGCTGTAAACCTTTCTTTAATCACATCAGTTACAGGCATCCTGTAAATCAGCGAATCTCCAAAATCCCCTTTGAGGAGACTTCCAGCCCAGTTAAGGAATTTCTCCTTCGGAGGAGTGTTAACTCCCCAGTATTCTTCAAGTTTAGCTTTGTGCTCTGCACTTACTGACATTTCTCCAAGATAAGCTCGAACAGGATCTATAGGCGAGTATTGAACGAGCATGAAACTTACAAAAGAAACTACAAGTAAGAGGCTTATTAGCCGAAGTACTTTTTTTCCTATAAATCCCGATATTTTTGCATTGTCCGACACACAATTCCCTCATACATAGTTATTCTATAACAATTCTATCTCAAATTGCTTCTATCTATTGCGAATAATCAGTTAAAATTTCATACTCATGGAGCGAAACAGGCTTTTTGACGTATTCTTCAATTATCTCCTGCGATGTCCTGATTTCAGATAAAAAAGATTAAATGAGTAATATTTGCAGAAAACAATACTGCATATTATTACTCACTGGAAGTTTATTACTCACTGGACGCCGAGCTGGATTCGTCTATTCTTTTCCATTCATAGATATTTCCTAAAATATCTGATCCGGCATTCTTTTCTGGAGTTCCCATATCCAGTGTATCGTCCACCACATACAGATAATCCATTGTAACCAGCCATAGCCAGGTTGCATCTCCTGCAGGGCCATAACCCGTATTGCCGTCATACGCAGCTAATTGCCAGTATTCTGTAGCCTCGTCCTGGTTTGAAGACCTTAAAGCCGATTCCAAATACCCGTCTACAACAGGGTTACTGTAAAGTCCTGGATTCCTGTAAGTATCATCTGCTTCTTTACTGTGGTACTGCTGGTATAAATTGAAGGTATCAATGCTGCTGTAAGCGTATAAGACAGCTGAGCTGTACTGGTTAGCATATATTTCATCCCAGTTTGTGCCTTTGAGGTTTATTTTTATACCCAGTTTCTGTGCCTGCTCGCTAACAGCTACTGAAAGAGCCTGCCTTGTCTGGTCAGATGAAGAGTAGTACAGGTCAAATTCAGCTTTTGTCCCGTTCTTTTCCCGGATCCCGTCGCCGTCAGTGTCTTTCCAGCCTGCGGCTTCAAGTATTTTTATGGCTTCCTCGGGATCAGAGTCCTTAATTTTAGCTTCAGGATTTCCGAATTCCCTCTGGTCCACTCCGGTATATTCCACATCTCCTTTTCCGTACAATACTCCGTCAAGTATGGCTTTCCTGTCTATGCCTGTGTTTAAAGCTTTCCGGATTGCTATATCGGCTGTTACATTATTGCCTACCGGATCTCCCTGAAGGCTCTTACCGCCGGTATTATTCTGCATAGGAAAAGAGACTCCAAATGCCCTTGATGAGGGAAGGGAAATTATGCTGTACCCATCCACAGTCTGGTTTACATTGTTGATCTCAATTTCAGCTATGTCCACTTCCCCGGACTTTGCAGCTGCAAATGCAGTGTCTTTATCCAGGAATAACATGGTTATTTTTTTGAAGTACGGCTCCTGTCCATAGTAATCGGGATTGTATTCAAATATCGCCTGCTGGCCCCGATCCCATTGTATCAGCTTATACGGGCCTGACCCTATCGGATTGCGCCCATAGGTATCTTTTTCATATGCATGTTCCGGTACAATTCCTACGTACCTGAGCCTCCATATAAAACTGGACTGAGGCTCTTTTAACTTAAATTCGACTGCGGTATCGTTTATTGCTGAAGCACTTTCAAGGTTGCTCATATCCAGTTCGGAATTGCTCCCTACAGAAGTATTGAAGGTAAATGCCACGTCTTCTGCTGTTAATTTTTCTCCGTCTGTGAATTTGACATCATCTCTGATGTTTACAGTCCATGTCCTCCCATCAGGGCTGACAGAGTAACCCGTAGCAAGATCATTGATTATACTCCCATCATCAGCCGATTTAAACAGGGTGCTCTGTATCAGCGGCTCAAAATTCACATGGCCGCATCCCCAGCCAAGAAGGGGGTCAAATCCTGCTGCTGGTTCCTTTGTATGCGAATATACGTTCACCACCAGTTCATCAGAAGCCCCGGAATCCAGGCTGGCTGATGCAGAACCTGACTCTGAACCTGATGCAGAACCGAGCTCAGAACTATCCGTTGAGCTGGATACACAACCGGACATAAAACTGATAATACCAATAACTGCTATAATTACGATTAATGTCCCTGAGGACAGATGTTGCTGGTTTTTCTTGATAGGAACTCCTCCAGATACTGTTTATTGAATAAAGAAAACCACCAGAATAGATCTTAAAAAATAAGAGGATTTGAAGTGTACATTCAAATCCCTGTTTAATTTCATGCGCGTTTCCATTCCAGGATGTTCCCAAAGATGTTGGCACCATGAGGCTGTATTCTGGGAGTGCCTATATCCAGGTCGTCGTCCATAATGTAGACATAATTAATGGTAGCCATCCACAACCATGTAGCGTCTCCTTTTTCGGAAAATCCTGTTGTTCCGTCCCAGGCAGCCAGCTGCCAGTTTTCGTTAGCAGTATCTTCGTCAAAACTGGTTATGGCAGTTCTCAGGTAGCTGTCCACAGCAGAGTTATTGTACATTATTATATTGTTATAGTTGGAAGGATCGTAGCTCTTGCTGTAGTACTTTAAGTAAATATCAGTCGGGTCCAGCGATCCAAAACCGAAAAGTACAGGAGTCGAATGGGCAAGAGTATCGATTTCATTCCAGCTTTTACCCTCTACTTTTACATTTATCCCCAATTTTCTGGCTTCTTCGGATAAGGATACGGCTAATGCCTGCCTGTCAAGTGCATTGGAGGGGTATAAGAGAGTAAATTCGGCCTTTACTCCGTTTTTCTCAACAATGCCGTCGCCGTCAGTATCTGCCCAGCCGCCTTCGGCTAAAATTTCCTTTGCTTCTTCGATGTTTCCGTCTTCAAAAATAGCTTCTTTATTGCCCCACGGTAATTTGTCCACACCAGTGAATTCCTCTTCTCCCTGTCCGTTTAATGCACCGTCGATTAAGGCCTGCCTGTCTATCCCGATGTTCAAAGCTTTTCTTATTGCCACATCAGAAGTTACATTATTTCCAATCGCGTAGCCGTTTTCAGTTTTTTTGCCGATATCTGCCTGCAGGGGGAAGCTTATTCCACGGGCATCAATAGAATCAAGGGATATTGTTTTCATCCCATCTACTTCCTGATTGACATACGAAGCCGGAATTTCAGCAAGGTCAACCTGTCCTGCCTTTGCTGCCGCGAATGCAGCATCAGATCCCATGAAAAGCATGGTTATCTTTTTAAAGTAAGGCTTCTGTCCGTAATAATCAGGGTTTGCTTCAAAGATTGCCTGCTGCCCTTTATCCCACTGCACAAACTTATATGGGCCCGAACCTATCGGATTCTGTCCGTAAGTTTCACTGTAAGCGTGCTCAGGGACAATGCCAAGAGCTACGAGTTTATTGATAAAAGTAGACTGAGGATCGTTCAGCTCAAATTCAACGGTATAATCGTCGACTGCTACAGCATTTTCCAGCATGGATAAATCCAAACTCCCGCTGGAATTTGCTGCCGTGTTAAATGTGAATGCCACATCTCTGGCTGTTAAAGGCACTCCATCATGAAACTTAACGTCGTCCCTTATTGTAACGGTCCATTTCAGTCCGTCACCGCTAACCGTATAATTTGTAGCAAGATCGTTGATCAGATTTGCCTCGCTATCCATTTTGAAAAGAGTGCTCTGCACCAGAGGTTCTCTGCTGTTTCCCCAGCCGGTTATAGGGTTAAAGCCCGTTTCAGGTTCTCCCCCATGGGTCCCTACGGCTGCAACCAGTTCATCAGAGGCCTGGGAATTAAGTTCTTCAGATCCACTGGCTGCCGTTTCTCCGGCATCCCTGAAATCCGGGCCAATGGACATGGAATCCTCAGCAGGGCTGGACATTGAGCTGACAACAATGACAGCTGCTATTATTATGGCTATTGAGCCTATGAGCAAATATTGCTGGTTTTTCTTAATCAAAACTCCTCCTCGATTGTTATTAAAGCCTGAATTCTTTTGACAGCAGTTTCTGGCAGGTATTGTACCGGCTGGAATGACTTATTTTTTAATAATAATTCCATGAAGAAAAACACTACTAAAGTGTTATTTTTTCAAGCAATAATTATAATTGAAGGATTTAAACCTTTATAACTATAAATACTTTCCGAAAAAAATGTATTACTAAAAAACTTTTTTCTAAAATTTTGTATTATCAGATATGAAGATTATATCTATTAATACATATTTAGTTAGCTATAACCATTACATTAAAAAACTGAAAAAAAAGATTAAAACAGAAATTAAACAGGGATTTTCCACCTTTAGACAGCTGATATTTTCGAAAAAATAATGCCTGGTTCAAAATTCTTAACTCTGACCCTTAAAACTATATTTGCCATACCAGGGCGTTCCTGTCCAGCCCGAATTGCGCCTCAGGAGTACGCTATCCGTTTCATTTGCTGCGCTCGTTCAGGCAGACAAATTTATGGATTGTAGAAGTGAGCTGAGCTCAAGAGGACTGATATTAAGACTGTTTGTCTTTCAAATCTGTTATTCCTTCAAACCGGCATTTTGTGAGTTTTCTCTCACGAAATGCATAGAGAAAAATCTTGAAAAGGGCATAAAGCCTGAAATAGAATGACAGCAGAATTGGGGAACGGAAACCACTTATATATACCAGCCTCTTATCATCCCGGATTGAGTTGTCAAGGAACAGTACTATTCCATCAAAGTCCTCTCTTTCAAGCGTGCTTCCTCTTTGAAGGCGAGGACCAAGAACAACCACGTCTTCTTCCATACCGTCCGGACCTGTTGTACCTTCTATGAAGCCGTAGTTAAATATGGTGGGTATGGGAGAAAAGAAAGCTATTTCATAGCCTCTTTCTGTTTTTCGGTATTTCAAAAAACTGTATTTGGGAGTTTCTATAACTATTTTCATGGAAAAATTTCCTGCATATAATTCGGGAACAGCCGTTTAAAGTCACTTTTGTTTATCTTCTTTTCCACCCATTTAAGCTTTTTAATTTTGAGCCATATATCACTTATTCGTTTTCAGTCAGAAGGGAGTGCTCAACGATTTTTGGAAAAAATTATATATTAAATATAGCCCCTTTCAAAGAAGAGAAAATGGGAGAGAGTGAAATCTTAGAATACTTTCCTAAAAAATATCTTCCCAGGGATGCGCAGGTAGCTGTGCTTACAGGCATAGAACAGGCGATTAAACAGGGAAAAAAATACATTTTAATCCAGGCTCCTACTGGAGTGGGAAAGAGTGCTATTGCTTATGCTGTGATGAAATATTTCGGGGAAGGATATGTCTGCACAGCTACAAAATCACTGCAGGACCAGTATCTGGCCGATTTCCCAGATCTTCTGACAGTCAAGGGCCGTTCCAACTACGTATGTAAAACCCGGAATGACGGAAAAACCTGTGATCTGGGAGCTTGCGTTGTTCAGGAGTTAATGTGCTCTCGAAAACCCGGGACAAAAGAAACAAAATATCCTGCTTATTATTCTGAAAGAGACCACTGTACTAAATACTGGACAGGACCCGCCGGGGATCCGGAACGATGTGAATACTGGATAGACAAGGCAAAAGCTCTGAATAATTTTGGAGTGGTCCACAATTACCAGTATCTACTGCATGAGGCTAATTTTGCAGGGGATTTTGCAGGAAGAGAGGTCCTGATTTCAGATGAAGGACATAATATCGAAGCTATGATTATTGCTTTTATCAAAGTGCCTATCGTATATGAAAATTTGACTTTGATTAATAAATTTTCAGGTGATTTTAAAATACAGTTTGTGACTCCCGATGCTGATATGGATAATGAGCAGAGAGTGAGACTGCATGCGGGCTGGTTAATGAAGCTGAGAGAAGCTGCTATATTGGCAGAAGAAAACATCAAAAAGCTTGCTAAAGAAGAGCTGCAAAAGAAAATAGATCTGGAACACAGTTTGGAAACTGCTAAAGCTTCTGAAACACAGGACATTCAGGAAAAGATCCAGGGTAAAATTCAAAGGCTCGATGACCTGAATATGGACCTGCAGAAAGTGAATAGTCTAAGGATGAATAAGATTGAGCCGTTTTTAAAGGATATTTCAAAAAATCTGGATAACTGGGTAGTCAAAGAGGAATTTTTCGAGAAAGGAGGAGGTCTAAAAGGTATTGAATTCCAGCCTGTTCGGATTAGCCGGTACGCATATGACAGGTATCTGAGACTGGGAAACATCAATATCATCATGTCAGCAACGATTCTGAACCCTGCAATGGTAGCTAATGATTTAGGCATTAATCCAGCAGAGATCGAATATATCGAAATCCCGCCTGTGTATCCCATAGAAAAGAATAAGGTCTTTAACCTGGGGATTGCAAATTTCAAATATTATAAGGACGAGACCCCGGAAGAGGAAGAGGAATTTTTCAAAGAAGTGGTAGAAAGAATTGATATGATCCTGGAGCTGTTCCCTGAGGATAAAGGGATCATTCATTGCTCTACTTACAGGATTTCAGATTTTATAGAGAAATATTCTGCTTATAAGGACAGGTTGATTTGCCATAATTCGGCAAACCGGGAAGAGAAGCTGCAGGAGCATTTGTCCCGAACAGGAGAAGGAACTGTGTTAGTCTCTCCTTCCATGACAGAAGGCGTGGATCTGAAAGATGATCTTTCCAGGTTCCAGGTCATAATTAAGGTTCCTTACCCTGATTTAGCAGATACCAGAATAGCAAGGCGTAAAGAGCTCGAAGAAAAAATGAAATTGAGACCGCTTTCATATGTGTATAAGACTGCAATTGTAATTATTCAAGCGATCGGACGATCAGTAAGGACAGAAACTGATTATGCGGTAACTTTCACACTTGATACAAGATTCACCTCTTTTGCAATTCAACAGCCTGAACTCATGAGGCTATTTACCAGGCATGTCAGGAATAACAAAGAAATTTCAAATCTTGAAGGTATGAAAGGCAAAGACACATATTTTCTTAATAAACTGACAAAGAAAATTGTCAGAAAAGCCGAACATAGACAAAAATCAAGACACATAAAGAGAATGTTTTTCTGACCTTTTTTAATAAGTAGAAAGGGATGCAAATACGCGGTGTTTCTTCTTGCCTCCCAGCATGCTAATAAAAAACGGCTGAAAGGACAAAAGCCTGTAAACTTTCCAGATAGAGGTTTATTGATAGAGGTTTATTGGATGAGTTATCGAGACAGAATAACCCTTCGAGATGCGATGAAAGGAATAGTTAAAGAACCCCTGCTTCCCCGGGTTCCGAAACGCTTTGACTATATAGGGGACATTGCAATAATCTCGATTCCTCCGGAATTAGGGGCTTATAGAGAGGCTATTGTCTCAAAGATTCTTTCCATGAGAGGAAACACCCGGGCTGTGCTCAACAAGGTCAGCAAACTCGAAGGAGAGCGCAGGGTAGCTCATTTTGAACTTCTCTCCGGAGAATCCGCGGAAACATTTCACAGGGAAAACGGCTATACATATAAAATGGATGTAAGAAAGGTTTTTTTCAATCCCAGGCTCTACTGGGAAAGAGCGCGTGTAGCTTCAAAAGTTCTTCCGGGAGAGTCCATTTTGATTCCTTTTGCAGGCGTGGGCCCGTTTGTATTACCTTCAGCAGGAAAAAGGACAGCAGTTTGTGCAATCGAAATAAATCCCGACGCCTGTGCCTGCCTGAAAGAAAATATCCGGCTGAACAAACTTGAAAGGCAGGTGACTGTTATTCAGGGAGATGCCGATTTTATTCTTAGCCATCCGGGATCTCTGGAAGCTGAAGGATTTGAGGTTCCGGAAAACGGCTTTGACAGGGCAATAGTGCCAACCCCTTACGGCATGGACCATTTCCTCGTTAAGGTCTCAGAGCATATTAAAAAAGGTGGGCATATCCATTTCTACACTTTTAAAACCGAGTCTCAGATTCCGGAATTGGTTGAAGAATACAGAAGAATGGACCTTGAGGTTGAATTTTACAGGCGTACCGGAAATGTTGCTCCTGGGGTCAGCAGGTGGGTTTTTGATCTGGTTAAAAAATGACTGGATAAAATGCAATTGATTGCCAATCAGATAAATATCCTATCCCTGAAAAGGGTTTTAAATTTGCATAGTATCGGAAACCCCTCCAGCTTGTCTGGCAGCCCTGCCCAAAACAAAAAGAAGAAATTTGAAAATACTGTCTTATGGGTTATGAGGAAAAGTAATTTTCAATCCTCAAACCCTAG
>NZ_DAOOUJ010000043.1:0-27341 GCF_035390745.1 Methanosarcina sp. | reverse complement strand
TCGGAAGCACGAGGTCCTTTCCGAGTTTCGCGTCGGAAGCACGAGGTCCTTTTCGGTCGCTCCGCTCCCTCAAGAGGACTAAAAAATGAGGAATAATAAATCTTCTGACACATCAGCATTATTATAGATACCGAGTCATTCTTGTTCCGCTCGACGAAGGAGAGCGGCTTTCCCGCGATTAAAAAGAAAAAAAGAGAGGCAATAAAAATTTGCTTTTGCATTTGATTTTTAATTAGTAATGTTTTAAGCTTCTTTCCCCCTTTTCTCTCTCCTTCAATTTCTTCCTGCTTTTTAGGCAGAGCCGCCAGGCAAGCTGGCGGAGGCGCTGATATTTATTGTGATATAAAAAGCTTTCAGGGGTAAAGGAAGTAATTTCTTATTCCTGAAAATAACAATGGAAAACTCTAAAAGTGTATTCTTCAAAGTTAAACTGATCTTTCATGAAAATCCACGTCCTCCAGCACTCTGCCCTTAACACCCTCGGCAGCATAGAAGAATACGCCATAACAAAAAATTACCCGCTTGAGTCAACCCGCTTTTACGAAATCAAAAACCCTCCAGCCCTCGATTCTTTTGACCTCCTTATCATTATGGGCGGCTCCATGGGAATTTACGATTATGAAGAAAACCCATGGCTGAAAGATGAAAAAGCCTTTATCAAACAGGCAATCGATGCGGGAAAATCGGTTCTTGGGATCTGCCTCGGAGCCCAGCTACTTGCCGATGTACTCAGCGCCCGCGTTTATGAAAACGGGCACAGGGAAATGGGCTGGTTTCCTGTAAAGGCGGCAGCGGGAAATAAAACCGAATTTATTAAAGGTCTGCCTGAAGAGATTACTGTTTTTCACTGGCATGCCCGGACCTTTGATATCCCGGCTGGAGCCACACATCTTTACCGGAGCGAAGGATGCAAAATCAGGGATTTGTTTACAGAGGCAGGGTTGTAGCTCTGCAGTTTCACCCAGAGGCTACGGATAAGAGGATTAAAATCATGATTGAGCGGTTCGGGCTTGAAATTGGAGATGAGCCTTTTATTCAGAAAAAAGAAGAGATGCTCGGGCGGGAAGAACATCTCGCCGGCACAAAAGAATTCATGTTTACGATGCTGGACAGGTTTGAAGAAATTATCCATTCTTAAGCATTCTGTTCCTGATCATTATAAAACATTATTAAAAGAGATCCTTAAAAGGATCTTTCATTCCTGAGATCAGCGTTGCAATATCCTTCAGCGCAAGGCTCTTCTTTAATCCTGTAGGGAGAGCGATGTACTTCGGGCTCCATACGGGGTTGAACTTTTCCTTAAAATCCCTCAGGCCTTTATAGTTATAAATATAGTCGCCGTTGGCAAAGATCAGAGACCCTACTTTGTGCCAGAGGGGTGCAAACTGCCTCTTCTCAAGGCCTGAAAGGGGAGCCATCCCAAGGGAGAAGCGCCCGTATCCGTTTTCTTTTCCCCAGATCATCAGTTTGATAAAAAGGTATTCCATAGTCCTGTCAGGAGCAGTCGAGCCGTAGCGCATAAGGTCTACACTGAGCTCTTCTTTATTCCCTCCTGCCCATATGTTTGCAAAGGCAACGATTTCCTCGTCATTTCTTACAAGTGCAAGAGGGAAGTTGCTCAGGTATTTTTCGTCAAAAAAGCCGACTGAGAATCTCATTTCTTTTCCGGTTTTTATTTCCAGCCATTCATCAGATACTTTTTTGAGCTCAGGCATGAGGGCGGTTACTTTTTCAGGAGGGACAATCTCAAACCTGTAACCTTTTTTTTCAACGTTTCGCACAGTATAGCGGAAGTCTTTACCCGCGCTGCCTTCCAGAGTAAATGATTCAAGGGGCACTTTTGCTTCTTCCCCTATTTTGACGAGCGTCAGGCCGAGGTCAAGGTAAATCGGGATATATTTTTCGCTTACTTCGTAAAACACAGCCCTTCCCTGATGAAGCTTGCTCATCTCATAGAAGTCCCAGATCAGTTCTTTGATCTGGTCTTTCTGCCCGACCGGGTCTCCCATTGCAATCCAGCTTTTTCCCGAGACTCCGTACATCAAAAATGCCTTTTTTTTGTCGTCAAAAAGCAGGTGTTTGTCGCCTGTAAACGCCAGGTTTCCCCATGTTTCCTGGCTTTCCTTTACAATCGATTTTGCAAGCTCAATCTCATCATTTCCCGGGAGGTGGATATCTTTGGAAAACGGGCTCAGCATTTTCATTACTCCAAGGACAAGCAGGATGAAGAAAATTCCTACGACAGCTCTTAAAAAGCTTGAAGCCTGGGAATTCACTCCGAACTGCCACCAGAGTTCGTTTGAATATTCCACATTCCGGTATGAAAAGAACCCTAGCCAGACGAAGCTTACGAGCACCAGAATTATTGCTATTATGTTTTCCCTGCTGAAAGACTGGTGCAAAAGAGAGGACTTTCTGTAAAAGTGTTTTCTTGAGGGAAGCAGGAGAATAAACATCGTAAAAAGCACTGCAGCTTCATGGTAATCAAAGTCTTTAAGGAGGGCAAAGATTCCTCCCAGTAAAAGGACTGTGAGGGAGAGTACATAAGCCCCATCAATCCTGTTCCATAGCCCGTTTGCCAGAAGAAGGAGCAGTACGCCTATTATGCTTCCAAAAAGCCTGGAAGCTTCAATGAGCGGGAGGGGCACGATGTAAGCGATTTCGTGCAGGTATCTGGGGTCAGAAGGCAAAGCTCCGGAAAAGAGGAGGGAAATGCCTCCGAAAAAGATCAGAATCGAAAAGACCTGAGGCGTTATTTCGGAAAGACTGGAATAGGTGACCTTTCCGGCTTTTTTCAGGAACTCTTTTTTCGCTTCAAATTCGTGGTATATAAGGGTAAGGAAACCAAGCAGGAACGGGACAAAATAGTAAATAAGCCTGAAGATTACAAGGGCACCTATAATGTCCACCGTGCCGAAATAAGGTTCCAGAAGAAACAGCATGACAGTTTCGAAAACCCCAAGCCCGCCAGGGACAGTGCTTATAAGCCCTATCAGCTGCGCCAGAGCAAAGAATACGAGCACATGCAGTAGAGTAAGCTGCGGGTTTGAGGGCAGGAGGAGGTATATGATACTTCCGGGAAGCAGATAGTCCGCTGAGGATAATGCGAGCTGCATTAAAGCAATTTTTGGCTCGGGGACCCTGATCTTATGCCCCTTTACCTTTAGTTCCCGTTTACTGAATGAGAAATAAAAATAAGCAGCGAGAAGCGACAGTAACAGAATTCCTATAATATTTAAGGGGACCGGAACATCAGGTATGTATTCTGACAGTTTCAATGGATAAAATGTGAAAAGCAAACCAGCAATAAAGCAAAACCCTATCCAGAAAGTGGACATGCAGAAAACTGTAATTTCCCAGATCTGAGCCAGGTTCAATCCATATCCGGAATATAACCTGTAGCGGAGAGATCCTCCTGTCAGAAAATTATATCCTGCAGTGTAGCTGATGGACGTGCTGATAAAAGAAGTCCTGGCAACCTGTTTGTATGGTAGGGTTTGATTGATATGGCGGGCTGCAAGATAGTCGTATCCTGTTAAAGCGGCATAGCTTAAAGAAGTCAGGATGATAGTGATCCCTATGTGGCTTAAGGAAATGCTGGTAATACTTTTCACAACATAGCTCATGCCCAGATGGTGAATCTGTTTATCCAGAGTCCATAAAGCCAGGGCAAATATGATTGCCGGTAAGAGATAACTGACAAGCCTCTTTACTTTAAGGGCTTTTTCCTGTATACTGCCGTTTTCTGTCATCAGGATCGAGTATCCTTTTTTGTATTATTGGATCAGATTAGTGCATTAATATTAAGAATTATTAATAATTATTAAGGATTCATCGGAGTTAAGAATCAGAATTCAGATCAAAAATTTATAATATGAAACCTACTAATTTAAAGTAAATATATTTTTTGTCAGTTTTCAAACGGCGATCAAAATAATTCAGATTTCAGGTTTCATTTTTGACCCGTACAACGTCATTCGCTATACCGGGTCTTTTTTAAATGATATTGAAAAACGTTTTCAGGGAATATTATCTTAAAGGATACCTTGCCTGTAAGGAATTTTTAATTAAGACTGAAAGAACCTGCAAGGGCAATAATGAAAACGAATATACCAGCTGTAAGAAAGATTATTTCTTTTATTGTAAGGGGTTTTTCTTGAAGTTCGGGGAATTTTTCTTTCCAGTAGACATTGAGGGAATTTAAAACAGGGATAAAGGACAGAAAAGAAAGATGAGCTAGCAGCCAGATCGGTTCTTTCCATATGGTAGTCGTATTTATCCATATCCAGAATATTATGAGAATTGCTGTTGGATATTTGATATTGTAACCTTCTTTTTTAAGCATGTCAGAAAACCTGTCAAATAAGGAAGACATGAAAAAGGGCATTAAGAACGTTCTCCAGAAAGGTGAAACATCAAGATTATCTTTCTCTTTAAAGAATTTCCAGCTTTTATAGTTCCAGTAAAACTCATAAAATCCCATTGATGCTATAGAAAAAAGTGCAAATTTCCAGACAGAAAGTACTCCGGAATAACTCTTTTCATTGTCAGCCATAATAATCCCTAACCTGATTTTTATTCAGGAAATAATGTACCCAATAAAATTATGAAAAAGGAAAATATTCCTGCCATTAATAGAATTATCTGCCCCGCTGTAAGGGGTTTATCTGGAAGATCGGGGAATTTTTTTTTCCAGTAGACATTGAGAGAATCTAAAACAGGGATAAACGCCAGGAAAGAGAAATAATAAGCTAAAAATATAGGACCTTCTGCATATGGGCAACATGTGTTCATAAATACCCATATAAATATTAACAACGGTGTTGGATAATTCGTCGGATGACCGTCTGCTTTAAGCATATCAGAAAACCTGTCAAATAAGGAAGACAGAAAAATAGGCATAAAAAACGTTCTCCAGAAAGGAGAGACATCAAGGTTATCTTTTTCCTTAAAAAATTTCCAGTTTTTGTAATTCCAGTACATCTGATAAAGCCCCATGGATGCTATAGAAAACAGCGCAAATTTCCATACCGGAATTACTCTGGAATACTCTGCTGTTGCTCTGGAATGATTTTGCTCATTTTCAGGCATAATAACCCTCATTTCATTTTCCTAGCCACGTTAAAATAGGTTCTGAGCCCTGAAGATATTAGCTCATGAAGAAAAATGGTTCTAGCTTATAAAAAGCATCGAAACTATAAAAAATTATCTAGTATGTCATAAAAATCATGATTTCAGCCACCTCATAAGATAAGCATGAAATATATTCGGAATGCAGATGAAACTCATTCTTATACAGGACTGTTCTTCGAAAAGAATGAGAAGAAAATATAAAACAAGACGACGTGCAGATTTGCTTCTTTAAAATCATAAATATCAAGGAATCCTAAGGAGAGAATCCTATCTCAAAAGAACCGGATCATATTTTGTATAAAAAATCGGACTTGAATATATAGAGAATTGACGGAACTTTTTAAATACATTATTAATTTGCCAGTTGCAATTAAAAAAGAAACTGCCTGAACTTAAAAATAAATTCAGGCACGTTTCAAGTCAGCCTGATTTGGAGAGCTGCCCCTATTTTCTTCATACTTTTGGTCTTTTATTTAGCATGAAAGTTCTCTCAAGTACTTTCATTTTTTTGGTATGTTATTCGAGAATATCATGTGCGTTTTTTAATTCAAACTTTTCATTTTTTATCGATTGTAATATATTTGCGTTTGATTTCCGTGTCTGTTCCGTTTACATTATTTACTTTTAAGCTGACGGTATATTTCCCGGCTTTACTGTAGGTATGAACTACGACATCTTCTGTCGAACTCGGCGTGCCATCTCCGAAGTCCCAGATCCTTTCTGTTGCGTTTTCCGATATATCTGTAAAACGCACAGCCTGGGGAGCATAACCATAAGTAATATTACTGTAGAACATGGCTACAGGAGGTAACGGCTTTTCTAAAACGGTTATTATGCCCAGTTTTGAATTCGTACCGTTCTCACTGGTTGCGGTCAGGTTAACAGTATAGTTCCCGGGAGCTGAGTAAGTATGAACCGGATTTGCTTCCGTAGAGTCTATGTATCCATCGTTTTCAAAGTCCCAGTTTCTTCCTGTGGAGCGTTCCGATAGATCGTTGAACTGCACAGAAAGGGGAACGTAACCCTCAGTAACATTGCTGCCGAACTTTGCGACAGGAAGCAAAACATGGTTTGTAAAAGCCTTGATGCATACGTTTGAATTTGGATAAGACGTGTTGACATTTGTCCAGGTCGACCCACTGCTACTTATAAAACTCTCTCCTGAATTTGCTCTGGCTTTACTGCTCCAGTTATCCTTTGGTTTTTCCAGGGCAATCGTGTACCTGTATGCAGGATTTGTAAGTTTCAGAACGACTGAGAATTTTTGACCTGTATTAAGCCTGACTTCAGAATCAAGAGGTATTGTGTGGTAGCCAGCAGTTAAGCATGTCCCATTTTTGGAAAGAACAGGACCTGCCTGATTTGTGGGGCCTGAACTCAGATTGGTGTAAATATAGATCTCATAATTACAATTCGAATCTGTTGTATAGAAACTTACAGCTTTGAGTACCTCCTCGGAATTTGCAGTGAAGAATTTAATAAAGTGATTTATATACATACACATAATATTTTTCGCAATTAGAAGGGTTTAGGAGAAAAATAATTCAGGCAGAGGTTCCGAAAAAGGCAGCTCACGAAGTTTCCCTTTCGGCATGTCTGAAGGTGATATACCCTGTACCTTCTTCATTCGCTGCCTTTACACTGCTTCTGGAAGCCGGTGTTGCATGTTTTGTATTGATCTCTGCCTTTCTGCTGCTCCCGAGGAATTTAAACTCTTTCGAAAGCATGACCATCACAACTGCTGTCATAAGATATTCCGTAGCCGGTGATGCTGCCCAGACTCCGTTAAGGTCAAAAAACTGAGGGAGAATGAACAGCAGAGGGAAGAGGAAGATAAATATCTTTCCAAGATGGATGAAAAGTGCTGCTTTAACTCGATTTATTGACTGATAGTAGACGGCAGTAAGCAGCACTGTCCCTTCAACAAGCAGAGAGAGCATGAATATATCCATTCCCTGCAATGTGACATCGAGAAGTTCGGAGTCGCTCTGGCTGAAGATCTGAACAAGGCTCTCAGGGAAGAGGTATATCAATGCAAATCCCAGAGCTCCTATCAGGGTGCATGAAAGCATTGTCAGTTTCAGGGTCTTTAAAACCCTTTTATAATTGCCGGCTCCGTAATTGAAACCTATAATTGGCTGCACTCCCAGGGCTATCCCTTCAAAGAGCATGGTGAATATCGAAAATAAATACCCTATAACTCCATATGCTGAGACTGCAATCTCAGAGCCGTATTTAAGCAGCATGTAGTTTTGCGCAAAGAGTACAAGAGCAAACGATATCTGCATAACAAACGCCGGGACACCTGATTTCAGGATCTGAAGTGTGGTCGCGGTTTTGACTTTCATGTCTTTAAGCCGGAGCCTGAGCTTTGCCTTGCTGCCGAAAAGGTGATGGGTAAGAAGTGCTGCCGGCAGAGCAAAGGAAAGAATTGTTGCGGTGGCTGCCCCCTGCATGCCCAATTTCAGGTACATGATAAAAAGGAAGTCCAGCACAACATTTGCAAGCACTCCCGCGATCATTATTTTCATGCAGAGTTTTGGCTTTCCGTCATTCCTTACCAGCGGTTCGAGGGCGATCGCAAGGATCATAAAAACCGAGCCTGCGAAGATTACATAGAGGTATTCCTGAGCAAGGGAGAGAGCAGGTCCATTTGTCCCGAGCAGATTGATAGAGGTTTTGCAAAAAACCAGCCCTCCGATAGTGAAAATGGCTCCTGCAAGGAGGCATAACGGAAAAGCATTGTTCATTATTTCCAGGGCTTCTCCGGTCTTACCTTCTCCAAGTTTCAGGGCTATGAGGCTGGACGAGCCGATTCCTATAATTATGCCTGCTCCAATTATAGCCAGATAGGGAGGATAAGCAAGGGTAATACCTGCAAGTCCGGGGCTTCCAATCGCATTTCCAATAAAGAAGCCGTCGATAATCCCCTGGATTCCAGCAATGAGTACTCCTATAACTGCCGGGAGCGCAAATTTCCAGAACAGTTTTAATATATTCCCGGACTTCATTTCTTCATCGCTGATCATACTCTGACCTCCACAGGCTGCAAAGAAAGTGCTTTGGAAACATGCAGCCGGATCTTCAGTCCTTTCTGACAGGGAAAAACCCGGGGTTTTCTCATCAGGGACCTGTTCAAAGCGGGATAGTTGAGATTATACTTTTTCTGAAGTTTATGTTCTTTTAAAAAATTGAGACAATGTCGATCAACTTTTTTAAATGGTTGATTAGTTAACATTTTTCCGTTCCGGACGAAGCTTCGGAAAATCTGCAAATGAGATGCATGCTACTTTTTGCAGAATTCTTTTTCTGCCTGTACTGAAACGGCAAGTATTCTTCAAGTTTTTACCAAGCTTCATCATTATTTATCCGGCAAAACCGGATTCAATCGATATAGGGAATCCTCAACAGTCAGTTTTAAATAAAAATCCTGAAGAGGAATTCAAAGTAGAAGTCTCTGATAAAAGTTCTGAGCAGAGATAATGTAAACTTTCAATGAGATAAATTAACTAATGTTTAGATTTTTAGACTGAATAGCTAAAGATTAGCAGTTAGCTGCATATATTTAAACACTAATTACTATTTATGCTATATTTATACATTTACATTCTCTTCTGTTTTATCAGGTTACTTTTCATGAGGCAAAAAACACGTTCAACTGCCTTTATTGAAGAGCTTTTTTCCTAAATATGGAAAGTTTCTGTAAGCTGACCTACAAGCCTGTTCTCAAAAAGTATATAAACTACTCTCAGGTTGAAATTGAGAGGTCAGTTTTTACATCTTAATTTGAAATATTCCGCCCGATAGCACCGGTTTTGTATTTTTCGAATTACATGTACCTGCAATAAGGTCTCTTTACGGGATCTCTTCAGGAACTGTTTCAAACTGGTATCTCTGAGTTTAATTTAAGTCAGGTTTCAATTCTCATAAATATATATAAATATACTCTTATAAATAGAAAATATTCTCTTAAAGTTCAGACATCAGTCTGTGAAGCTAAAACAGCACTGTGTTATAAATTCTCATTTAGAAACGCAAGAAACATTCTGGAAAAAAATTAAAAAAAGCCGAAACCTCAGAAAAATGAACATTATACTTTAAGATTGTTTTTTACCAGAACAGATAAGGCTTAATTGCCTGTTATTATCGAATATCTGTCCCGGGTTTCTGATTTCTGCAGGTCAGGGGTTTGTCTGCTCACTTCTGGATTTTTTATCCTCCATCCTGTGCAGCATACTCAAAACTGTTTCACGGCTTATGTTTCCTTTCTTCATAACATAAGAAACGTTTTTCCTTAGCAGCTCTTTCTCCTCAAAGCTCAACTCCTTAGCAGTACACACGATAACAGGGATATCTACTGTGTCTGGATTTTCCTTAAGAACCTTAATAACCTCAAAACCTGTAAACTGCGGCATCATCAGGTCAAGAATAATCGCATCCGGATGGCGACTCATAATCTTCTCGACTGCTTCTTTTCCCCCATACGCACCGACCGGTTCATATCCTTCCTGCTTGATGATGGAACTGAAAAGTTCGACTACAGTAGGCTCATCATCTACAATCAAAACCTGAGGGAAGGATTTTGAGGCTATTTTCCCTTTTACTTTTTGCAGGCTGGAGAGGAGGCGTTCCTTTTCCACAGGTTTGATCAGATGGTCAAATGCACCCCACAAAATGCTGCAGTTCCTTTCATCGTTCATGGAGATAACAAGGATAGGAATATCGGACGTTGCAGAATCATGTTTGAGATTTTTAAGGATATCCCAGCCGCTCAAGCCTGGAAGCATAATATCAAGAGTAATTACCGAAGGTTTCAGTTCACGGGCAAGCAAAAGAGCCTCCCTTCCGCTTGAAACCGCAGCAACCCTGTATCCTGCCTCAGAAAGTGTAATTGTAAGTAGTTCCCTTGACATTTCGTCGTCTTCAACGACCATCACAAGGTTCTTTTCTCCCGAATCTCCGGAAGGCTCTATAATTTCCGGCATTATTTCCAGAATTGCGGTTTCATTATTTATTTCCGGTTTTAAGTTTTCGTCTCTATCTGTTTTTTCGGAAACTGGCTGGACCATTTTCTCGGGAGCAGCTGAATCATTCATGCATATTTCGGGAATTTTTGCACATTTCAAAGGCAGTTCGAATGAAAATGTCGATCCTTTTCCAGTTTCGCTTTCGACCCACACTTTGCCTCCGTGAAGATTTACGAATTTCTTCACCAGAGCCAGTCCCAGCCCTGTGCCTTCATACTGGCGGTTGATACTTGCATCTACCTGCCTGAAGGGCTGGAAAAGGAGTTTCTGGTTTTCCTCTGAGATACCTATCCCGGTATCCGAGACACTGACCCTTATGGAATCTCCTGCTTTTGCTGCTGAAACTATTACTGATCCCCGGCTCGGGGTAAATTTTATGGCGTTACTTACAAGGTTGTAAATGACCTGCTTAAAACGTACCCTGTCAGCGTAGACTGAGATTTCAGGGTCAACGTTGTATTCCATAGAGATATCCTTCTTCAGAGCAAGAGCCGAGGTTACAGCCTTGGTATCATTAAATACCTCGGATACCGAGAACATCTCCAGCTCCAGTTCCATCTTGCCTGCTTCAATCTTGGAAAGGTCAAGAATATTATTTATTAGAGTCAGGAGATGCTTTCCACTGTTAGCTATGTTGTTGAGGAACTTTTTGTTCTGCTCACTGAATTCTCCGCTCATTCCGCCGAGCATTACGTCCGAAAATCCTATAATCGCAGTAAGTGGAGTCCGCAGTTCATGGCTCATATTCGTCAGGAATTCGCTTTTGGCACGGTTTGCACTCTCAGCAGCCAGCTTTGCCTGAAGCAGTTCTTCCTCTGTCCTTTTGCGTTCCGACAGGTCTATGAAACTTTCTATAAGGTATTCTTTTTCTCCAATTTTTACGGGAACCACACTTTTAAGTACTGGCAAATATTCCCCATTTCCATTGAGAAGCATTCTTTCCGACTTATCAATGGTCTGCTTGAAATCAGTTATAGGACAATTTTCTTTCTCGGCAGGGCAGATAAACCTGTGACAGACATTTCCTATGAGTTCGTCCCTTGAAAGCCCTATCGCCTCTTCGGCTGCAGGATTCACCTCCACTATTTCGTGATTGGAGGCATCGACCAGCAGGATTCCGCAGAGGGCATTGTCTATTATTTTCTTTAGCCTCTCCTGGCTTTCACGCTCCAGTTTTTCAGCTTTTTTGCGTGATGTTATATCCCTGACAACGCACTGGATTTCTTTGTCTTCAAGGCTCAGGAAGGAAGAGTTGACCTCCACATCAATAATCTCTCCATTCAGTTTCTTAAATTTCATTTCAAAGCAAGCAGCCCCGTTTTCGAAAGTAGTTTTCAGGGCTTCCCTGACTATCGGAAGATTTTTTTCAGACACAAGCGACTCAATTGAAATATTGTCAAGTTCCCCTTCCCCCAGTCCAAAGGCTTCACGGCCTTTTTTATTGAGATCCAGGACTTTTTCTCCATTGAAAATTATGATCGCATCATTTGAGTGCTCAAAAAGAGCTCTGTACCTTTTATCTTTCTCTCTGAGACTCTCTTCTGCCTTCTCCTGGAGCACCAGCGCATTTTCAAGTTCTATCCAGCGTCTCAGGGAGAAAATCCCAAGAGCAAAGGTGAGATATACCGAGAGAGTGAGCAAACCCCCCAGTCCCTGAGGGTTGTATTCTTCAACAAATAAAACAATGGATTCAAACAGACCAAAATAGGAGGCAAAGAACGTGAATAAGAGGCCCACTCCTAAAAGAATCAACAACTCAATCGATTTTTTCCCCAATAAACCCTTGAAAAAATCTGGCATTATATAATCCCCATAAAATAAAAAATACTCCCACTCTCGTTTTTTATTTTCATGCAATGAACTCTTCTATTGTGGATTTGAATTTCTGGATATCTATAGGCTTGGAAATATAAGCACTGCAACCTGCTTTGAGAAACTTCTCCTCATCTCCACGCATGGCATGGGCTGTGAGGGCAATAACAGGGATCTCCCGTCGGGCAGGGTCTTCTTTCAGTATTTTTAATACTTCTATCCCATCAATCCCGGGCAACTGTATATCTAATAATATTAAGTTAAAATGATTTTTTTTACTCAGTTCCAGGGCTATAGCTCCATCAGAAGCTTCTACTGGTTCATACCCAAATGAGATTAATAAAGTTTTGACAAGTTCCATAATTAAAGGATTGTCTTCAACGACAAGTATATTTTTCATAGGCAACGACCTCTATTTTCCTGGTCCCCCCTCACTTTCGCAGCCTTATATGAATGATCTTTTAACTGAAATAAGCATTTACCTGAAATAAATTATTTTGTCAATAATACTAATATTCATCAGTATATTTAGGTTAATTATTTAAATAAGTTTCAGTATTCTATTAGATAAATATATTTATATAGATATATATTCAAAAATGTGCTCTTAAAAGTTCCAATAATACTGTTATAATTCAGAATAATTTAATAACCAGGTTTACAGTTACTGTTTAATCCTTTCGTTAATGCCTGCTTTGCAAATATTCCTTTTACCATCTATTTTTTATGTGAAAAGCACATTTACGCTTTAACTTTAAGGCGGAGAATGTCTTCTCAACTCTAAAGGAGCCAGGGGTAGTTCATAATGACTTTAAACTGAATTGCTAAAGCCCTTTTTTTACACATTCCCTCAATTTCCAGCTGCTGAAGTTTTTTATTTGCCAGAAATTCAAGTTACCTTAAGATTACCGTTACCTGAAAATTACCTTAAGAAATGCTGCTGATCATTATGTCTGCTGAAATATCTGATAATAATTTAACCTGTACTCCCCCGGAAATCCTTTCTCCGGCAGGAGATCAGGAAGCCCTGCTTGGTGCAATCAAAGGAGGAGCCGATGCTGTCTACCTTGGAGTCGGTGAATTCAATGCCCGGCAGGGAGCTAAAAATTTCGCCATTGATGACCTTGAGGCTGCCATTGACCTTGCTCATTCACATGGAGTCCTCGTCTATCTCGCCCTGAATATTCCTATCAAGCAAAAGGAACTGCAGCATGCCCTTGATATTGTGGACCGGGCATACGCTGCAGGAATAGATGCTATAATCCTGCAGGACCTCGGGCTTCTCAGGCTTTTAAACGAAATCTACCCTGACCTTAGCCTTCATGCAAGTACGCAGATGACAATCCACAGCAAAGAAGGAGTGGATTTTACATCAGGGCTGGGAGCAAAAAGGGTCATAGTTTCCAGAGAACTTACCACTGATGAGGTAAAGGATATTGTAGACCGTTCAAAAGTGGATATTGAAGTCTTTGTTCACGGAGCCCTCTGTTATTCTTATTCCGGAAAATGCCTCTTCAGCAGTTTCCTGCACGACAGGAGCGCAAACCGGGGAGCCTGTGCCCAGCCCTGCAGGCGAAGGTATCGTTTCCTGGTAAACGGCAGGGAGATTGATGAAAGGCATATCGGAGGCAGTTATCCCATAAGCTGTGCCGAACTCTCCACCCTCACAGGGCTTGAAGACATCATAAAAACCGGTGTTGTAAGCCTTAAAATCGAAGGCAGGATGAAAAAGCCCGAATACGTGACTGCAAGTGCCTCTGCCTACAAAGAAACAGTTGAAAAGATCTGTACTCCCGGAGAACACCCGACAGAAGAAGAGCTCAAAGCAAGGGAAGCCGAGCTTGCAAAACTCTTTTACAGGGGATTTACGCGCGGCTTTATACTCGGAGAAAAAGGGGTATCCCATCCCAAATACAGCTCAAACTACGGTGCATTTCTCGGAAAAGTTCTGGACATTTCCCGCTCAAAAGGGAACACAAAACTTACTGTCCGGCTTGAAGAAAATATTCAGGTAAAAGACGGCATAAGCATCTTTACACGCGAAAGAATGCTCGGCTCTGCAGTAACAGGCATAGTAACGATTGCAGGCGAACATGTGAAGATCGCAAAAAAAGGTGAAAAAGTCGGGCTTGAAATAAGTTCAAAAACAGGCAGGGCAGTCCAGAGGGGAGACGAACTCTACCTCACAACAGATACTCAGCTCCTTGATGCCCTCCAGAAAACGAAACTGAAAACTCTCCCTGTAAGCCTTAAAGCAAAAGCCAGGAAAGGGGAGCGGTTTGCGGTAGAAATAAGAAAGGAAAAAGAAAAAAGAGACGCAGGAGGAAAAGGCTGCAAAACAGAAGAACCTCTGTGTGCTGAATTTGAAGATGAATATGTCGTCCAGGGAGCCGAAAAAGCCCCAACAACTGAAGAGCAGATAAGAAAAGCAATGGAGAGCCTTGGAGATACTCCTTTTGAAGCCGCTTCAGTTGAGATAGAAGCTGATGAAAATATCTTTATTCCGGTCGGCGTGCTGAAAAATACGAGGCGAAAAGCTGCTGACCTCCTGCTCGAAAAAATCCTGAAAGCAAATAAAAAAGAGCAGAAACACCCTGATCTGGAAGGTTTCAATCACCTGTGTTCTGTAGAAAGCGATGCCGGGAGTAAAAATGAAGCAGTCCTGAAAAGTGCAACCAGCATGAAAAAGGAAAGGGGAGGGTTAAGAGACACTGCTTCAAAGAAACTCCTTCTGAGCGTTGAAGTGCAGAATATTCCTTCACTCTTGCAGGCAGCCTCAGCCGGAGCTGATATAGCCTACATCCCGATTTCATTTTTTGAAGTACTTATGTCTCCCAGCAGTGCTGACAGGTTTGAAGATTTGAAAGCCGAAAAAATCGAACTGGTTTTCAGGATCCCCAGAATTACCCACGACCGGGAACTGGAGGAATTAAAAACCCTGCTGGAAAAAGTAAGAGACGCCGGCTTTACAGTTGCATGTTCAAGCCTCGAAGCATCACAGATTGCTAAAAAGCTTTCCATACCTTTTGTTGCCCAGAAAGACCTCAATATCTTCAACGCCTTTACTGCCAGCACTTTTTACCAGGCAGGAGCATACAGGGCAACCCTTTCAAGCGAACTGAACCTGAGCGAAATCAAAAATGTCTGTGAAACACTCCAGACCTGCGGGGTTTCAGGACAGACCGAAATTCTGGTTTACGGCAGGGAATTGATGCTTATTACGGAAAATGACCTTTTAAAACCCCTCGTTGACCGAAAAATCGTAAGAAAAGAGAGTGAAGTGCTCCTTGTTGACCAGAGCGGCTCCGAGTTTCCTGTCAAACGCACCGGCACCCGAACACTGATTTATAATTCAAAGGTGCTTGATATGCTGAAGTATGTTAAGAATATGAAAGGGTATGGTGTGGACGTGCTAAGGCTTGACCTTTCGCTCAACACTGATGCTGAGGTAAAAGAGATCACAGAAGCGTATAAACAGGCGATTGCAGGAAAAGAGGCAAAACTGAAGCCTGCAAGAGGAGTTGAATATACGACGGGGCATTATTTTAAGGGAGTCTGAGCACCCGAGTTCCGCCTCGGGAGCCCGCTGTCCTTCCCGAGTTCCGCCTCGGGAGGGCGGGGTCCTTTTCGCTGCGCTCAAGAGGACTAATTTTTGGTTTTGAATACTTGCTTTGTTAGCTCAAGCAGACTAATTTACGGACTGTAGAAGTGAGCTGAGTTCAATAGGACCGATTTGTAAGTTAATTGATTGATTATACCAATGAACTGAGTTCGAGAGGATTGATCAAAGCTTTGACACTTACAACAGTACTCACTTTACTGAGTCTGTCTTTTCCCGCTCGACGCAGGAGAGCGGCCTTTCTCAAAAAGTAAAAAGATATAACTGAAAAACAGTATTACGCCATTTTTATTGCTTTCTCAGGCTTCTTTTTATCTTTTTATTCTTTTTGTGCAGGGCTGCCAGACAAACTGGCGGGGGTTTCACAACTTCATTTACTTTAACCCGGCTTCTGTAGGGTTAAGGGAATTTTTATCCTTAACCCAGAGCCTTTCTGATTTTTCCCATTTTGGTAAGGGTCGAGCATACGAGCTGCGAGACTTCTTCGTCCATACAGTTTCCGTCCTTTCCTGCCTGCAAAAGGTCGGGCTGCATCATTTCGAGCAGGATGCGGTATGAGGGTTCCGGCTGGGCTTTAAGGCTGAACATATCTCGCAAGACCTTGACGTCTTTTCTGACTTCTTTCATGCAGGGTTCTGAAATGAAGCGGGAAGCTACATTCAGGTCCAGGTATCCGGAAGCAAAACTCAGGTCGCTGACGAGGGAAGGGAAATATTTCTCTAGCAGCTTTTCGCAGGCATCGTCACCGAGCTTTTCCCGGGCTTCTTCAAGAGCAGTGCCTGTGCCTATGAATTCTGGAGGCAGGCCTATTGAATAGAGGGCGCCGGTGAACTTTATAGCTCTCGGCAGGTTCAGGTCTTCTGCAGGCATGCTGGCTTTGAGTTCTTTTCCAATATCGCTTCGGCAGAGGCTTACCAGACCTGAAATATCGGGAGTGTTCCTTGAATAGCCGCCGCTTCCTTTATGCATCAGGCGGTCCCGCTGCTGGGGGAGGAGCCCTGCAAGCTGGTTTATAGTGGAGGACAGTTCGCGGATAATGCGGCTGTACTTTGCCCCGAAAATTCCTATGAGGTTCACAATTTCCTCTTTTTCTTCGCTGGAATAGGTATCTGCAGATTCAGGAAGCCTCTTTTCTGCAAGGCGGACAAGGGATTGAGCTTCTCCTTTTTCGTGGCTGTATCTTATAGCTGACTGGAGGGTGATCGTGCCTATCCCCCTGTATTCCCTGAAAAAGTTTTCCGCATTTTTCAGGTTCAGATGCCCCCGGAAGGGCAGAGTCCCTGCACCGAATATGATGCCTGTGCCGGTATCGAGCTCTGAGTTCAGTTCGGAAATCCCGCTAATGGCATATTTGCATGAGAGTGTGCTTGCCACATGCCCGAAAGAAAGGGCAGAGTCAGATTTGCCCAGGAATACTCTGAATTTTTCGGGTGATGCCCCGAAACGCTCTTCCCAGGAAAGGATTGTATTTTTTGTAAGTTCTTTTGCGTGCAGCAGGGCAGGGGCGTCCTCTATAAGGGGAATTATACGAGGGACATCCATTGCAACCCCAAACTCTTTTTTTGCAAGCTCGCCTACGTCTACCATATGCTGCTGGGCATCAAGGATTTCTTTTACCGTCCCTGTCATGGGGTGTACGAACTCATTGATCGCCTGCACGTCCGAGTATTCGAGTGCTCCATAATTGGCTTCGGCAATCGACATCATGACCATAAGCTGCCTGAACCGGTTTTCCTGGACTGCGCTCGGAGCCCGCGGAGTGATGAAAATGTCTTTTCCGGGTATCAGGTCTGTTTCTTCTATGAATTTTGATACAATCTGGACGTTCTGGTGGTAAGGAGTTGCTTTCCCTTCATAATCCGGCATATATTCGTCACAGCCGAATACCACTGCAGCTTCAATGGCTTCACCGGGTTCTTCCTGCGTGGAGATATATTTTGATGCAGAGTCCGGATGCTGCGTGCACATCACTTTGGGATAGGTTGCTTTTCTGCTCATGAAACTTGACCCTCACTGCTTAAAAGGGACAACTTTTTTATTCCGTCTGATTTCTGGTCCTTTCTATCAGCTGCCAGATTAATTGTCTTATTAAGCTTATTGTTAACCTTGGAATTATCTCAAATTAATAGCGGGAAAGAATGTTTACTCAATAATAAATGTTTTCGTTGACAATAAGTTGACAATAAGGTCCCGGCTTTAGAACTGTTTATTATTGTTTATTATACAGTTGTCAAAGTGCTGTGTATCCGGTATCTAAAATATATTAGTGTCAAAACTACCTGAATTTCAATTTAACAGGACTTACGCGATTGAAACGAGAATCAATAGTAATAAAGAAACTGAAAGAAAAGGAATAATTCAGGATAGAAGAGACTATCTTTAAATTTGAAAAGATTATGAAAAAGAGCAAGAGTTAAAATGGTTAGCGGATATACCTGAACAGAAAATCTTCAATGAATAAAATTCGAATCTGATTAAAACTCTCATTATGATACCAATCGAGAACAGATGTCAGGCTAAAAAATGAGTGAAAATAATTTGAACTGGATCACAAATTTTATCTGGGGAATCGCGGACGATGTATTGCGCGACCTCTATGTTCGTGGCAAGTACCGTGATGTTATCCTGCCTATGACAGTCCTGCGCCGCCTGGATGCGGTGCTCGAACCAACAAAACAGGCTGTTCTTGAAATGAAGGCTACCCTTGACAGTGCAGGGATTACAAATCAGGACCAGCCTTTGCGCCAGGCTGCAGGTCAGGCTTTTTACAACACTTCTAAATTTACCCTGAGGGACCTGAAATCCCGCTCCAGCCAGCAGCAGCTGAAGGCTGATTTTGAGGCTTACCTTGACGGATTTTCTCCTAATGTGCAGGACATCCTCGATAATTTTGAGTTCCGAAACCAGATACCACGCCTCTCAAAGGCTGATGCACTCGGGAAGTTGATCGAGAAGTTTCTTGACCCTTCGATTAACCTGAGCCCCAATCCGGTGATGAACGGAAACGATTCTGTTAAGCACTGCGGCCTTGACAACCATGCAATGGGCACGATTTTTGAGGAACTTGTAAGGCGTTTCAATGAAGAAAACAATGAGGAAGCAGGTGAACACTGGACACCCCGAGACGCCGTTAAACTGATGGCACGGCTTATTTTTCTCCCTATCGCCGACCAGATTGAGTCAAGCACATACCTCCTCTATGACGGGGCCTGCGGTACAGGTGGCATGCTGACGGTTGCTGAAGAGGAACTGATACAGCTTGCAAAGGACCACGGAAAACAGGTAGCAACGCACCTTTACGGCCAGGAAATCAATGCTGAAACCTATGCAATAGCCAAAGCCGATCTGCTGCTTAAGGGAGAAGGTGATGCAGCAGACAACCTGGTTGGCGGGCCTGAGTACTCGACCCTTTCTAACGACGCTTTTCCGGCTCGCAAATTCGACTTCATGCTTTCAAACCCGCCTTACGGAAAAAGCTGGAAGAGCGACCTCGAGAGAATGGGCGGAAAAGACGGGATCAAAGACCCGCGCTTTACCATCGAACACGCAGGAGACCCTGAGTATTCCCTGCTTACACGTTCAAGCGACGGGCAGATGCTGTTTCTGGTCAATATGCTCTCGAAAATGAAGCACGACACCAGACTCGGCAGCCGGATAGCAGAGGTCCACAACGGTTCCTCGCTTTTCACAGGGGACGCGGGTCAGGGAGAGAGCAATATCCGACGCTGGATAATTGAAAATGACTGGCTGGAAGCCATAGTCGCCCTGCCCCTGAACATGTTTTACAACACGGGCATTGCGACCTACATCTGGGTGCTCAGCAACCGCAAGCCTGAACACAGGAAAGGTAAAGTCCAGCTTATTGATGCGACTCAGTGGTACAGGCCTCTTCGCAAAAACCTGGGCAAGAAGAACTGCGAACTTTCCGAGGAAGATATCCAGAAAATCTGCGATACTTTCCTTGCTTTTGAAGAATCTGAGCAGTCAAAGGTTTTCCCAAACGCCGCATTTGGCTACTGGAAAGTAACTGTCGAAAGGCCGCTCCGCCTTGCTGTTGACCTCACACCGGATGCAACCGCAGCCTTCAGAAAACTCTGCACCGAGGCAGGAGAAGAGCAGCTTGCATCTCTTGTCGATAAAGCGGCAGATCAGCTTGGACCAGGTCCACATAACGATTTCAACGCCTTCATTCCTTCTTTTGAGGCTCTGGCAGGCAAAGCCGGAGTCAAACTCACTGCCAAAAGGCTCAAACTTCTCCAGAACAGCCTCGCCAGGAAAGATGAGTCTGCAGCACCTGTTATCAAAAAGGTGCATAAGCCCGGAAAGGCTGAAGCCGATCCCCTGCATGGGCGCTTTGAAGCAACTGTGAACGGCAAACGTTGCGTTGTTGAGTACGAGCCCGATACCGAACTCAGGGATACAGAGCAGGTGCCATTGCTGGAGGAAGGAGGCATAGAGGCTTTCATCCGCAGGGAGGTTCTGCCTCATGCAGCAGATGCCTGGATTGACGAAAGCAGCATAAAAACAGGGTATGAGATCAGCTTTACCCGCTATTTCTACAAGCCGCAGCCGCTGCGCTCGCTTGAGGAAATCCGCGCAGATATTCTCGCACTGGAGAAAGAGACAGAAGGGCTGCTGGACGAGATTATCGGGAGAGGCGGAAGATGAAGCTTGCAGCCTGTGTAAAAAAAACTTATACATTACTGTTAAAACTAGTTAATGAAGGAATAGTCGCTGCACTGCGGCGACAATTGAACCAGATACTTTTACGCTCTGCATGTTTTGTCTTTCAATATAATGAGATTTCGAAGGAGCTGAGTTATGTCGAATAAAGCCGGAAAGGATGGAAAGCCTGACGAACGTATGAATCTGGGTCTTCGTAGAGAGGAAGCTCTATTCCCGGCTGCGCCTCCGCTCTCAGATCTTCCGGAAGACTATGCTGAAGCCTTAAACGAGATAAAGAGCCGTATCCAGCAAGAACGCCTGCGAGTTGTACTGGCTGCTAACTCGGCTATGACCCTCCTTTACTGGGACATTGGGCAGATGATCTTGAAAAAGCAATCTCAAGCCGGATGGGGTGCGAAAATCATAGATCGGCTGGCAAAAGACCTGAGAGAGGCTTTTCCGGACATGAAGGGGTTTTCTTCTCGTAACCTCAAGTATATGCGGGCTTTTGCTGAGACCTGGCAAGACCCCTCAATTGTGCAGCAGCTTGCTGCACAAATTCCATGGTTCCACAACTGTCTGCTCCTGGACAAGATTAAGGATCAGGCGACCAGAGAATGGTATATCCACCGGACGATAGAAAATGGGTGGTCTCGTAATATCCTCTCGCTTCAGATCGAGTCCAAACTCCACGAGCGTCAGGGTAAAGCTATCACCAACTTTAAGAAAATTTTACCTCCTGAAGATTCCGATATGGCAATCCAGGTGTTCAAAGATCCCTATCTTTTCGACTTTTTAGGTACTGCTGATTTGCGTCGTGAGCGTGAATTGGAGCAGGCCCTTGTGGACCACATCCAGAACTTTTTGCTGGAACTGGGTGCAGGCTTTGCCTTTGTGGGCCGGCAGGTCCCCCTGGAGGTTGCAGGCCATGACTTTCTGATAGACCTCCTTTTCTATCACCTGAAACTGCGCTGCTTTGTTGTGATAGAGTTAAAAGCAGTCCCCTTCGACCCCTCCTTCATTGGACAGCTCAATTTCTACCTCTCAGCCGTAGACGACCTTCTCCGCCACCCCGATGACAAACCCGCAATCGGTCTCCTCCTGTGCCGGACCAGGGACAAACTCGTGGTAGAATATGCTTTACGCGACCTCAGTAAACCCATCGGAGTCGCAGAATGGGAAACCCGGATAGTTAAAGAGCTCCCCAAAGAACTTGAGAGCAGCCTGCCAAGTATTGAGGAACTGGAAAAAGAACTGAACGAGTATGATAAGGGAGGTAAAGAGCAATGATCCACAACCTCAAACCCTACCCCGCATACAAAGATTCAGGCGTACCGTGGCTGGGAGAAGTGCCGGAGCATTGGGAAGTTAGGCGGGTGAAGCAATTATGCCGCTTTATTTATGGTGATTCCTTGCCTACAGAAGCTAGACAGCATGGAGATATAGCTGTATTTGGCTCGAATGGACGTGTAGGCTCTCACATAATAAGTAATACTCATTCACCGTGTATTGTGATTGGTCGAAAAGGATCTTTTGGAAAGGTAAATTTCTCTGCTGATAGAATATTCGCTATTGACACAACATTCTATATTGATGATCGTTTCACTAATGCTAACCTTCGGTGGCTTTATTATTTACTTGGTTGTCTGAGGCTTGATGAAGTATCGAATGATTCAGCAGTGCCTGGTCTCCATCGTGAAGAAGTCTACCAGAAAATTGTCGCCTATCCAGCAGATAATGATGAACAATTCGCCATTGCCCAATATCTTGATCATATTAACCGACTCATCAGCCGCTACATCCGTGCAAAAAAGAAACTTATCAAGCTGTTGGAGGAGCAGAAGCAGGCGATTATCCATCAAGCCGTCACCCGTGGGCTCGATCCTAATGTAAAGCTCAAGCCGTCGGGGGTGGAATGGTTGGGGGATGTGCCGGAGCATTGGGAAGTAATAGCTTTAAAGAGATTATGCTCTTTGTTGAGAGATGGTACACATCTCCCACCTGCCCGCCAATCCACAGGGATTCCGCTCTTAAGTGTTAGAAACATTGTTGGAGGTCGCTTTGTCAACAGAGATGATGATAGTTTCATTTCGTTTTCTGATTATGAACAGCTTTGCCGTTCGTTTGTTGTTCAGCAAAATGACGTTCTTTTAGCAATTGTTGGAGCTACACTCGGAAAAGTAGCAATTGTTCCAGCAATGTCACAATTTCACATTCAACGTAGTCTAGCGGTGTTTCGTCCTAAGCGCCACAAATTACTTCATGATTATCTTGCTTTTTTCCTTCGTGGACCAGCTTTCCAACGTGCACTCTGGACAACTGTAGCATTTTCAGCACAGCCAGGAATTTATTTGAGTACTTTAGGAGCCTTTCGGATTGCAGTCCCACCGCTAACTGAACAGAAGCAGATAGTATTGAGAATCTCACAACATACCGAGCAGGTTCAACAATCCATAGATAAAGCATATCTTGAAATTTCCCTTCTCCGTGAATATCGCACCCGTCTGATAGCTGACGTTGTAACCGGAAAACTGGATGTGAGAGAAGCAGCGGCGAGCCTGCCAGAAGAAACAAATGAAACAGAAGCTCTCGATGAAGAACTGACCGATGAAGAAGATACCGCTGAAGAAGAACTTGATAGAGAGCCAGAAGAGGAATAAACATGCCAACCGATACCACCGAAAAGGGACTCGAAACCCTCATTGTCGAAGCGATGACAGGAACGAAAGCCTTCCCTGCGCAGACAGACACGGGCAAAGAACCGACCGCTCTCTACGGTGGCACCGGCTGGATACTCGGGCGCTGGCAGGACTACGACCGCGAATACGCTGTTGACCTCGTCCAGCTCACCGAATTCCTCAAATCCACACAGCCTGAGGTCGCTGAATCCCTTGACCTCGAAAATGCCAGCCCCACCCGCCAGAAGTTCCTCGCCCGCCTGCAGGGGGAGGTTGCAAAGCGCGGGATAATCGAAGTGCTGCGGAACGGCATAAAACACGGAAAATACGACATTGACCTCTTTTACGGCACTCCGACTCCGGGAAACACAAAAGCAGAAGAACGCTATTCTCTGAACCGCTTCAGCGTCACAAGGCAGCTCCGCTACAGCCGGGACGAAACACAGCTTGCACTCGACCTCTGCCTTTTCATAAACGGCCTGCCAGTAGCCACCTTCGAGCTCAAAAACAGCCTCACAAAACAGACCGTGGAAGACGCTGTTGAGCAGTACAAAATAGACCGTGATCCTCGTGAGCTCCTTTTCCAGTTCGGGCGCTGCATGGTCCATTTCGCTGTTGACGACCATGAAGTGAAGTTCTGCACGCAGCTGAACGGCAAAAATTCCTGGTTCCTGCCCTTCAACCAGGGCTACAACGACGGCGCAGGCAACCCTCCAAATCCTGCCGGCATCAAGACCGACTATCTCTGGAAGAAAATCCTCACCCCACAGGGTCTTACCGACATCCTTGAAAACTACGCGCAGGTCGTGGAAGAAAAGGACGAAAAGACCGGGAAAAAGAAAAAGGTGCAGATTTTCCCCCGCTACCACCAGTTAGACGTTGTTCGGAAACTGCTCGCCCATGCAGAATGGCACGGGGCAGGCAGCCGTTATCTTATCCAGCACTCGGCAGGGAGCGGAAAGAGTAATTCCATTGCATGGCTTTCTCACCAGCTTATCAGCCTCAAGAAAGACGATAAGGAAATCTTTGACTCCATAATCGTAATCACTGACCGGCGTGTCCTTGACAAACAGATCCGTGACACCATCAAGCAGTTTGCCCAGGTTAGCTCGACAGTCGGGCATGCCGAACGCTCGGGAGACCTGCGGAAGTTCATCGAAAGCGGGAAGAAGATCATCATCTCCACGGTCCAGAAATTCCCGTTCATCCTTGATGAGATCGGAAATGAGCACCGTGGTCGGAGATTCGCAATTATCATAGATGAGGCTCATTCCAGCCAGGGTGGGCGCACAGCAGCAGCCATGAGTGAGGCGCTTTCAGATTCGAAAGACCAGAAAGATCCTGAAGATACCATCAACGATGCACTGCAAAAGAGGATGGAAGCCCGTAAAATGCTTCCCAACGCCAGCTACTTCGCATTTACCGCAACTCCGAAAAACAAAACACTTGAACTTTTTGGGGAACCGTACAAAGATGGAGATAAGATAAAGCACCGGCCCTTCCACAGCTACACCATGAAGCAGGCGATTCAGGAAGGCTTCATCCTGGACGTGCTCAGGTACTACACGCCTGTAAACAGCTACTACAAACTGATTAAAACGGTGGAAAGCGACCCTGAGTTTGATACCAAAAAAGCAAAGAAGAAACTTCGAAAGTACGTCGAAAGCCACGATTACGCCATCCGGCTCAAAGCTGAAATCATGGTAGACCACTTCCAGGAGCAGGTGCTCGCTCTCAACAAAATCGGTGGACAGGCGAGGGCGATGGTGGTTACAAACGGAATTGAACGTGCCATACAGTATTATCATGCCTTTCGGGACTACCTCATGGAACTCAATAGCCCCTATAAGGCGATCGTAGCTTTTTCCGGGGAGCACGAGTACGGCGGGGTAAAAGTTACAGAAGCCTCATTAAACGGTTTTCCATCAAGCCAGATTGAAGACAAAATACAGGAAGACCCTTACCGCTTCCTTATCTGCGCCGACAAGTTCCAGACAGGCTATGACGAGCCGCTTCTGCACACGATGTATGTTGACAAAGTCCTTTCAGGGATCAAAGCCGTGCAAACACTTTCCCGTCTCAACAGAGCCCATCCTAAAAAGCACGACGTTTTTGTGCTTGACTTCATGAACGACGTCGACACAATCCAGGATGCTTTTTCGGATTACTACCGCACCACGATCCTGAGCGATGAGACTGATCCCAACAAGCTTCACGACCTGAAATCTGATCTTGATAGTTATCAGGTCTATTCCCCTGAGCAAATAGAACAGTTTGTTGAACTTTACCTTGGGGGAGCTGATAGAGACAAACTTGATCCTATCCTCGATGTCTGCGTGGCCGGATACAAATACCATCTTGACGAAGACGAACAGGTTGACTTCAAAAGCAAAGCAAAAGCTTTCTCCCGTACCTACGGCTTCCTTGCTTCAATCCTGCCGTACACGAATGCCGATTGGGAAAAGCTCTCGATCTTCCTCAACTTCCTGATACCAAAACTGCCTGCTCCAAGGGAGGAAGACCTTTCAAAAGGTATCCTTGAAGCAATTGACATGGACAGCTACCGTGTCGAAAAACAGGCTGTTGTGAATATCCAGCTCCCGGATTCAGATTCAGAAATAGAGCCAGTGCCGGCAGAAGGCGGCGGATTCAAGCCCGAGCCAGAGCTGGATAGGCTCAGCAATATCCTCAAAACTTTCAATGATCAGTTTGGCAATATCCGATGGACTGATGGCGACAGGGTACACAGGCTGATTACCGAGGAAATTCCTGCCAGGGTTGCTGCAGACGTTGCATATCAGAACGCGAAGAAAAACTCGGACAGACAGAATGCCAGGATAGAGCATGACAAAGCTCTTGCTCGCGTAATGATTGCACTGATGAAGGACGATACCCAGCTTTTCAAATTGTTCAGTGACAATGAATCTTTCCGCAGAACTCTAACCGACGCAATTTTTGAACGGACTTACTCACAATAACCGTGAATATAGTGAAGAACTCTCAAAATTGTGCAGCGGCTTGCTGCACAATTTCCCTCCATTCTGCCCGAATCCGGCAGAAATTGCCAGAAACATTTGAACTTTCACTTTTTTCATATCAAAGAGAAATTCTCACCACTGGTGAGACAATTATCTTTTGTGCAAAATTGCCTGAAATTGAGCCGGCCAAATTTCTGGTTTTTTCCTTGAGAACTTTTCTACGAACTGATTTTCTAAACTTAACACCAGACCAGCAAACCTCATTATTCCATCAAAACGAGAATACAAAAAGCAATCGGTAAGGTTAATTTCGAAACATACTTTCGTGGGCAATATTATGTTAATAGTTTAATATTGATATGGAAAATATTCTTACCCAGAAAAAATTTAGAAAAGAATAGAAAAATGGAAACTTATTTTTTTGAGGGGTAAATCAATAAAAAAATATGAGGGTCGAACATGTTTGATGGGGTAAAATCACTAAAAGAATTTTATCATGGGAAAGGATTACGGCTAAATCTCATAGCAGTTATCCTGGGGATAATGGTGCTGGCACCAATGGTTGCGGCAGCAGACGATGTAAACCCCGGAGTCTATCCGGTGGATTCCGTGATTTGTGGAAAGACGTATGGGGAGTGGAGTGCAGAATGGTGGAAATGGGCATTTTCAATACCCTTAGATAGAAATCCTCTGACAGATACAACAGGAGAATTCTGTGCCGAAGGGCAGTCGGGAGATTATGGTTTATTGGAGGCATTATTAGTTCGCAGCCGTCTCCGATTCAAGTAACACGAACCTGTACTATTCCCGCTGGAAAAGCCCTCTTTTTCCCGGTAATTAATGGAGAGTGCTCAAGAATTGAAGGAAATGGAGAAACTGAAGAAGAGTTACGTGCCTGTGCTAACAACCAGATGGAGTATGTAACGGTAAAAGAAGCAAAAGTTGATGGCAAGAAATTAAAAAACTTGGATGACTATAGAGTGGAATCTGACCTCTTCATATTCAAGCTCCCGAAGGATAACATTCTCGGATTACACCCGGGATCCAGTTACTCAGTAGCTGATGGATACTGGATAATGCTGGAACCTCTTTCTGAAGGAAAACATACGATTTACATTCACGGGAAGATGGTGTTTCCGGATGGCTCTTCCTTTGAAACGGAAGTGACGTACAAAATAACAGTCGTATGAGCCTTAACCTTTCTCTGAGAAATGATATAAAGTGTTTCTATCATCGGCTTTTATTGTCGATGATAGGCCAATTTTTTTAAATGAGTTGCTCTTTTTTCTGGAATTATTCAGGGATTAAGTGGGAGTAAATGGGTCTTTGCTTTATTCAATTTTCACATTTGAGTTTTGATGAGACTGATGAAAAAAACAAACTCACAATAGCAGACGTTTTCCAGTAAAATAAGAAATTGTTTAAATTA
>NZ_DAOOUJ010000042.1:0-28375 GCF_035390745.1 Methanosarcina sp. | reverse complement strand
AATTTTGTGTAGTGATGTTACATTTACTTTTATCACTAGATTTTGGAACTGAGTCGAGGATATTCTTGAAAAATAATTTCCTATTAAATTCAATTTAAGACAAATATCTCCGATAATTGCCTATCAGCAACAATACTATCACAACAAATCCGGCAGTAAGCACCAAGGATATGCCGCGATACTGTGAAAAGTTATTAAGAAGGGATGTGAGTCCAAGTGCGATAAAAGTGATTGCAATTGCATAGTAATTTTTCTGCCTTGAAATATCGAGATATAATTTCAAATTATTACTTACCAGTTCATTACCCTCTCTATATCCTATCATGCCACCTCTCCTTACCAGCCTTCTATGGTGAAATATTGCCAGCACATTAATAATTGAGATCAAAAAAGCCATGAACAAACAAAAAAAGGAAAAAGAGACGTGATAAGAACTAAAAGCTTCGCGAAAGCTGGCGCCTCCTCTCCCGAAAATAAAAGTAAGGGATGTAATAGAGAAACCGAATGCTGTAAATGTCAGGATTATAAGCGAATAAAACCTATCCAGAATTTTGCTTTGTTCTTCGAACAGGTCTTTTTCAACATTTCTTTGTACAGTCTGGATTTCATCCTCTACCATACCATTTCCACCCACACCATTCCCGCATAATTGTTTCCTTTCCGACCAGCAGAACATCAGTATTTGAAGAATATTTATAGATCCAGATCAATAAAAACGTAGCTTCCATATCAGCTCAAATTTTATAGAAGATTTGTAGTATTTACCGACAGATGAGCAAGGTGACCAGGATGAATGCTGAAAGCAACAATATTCAGGACTACCTCAAAAAGAGTGAAGTCATAAACTACGATCATAAGCTGATTGTTAATAAGTGCCTTGAATTAAAGAAAGAAATGGAAGGCATGGAAAAGAGGGAAGGCATGGAAAAAATGGGAGGCACGGAAGAGAAAGACGAAATCAGCCTGATCAGGAGAATTTATGAGTTTGTCCGCGATGACATTGACCATTCAGGTGACATCGGTGCACAGGAGGTTACCTGCAAGGCATCGGAAGTTCTGGAGATCGGGCATGGTATCTGCTGCGCAAAATCTCACCTGCTTGCAGCCATGCTGAGATATTTCGGGATACCGACCGGGTTCTGTTATCAAAAACTCTGCTCAGGACAGGAAGGGCTTAACAGGAAAGTCCTTCACGGCCTGAACGCTGTATATCTAAAAGACTTAAACAAATGGGTAAGGCTGGATGCAAGAGGAAATAAGCCGGGTGTGGACGCTCAGTTTTCCATACACGAAGAAAAAATTGCCTGGCAGGCAAATAAAGAGCGCGGGGAAGAAGACCATCCGGTAATATTCAAGGAGCCAAATCCGGTTGTTGTTGAGGTATTAAAGAAAAGCAATACCAGAAAAGAGATGTGGGCGCAGTGGGATCTCGGGCTGAAAGACGTGTTTCGCGATTAAAAATTAATCCGGAATCAAAAACTAATCCAGAGATTCTCAAGAGAGCCGTTGCATGTTGCGGTTTTTAAATCCAGCCGTTAGACTCAAGAAATTCAATAGCTTCTACAGCCCCATCCCCAAAAGATGCTTCTGTAACGTAATTGGCAACTTCCTTTATCCTTTCGTCCCCGTTTGCAACGGCAATTCCGAAGCCTGCCGCTTCAAACATTTCAGCGTCGTTTGCCGAGTCTCCTATTGCCACAAAATCATCGGCTTCAAGACCCATCATTCCTGCAAGCTTCTGGAGCCCTATTCCTTTGTTGATTTTGATGCTTTTGATATGGATTGCGTATTTGGTGTCGACAAGTTCAACCTCAAACGGCTGGGTTTGCAGGAGGGATCTGGCTTTCTCAAGGTCAAAGTCACGCCTGAGAGCAATCTCGGTCTTGCGGTACATGGGATCGAGTTTTGTGAGCCTGAAATGCCCGGAAAGGAAAGAAAATGCTTTTTCACACTCTTCCATGCTTCCTTCAAAAATACCGTTCACATCATAGCGGACAGTAACGGCTCCCCCGTTTTCAGCAATCACAGCCCCGGTCAGCCCGATAAGCCTTGATGTTGTCCTTGCATAACATAGAATATTGCCTGTAGCAAGGACTACCGGAACTTTAAGGGTACGCATTTTTTTGACGGCTCCAAGATGGAGTTCCCTGTTAGCACAGGTAATTGTCCCGTCAATGTCAACGACAAGAGCTTTGAATTTCATTAAAAAAATATAGGAATGGAGGAATAAAATTCTTCCCCCCATTGACTGAATTACAGAATATCTGGTTTACATCCCGGGTTTAGTTTCAAACTAATATTGGGTTACTGCCTGAATCTGGAAGTTAACAGGTATCTTCTATCTTTAACTGATAATTAACCGAACCGCTTAGATATTATTTCTGATCTGGCTCTTGAGCAACCTGAGCCATACAATACTCAGAGTTCCCACAACAAACACGATCAGCAAATCGCTACCATGCAACAGTGAGAACCGGAACAGACTTCTTAATGCCGGCACATACAGGACCAGAAGAAGACCTGAAAGCGCTCCTGCAAGCACATACCTCATGGCTTTGTTTTCCGAACATAACGTTTTGACCAGGCTCTGGGACCATGAAAGATTTGCCACAATTAAAGTAAGGTTGGAAATTACCAGCGTAGCGAATGTAAGTGTGCGTGCATCCACTTCGCCTTTGCCCGTGTACAATGCATAGAGGAAAACAACAATTACCCCTGCAAGCATGCTTATGCCCTGCACAAGGCTCAAAGCCAGATTTTTTCTTCCGAACATTCTGTCCTGGAGGTTTCTGGGAGGCCTGTTCATTATGTTTTTCTCTTCAGGTTCTGCCTCAAAGACAGTCGAACAGGCAGGGTCGATGATTAACTCAAGAAATGCTATATGCGCAGGCAAAAGGACAAGAGGCAGCTGGAACAAAATGGGAAAAACTGCAAGCCCTGCAATAGGCATGTGGACTGAAAATATGTAACCGATTGCTTTCTTGAGGTTATCGAAAATCCGCCTTCCAAGCCTTACAGCTGCAACTATGGAAAAGAAATCATCATTAAGGAGAACAATTGATGCAGACTCGCGGGCAACATCCGTTCCTCTTTCGCCCATTGCAATCCCTATATGAGCAGACTTCAGGGCAGGCGCATCATTGACCCCGTCTCCTGTCATCGCAACAACTTCGCCGTTTAACTTCAGGGCGTTCACAATTGCCAGTTTTTGCTCAGGCACAACCCTGGCGAAAATATTTGTTGTTTTTATTTTCTCTGCAAGCTCTTCCTTTGGCATGCTGGCAATCTCAGGGCCGGTGATGTACTGATCCGAATTCTTTAACCCTATCTGTCTTGCGATATGCTGGGCTGTGCCGGGATAATCCCCGGTAATCATAATTACCCGTATGCCCGCTGTATAGCATTCTTTCACCGACTGAGCAACTGATGGCCTTACAGGGTCAACAAAACCTAGCAGCCCTACAAATTCAAACTTGAAATCATGCTGAATTTCAGGCAGGGTATCATCATGAAAACTGGCTTTAGCAACACCAAGAAGCCTCAAGCCCTTATTTGCCATCTCCTGGACATGAGACATCAATTTCTCTTTTTCTGCCTCATTAAGGTGGCACAGCTCAAAAATCGCTTCTGGAGCTCCTTTTGCAGCGATAACATACTTACGGGAGTCGTGGGATTCCCAGACGTTTGAAAGTGCAAGCAGGTTTTTGGAAAGAGGATACTCCCGGACAAGTTTCCATTCACGGTGTATGTCCTCATGGTCTGGAAGGAATTTTTCAGTGCTTTTTTTGATCTCTTTTTCAAGCGGGTCAAAAGGGTCCTGCTGGCTTGCCAGATAGCCAAACTCTAGCAGTTCATGAAAATTCGCATCAAGCAGGCACCTGTCATGACCAATCTCACAGTATTCATTTCCCGCATACAGAGAGCTTAAGTTCATCCTGTTCTGCGTCAGGGTCCCTGTTTTATCAACACAGAGAACTGTGGAAGAGCCAAGGGTCTCAATAGCAGGCATGCGCCTTACCAGAACATCTCTTTTGGACAGGCGCCAGGCACCCATGCTGAGGAATACGAGCAAAACAACTGAGAACTCTTCAGGAAGGAGAGCCATGCTCAAACTGAGTCCTGCAAGTAATCCGTGCAGCCAGTCTCCTCTGGTTAGTCCGTAGACTACCACTACAAGGATGCAGAGTATTCCTCCGAAAACAGCAAAATTCTTTATAATTGCGGCTGTCTCCTTTTTTAGCAGAGAATCCTCTTCTGCAATCGTCCCGAGGGCTTTTCCGATCTTTCCCATTTCGGTGTGTATTCCTGTTGAGCTTACCTGGGCTAATCCCTGACCCTGAATCACGAGAGTTCCGGAATACACGAACGGCAGGTCATCTCCTCCCGGCTGTCCGGGCTGTAAGGATAGAGATAAGCCTGTAGATTCGCATTTTCTGACTGCCAGAGATTCGCCCGTGAGCAGGGATTCGTCTACCAGAAGATTTGTACAGGACAGCATGACTCCGTCTGCAGGTATACGGTCTCCTTCTCTCAGAACCAGAATGTCGCCTTTAACCACTTCCCGCCCCGGAATTCTCTTCTGTTCCCCGCCTCTTATTACAAGGGCCCTCGGGCTGGAAAGATTTTTTAAAGCCTCCAGTGCTCTTTCGGTCTTTCTCTCCTGGTTAAATGTTATGCCTACGACCACAAAAACGAACACCAGAAGTATCAGGGCATCTTTTACTTCCCCGAGGAACAGGTAAATCGTACCTGCAACTAAAAGAAGAAGAAGCATAGGTTCTTTGAGAACACCCAGCAAGATAGAAAAAAGACTCTGCTTCTTCTGGGACGGCAGCTCGTTATACCCTTCCTTTTTGAGTATTTCAGAGGCCTCTTCCTGTGAAAGTCCAGTTATATTTTCTGGATCAAATGTAGTTTCCATTTTTTTATACCTGCTGTAATATCCCTTTAATTTTCTTTCTTTAAAACCTGGAACCCATATTTGTAAAATCAATATATTATACCAGTAAAAATTGAAAACACTTCATTTTATACTTATTTTCCATATAAACCCTATGAGGTCTGGATCTGAAGTAAGTTAAGAGAAACAACATGAATCTTCGAATAAAAGAGGAATCATAAGAGGCTTCACTCTTTCAACTGGAATATTATTCTTACTTATATAAAACAGTAAAGAGCCAGAGACATTAAACACATGAAAATCTGAACGAAAAAGGAACAGGTAATTAAATGAAGTATCTGAGTATAGTATCCTGACTCAGGACCATATAGTATCCTGAGCCTGGAAAGAAAAAATTTCAGACTTTAGAACTGGACGATTATAGAGCTGGACGGTTATATTTCCCGTCCATCGATCATTATTTTATTGATCACTGAGTCTTTTACTGATCAGTTAGTCCGGCCATAGTCACTGCAACAACAGCTTCCCCTTCGGGAAGGCTCGGTGAGTCTACCAGGCGGATAATTCTCTTTTCTCCTTTGGATTTCCGCAGGTAAAGCCTGAAGGTTGCCGTGTGCCCGACTATATGCCCTCCGACCGGCCTTGTGGGATCGCCAAAGAAGGCGTCAGGTTTTGCCATAACCTGGTTTGTAACAACAACGCAGGCGTTGAACAGGTCTCCGAAGCGGAGCAGGCCGTGCATATGTTTGTTGAGCTTCTGCTGCCTGTCTGCAAGGGTACCTCTTCCGACATATTCAGCCCTGAAGTGAGCCATAAGAGAGTCAACTATCAGGAGGCGAACGGGTTTTCCCATTTCCTTGAGCTCGTTTGCAAGGTCTGTTGCAGAGTCCACAAGAAGTATCTGGTGATTGGAATTGTATGCCCTGGCTACATGGATGTTTTGCAGGAATTCTTCCGGATTAAGGTCCATCCCGTACTTCTCAGAAAGCCCCTTTACCATCTGGGTTATCCTTTCCGGCCTGAAGGTATTTTCAGTATCGATTATAATGACAGACCCGCCTAGACCGCCGTGTTCTTTGTCCATCTGGACATTCACTGCGAGCTGGTGAGCTACCTGAGTCTTTCCGGAACCGAATTCTCCGTACAGTTCGGTAATAGCCTGGGTTTCTATGCCCCCGCCCATCATTTCGTCAAATTCGGTACAACCGGTGGTAAGTTTGCCTACCAGTTTCCTTCTTTCAAGGACGATATCTCCGGTCTCAAATCCCCCTATATCAGCAGCCTGTCTTGCGGCATTGATGATTTTTGCGGCAGTCGATTCCCCGATTTCGGCTGTAGTTGCAAGTTCAGAAGGAGATGCTACGGCAACTGCTTCAACGGTGTTAAATCCGGCTTCTTTGAGTTTTTCTGCAGTAGCAGGGCCAACTCCTGGCAGATCTTCGAGTGCTGTTTCGCTCATTACAAATTCTCCTGATGCACATGGTTGTATAAGGTGCATAACGGTGGCTCAACTATGGTTTTGCACGTATATATAACTAGAGGAGGTGGGGTGAAAGTATTCTTACCCGGTGAAAAAATGCGCCAGTTTATCTGAAAGGGCCTGACAAAAAGAGAGAATATAAAAGCTCTTTTCAGATACTTAAACTTACAAAAGAAACGGAGAAATTAGTGAAAAAAATGTAGGAAGCCCTCAAAAAGCCGAGAAAAACCAAAACTTCTTTTTACTTAGCAGATTATCACCCATTATGTCAAAGGTCGCCTTAGGCGGGACGTTTCAGTATCTTCATGACGGACACGCCAGACTGATAGAAAAAGCATTTGAGATAGCAGGCAGTGGAAAAGTCTACATCGGGCTTACTTCGGATGAGATGCTTCAAAAAAGCCACGAAGTCGAGAGCTATGAAAACAGGAAAGCACACCTGCTTGAGTATATAAAAAAAATGGGGGTTCCGGAAGAGAGATACGAAGTTACCAGGCTGAACGATCCCTGCGGCCCAACTCTGGAAGAGGATTTTGACTACATAATCGTATCCCCTGAGACCTATCCGGTTGCCCTGAAAATTAACAGAATAAGGGAGAAAAAGGGAAAGAAACCTCTGGAAGTTGTGTATGTTGAATATGTGATGGCTGAAGACGGAATTCCAATTTCTTCCACAAGGATTTCAAAAGGAGAGATTGACAGGCACGGCAGGTTAAAAAAAGAAGCTTCAAAAAAGGTTTGAACTCCTGAATTCTCATTCTTTTCTCAAAATTCCCCTCTACAACAGGTATAAATCAGGATAGAATAATAAAGTGATAACATGCCCAGAGAATTCACACAAAAAGACATTGAGATCTTTAACAAGCTCGCCCCGGAAGCAGGAGGAAAAACGATTTCAAGAGAAGCAGGGCACCACTTTCCCTTTATCCTGCGCCCGGTTTCGCACAAATTTGCCGAATCTCCTGAAGACTTCAGGGAAAGGCTCGAAAGGCTGGATGCGGACGAACTTGATTACCTCGTAGGGCTTGCCCTTGAAGGAAAAGAAGATGTTCAGTCTCTTGACGAAGACCTCGAAGAACTGGTTGCAGTGGTCGCAAAAAAAGTATCTCAGGAAAGGGCAAAGCAGTTAAAGGACTTTGTTGGAATTTTCTGAAAAAGGAACAGTTTAAGAAGAAATTTCTAAAAAACACACATGATATTCTTCGAATAACATGCCCAAAAAACGAAAGTGCTTTCAAGTACTTTCATGCCAAACTACTCTGAAAAAAAGATATTTTAAAAACATGTCATCTGAAAAACTTATTTTTGGCACTGCGGGAGTTCCCAGAAGCACGAAAAGCAGCAACAGCATTGCAGGAATTGAGCGGGTGAGGGAACTGGAACTCGACTGCATGGAACTCGAGTTTGTGCAGGGAGTACGCATGAGTGAAAAAGGGGCAGAAAACGTTCTGGAAACAGCCAGAAGAGAAAATATAGCCCTGAGTGTACATGCACCTTATTATATCAACCTGAACTCTCCGGAAGAAGAAAAATTAAAAGCCAGCATGGAAAGGATCTATCAGTCTGCAAGGATAGGCAGCCTCTGCGGAGCAGAATCGGTTGTACTGCATGCCGCTTTTTACCAGAAGAGCAGCAAAGAGAAGGTCTATGAAAATGTCTCAAAAGCTCTTCAGGAGCTTGCAGAACAGCTGCGGGATGAAGATATCCCTGCAGTCCTCCGTCCTGAGACCATGGGCAAACGTACACAGTTTGGGACCCTTGACGAAGTGCTCTCCTTAAGCGAAGAAATCGAAGGAGTCATGCCCTGTCTTGACTTTTCCCATATGCATGCAAGGGAAGGGAAGGAGAATTCTTATTCCGAATTTATGGCAATCCTCTCGAAAGTAGAGGACTCTCTTGGGAAAGAGGGACTTGAAAACATGCATATGCATGTCTCGGGAATAGAATACGACAGGAACGGAGAAAAAAGGCATCTGACACTTAATGAATCCGATTTTAATTACCCAGAACTCCTGAGAGCCCTTAAAGAATTCGAGGTTAAAGGGTTTGTCATCTGCGAAAGCCCTATCATGGAACAGGATGCTCTTCTGCTAAAGAATACCTACATGGAATTATAATCTTACAATTCTTTTTCAGGATATGCCTATCTGGGTTGACCATAATCCTGACAAAATGTAACCTGGGGCTCAGGTAAATAGTAATATCAACGGCAGGTCACGATACTTTTCGGACAGGTTCTGATAGGCTCTCATCCAATCAATTTACCTGCCCTTCTTTTCTGCATTAAATTCGTTAACAGCTTTTGCTGTGTTCTCAAGAAGCCTGAAAGCAAGGCCCTGATCCGGCCAGAACGCCAGCCCGCAGTCCGGATTTGCATATTTTATGCGGTCCCCGAGAACAGAATAAGCCGTTTCAAGCCTCTTTTTTATAACATCCGGAGTCTCCAGCTCAGTCACGACTTTTTGCATATACTCCTTTTCCTTCCATGCATTAACTCCATACTTTTCATTGACAATACTCACAAGGCTGAAAATATCGGTTCTTGATATTCCAACTCCTGCATAAGTATCTGAATCCTCCAGCACCTTTCTGTCCAGAAGATCAATGTAGGAAGGATTGCCCGCATACTCAAACCCTATGACATTGATGGGAGTCTCGCATATGAGCTTATACTTCAATGGGGAATACAGATGAATTTCCATATCTGCACCCTGTTTCCGGGCATATGTAGATGCAATTGTAAGAGCTGAGGCGATATCAGCGTCAGAAAACTGAATCATATCGGTTAACCCCAGGCTGATTTCATCCAGGGCTATGACTTTGATTTTGAAATTTCTTGCTGTTTTAAATGCCTGTTTAACGAATTTCTCAATATCCTGTGCAAGGATATGGTATGCGTCCACAAAAGCAGTTGCCCCGAAAGCCTGAAGATACGTATCTGTGGGTCCTGCAATACAAACCCTGACTTCAATAGTTTTCCCGGTTTCTTTTTTGTACTTTTTTGCGACTTCATCGATTACTTCCAGTTCAAGAATCTTCGCATTCTCCTCTTTCAATACATAAGGCTCACTGCAGTTTTTTTCATCTTTTATGATATCAAGAAACTGGCCTATCATATCCCTGAACTGAGGATATGTGGGAACGTGCACTCCCGCATCAATTTTTCTCCGGAAAGCATCCCTTATTATTGAAAAGAGTTTTTCGTCTTCATTTCGATTTTCAGCCGCAGCCTTTACCCACTCCCTTGTGACACCTTCAGGTGTGGGAAGGCTTCCTTCATCGATAAAAATAATATCCTGCATACGGGTATTAAGAGAGATCGAGTTTTAAAGATATTGAAATTGTTCTGGCATTACAGTGTGAACTATCTAAAGAATCCAGAGAAAAAATAGAAAAAAACAGAAAACAGCTGCAAAAAGGGAAAAGGAAAAGAAAGGGAAAGAAATTAGATTTTAAGCGCTTCAGGATTTTTATCGGCATCTTCAATCCACTGGCACCCGTTTTCTCTGTTGACAACTCCAACAGTAAACTCTATACCGCTTTTGTCCACATAATCTTTGATCCTCTTCAGGGCGTGATCCACCATTCCTCCTGCTGTAAGGATCAGACAGCGCTTTCCGCAAAGGGCCATCAGGATGGATTTGTCTATGACTCCTGAAGTAACATCAAGGTGGATCCCGTCCTGCTCTGCAAGGGTTTTACTTTTCTTGCCCATTGCCCCTACAAAGACAAACTCTCCTTCTTTCAGGATCTGGTTCACCTCCTCCAGGGAATAGCTGTCAGTATCGTAAAGCAGAACTCCTCCGGCTTTAATCCCTTTACGCTTAAGTTCAACAATAGCCCTGCCGCCGGGATGGATATGCAGGACTGTGGCGTTAATGGCTTCGTAAGGGGATTGGGTTGCATATTCCCCATACATGACCCCTATGTTAAGGCTGTCTCCTTCTCTGACTCTCGGAGGGACGTCAACCCACATAAGGTCCAGAGGTTTTAAGGTACTGACAAGCTCAGGTATGGTTTTTGGGGAATTTCTGCCATAAGCAAGCCCTCTTCTTTCTATTTCATGATAAATCTCAAGAGTAGTAGGCTGGCGGAGGCCTGCTTTTTTAAGAAGCTCCTGCTCTTTGAAAACCTCTGCAGGGGTTCCCTGCCCTATAAGTTTGCTGTTTGACATGATGTACACATAGTCAGACCAGCGGTATGCCAGGTCCACATCGTGTGTGGAGATGATGATAGTGCTTCCGAATTGATTAAATTCGTTGAGCAGATCAATGATTTCATCAGCGCCTACAGGGTCAAGGTTTGAGAGCGGCTCGTCCAGAATAATTACTTCGGGCTCCATTGCCATAATCCCTGCAATTGCAACCCTCTTTTTCTGCCCTCCGCTGAGGTGGTGGGGCGGCTTGTCCTTCAAACGGGAGAGCCCTACCTGCTCAAGGGCATGGTGTACGCATACATCGACCCTTTCTTTTGGATAACCCAGGTTTGCCGGCCCGAAAGCCACATCCTGGTAAACTGTGGGGGCAAAGATCTGGTCATCGGAGTTCTGAAAAACAATTCCTACGGATTTCCGGATTTCCCTGAGGGACTTTGAATCGTACTTGAAAGGAACTCCGTGGAAAAGGACCTCACCTTCGGCTGGTTTTAAGGTCCCGTTAAGGAGAAGAAAAAGCGTGGACTTTCCGGAGCCGTTCTGCCCTACAAAGGCTACTTTTTTTCCTTTTTTAATTTCGATATTCAGATCCTGGACAGCTGCAGTCCCGTCAGGATATGTGTATTTAAGGCCCCTGGTCTCAAGAATAATCATTATCTTTTACCTCAAACGATGGATATGTTTTTTGTAAAATAAAATAGTGCAAGAGTCGAAAGAAAATAAGCAGATGTCAGAAGCAGTTCTGATGCCTTTACAGGTCTATGAACCTCAAAGAGAGTCATTTTTCCATCATAGCACCTGGAATTCATTGCCAGAAAGAGTTTATCTCCCTGTTCCCAGGAACGGATGAAGAGAGTACTTGCAAGCATTCCGAGAGAATTAATAGAACGTTTGAAATTCGAGTATCCTAGCCTTACAGTCTGTGCATACCTTATGCAAATAGCCATGTCCAGGAAAACAAAGATGTATCTGTAAATCAGCATTGAAAGCTCTATAAGGGATTCCGGAAGCCTTGAAGCCTTTAACACGGCAAAGAGTTCTATCATAGGGGTTGACAGTGCAAGGAAGTAAAGGCAGCACATCCCGCTTATGGACCTTGAAAGGACCAGCAGAGCAAGTTCAAACCCATCTGTCCTTATCGAGAGCGGGTATCCCAGCAGTTCAAAGGCCAGCATCTCAGGACCCGATCCAGAGAAGAAGGCAATTATGAGGACCCCTATAACAGCAAAGCCCATGGGAGCCAGCAAGAGCTTAAAATATAACTTAATAGGCGTATTCCCCAGGCCAACTGTTGCAAAGCTCATGCAAAGGGCTATGAAAAGGGGAGTGATAGGGGAAGTGGATGAAACTCCTGCAAGCAGCCCGAAGAAAACTATTGCAAGCTTTAACCAGTTGTTTCGGTGCCTGAGAGGGCTCATAAGGGCATAATCGTCAAGGATATTCGTCATATGGGGAACCCGCAGATTGTGTATTTAAGCGAAAATTAAAAGTTAAAAATAAAACGCAAAAGATAAAAACTTTCCTCCCTGGTAGGAAGGAAAGCAAACATGGCAAAAGAAGAGATTATAGAGAGTGCTTGTCGCCTTCTGATTTGTTTTTCCCTTTGTATCCAAGTTCGTTTTCATAATTTTTTTTGGCTTTGTAATAGCCAAAGAAGTAACCGATGATCCCTGCACCTATAGCTGCCTGAAGGCCAAAGAGGAGGCTTTCGATTTCACCGCTTGGAGGTTCCCAGAAAGGTTCTGCATTTGGTTCGTAGGTTCCGCCGGTGATTTCGTTTATCACATTTTCAGCTTCTCCGTCAGCTCCTCCATACTCAGCATCCGTAGTCGAAGACATATAAATGAACTGTATTGCGAAGATAAGGAGAATCGCGAGTACGATAAGTTCCAGTTTTCTGCTCATGCGGAAGTCCCTCTAAGTTTTCTTACAACGGCATCTTCAATGACTTTCATTTCCACAAGGATATCACTCTTTACGTTGACCACATACTTGAAGAGGAGAGCACTGACAGCTCCTTCCATGATTGCGAGAGGCACCTGAGTAACTGCAAAGATTGCGGCAAACTTGCCGAATGAGCTCATGAAGCCTGCAAAGGTAAGCGCTCCTCCAGCAGGGAAAGCAAGGGCCAGTTCTACAGAGGTAGTTACATAAGTAGCCCAGTCCCCAAAGGCTGCAGCGAGAAATACGACCAGATATAAGTTAAGATTGGCTTTCATTCCTGCTTTATACACTAAATACGCCACAACAGGGCCCACAATACCCATTGAAAATACATTAGCTCCAAGGGTTGTCAGTCCGCCGTGGGCGAGGAAAAGAGCCTGATAGATAAGCACTATGGTTCCGAGAACTGCAGAAATCGCAGGTCCAAACATAATTGCGGCAATACCTGTTCCTGTAGGGTGAGAACAGCTTCCGGTTACAGAAGGCAGTTTCAGGGAGGACAGAACGAAAACAAACGCACCTGCAACAGCCAGAAGAGGCAATATTTCGCGTTTTTCTTTCACCAGTCTGTTCAATTTGTGGATTCCGTAAAATATCACTGGAATAGATACTGCAAACCAGATCTGCCACCAGGGCGTCGGTAAAAAGCCTTCCATTATATGCATGAGATCACCGTAAGAATATCAAGTAAAGATTATTGGGATTAAGTAAAGTTAAATTGAGTTAATCAATACATAAAGGTTACGGTGAGAGAGAAACACGTGCATGAGAACCTATAAAATTAGTTGGGAGGTAATACAACTCCTAAAAGTGTAAGAGGTTAGACCAGAACAAGCAAACTTGAGTAATAAAGAGTATAAATTGACAGGGGCATTATATAATATAGTGAATAATTAAAAGGGAAAATCCATACCAGCAGGCATTACTAAAAATAACCTGATAAAGACAGTGAACAATTTCAGTATCAGAAGGGAAGGCAAAAGAGATACTAAAGTAAAGTTGCATACAAATAAAAAAAATAAAAATTAAAATCAAAAAAAAGAAAAAAATAAAAATGGAGGTTATATCAGTAGATTGTTTTTGTTTTTAAACCTGGAAGACAGGTTAGAATGGCAAGCAAAGCAAATAAGAATCAACTAAAGTTGCTTTAGCAAAAAAGTATTGTATCCATAGATATATAAATATATCCATTTGGTTCGTTTAGAAAATAAGTCTTGAAATAAGATCGCCAGAAGGGGGATACTGTAGAATAAAAATAAGAAGATTTAAAAGTGAGTATCTTGATGAGGAAAAAATTCGTTTGAAGCCGTGAAAGAAAATGAAGCAGGAAAAGAAAAGCAAAACCTGAAGAAATCAGGCTTAAGAATACCAGATATACTCATGAAAATAGTAATAGACTGCAGACAGCAGTACTACCAGTTGACAATACTTAAAGTCCGTTGCTAAAAAACACTATCGAATAAGCAATGATAAAATAACGCCCGAATTTTCCAAGAAAAACCAGGAATGAAAAAGACCTGAATGGAAGCTGCATAAGCCCTGCGACCATGGTGATCACGTCCCCTATACCCGGAACCCAGGTAAAAAGGAGAGTATAGACTCCATATTTATTGAAAAGCCTCTCACTTTTCTCGAGCTTTTCCGGGGAAGGCGAAAGATACCTTTCAAGCACGTGCCGCCCCTTCAAACCCAGGTAATAGGTTGTGCATGACCCAAGAAAGTTACCTGTAGTAGCTACCATCACCACTGCAAAAGGGCTGAAACCCTGGTAAACGAGAGCAACTACCAGAGCCTCAGATCCGAAAGGCAGGACTGTAGAAGCCAGAAAACTCAGGATAAAAAGGTTCAGGTAACCGTAATCGGCAATAAAGGCGGTCAGGGATTCAAGCATAATATTTCTACTCTTACCTTACACTCCTGCTTACTATCCTATTTATATTTTTCAGACCCCCCTCTATGCCACCCGGGTTCCGCCTCAGGAGGAAGGCATTGAAACGCCCCAATCCTTTTCGATATAGCCCCTGCAGCCAGTGATATCTGTCCTTATGCTGTTAACATCAACAAATCCCTCGATGGTGTGGTCCATGCTCAATATTACCATGATAGCATTCCATTCCCCGCACAAATGCATACCATCCCAGAACCCCGGAGATAGCAGTTTTACAGGCCAGGGGTATGTATCCCTGAAACCGATGTTTACAGCTAATTAGGCACACTGCCTGAAAGTCTATCCAGAAATCTTTTTCATTTCACATCTGATCTTCTTAAAATGTACAACTTCATATAAGTATCACTTCATAAGGAAGTTTTTTATGTGTAATTGCCAATTTATTACTTATGATAAATCAATGCGACCTGAACCTTGATGAAAAATATAGGCCCAAAACCATAAAGGAAATTGCCGGGCAGCCACATCTTCAAATGCAACTGGAGAACATGGTGCAGACCGGCAAAATACCTCATCTGCTTTTTCACGGCCAGCCCGGGGTTGGAAAAACCTCTACCGCTGTAGCACTGGCAAATGATTTATTTGGGAAAGTATGGCAGTATAACCTGCACATTTATAACGCCTCGGAAGATCGTGGAATTAATTTCATCAGGACGAAGATCAAAAATCTTGTTACCATAGTGCCGGTCGGTGTTCCTTACCAGATAATTTTTCTTGATGAAGCTGATGAGCTGACCAGAGAGGCGCAAACTGCACTTCGTGAGATCATGCAGAAACATACGGATACAACAAAGTTCATTCTGTCCTGCAACTGTCCTGAAAATATAATATTACCAATCAGAGACAGGTGCATTGCATTAACCTTTAACCCTATAGCACAGGATGTTATTGTCGAAAGACTGAAAACAGTATGTGCCAGTGAGCGTATTGGTTACGACAATGGCGTTCTTGAAACAATTGCAGAAGAATCTGGCGGGTCTTTGCGGAAGGCTATCCAGAGCATTGAGTTATATCGAAATAAAAATAACTATATCCCGAAGGAAGCATTTCAAAAATTTGCTGCACCATTTGACGACCGGGCAGTAAAACTGCTGCTTGAAAACGTTTTTGCAGGGGATATTTCAGGATCTGAGGAACATCTTCGCAGTCTCTATCGTGACGGATATAGAGCGATAAGCATATTTAACGAAATTATCAAAGTCATTGACAACGACCCCAATATTGAAAAATCCGTAAAGCAGGATCTCATCGACCAGACTGGATTATATGAGTGGAGGATATCACAGGGTTCGAATGAGCTTTTGCAAATGCGCTGCTATTTGAATTCTCTGGGTAAAGCCGCTCAGAAACATACCGGTTAATCCTGGCATCTTTGCCATGCAGCAATCGCTCCCGTGAAGGAAATTAAGCAAGGGAATGTTCCGGTTTTAGTTTCAATATTTACCCCATTGCGGAAAAAAATGGTTAATCTAATGTCATATTTTAATCAGACGCGATATTCAATAAGACCATTCGGATAATATATAACACTCTTTCCCAGGAAATACTCGCCTCCGGGATGCCTGTACCCATTTGACCCACTCCAATCGAAGTTGAGCCAGTACTCTGTCCTTTGCCCGTCATCCAGTACTCTTTTAGAGTACCAGATATTTTCAGCAGAGGGGTACCTCTCTGCTACATAGTCCATTATCCTGTAAGCCGTATCATTGTCATCCCCAATATAGAGTTCAGGATAAGCGTGCCCGTAAGTCCCTTCAGATGTGGTGTTATATGTGGTGACTATCCTTGTGTTAAACCCCATATTTTTCAGAAGGGCAGACATAACAATGGAATAGTCATCGCAGTCCCCTAAATATCCGCTGTCGATAGTCTGTGAAGCCCCGAAGAAAAACTCTGCATTTTTGTCATACCTGTACTGCCAGTTCCTGTTTACATGATTATACACAGCACAGACATCTTCCATATTATATCCTGAAGTCTTACCTGTGATATTGAAGAGTTCTTCCCCTATTTTTTCGTCTTTGCCTATAGCTCTCCGGAAATTCTGAGATAATAGCCGGTATTCTTTTGGATAAACAGCGCTTGAGTTCTCTTCGGAATATGTGGGCAGTTCAGGAATCTCAGAGAAGGTGATACTTTCGTCACTTTCACTGCTTTCAGTAATGTTAACCTGTGGAATTTCTAAATCTTTCTCCTGGACAGCATCCTCAGGCATCAGTTTATATAACTCATCAGAAACAAGGTCCTCATTAAGGCTTCCAGTATCTATACAACCGGCTGTAAAGAATACAAAAAAAATGAGGAATATAAACATTAAAGCCTTCTCATGGACCACAAAATCAGCTCCAGAAGTACTTTATAAGTTTGATAAGTAAATAAACGTCTTTAAAGATAATAAATGAACTTCTTTAAAGATTATAAATAAAAGTCTTTAAATTCCAGGATTAACTTTTATTTTCGATATCAGATATTACATTCCCCTTTTCCTTTTTAAAAAGATCCCACATTTCATATAATCCAAGCCTTCACAATATTTACCGTTAGGAATAAATTGAGGACATGAGGAATGATACTTACATTTTATATGAAAAATTGTGGATAAAATTCCCATACACAAACGCCCCTCTCCTCATATTATCAAGAATATCCAGATGTGAAAAAATAATATAAGTTTTCAGGCCTTGACCTGCTCTATTTCAGTATCTGGCATTCTTAAGCTTCCAGAATTGATCTCGGTTATTTTAAAATATGGCAGTCCTTTAACTGCCAGGAGTGCCATTGAATATTCCATATCCGGAGTATATTCTTTAATCTTGATAGGACTGGCTATGGCGTTAAGCAGTTCTTCAAGGTTAGGACTGTTTGATTTCCACGTCCCATTACTCTGTGTTTCAGCGGTAAAAATTTTCCATTCTATTTTTACAGACATTAGTATCCCCCATGAGAAAATAAATTCTTTTGCGCAACATGCTCAAAAAAATAAATCAATAGTACTCAGATTTAACTATTTTTATATGTTTGCATCTATAACCTTATGTTATCCATATAATTGGACATTCCATTCTAAAATCCGAAAGATCTGATCAGAAAAGAAAAGCTCAGAACGACTTAAAATTATGAACTGCTGCTCCCTTACTCAAATCAATAAGTGCACAGATCTAAATGTACAGGTCTAAATGTACAGCTCTGAGAGATTATGCAGGCCTGAGAGATTCAGGGATAAAAAATATTTATAAGCTGGGAAGGCTTCATTAAAAAAATTCCACGTGCCTTTACTGCGGGTTAAGAAAATCAAATACAATCCGGTTAAATTCCGAGTTCCTGAAGCAAGAGGTACAGGTCGTGACGGCAGGAAACGGACCCTGTTGCAGTATCGGATTTACCAAACCCGCGCATATCAAAGCGAAGAACCCTGTAATTCCGGATTCAGCTCTTGTCTTTTTCTTTCCTGACCCTTGCATAGACCTTTCGGGCAGTTTTTTTCAGCAGGTAATTCAGGCTTTCTTTTGATATCGGCTTTGATTTTTTAACTATCATTACCGGCTTTCTGGAATGCCTGGCAATCCTCTGCGAAAGGGGGCCGAGCAAAGAGATCTTGAATCTCTCGCTGGAGTCGCCTATGATTGTCAGGTCATAACCGTTTGAAACTTCAAGTATGGCGTCCTCGATAGAATATCTTTCGAGAAGCTTGAAGCTTGCAGGTATAGAAGGGATCTTTTTGACCAGGTCTTCAAGTTCTTCAGCGACTTTTGCTTTCTGTTCCTGCTCTTCATCAGGGCTGACAATACTTATTATTCTGATCGAGGCACCTGTATTTGTAGCGATCTTTTTTGCCAGAGAAAGACCATGTATGGAGTTTTCTTTTCCATTGTAGGCTACAAGGACCTTTCTGATGCTGTCAGGCAGATGTCCCTTTAAGAGAGCAATCTGGCTTTTAGAGGACAGAAGAACATCATTTGTTACGTCTCCAAACGCGTACTTGAACCTCTTTGAGTCGTGCCAGCCCATGATAATTATGTCAGCATTCTCTATTTCAGCCTGTTCTATAATCGAATTTGAGATTTTATGGTCAAAAGCAACAATGTATTCCATTTTATTTCCGAACTTTGCAGGATACTGTTCAAAGTCCTCCCGGAAACGGCAGCCTATCTCTATTTGTTTCTCATGATAGAGTTCCTGACCCACAGTCAGAGCAATCTGGCCAGGAACTTCAACCACATGCAGGCAGATTATCTCATTTCCCAGAAGATCTGCAAGTTTTAGAAGGTCTCGCTCATGCCCCGGATCAGAAACAGGTACAAGTACCCTTCCAACAGGTTTTGGTTCAGCACTTACCCTCTCAACATTGTTTTCCAGCAGGTCAAACAGGTTGTATGCAGGCAGAGCTTTGTCTTTTCCATAAAACATGTACCAGCCTGCTCCGGCAAATATCATCAATACGGAAAAAAGTAAAGGCAGACCGCCGAGAAGAGGCAGCAGCAGTACGCTCCCGAATATTCCGAAGATCTGTGTGAAAGGGAAAAACGGATCGCGAAATGTTGGTTCATATCCGGGAAGGGTACGCTTTCTCAGGATGATTACTGCCGCATTTAGCAGGATGAATATTAAAATGTTAAATGCCCCGCCAAGCCTTGCCAGCTGTTCTATGTCAAACAAAAACAGAAGCAAAACCATCACTGATCCGGTGATAAAAATGGCATTATGAGGAGTCTCATATTTTTTATGAATCATTACAAACCATTCCGGCATCAAAGCATCCCTGCTCATTGCGAAAGGAAACCTGGAAGACGACAGTATGGCACCATTAGCTGTTGAAAGCGTTGCGAGCAGAGCTGCAACGGCGATAAAGAATTTTCCGGAATCACCTGCAATAAAGCCTGCAATATCTGCCAGTGGGGTTATTGTTGCCACGCCCCCGCCAGGGCCGGAAAATCCTGCAACTACAGCCATTATGCCTGCATAGAACAGGGTCACTACAACCGCTGAAGCTATAAACGCTCTGGGAAGGTTCTTTGATGGATTTTTCACTTCTTCAGCAACAGCAGAAGCTTCTGCCAGCCCCAGATAAGAGATGAAAATCATCCCTGCTGTGGTGAATATCGGTATTATCCCATTCGGAGCTACCTGTAAGAAATTTTCCGGTCTGACTTCAAGAGACACTTTCCAGATAAATAAAGCAAGTATTGCCAGTAAAAGAATGACAATAAAATTCTGAAGAGAACCGCTGCTTTTTGCTCCACGGTAATTAATAATTAAAAGGAGCAAGCCTGTAACAGCCGCCACTAAATATATTGGCAGGGGGTAAAAAATCTGGGCATACTCTGCAAGACCTATGAGGGCAAATGTCCCTTTGAATACCAGTGCCAGCCAGGAACCGAGCCCTATCACTGCACCAAATGCTGCTCCCATTGTCCTGCTGATATAGTAATAGCTGCCTCCTGCCAAAGGCATGCCTGTTGCCAGCTCTGACATGCTGATGGCGGTAGCTATGGAAATAAGCCCGCCCAGCAGAAATGAAATTATTGCTCCAGAACCTGCATTTGCCATGGCAATTCCGGGAAGAAGAAATATTCCTGCCCCTATCATTGTCCCGGTGCCTATTGCAAAAGTTGAGAAAAACCCCAGGCTGCGCCCCAGCCTTTCCGTTGTTTCAACTGGCGCCATTTATATCCCCGTCTTTTAAGGGCTTTCAAACAGAAAAATCAAGCCCTGATTAACCTTCGTTTTACGATTATATTACTATTTAGTCCACACATTTCCGCACTATGCACAGGGAAAGGAAATGAGAGCTTAAATCCCGGCTTAATGGATCTTTTTTTCGAATAAAAAACTTCGAAAAACGTCATATTCCTCATGAAGTACGCTTTGTGCCTGCTTTAGCGGATCATGAATAAGAAAATAATAGGAAGACGGAATTTCTCTCTGTTCAAAAGTTTCAATTCGTTCTTAATGCTTTTGCTTTCAAATACTACATATAATTATCCGTCGGCAGCTAATTTAAGTTTTAATTTTTGTTTTAATGGATAAGGTTGCAACACACAATTTAATACCGGCTCTGAATGTCCAGGATATTATTTTGCAAAAACCGCGTTCGAATAATTTATCATGTTTCCGGTACTGCCGGGATCACAGGACGGGACAGCCGGCTATAAAATGTCTTTGATAATTTTATGCCTGCCATGTCTACATACTTATAAAATAGATAGCTCAACGGCATAATAAGCAGTAAAGACAGGACAATTGAAACCAGAAAAGCCGGCTCATATGATAATACCGGGCACAGGTAGAGGAACAGTGCACATGTGAAACTGCTTATCACAAGGAAATGTACCAGGTACAGAGAGTAGGAAATTTTTCCAAGGAATACAGGAACCGGGGAGGAAAAAACCCGTTGCAGATCCCTGCTGTTTAATAAGACATACATTACCATCCCTGCGCCTATAACGTGATAGGTCACTTTTGGAGCTTCAAAGAAACCGTTATTCAGAAATCCATATAAAGAATCACCTGTCAGAGGGCTTACAGGATATGATCCGAGAAAGAGCCCAGAAATCAGTATGACAAACAATATTATTTTGTTGTCTGTTTTAAACACCCTTGTCTTGCTGCTGAACAGGTCTGCGAAAAGCATTCCAATTACAAAAGCCAGGTAGTAAAAATTGATGGAAATTAAAACTGCTGCAAGATAAAATGTCCAGCGGTTGCGTAACGACCCGAACAGCAAAGCCATTGTGAAAACAAGCATGGACCCGTAAAATTCGATTGTCATTGTCCATAAAACCGGGTTATAGTGAATGGTCCCACCTAAAAAAAAAGACGTCCACACAGCCTGCTTTATTGCCTCTAAAATGTCCGGCGTAAAGGTCCAGTAGTGCCGGTAGTTGCTGCCTGCCGAAACCATCATGGTTTCAATATAATAACGGTATAGTCCGGCTGATGCTAATAAGTAAGATAAGATTACTGATGCAAATACAGGAATAAACAATCTCAGATAACGGCGTACCGCACTGCTTATGATTATACTGTTATCCTTCGTTTTGAAATATTTCTGGGTTAATACATAGCCGCTCAGGACAAAGAAGATGCACACGGAAAAGTTACCTTCGCCGATTAGCCCAAGAGGTGTGGTTGAAAATATCAAATCGAGGCTTCCGAAATGTGAGGGATACTGACTGCCATAAACCATTGCCGGGGCTAATGCGACAAAAAAATGCATTATCATAACGTTAATTGCAGCTACACCGCGCAGGCCGTCAAGATAGCTGATCTTCCCGGTCATGTTTTTCACCTGAAGAGTATCTGGAATGATTAAAAGTATTTTATCCGGAATGATTAAGAGTATTTTATTAACAGATCTTGTTCCCGTTATTCGAATGCCACAGATGAAATAAGTCTTTCCATTTTCTTCAATCCTGATTTAATGGCTGATATAATTAAAAAAATGAACCTATCAAAAGAAACGATGATGAAATGAACTTATCAAAAAAAACGATGAATAGATGGAACTGAAAGGGATTCAGGATAATGAAAGAAACCCAGGATAACAAAAGAAATTCGGGAATAAGTTTCAATCCCTTTAGAACCTTTTTTAACTTTCGATTTTATTTCCTGTTTCTTTCAGCATTTTTAGATAGTATTCCCTCTATCGTCATTGGCTATAAAGACCCCATTATTCAGAATACCGCCAGGGACATTCATTATTCTGTCTTCTATCCAGATTCTGTAGTTTTCAGAAATCAAACACCCTTCTTCTTTCTGGAATATGGAAGTGTGTTTGTAATAGTCTAATTTTATAGTATCAAGGGTTTCTTCATAGAGCCCACATTCTTTGAATTTCCTATTTATGTAAACATCGAAAGTACCGTCATCGTGGAGGATGAAGTGGGTTGTTTTATTGCTGTATTTTCTGGGCATATTGGATCACACGTTCTAATTGTTGAATTATTACTCGATTTGCGCACAGGGTTTTTGTTATTGAAGTTCTACTTTTGGGATAGAGAACATCCATTTTTTTATAATCCTTATCTCACTTAAAACCGCAACAAAATAAAATATAATAATAAGTATCAATCCACATGAACCTTATATTATCCTGGCTTCAAAAGAAAGAAAGCAGAAATCTTAAAAACTCTGATCTGACTGGAACAGAGAAACAAAAGGTATATAACTGAATTTGGAGCCCCCACCCCCACCCGGATTAACTTAATAATCAGCTATCTGTATGTTTATTCTGTTTCCAATGTACGTATTCCCTATCATTCCTGCGGGAACGGCAGGAAGTTTCACCCCAATGTCACAGTAAGAGAATGTATTTTTCGTAATGCTTGTGCAGGTTGCCCCTTCGTACATGTAGAGACCGATCTTAGCTTTTGTAATTTTATTTCCCTGGACTACATTATCCCAGGTCTCGCACAGGGCAACAGTTCCGTTGTTAATCTGATTATTCATTATGGTGTTCTGGCTACAGGTTAAACCTGTGATATCAACACCACAATTATAGAAGTAATTATTGCGTACGGTATTATTGCTGCCTGCGCCCTGAAAAACGACGCCGTTCTTCTGTATTGAGAAGCCGTTAATAACTGCTCCGCCCTGAGTTATATTGAACCCGTTAACTTTTGGATAGCTTGTTCCATATATGTTAACGAATTTCCCTGATACAGAAACATACTCATTATATGTTCCACTGGCGACCTTGATCGTATCGCCGTCGTTTGCCGCGTTTACCGCGTTCTGGATGGTCTTGTATTTGGCTGTACTGCCTACGTAGAGGGTTGCCGCTGAGGCAGTCCCTATTAGCAGGGTAGTTATCAGTAAAGTTGTCAGAATCAGTTTTCTTAACATGGTAAGTACTCCGTAAAAGAAATAATGGAAGATTACAATTTAAATATATTCATATTGTCCCAGTTCAGGATCCGATTTTTCATATTAATGGTTACCGCTCCCGAATAAATTGTTAACATGTCTGTAGTACGAATAATCATGCTGCATCAATTAATCTTTTAACTGATCTAAATCGCGAAAAGTTCTATATACAATTAACTATTAATTGAAAAATATGAGAGGATTTTCTATAAATATAGAAGAGGCTACACTGGAAAATGAAAATTTCCGCAAGGTACTCTACACGTCAAAGCACAGCCAGCTGGTACTTATGACCCTCAAGCCCGGGGAAGAGATCGGGATGGAAGTCCACGAGGAAAACGATCAGTTCTTCCGTTTTGAGTCAGGCCAGGGCAAGTGCATAATCGACGGCAATGAACACGAACTAAGTGACGGAGTCGCAGTCGTTGTGCCCGCAGGCGCTCAGCACAACGTTATCAACACTTCGAAAACCGAAGAGCTGAAGCTCTATACGATCTATTCTCCAGCGCACCACAAGGACGGAATCGTGCGCGCTACAAAGGAAGAAGCCGAAGCCAATGAAGCCGAATTCGACGGCGTGACTACGGAATAAGACCGGAAAAATCAGAATTATTAAAGTATTCAAAACGCAAAAAACGGTTTTTTTTTCATTAAGCGTTTTTACTTTTTTATCCGGACTTTTTATCTTAAGAAGTAAAATATCTTATTTTTTCACAGGCATTGAGGATAATTTTGAGTTCGTATCCGGGGATATCGGCGTCGGCGGGATGCAAATGCCAGGTCAGGTTTTTTCCTGAGGTTCACAGTCCTGCCTGTAAGTTCACTTCCATTGCTGTTTCCCGATAAGCTTCGACAACTGCTGTTGTTACAGCGTTATTTACAGCTTTGATTGTGCCCCACACAGATACGGAACAATTTCAAAAGTTTAAAGGTATTGTTAAAAAATCGTGAAGAATATGTCCATTACCATCAAGAGAGTAATAATAGTTAAAACGTTTAGAAAAGATTCAGTAAAAGAGTCTATGATTTCCATCCCCCTTAGAGTAGATGAACTTCTTCTAATAAAAAGTTACCCAGATTGATATTTTTTCTGTCATCTTCTGAACGCCCTCCCATGCAGCCCTGATCTCCTCCGCATCATCCAGTCTCCGCAGATGCCGCATTTTACATTTGAAGACCGGGTTTCAATTCCTTTTTTAGCGGATCATGGTATCGAATATTCAGGAACGAGTAACTATTTCACTTAATGCAATTGATACTCTTGAAGTGTTATTGATACTCCTGATGCATTTCAATCACCATGGATATCTGGCCATTTTTGCTTTTGCTTTTCTCACAGCTTCTGCCAGCCTTTCCATGCTCAGGAAACCACGCTGGTTGAGAACTGCACCCAGATATTCATCAATTTCATTGAAGTAATATTCGCGCTCAGGCTCACTGGAGTATATCTCTCCGAGTATTTCTTTTACTGCCTGGTTCCTTCTGCCATTCAATCCGGTTTCATAGACCATCCTGGTATCAGCTCCTGTGCTTGCTGATATTTGTAAACTTTCTTTAATTCTCTAATTTTTAATGCAGCCTCACCATGTTTTTGCTTGCGTATCGTAACGTTTCCACCCTTCAGACTATCCATAATATCTCCTATTACAAATGTGATTAATGAGATTTTGATTAATTTTCTTTCATGGTATTTGGGGTATAGCAGCAATTAGTTAAATATTGCTGGCAGTTTGTTTTTGGAATATTTTAATGGATGTTGCCTGCGAATCCGGAATGATTTTACACGATAGCATTACGAGTCTTTTTTTTCACAAAGCCAGCACGGCAGAAACAAGGATTTATAAAAATGAGAATTGCTTACCACTTTTTTACTTATCAATATACATATAAGGAAAGCATACCAAATTTTGCACCTAAGTGGTATTATGCCTGATATGCTCAGAGGTATTACAATAGATGACGTGACAACACGGGATATGGATGATGCAATCTGGGTAGAAGTCACGGAAAATGGCGGCTGGCACGTCGCGGTCATGATTGCGGACGTCGCAAAGGTAGTTCCAAAAAATTCAGAGCTTGATAGATTTGCGGTGTCCCGGGTCGAGACAAGGTATTATGCAAACGGCAACAGCCCGATGTTGCCCAGACGGCTCGCAGACGGAAAGCTATCCCTATGGCCGGGAGAGGCGAAGTATGTCCTCGTCGTGGATATCATCCTCAGTAAGGACCTGTCGATACTCGAAACAAGGCTTTTGCGGGCTGCAATGACAAGCGAAGCAAAGCTCGCCTTCTCTGACATTCCCCGTATTCTCTCTGATAGAGAGCACCCACAGCATGCTCTCATCAAGCTCATAAGCCAGCTCACAAGCGGTCTTTTGATGCAACGCCGCAGCCACGGAGCACTCGCATTCTACGACCTGGGGAGGGGGCTGGTGACGAATGAGGAAGGATCGGTGCAGCAATTGAGATTCAGGGAGGATACCATAGGCTACGTTATCATCCAGGAGCTGATGATTCTCGCTAACATGGCCGTAGCAGAGTATGCGGTCAAAAATGACATTCCTATCCTTTTCCGTAACCATATGGCACGGAGTGCCACCCCTGAGAGGGGGGACTTGCTGAAGCTGCTCGAAAGCATGGCTTTTATCCCTGAGATAAACATAGCTGCCGTGAGGCATACCGCGTACATGATGCTCAATAGAGCGGAATACGGCCCCGTAATCCTGGGTCATTTCGGACTGAACCTCGGAGCATATACCCACTTCACCTCGCCCATCCGAAGGTATGCTGATCTCGTGAACCACCAGCAGATCAGGGCATACATCCGGAACGAGTCCCTGCCGCATTCTAAAGAAGAGATTCAGGCAATTGCATCATATATCAACATGAGGCACCTCGAAAACGACAGGGCTAAAAGCGAATACATGAAGGAAAAGGCATATAAAGAAGCTGAGTCGGCTATCCTGGGGAATCGGATTGAAGATGCAAGCGATACAGACTTTGAGCGCATCACCAAATTCCTGATCCGGAAGGGGGAAGACTGCCCCGAGGCTTATTGCGATGCTTTCCTGAAACGCCTTGGCAAGCTGCCGATTATCTGCGCAGGGCTGGTACTCCTGCAGGCTCCTGACGGCGAAAGATGGACCGAGCTTAAAAGAGCACTTATGGAGGAAATTGCAACTGCGCCTCACAAAGCCGTCTCGGTCTTCGACATCGCACAACATATGCCGGGCTGGCAGATGCCTGTATATGAAGTGACAGAAACTGCCCGAGGCAATCTGCCGGTATTTACTGCCATGAGTACTGTTAGAGCAGGTGACAGAGAGTACCGGTCCGCTGCGTACGAAGACCTGACAAAGAAAGGTGCCATGCAGCAAGCATCCGCAGGCCTGCTTGCAACTATTCTGGGCTTACCCACTCCGGAAATGAAAATCAAGATAGCAGATTCGCCAGCCAGTAAGGAAGAAATAAAAATTAACACGTCAAAAGACCCGATTGTTGCCCTGCAGGAGTATTGTCAGGCAAAGAAACTTCCCCTTCCGGCTTATTCGTTTGAGATGGAAGGCTCAACCAATAAGCCAGTCTTCACCTGTACCTGCACCTTTGGCTCCTCAACCAGTACCGGCCAGGCAGGAAAAAAGCAAAGGGCAAAACGGCTGGCAGCCAGAGCGATGATATACACTTTAGTGTCCGGGAGTTGACTCGAGTTAGAGGGTGTAGTGAGAATTGCCGTGGTTTTTTAGTTTCAATCCCTGTTTTAGTGGATCTTGCTCATGAATTATTACCTGTATCCTGTAAATCGCTTTGATTCTATGTTATAGTATTTTTTCCGTATGTCGAATTATCCATTCTTTTATTTCTTCAATTGACATTTCATTTTCTGTTGTGGCTACTCTAATTATGAATTCTATCATCTCTTCATCTGTAGATGTAAACCTGTATCCTCCATCTTCAATAATAAAATTCATGGCTTCATAGCCAGTTCTTTTATTCCCATTGAAAAAAGGATGTTTTGCAACAATTGTATAGACTATTATTGCCGCATTTTCGAAAATAGTATTGGATTCTTTTATTAAATATTCAAACATTAATTCTAACGTAGCTAAAGAACGTATTACGGGAGTATAATCATCTGGATCTTTAAATTTATCGTAATCTATAACTTTTTGATGAATCTTCAAAATTTCAATTAAGCTGATCAAAACATCACTTTCTTCCAAGTGCATCTAATATGTTTTTGTCTTCTACCAGCTTCTTTTCTAACCAGGCATCAAAATCTTTTATGTGAGATTCCTTATGCTCCTGTTTTTCTTCTTTTGGAAACATGGGTATATAATCTTCTTTCTTTTTAACTTCGCTAATAAGTCTCTTAACCACTGAATTATAAGACTCTTCGGGAGCTAACTTTAACTCTTTAAGTGATTCCTTTACATCTGGATCTATAGCTATCGTAGACATATATTATAATATGTTATAATAGGATAAATAAATGCACATTCAAATTTTCCAGGGTTGATTTTATTAGAGCCTGCAAGGTATCACCGGAAAAATGTTATTAATCCTTGTTTTAATGGATCTTGCTCGCGAATTGTATTGTTATGGGTGTGGGGGGAAGCTGAAAATTAGTTTCAATCCTTGTTTTAATGGATCTTGCTCGCGAATATGGAAGCATAGCCCCGGCTTGTTTAGGATGTTATGCGTTTCAATCCTTGTTTTAATGGATCTTGCTCGCGAATTTCAATTTAAACTGATTAACGCTTATGATCTTGTATGGTTTCAATCCTTGTTTTAATGGATCTTGCTCGCGAATTCCTTTGCTTTCTCACTTGCATTTCTGGTCGTTACGGTTTCAATCCTTGTTTTAATGGATCTTGCTCGCGAATTAGATCTGCCGTAGTTCGTCAGACATCTCCACAAGGTTTCAATCCTTGTTTTAATGGATCTTGCTCGCGAATAGATCTTGTCCGGATCAGGCTCGAAAGCCCCGAACAGGGTTTCAATCCTTGTTTTAATGGATCTTGCTCGCGAATAAGCCCGTGCATGTGGGGAAAAATACATTTACTCGATGAAACCCGGAGAAACCGG
>NZ_DAOOUJ010000041.1:0-28731 GCF_035390745.1 Methanosarcina sp. | reverse complement strand
TAATAAAGCTGTTAAAGCAAAATATTAACTGGAAAAGGTAATATAGGCATATTCTTCTGTATATGTCTATATTACGTTCCCCATTGGTTCGTTTGCCCTCTCGCCTCAGTATATGATCAGATGTACTGACAATAGAAGAACAGATTTAGACTCTTCCGGAAAAATGTGGTTATAAAAACAAAATGAGAACTACAGCCACTGAAATTACCCAGGAAACAAGTCCAGAAATTTTAGAGGGTGTGAATTAGCTATAAAATCTGTAAGGGAAGGATTTCTTCCCTGCTTTCATCTTTTTTATTACTCGATTTAATTTCTGGTTGTTTTTTATTGAATTTTAATCTCGATCTTTTTCTACTGCAGCATTGTTAACATAAGAGAAAGATCAATAAGAAATACTGAATTATAATGGCTCGTACCCAGCCTCCCGTATTGCAGCCCTTATTTTTTCGATATCAGTTCTTGACTCTTCAAAATCCACAACTGCTTCTCTTTTCTCAAGGTTTACATCAACATCCACCACTCCCTTCACAGAAGCAATAGCTCTCCCCACTCTAACAACACAGTGATTGCATTCCAGACCTTCAATCCTTATGATTTCCTGTGCCAGATAATAACCCCCTTCCAAATTAATTGATGCCGGATTTTGATTATTCCCGGTATGCAAATTCAATAAAGGAAATATTATATTGTAAATATCAGGTACAATATTATTTTAATTTCTGTTTATTAGAACTTTTGTATTGAAGACTCACTCTCACTCCTTATTTCCCACACAGAAAAGCAATAACAGCTATAAGGATTGCCCCTCCAAACCCTATCAACCCAACCCATGAAAAAAAATCTCCGTATAGTAATATATAAGCTGAGACAATCAGCAGAACGGCAAGGAAAAATTCCCTCGAAAAAACACTGCGTTTGTTATCCTTTTGTCTCACTTCAAAGAATCTGTCTCCAATACCTTCCATTTTGTCTGCAACCTCCCTGATCACAGCCCTCAGCTCGGCTTTTTCGTCCATCGGCTCGGTGGAAAACTCGATATGAAGGGCAGCTCCTTTTGGAGTATTGAGCTTCTTGTAAGCATCCATAAGGACAGGGACTGCAATGCTTTTAATATTATACTTTGGGTCAAGTTCAAGGCAGACTCCTTCTATAAGCAGGATTGCCCTCTGCAGGGTTGAGAATTCACCCGGGAGCCGGATATCGTATTTCAGGCCCAGTTTTGCATAATTGTCGCTCTGCCTGCCTTCAAGCCCGTAGTTCTGGTTTGCGATCAGTTCATCCATATCCTTCCTGAGCCTGCGGACATCCACATCCTTCGCATCCGCACCCCCTATTCTCAGGAATCCCCGGGTTGCTCCTTCCACATCCCTGTTATTGATGGCGTAATAAAATTCCAGCATATTCTTTTTGAGCTCATCATCTATACTGCCAACAGCCCCGAAATCAATGAAAGCAACGGTGTCATCCTCCTGAACCAGCATATTGCCGCCGTGGGGGTCTGCATGGTAAAAGCCGTCAATATATACCTGCTTCAGGTAACTTCTGGTGATAGTACGGGTATATTCCGATTTTTTGCTTTGAGGCACCGGCATATCAATTATATCTTTGATCTGGGTCCCCTGAATGAATTCCATAGTAAGGACATTTGCCGAACAGTAATCCGGATAAATTTTGGGCACAGAAACATTTTTCACATTTTTGAAATTGTCTTCAAAACGCCTCATATTGACGGCTTCAATCCTGAGGTCAACTTCCCGAGTAAGCATTTCCCGGATTTCCAGCAAAAAAGCATCAATGTCAAAGTTACTTCCCACTCCCAGAACCTTTCTCATAACAGGTTTGAAGTCGTCCATAATCGAAAGATCTACATTTATGACATCAATCAGGTGCGGGCGAAGGATTTTAACAGCTACAGGCTTACCTTCAAGGACACCTTTATAAACCTGAGCAATAGAGCCGCAGGCAATCGGATCAGGATCAAAGCTGTCAAAAATATTAATAAAAGCTTTAGCTTTCCTTTCCCTGGCAGCTTTCAGTTCTTCTTCACTTTTTTTCCTGTTCCTCTCTGCACGCGGCTGATACTCACATATACATGCAAGGTCAAGAGATTCAGCCATCTCCTCAAAAGGCAGAGGCTTAACCCTGTCCTGCAAACTCGCCATTTCAATAACATAAGGCTGAGGCACGAGATCAGGCCGTTTGCTCATAGTCTGCCCCATCTTGATAAAAGTAGGTCCGAGCTCTTCAAAAGCCTGCCTGAGTTTCGCTGCTGTCTGCCTGTTTTCGAGATCAAAAGTACATGTACAATCCGGATTTGAAATATAATCGGTATGCAGATCCCGGTAAAGCTCCGGAATAAGATTGTATTTGAAAAGAACCCTTATGACCTCAAAATAGCGCTTTATCTTCCCCAGCATCGACTAAGGATTGGTCGTTATTGTTTAATAGAGTTTCTTTAAGATGAATAAATGAATTTAAAGTCTAAAGCTAATTTTTTAAGGCATCATGGTAATCAGTAAAATTTAAATAATATGTAGACCAGTCATTATAATCACTCGAAAACAATTCGGTCATGCCCGTGAGTTATTGATCAATTCCAAAATAGAGTACATCCTCCATGTTTGGTTAAAATGGATATTATTTGCTTACTTTTTCAATAACTAACTCTCCATTACCAATAATTATATAGGATATTGTATGGAACCTGCAATAACTATAGAGAACGTGGTGGCATCTACCAGGCTGGCAGAAGATTTCGATCTGCAAAAATTAATGGAGACCGGGCTTGAAGGCGCAGTATATAACAAAACGAAGTTTCCAGGTCTCGTATACAGAATTGAGAATCCAAAGGTTGTCTTTCTAATTCTTACCTCCGGAAAAATGGTATGAGCCGGAGGTATTTCCAGGGCTTGTTTGTAAACTTGAGGCTCCAAAGGTGGCAGTGCTTATATTCAGAACTGGCAAACTGGTTATCACAGGTGGAAAATGCCCGGAGGATTGTGCAGAGGGACTGCGGATCATCAGGACACAGCTGGACAACCTGGGATTTCTTTATTAAATTTCCAACAACATGGCTATTATCAATAATTTTGTGGAATCTATATGGAATCAAAAATGAATACTCGTGAAAAAATCCTTGCTACAGCTGCTTTTTTATTCCAGAAAAATGGTTACCATGCCACAGGATTAAATGAAATTATTAAAGAAAGTGCAACACCTAAAGGGTCATTGTATTATCATTTTCCCGATGGAAAGGAGGAATTAGCGGCAGCCACTATAAAATTGATGGGAAATAAAATTCAACACCATATCGAAGAAGAATTAGCAAAGAACAGCGATCCAGTTAAAGCTATCAAAGAGTTTATTCTGGATATAGCACGGGAATTCAACGAAAAAGATCAGGAAAATTGTTTTTCTATCGGTTTGCTGGCCCTGGAGACGGTCTCAATAAGCGAATCATTACGAAAAACCTGTATTGAAGTCTATGATATGTGGACTGATACTTATTATCAGAAGTTAGTTAGCAGCGGCTTTTCATCAGAAAGAGCGAAAGAACTGAGCTTAATTCTTCAACTGATGATAGAAGGTGCGATAACAATATCTTTGATCCGCAATGATGACACCATGCTGGTAGCTGCTGCTGAAAATGTACCTCTTTTATTGAAAAATAAATAACTTAAACTTTCATATATTTTTACCTGGTAATATATAGACTGGTCTATGTATTCAACGAGGCTGAAATTTATGTCAACTCTTATCGAGATCAATGGAATCGCTGTACAGGTATATGAATCAGTATTTGAATATGCGTCTCGAAACGCGGGCTTTTCTGACTATGAAGATGAGAAAGTGGACGTGTCATATTTCTCAGGCAAGGACAGGGTATCGAAGCTTCCGAAAGTGTTTGTTAGACCGATATTACTATACAAGGACCTGAATTTTTCAGTCGGGAAACAGGTAGTTGATGGTGTAGAATTTCCGGAGATACTGGAAATAAACGGCCTAGAATATTCACTTGTAAATTTTGGCGAACATGAAATCAGCTATCTGAAAACAGATGTCATGGACAAACCCGTGTATACTCTAATATACAGAACCGTGCAGGTTACTGAGGGAGTGTATCGGTATGCTTATCCCTTCACTGAGATCTTCGAAACAAAAGAAGCAGCGCAGGCAAAGGCTGATGCGATGAATAACACTTGAGGAAATATAACTGACTTCTACAGATGTCTTAAAAAACGCGCATGATATTCTTCGAATAACATGCCCAAAGAATGAAAGACTTGAGAGTACTTTCATGCCAAGCAAAATGTCAAAAAATAATACTTTTCTCTATAACTCCAACAAATGATGAGTTCATACTACTGGCATACCTGTTCATGTGATCTCTGAATTTTCAGAAATTATAAATCTTTACGGTTTTGCCCTGATCTTCCTGAAAACATCCTTAAAAGCCAGTTTTTTTGCTTCCTTAATCTTAAATCCGGCTTCTTCTATATTCCTGGCAGTATGCCGTGTCGTATGATCCCCAAGCAGAAAAGACAGAAAAGGATCAATCAGGTGCTCAAAAAGGTCAATAATCGGGCTATTGCTGTGCATATGCTCAAGGGCTATCAGCTCACCTGAAGGTTTAAGGACACGCCTCATTTCTTTAAGAGCTTTCACAGGATCGGGGATTGTACAGAGGACAAAAGTCGTAACTACATAATCAAAACTGCTGTCCGGAAATTCGAGATGCTCTGCATCCATAAGGAGAAGATTGACATTTTTCATTTTCCCGGCTTTCTCTCGGGCTTTTTCGAGCATACCTTCACTGGCATCGATTCCTGTTACAGAACAGCCATCAGGATAGTACTTCAGATTCCTTCCACTTCCCACCCCTATTTCCAGAACTCTTCCGCTAAGACCGGAAAGTGCCTCTTTTCTCCATTTCCGAAAAAAGAAAATTTCCAGAGGCAGGTCTAACAGTTCATAAATGGGTGCTATTCGGTTATACTTTGAAGCTGCAGAAATCGTAGATATCTTTGCGGGCATTGACATTATAATTAAAGTGCTCTGAATAAAACCATTTATGTTTTTGCCCTGATCTTTTTGAAAACGTCTTTAAAAGCCAGATTTTGTTCTTCCGTGATAGTAAACCCAGCCTTTTTGATATTCTCCACCGTGTTTCGGGTCAATTCGTCTCCTATCAGGAAAAACATAATAGGGTTAATTAAATCCTCAATACGGGCGATAAGAGGGCTTTTGCTGCGCATGTGTTCAATGGCTACCAGCTCCCCTGAAGGCTTAAGGACGCGTCTCATTTCTTTTAAAGCTTTCACGGGATCAGGAATTGAACAGAGCACAAAGGTTGTGACAACATAATCGAAGGTATTATCCGGAAAATCCATGTGCTCGGCATCCATGAGGAGAAGAGTAACGTTCTTCCTGCCTTTATGTTTCTTTCTGGCTTTATCAAGCATCCCTTTGCTATTATCGATTCCTGTTACCTGAGTACCCGCGGGGTAATATTCCAGATTCCTTCCGGTTCCCACACCCACTTCCAGAACTCTGCCTTTGAGATTTGAAAGCGCTTCTTTCCTCCACTTCCCATATAAGAAAATCTCTACCGGCGCCTCCATCATATCATAAACAGCAGAGATTCGGTTATACTTTGAGACTACGGACATCAAATATATTTACGCTTTCATACCTGATATATTGCCCAGAAGAACTCCAGAAACCGATTCATATTTAAGTGTTTGAAATAATACCACGCTTCGGATTTCACCAGAGGTAAATAAAGGACATGACAAAGGTCAGTCGAGATTCCAGATAAGCTCACAATATCATTTATCTCACAGGAGTCATTATTACATAACGAATCTCACTATACAATCCATTCACAATAATACAGAGGAAACCCGATGAGCAACATTTTACGTAGAGGCAGGCTTGAAGCTGCCCAGGATGAGGAAATTTTACATTACACCTCCTCTATGGAGGCTGACAGGTGGATTTTCAATGCTGACATAGTTGTGGACCTTGCCCATACCGTAATGCTGAAAGAGCAGGGGATAATAAAAGAAGAAGACTGCAGCAAAATCCTCAGCGGGCTTTTGAAGATAAGGGAAGAAGGGATGGAAAAGCTCGATTTCAGTTATGAAGACATACACATCTCGCTTGAATCCAGGCTCATCGATATGGTCGGAGAGGATGTGGGAGGCAGGATGCACTCCGGGCGTTCGAGAAACGATGAGGTTGCGACCTGCATCAGGCTGACTCTCAGAGAAGAGCTTCTCGGCCTGCTCGAAGAAATTTTTGCCCTCAGAAAAACCCTTGTCACCCTCGCAGGAAAACACACTGAAACCCTCATGCCCGGCTTTACTCACCTCCAGCACGCCCAGCCTACCACCCTCGCTCACCACCTCTGTGCCCACGAATCTGCTCTCGGAAGGGATTTTGACAGGGTGCAGGACGCTTTTACCAGAGTTAACCTCTGCCCGCTCGGAGCTGCTGCATTTGCATCTACGGGCTTTAACCTGAACCGGAAAAGGACTCAGGAACTCCTGGGCTTTGAAGGCCTGATGGAAAATTCAATGGATGCGGTCAGCAGCAGGGATTTCCTTATCGAATGTGCCTCTGTGTTTTCAAACCTCATGATAAACCTTAGCCGGATGGCTGAAGAACTTGTAATCTGGTCTTCTTCCGAGTTCAATTTCATTGAGCTGGATGATATGTATGCTTCCACTTCTTCGATTATGCCCCAGAAGAAAAACCCGGATACTGCGGAATTAATGCGCGGAAAAACAGGAGTGGCTGTGGGTGCCCTTATGTCCCTGCTTACTATCTGTAAAGGCCTGCCACTGAGTTACAACCGCGACCTTCAGGAAGCAACTCCCAATATCTGGCGCTCGGTAGAAACCGTACGAGCTTCTGTCAGGGTAATGGAAGGGATGGTCAGGACCATGAAAGTCCATACGGATGTGCTTTCGGCCCAGTCAATTACAGGGTTCACGACAGCTACTGAACTGGCGGATACCTTTGTCCGGGAAACGGGAATTCCCTTCAGAACCGCACATCAGATTGTAGGGATGCTTGCAAAGGAAGGAGAAAAACCAACAATGGAAAGGATTGATTCTGCGGCTGAAGTTGTGCTCGGTGAGTCGCTTTCAAGCAGAGGATTAACGGAAAAGATGGTAAAGGAAGCTCTCAATCCGGTTTCCAATATAAATAGAAGAAAGATTGAGGGAGGTCCTGCTCCTGAACAGATGAAGCATTATATCTCAAAGAGGCAGACTGAGCTTGAACTGAATGCCCAGGAAATCGCAACCCTGAAAGATATAATCGACTCGGCTTTTGAAAACCTGCTTGCTGTAGTCGATGAATACAGGAAAAACTGAGCGCGGTGATATTAAGCGTGAAGAAACGCGTTTAATTTTAATATTATTTAGACCTCTTAGTATCGCACAGATTATACAGGTTATACAGTTTAAAGCTGCAACACTAAAGCAGCATTAAAACATTTTACAGAATTACCAATAATTATTTAATAATTATATACCTCAGCGGAAAAGGGATTATTTATGGAATTCAAACAGGGCGATCGGGTACGCATTGAGAAGAACGGCACTGTCTACGAAGGTAAAGTAATGCCGTCCATGGAAGGATATATCACAATCAAAATGAAGAGCGGTTATAACGCTGGTTTTTCTATAGATAAAGTAAAGATAACTCCTCTGGAAAATAACGGAGAAGCTGAAAATGGAGACAATGGAGGAGGAAAAAGACAAAAAGAGTCCAGAGCAAAAAAAGAAAAAGTTTCAAAGCCCGGACTCCCAAAGATTTCGATCCTTTCCACAGGCGGAACAATTGCCAGCAAAATCGACTACAGGACAGGCGCAGTTACGTCCCAGTTTACTGCTGACGATATCCTTGCTGCAATCCCGGAACTGAAAGAAATTGCAGATTTCAAAGGCAGGGTAATTTCAAGCATCCTTTCTGAAAATATGGACCCGGATTCCTGGCAAAACCTGGCGAAAGCGGTTGTCGAGGAGATCGAAGCCGGAGCTGATGGAATAATCATCACTCACGGTACGGACACAATGATGTACTCTGCAGCAGCCCTTTCCTTTATGATAGAAACTCCGGTGCCTATCGTGTTTGTGGGTTCCCAGAGAAGTGCAGACCGCCCCAGCAGCGATAATGCAATGAATGCGATCTGTGCAGCAAAGGTCGCCATAAGCGATATTGCCGAAGTTGTGGTGGTTATGCACGGGACAAGCTCGGACGATTTCTGTGAGATCCACCGCGGAACAAAAGTAAGGAAAATGCACACTTCCCGCAGGGACGCATTCAAGTCCCTGAATTCTCTTCCTGTAGGGACTGTGGATTACGGCACAGGAGAAATAGAAACTTTTATTGATTATACCAGACGCGGAGAAAAGTCCCTCAAATTCAAGCCCGGAATGGAACCGAAATGCGCCCTTGTGAAGTTCACTCCAGGAGCAGACCCGGCAGTCCTTGACTATTACAGGAATAACGGATATAAAGGGCTGGTCATAGAGGGTACAGGGCTCGGGCACGTTTCCACAAAATGGATTCCTTTTATCCGGAAAGCTGTGGACGCAAAAATGCCTGTTATAGTTACATCCCAGTGCCTTAACGGAAGAATCTGCGACCGCGTTTACGATACAGGCAGGGATATGCTGAAAGCAGGTGCAATTGAAGGAGAAGATACTCTTCCCGAAACCGCCCTTGTAAAGCTTATGTGGGTACTTGGCCAGACTGATGACTTTGAGAAAGCTATCATTATGCTTAAAGAGGATCTCAGCGGGGAAATTAGCGAGTGCACGCATAGATGATTTCCTGAGAAATCGTTCTTAAAGCAATAATGAACCATAATGCAATAACAAGCCCCGAAAGGGGTTTCCTTTAATTTGATCTTATGAAATATTTTTTCTTGCCTATATCTTATGTTTCTTTTTTAGCCAGTCAACAGAAAAACTTATGAATTTACTTATAAATGCTTTGATCTAAAGCTAAAAACAGTTTCATATCAGAGGAAGCTTTTTTTGAGCAGGCGAAAGTGTTTTTATCAGGGTGTTCTCCTGATACTTTGATAGATTAGTTATTGTTTTTCCTGGACGGCAGGGCTGATAAATGATGTGTGCGTGCGAGAAAAGAGCATACATCAAAACCGGTTGCAAAAAAAGAAGAGATCCGAAGATTCAGAAAAACCTCCTCTTTTTATAGAGTTCACTTCACTGTAAAATTTATTCGGCTCAACATATTTAAATAACAAAAAACTGTAATGTACTGTGTTAGCAAGTGTCATGTTAGCTGATAGCAGGTAACTAAAGACAGGTGGTAGTATATGTTAGTGTTAGGAATCGAGGATCCACAGATCTGGCTTGCGTACATTGCCAGTATACTCAGCGCACTCGGGTGCCTGATTTACGGAGCTTTTCACTGGAGAAGCGAAGAAGATCAGCCGGTAAAGAGCAGTGTTAAAAAACCGGAGGTTCAGGACCAGTAAACTCAACATTGCTGGAACTGGATTTTCCGCTTAAGCGGTTTTTTTAATTGCCTGCGGAAAAAAGCAGTTATGATCATTCAGGAATGATTTTTATGGCAGTTAGTACTTTAACTCTTATCTTCTTTGTCATCATATATCTTGCAGCCACCTTTTATGTTGCCTACCTGGGATACAAAAAAAATTCCAAGACAGATGGGTATATGCTCGCAGGCCGAGGGGTGCATCCTGCAATTATGGCTCTTTCCTACGGAGCTGCTTTTATAAGCACTTCTGCAATCATAGGATTCGGAGGGGTAGCTGCATCTTTAGGAATGGGACTTTTGTGGCTTGTTTTTATGAACATCTTTTTTGGAATCTTTATCGCTTTTGTTGTCTTTGGCCCTCCAACAAGGCGCATGGGGCTGAACCTGGGAGCTATAACATATCCTGAATTTATAGGAAAACGATTCCAGTCAAAGTTCATTCAGACATATTCCGGGCTTCTTCTCGGTATTTTCATGCCTCTTTACGCTGCAAGCGTTATCATAGGAGCCGGAAGATTCCTTGAAACAACTCTTGGGGTCAACTACAATATTGCTCTTATTATCTTTACAATTATTATTGCCTCTTACGTGATTAAAGGAGGCCTTCTCTCAGTCATGTATGTGGACGCTTTCCAGGCTGTCCTTATGTTATTCGGAATGGGCTTTCTGCTTATCTACACTTACAGTATGCTTGGAGGAGTTACCGAAGCCCATCTGGCCCTTACCAATATGGCAAACCTTGTCCCTCAAGCCCTTGCAGACCAGGGGCACAGGGGCTGGACTGCTATGCCGGCATTTGGCTCTCCTATCTGGTGGACAATGGTTTCCACAATCATAATGGGAGTAGGTATCGGAGTACTTGCACAGCCTCAGCTTGCAGTCAGGTTTATGACTGTAAAAAATGACGTTTCCCTGAAAAGAGCAGTAGCTGTGGGCGGTCCTTTCCTCCTGATGATGGTAGGAGTCGCATATACTATAGGAGCCCTCTCAAATGTATACTTCTACAAGACTTCAGGCATTATTGCCCTTCAGGCAGTTCCTGACGGAAACACTGACCTTATAATGCCAACATTCCTGAACCATGCCATGCCTGAAATGTTTGTAGCGCTCTTCATGCTCAGCCTGCTTTCAGCTGCAATGTCTACTGCAGCCGCCCAGTTCCATACTATGGGTACTGCCATAGGTTATGATGTCTACCAGCAGAGTATCATGAAAGGCAAGTCAACAGCTACAGTCCATGTTACAAGATTAGGTATTGCCTTTACCATCCTGGTAGCTATCGTTCTGGCATATATCCTTCCAGGAAGTATTATTGCAAGGGCTACTGCAATGTTCATGGGTTTGTGTACGGCTGCTTTCCTGCCCCTGTTTATCGGAGCACTTTTCTGGAAGCGCACCACAAAAGCCGGAGCAACTGCAAGCCTTGTAATAGGATCTTTAAGCAGCCTCTTCTGGCTGACTTTTGTCCACGCAAAAGAAGCGATTCCTCTCGGGATCTGCCAGGCAATCTTTGGTAAAGAAACTTTACTTGCAGGCACCTGGCCGCTTGTAGACCCTATTCTGATTGCAACTCCATTATCTCTCGTTGCCCTGGTCGCAGTAAGCCTTATGACACCCCGTTTTTCGCCTGAATTCCTTAAAAAAGCTTTCAGGAGAAGGTTTGAAGACGAAGAAGAGGAAAAATCAGAGTCCGCGTCACACAAGACTGTAGAATCGGCAGGCGTTTAAGTCTTTTTCATTTAAGAATCAGGCGCATTTTTATGCGTCTACTTTTCTTGATTTACTTTTTTACGGGAAGGGTCTGCCCTCCATGAGGCATCAGGTGAATCTTTGCTTCAGGTTTTTCCGAAAGGACTGCAGATAGTGCTTCCTGCACGCTTTTCATGGGAGTAAAGTACGCGGCTCTGGCTTTTTCTTCGGGAAGCTTTGAAACAAGGTAAAGCTTGAATTTCTTTGCAGCCAGTGCGACAATTGCACTCTTGTGTCCTCCAAACTCGAAGCAGTGCTTGAAACGCTCTATCGCTTCTTCCGGAGTTTTGCATTCCTTATTCCAGCACTCATAAACCTGATTTCCTATCCCCTCGGCACATTCGGCTACAAGGATAATCGAGCCGCCTTCCTTTACAGCCTGGGTTGCATTATCCAGAGATTTGTTTGCCTGGTAGAGATTGATGTCTTTGGGGTAGCCTCCGCAGGAAACAATAACAGCATCTGCAGGTTCCACGGGCACTTTATACATGGCATCCACAATCTCGACCCCTTTCCTGTGGGCAGCAATAAAATCACCTGCAACTGCAGCAACGATTTCTTTTTTGCTGTCAAGCACGACATTAAGAATGAATTTAAGGCCAAAGACCTTTGCAGCCTCCTCCATATCCTGCCTGACAGGACTGTCAACCCTTCCGGAAACCGCATTTTCTTCTATCATCATTTTGTGGTTGGTAAGCACAGCCTCTTCAGAGCTTACTCCGGGAAGTACGGACTTTGCACCCCCGCTGTACCCTGCATAGTAATGGAACTCGATTCCTCCCGTACCAATAACAAAATCAGCATCGAGAACCTCTTCGAAGATCTCAATTGGAGTGCCCCGGCTGGTTACTCCTATCCTTCTGCATCTGGAAGTATCGTGCTGGATGCAGCGGATTTTTTTGTAGATATCTTCCCCAACAAGTTTCTTTGATTCTTCTTCAGTTTGCTGGCGGTGAAGCCCGAGAGCAAATATAATGGTAATGTTCTCGTCCTTTGCTCCTCCAAGGTAAAGCTCTTCGAGTAAGGGAGGAAGAATTTTTGCTGTAGGAGTGGGTCTTGTAACATCACTTACAATAATTCCAATTCTGGAATCAGGGTTTACAATCTCGGAAAGTCTCTTACTTTTTACAGGATTCTCGAGCGCTTTTTTGATTAAGAGAGCGCTCTCCTCCTTTTTATCGGGCTCCGATGGAAGTATTATGCTGGATATATTTTTCTCCGGTATATCCAGTTCAGAAACCCCGTTTCCGAACGCAAGTGGAATCTTTTTTATATTTGTCGTCATGTTCGTGCCGCTGATTTTGCATTGATTATATATAAACTATACAGGTGAACAATATTGAAATTAAAATTCCGCTTCAAACTTCAGTCGAAAAAACAGCTCAAACTTTAGCGGTCTATGTCTTTTCACGGTTTTACTTGCCTGTTTTCTCATTTCCGGACAGGCAGGGTCCACCCTCCATCGGGAATTATGTGAACCTTTGCCTCGGGGTTCTCTGCAAGAATATTTTCAAGGGCTTCCTGTACACTTTTTGCAGGGATAAAGAAGGCTTTTCTGCTTTCTTCCTCGGAAAGTTTTGAAACAATATAGAGTTTGAACTGTTTTGCAGTTTTTGCAACTATGGCACTCTTGTGCCCTCCAAACTCAAAGAAGTTCTTGAAGCGTTCTATAGCATCATCAGGGCTCCTGCACTCTCTGTTCCAGCACTCGTATACCTGGTTTCCTATTCCTTCCGCACATTCGGCCACGAGTACTATTGAGCCTCCTGTTTTTACTGCAGGGACAGCATTTTCCAGAGCCTTTGTTGCCTGGTAGAGGTTGATATCTTTAGGGAAACCACCACAGGAAACGATGACCGCATCTGCAGGCTCAACCTTTACTTTGTACATGGAATCTACATATTTCGCTCCTTCCCTGTGAGCCTGGATGAAATCTCCAGCAACGGCAGCAATAATTTCTTTCCTGCTATTGATTACAACGTTCAGGATAAAGCGAAGACCTGCAATCCCTGCGGCCTCTTCGATATCTTTCCTTGCAGGACTGTCGGCTCTGCCCGAAAGAGGTTCACCTTCGAATAGTTTGCTATAATGGCTGTGGAATGAAAGTACAGCTTTTTCCGAACTGACCCCCGGAAGGATAGACTTTCCTCCGCCGCCGTAACCTGCGTAATAATGAAATTCCACTGTCCCGGTGCTGATTATCAGATCTGCATTCAAAACTTCTTCAAATATTTCAACTGGAGTCCCGAAACTTGTCTCCCCTATATGAATACATCTATTCCTGTCGTGCTGGACAAACCTTATATTTCTGGAAATTTCATTCCCCAGAAGCTTTCTGCACTCTTCTTCTGTCTGCTGACGGTGAAGCCCGAGAGCAAATACGATGGTAATGTTCTCATCCCTTGCTCCGCCGAGGTAAAGCTCTTTAAGTAGAGGAGGCAGAATCTTTGCGGTAGGAGTGGGTCTTGTGATATCGCTTACAATTATTGCAATTCTGGATTCCGGGTTTACAATCCCGGATAGTCTCTTACTTTTTATCGGGTTCTTGAGAGCTTTCCGAATTAGAAGAGTTTCATCATCCTTTTTTTCAGGCTCCGAAGGCAGAATCAGGCTGAAAAAGTTTTTTTCAGGAATATTCAGCTCAGAAATCCCGTTTCCAAATGCAAGTGGAATCTTTTTTATATTTGTCGTCATGTTTATGCCGGTGATTTCGTATTGATTATATAAAACTGTACAGGTGAACAATAGAAAAGTATGTGTAAAATACGATTTAAATTTGCTCTTTTAAAACTGTATTCGGTAGTGTACCGAAAGTTCTGTACAATATGATTGACTCTGTATCCTTTTTTACCACAAAAAACAGAGTAAAATATCAAATTTCTATCGATTCCCCGGGTTCTAAAATAATTACTTTCGTGTCGACCTTTGCTTCCACAGCTTTTCTGAAATCTTCAGGATCCTGTTTGATGACATCAAATGTGTTATAATGCATCGGCACAACAATCTCAGGCCTGATCAGTTCAACAGCTTTTACAGCTTCCTTTATCCCCATGGTAAACCTGTCCCCTATGGGCAGCAGGGCGATTTCTGGTTCGTAAAGTTCTCTGATTAGCTGCATATCCCCGAAAACTCCCGTATCTCCGGAATGATAAATGGAATGCCCTCCTATGCCGATCACAAAACCTGCCGGGCTGCCCCCATCGAAACTGAAACCTGAAGCGTCAATTGAAGAAGAATGAAGTGCATGAGTCATGGTAAGGGTTATACCTTCCACCTCTATCGTGCCTCCCTTGTTCATGCCTTCGGCAAAGACCCCTTTTGATTTTATGTAGTTTGCAAGCTCATGGATAGAAATAATCCTGCAGCCTGTCCGTGCACCGATAGCTATAGTATCTCCCAGGTGGTCGCGGTGCCCGTGGGTTACAGCTATTATATCCGGGTCAAGGTCTTCGGGACTGCACGGAGCTTTCGGGTTTTCTGAAATGAAAGGGTCGATAAGGAGTTTCTTTTCGGCTTCGAACAAAAAAGCAGCATGTCCAAGCCAGGTAATCTTTACATCAGTCATTTCTCTTCCTCACAATCAATCGTCTTTTGTCAAAACGTAACAATGCATAATGTAATTTTCGATAATTCTCGGATAGTTAGCATAAAATACAGGGATGAGTGATGTATAAGAAAAAAAATACGTTTGAAAGAAGACATAAGAAAAATACTGACTGTAGTAATGGGTCATATTATTTAGTTCACATGTGTATTTGGTAAAAATCAGGTGAAAATGAAAATCAGCCTTGTAATCCACGGACCCGAAGTAATCGATTCGGGAGAAGCGAAAATAGTTTTAGAAAAGCTATCCCTCCTCGGCGAAGTAAAAGCAGAGCTTGGAGGGACCATGGGAAAAACAGCTGTACTTGATGCCGGGCTTGAAAATGTCATAGATACTACCAGGCATCTCAAGCCAAGCGCCTGCATAGAGTTCTTTTTTGAAACATCAGACCTTATTTGCCTGCTGAACAGAGGAAAAACTCTGGAAACCGGCAGAATTTTCGGGTCAAAGGTCGCTTCCCGCCTGAAAAACCCTGAAAAGAAGCCATTGATCCAGATCGAAAGTCCAGGTTGCTCTTTCGGCAGGCTCATACCCCTGAACAAAAGAGCTGAAAACTGCATAGAGATACTCTCGAGAACCCTCGGGATTCCTGCCGAAAAACCCCTGGATTTTTGTAACCCTGTTTCCATAGAAACCTGCTCTAAAACCGGAAAAACCCGGATAATACGCGAAATCTCAGGAGTTCTTCCGGGAGAAAATATTTTTGTAAACGGGATTGTTATCGGAAAAGCCCTGTCTTTGAAAATAAGGATAATCTCCGAAAACGGCTTCATTACTGCAATTGAAGGCGGAGAAATAAAGGAACACGGGCTTGAAAAACTCCATAACTATGAAAAAAGGGACCCGATTGACCTTTCCGGAGCCTGGATAAAAAGTGGGGATATTCGGAGAAGCAGCTCCTTACTCCCGGCTGCCAGAAATGATAATTTCAGCGCCCGAAAATCAATTTCTCTTTCCGGGTCAGGAACAGGAAAAGTCGTGCTTATAGACCACGCCGCCGAAAAATCCTATGAACTTGCTGCAGGGGCTGAACTTGCAGTTACAGTTGGAGACGATACCACAGCCATAGCAGGAGATATTCTCTACAGGCTTGGAATCCCGATAATTGGAATCACAGACGGGGACTGTGATAATGTTGTATGTAAGACAAAAGCCTTACAGGGTTCGATTATCCTCAAACTGGCTCCGGGTAGCGATGATATCGTGGGCAGGAGAATAAAGCAGGAGCTTTTGAAAGGGCAAAATTCGGCTGTTTTTGAGAATCTGCCTGCCTTTAGAGAAGAGGTACTGAAACTGGCAGAGCCATTTATTGAGGCTGTTTTTGAATATTGAGAATAAGCGATAAAAAAGTAAAGAGCTTTGAAAATCTTGAACCTTGAGTTATGATTTCCGCGAATCACGCCTCAATATATTTGCGTCTCGGAAGACAAATTAAATGTTTCCATCAAAATCCTGGATAATTACCAAGACTATTTTTTTGAGAGCAGGAATATCCTCTTTTATGGTATCCCAGACAGCATTGATGTCCACACCGAAATAATTGTGGATCAATTTGTCTCTCATGCCTGCTATTCCTCTCCAGTGGACCTGAGGATACTTATCTCTCAGAGGCTTTGATAGGTTTTTAGTAGCTTCACCAATTATCTGAATTTGCCTTATAGTTGCATCCTGAAAAAGGCTGTTTGATAGAAACTCTTCTTCGGAAAGGTTTTCTGTGTATTTCTCAATAAGGAGATCGACTGAAGGATGTGACTGATATAAACTCTGTCATCCTTTTTCATTCAGAGATCACTCGGGCTTCTTTTTTAATTCCATCAATCAGGTAAGGACTTATCGATTTCTCAGTAAGCAAATCGACTTTTATTCCCAAATAGTCAGAAAGCTCCAGTTCTATATTCACCAGAGTGAGCAGGCTTTTACGTTCAGCAAACTCAACCAGGACGTCAATGTCACTTTCTGGCTTCTCTTCTCCCCTAACATAGGACCCAAAAACAGATACTTTAGTCGCTCCATGTTTTTTCAGAAAGGAAGAAACTTTGCGAAATAAATCTTCTCTTTCTTCCACAGTATGCATGTTGATATATCTCGTTTTTTTCAATTTAAATCTATCCCACCCGAGTTGCGCCACCCGAGTTGCGCCACCCGAGTTGCGCCACCCGAGTTCCGCCTCGGGAGGGCGGTGTCCTTTCCGAGTTTCGCGTCGGAAGCACGAGGTCCTTTTCGGTCGCTTCGCTCCCTCAAGAGGACTAATTTTTGGTTTAGAATATTCGCTTCGCTCGCTCAAGAGGACTAATTTATGGATTAGAGTACTCGTTTTGCTCGCTTAAGAGGACTACTTTAAAATTTATAGAGTGAGCTTTGCTCCAAAGACTAATTGAGGAAAAAGCTGTAAATCTTCTGAACCATGCAACTTCATTAGCTATACCGGGTCATTCTTGTTCCACTCGACGAAGGAGAGCGGCCAGTCTCAAAAAGACAAAATAGAAGAGAATTGGCAAATAATAGCTCTATCAAAAGGAGAAAATTGTAAATAAGAATCCTGTCTGCTTTTTTTGCTTTTTTCTTTCTCAAACTTCTTTTTCTTTAGCATGAAAGTACTCTCAAGTACTTTCATTCTTTGGGCATGTTATTCGAAGAATATCATGTGCGTTTTTTCTCCTTTTTACTTCTTGTCCTTTAACTTATTTCGAGTTTTGTGAAGAGCCGCCAGACAAGCTGGAGGAGGTTTCAGATACAATGTGAATTTTACTCCCTTATCACGGATAAGAAGATAATTTTCTGATCTGTGAAGCTTGATGTAATGCTTAAAGTTCTTTTCACGCTCAACAAAAGGGAGCGGGTTTTCCAAAAGGCAAAAAGAAGATGAAGCCTGTAAATAAAAAGCGAAAAAGATTCAGATTTGCTAAAAAAGCGGAATTAAACATTATTTGAAAATGACATCAGGTGTTTATTAAGCCTTTTTTCGTAGTCCTTTTTGCTTTGCAAATCAGAATTGCCTTCAGTGAAATGAACACATTTATTAATTTTAACTGTCATCGTTGGATAGTTACTATAATAAGAAGATGAGAAGGCATGAACCAAAACGGAAAACACATTTCAGCCCGCGCATGGGATTCAGAATGCAAAGAACATAATATCAGCATTGTCCCAAACTACCTGAAATTGGTTAACAACATTTTCAATCTGAAAAGGTTCTGTTTCGTGTTCAGCCGATCGTCTCGAAGTAAACATTCACTGGTGGTATGAAATGGCTCTAAAAAAATCCGAACTTTATTCTTCTCTATGGTCCAGCTGCGATGAACTTCGCGGCGGAATGGATGCCAGCCAGTACAAGGACTACGTACTCGTTCTATTGTTTATCAAATACATAAGCGACAAATACGCTGACATGCCTTTCGCACCTATTAGCGTCCCTCAGGGTGCGAGCTTCAAGGATATGGTTGCACTCAAAGGCAAACCGGATATCGGCGATCAGATCAATAAGAAAATAATTGCTCCGCTGGTTAATGCCAACAAGCTGTCTGACATGCCGGACTTCAACGACTCTGCTAAGCTCGGCAGCGGTAAGGAAATGGTGGACAGGCTTACCAACCTCATTGCTATTTTCGAGAACCCTGCCCTTGATTTCTCGAAGAACCGTGCCGAAGGTGACGATATCCTGGGCGATGCCTACGAATATCTTATGAGACATTTCGCAACCGAGAGCGGAAAAAGCAAAGGTCAGTTCTATACTCCTGCCGAGGTAAGCCGGGTTATTGCACAGATACTCGGAATCCGTTATGCAAATACTACAAGCTCCACCACGGCTTATGATCCTACATGCGGCTCAGGTTCGCTGCTTTTGAAGGTCGCAGACGAGGCAAGGACCAAGATAACCCTTTACGGGCAGGAAAAAGATGCAACGACATCCGGGCTTGCCCGCATGAACATGATCCTGCACAACAACCCTGAAGCACTTATCGTGCAGGGGAACACTCTTACAGACCCCAAGTTCAAAGATGGGGAAACGCTCAAGACCTTTGATTATGTCGTTGCCAATCCTCCTTTCAGCGACAAGCGCTGGAGCACTGGCCTGGACCCTCTTAAAGATCCTTACGACCGTTTCAAGCCCTTTGGGGTTCCACCTGCCAAGCAGGGAGATTACGCTTATCTGCTGCATATTGTCCGTTCGCTAAAGAGCACGGGCAAAGGTGCATGTATTCTGCCGCATGGTGTATTGTTCCGTGGAAATGCCGAAGCCGATATCCGGCGTGCCCTCGTACGCAAGGGATACATAAAGGGGATCATTGGTCTGCCAGCCAATCTTTTCTACGGTACCGGAATCCCTGCATGTATTATTGTTATTGATAAGGAAGAGGCTCAAAACCGCAAGGGCATTTTTATGATCGATGCCAGCGCGGGTTTCATGAAAGACGGTCCCAAAAACCGCCTGCGTGCCCAGGATATCCACAGGATCGTTGACGTTTTCACAAGGCAGGCAGAGATCCCGAAATACTCGCGGATGGTCAGTTTTGAGGAGATAGAGAAGAACGAGTTTAACCTCAACCTCCCACGCTATATCGACAGCCAGCAGGCTGAAGACCTTCAGGATATTGAGGGACACCTGCATGGAGGAATCCTGTGTGCTGATATTGATGCCCTCCAGAGTTACTGGAATGTATGTCCACAGCTCAGGCAGACACTGTTCAAGGAGATTCGTCCCGGCTACCTTGAGCTTGCTGTGGACAAGTCAGCTATCAAATCCACCATTTACGAGCACCCCGAGTTTGCAGCTTTTACCGCCGGCATGAATGCACATTTCGCTGCCTGGCGTTCGAAGACTTCTGCTATGCTCCGGCAGTTGCAGCCCGGATGCCACCCTAAGGAAATCATAGAAGGGCTTTCCGAAGACCTGCTTGCCCATTATGCAGATAAGCCGCTCGTCAACCAGTACGATATTTATCAGCACCTGATGGACTACTGGGCTGAGACTATGCAGGACGACTGCTACCTCATCGCTGACGAGGGATGGAAGGCAGAGACCTATCGTATTGTCGAGAAGGATAAGAAAGGAAAAGAGAAGGACAGGGGCTGGACGTGTGACCTTGTGCCAAAAGAGCTTATCGTTGCCCGTTACTTCGCCAGAGAGCAGGAGGATATCGATAATCTTTCTGCTGAGCTGGAAAGCATTACTGCCAGCATGACCGAGCTTGAAGAGGAACAGGGCGGCGAGGAAGGTGCATTTTCGGAACTTGAAAAGGTGAATAAGGCAAATGTCGCTGCACGCTTGAAAGATATCAAAAGCGATAGGGAAGCAAAAGAAGAGGCTGCTGTGCTTAACGACTGGTTGAAACTCGCAAACAAGGAAGCGGATCTCAAGAAACGCCTCAAGGAAGCCGAGTCCCTGCTTGACTCAAAAGCCTATCACTATTATCCGAAACTCACTGAGGATGATGTCAAGACGCTGGTTGTGGACGATAAATGGCTTTCTTCGCTGGATAAAGCCATTCACGGCGAGATGGACCGGATCAGCCAGTCCCTTACCCAGCGTGTGAAGGAGCTGGCGGAACGCTACGAAACCCCGATGCCACAGATGACCGCCCGCGTGGCTGAGCTGGAGGCAAAAGTGAACCGGCACCTGGAGAGAATGGGGTTCAAATTATGAGTGCGGAGTGCAGAGCCGAGAATATTCCACCGGGTTACAAAAAGACTGAGGTGGGAGTGATTCCGGAGGATTGGGAAGTTTATGTTCTTGGTGAGATTGGCAAATTTAAGAATGGATTAAACAAGGATAGCCAAGCTTTTGGTCATGGTTCTCCATTCGTAAACTTGATGGACGTTTTTGGTGTCAATTCTATCGTATCAAAAGAACAACTTGGGCTCGTCGAATGTACCAGCTTTGAGCAAAGTGTATATGATCTACGGCGTAGTGATGTGATTTTCGTACGATCATCGGTGAAACCTTCGGGGGTTGGACTAACAGTCGTTGTTGAGAAAGATTTGGATGGGACTGTTTACTCAGGATTTCTCATCAGATTCCGCGACGGTGGGTTTATCGACACTGACTTTAAGAAACATTGCTTTTATGAAGAGGGTTTTCGCAAGAGAGTCATCGGTAGCAGTTCGGTGAGTGCAAACACCAATATCAGTCAGGAAAGTCTAAAAAGACTTCCGATTCCCCTCCCACCCACCAAAGCCGAACAAGAATCCATCGCCGAAGCTCTCTCCGATACAGATGCCCTCATCGAATCCCTTGAGCAGCTCATCGCCAAGAAACGCCAGATCAAACAGGGCGCCATGCAGGAGTTGTTGACTGGGAAGAGAAGGTTGCCGGGGTTTAGTGGAGAGTGGGAAGTGAAATTACTTGGCGATCTGTTTGACTTCAGCGGAGGACTTTCAGCTACAAGAGATCAACTTTCCATAGAAGGATATTGCTATCTCCATTATGGAGACATCCACACATCAAACAAGACCTTTATCGATGTCAAGAAGGAAAAACAAGATATCCCAAAGCTTGACATCTCTCTAAAAAAAGTATCACCTTCTTCATTGCTTGAGAGTGGAGACGTTGTCTTTGTAGATGCATCTGAAGACGAAGAAGGAGCAAGCAAGCATATTGTCATCTTCAACGAAGATAAAATCCCTTTCATTTCCGGTCTGCACACTATAGTTGCAAAGAGCAAGACAAAAGAACTGGATTACCAGTACCGACGATATTGTTTTCAAACTAGTGATATAAAACAGCAGTTCCGGTTTTTTGCAGTAGGAACCAAGGTTTTTGGGATTAGCAAAGCAAATATTGCGAAAATTACACTGCCTGTTCCATCAGTTGAAGAACAAACCGCTATAGCATCCATCCTCTCCGACATGGATTCTGAAATTACCGCGCTGGAAGAAAAACTTGCCAAAGCCCGACAGATCAAGCAGGGTATGATGCAGGAACTGCTTACAGGGAGGATTCGATTGGTATGAGTTGTCAGGGACAAGCCAATTCCTTCTTCATTGGCTGGGATGTAGGCGGGTGGAATTGCGACAAAAACAAAGATAGTCAGGATGCAATAGTGATTCTTGACTCTGCACTCATTATTGTGGGAAAACCGTGGCGTGGCAATCTTCGCACTTCCATCAACGAGTCTAAGAACTCAAAAGAATTCATCTGTAAACTGATCTCCTTATGCACTGATAATTTCCCTGCAAATATTGAACACGTTACTCTATCCATAGATACACCACTGGGCTTTTCTGTTGGATTCACAGAACTTGTAACAGGTTTGAAATTCTTAGAACCGATAGGGAGTTACAATACCAACCCTTACCTTTACCGGCAGACTGAACGCTATCTGTTTGAACACGGTCTAAGTCCCCTGTCATCCATCAAAGATATGATTGGGAGTCAGGCTACCAAAGGCATTCATGTCCTTGCCAAGTTTGCGCCAGAGGTAAAGAGCTGTGGTGTGTGGAGTGACGGAGAATTGCTTACCGCAATTGAAGCCTATCCGGCAGCCTGCAAAAATTCCAGATCAATAGAAACTTTGCGCCAGCAGGTCGCAAATAAGCCAGTTAAAAATAAGGACAAAATGGACGCACTAACCTGTGCTCTTATAGCTTATCTTTTTTCTAAAAGTCCAGAACAACTCATCGCTCCCAGAGGTTCAGTACCCCCAAGTGAAGGCTGGATCTGGGTTCCAAAAGATATCTTAAAAGAAGTGAAACTATGAAAATCTCCACTATTCTTGACCATATAGACAGCGGGCACATGGCATTGCCCGAATTTCAGCGTGGTTATGTTTGGAACCGTGACCAGGTACGTGGCCTTTTTGATTCACTTTACCGTGGTCATCCTATAGGTGGCTTGCTGGTATGGGCCACCGAGTCCAAAACGGCAGTCCATCGTGGAGATGGTCCTTTGGCAGCTGGTGTTGTTAAACTGCTGCTCGATGGGCAACAGCGCATAACTTCGCTTTACGGTGTGGTAAGGGGAAAGCCACCCAAGTTTTTCGACGGCAATACACAGGCTTTCACAGGACTGCGTTTTCATCTTGAAACAGAAACTTTTTCATTTTATCAGCCTGTAAAAATGAAAGATGACCCTCTGTGGATTGATGTTACGGATCTGATGCAGAAGGGAACGGCTAGTGTCACGGCAATTTAATTCTTACACATATTCTTTGGCAGTTTCCTGTCAGTGCATAAGGATTCTGAGCTTAATATTGGGTAATAACTAAACGTTCTTGACACTAGACTGGGTGAATTTGTGGCACCTTTAAGTAAGCAGCCGGAACTGGCGCCTAAATTCGGGGACTATGTGGGAAAGCTCGCCCGACTGCTCAGCGTAAAAGAAGTAGACCTGCATGTAGAAGAGGTCACAGGGGCAGATAAGACTCTTGATGTAGTTGTCGATATCTTCAACCGGGTGAACAGCGGTGGTACTAAGCTTTCTAAGGGTGACCTAGCTCTAGCAAAAATATGCTCTGAGTGGCCCGAAGCTCGCGATACCATGAAGGCAAAACTGAAAGAATGGGATAGTGCCGGTTACTGTTTCAACCTTGACTGGTTGCTGCGCTCAGTAAACACAGTACTGACAGGCGAGGCAAAGTTCCAGTTCCTGCACGATAAGAGTGCTGAGGAAATTCAGGATGCCCTCAAGCGAGCCACAAAGCACATTGATACATGCCTCAATTTGATTAGTGGACGTCTTGGACTAGACCACGACCAAGTATTTTTCGGTCGTTTTGGTGTGCCGGTAATGGTAAGATACCTCGACCAACGCAGTGGTCCTATGGATGAGAAAGAGAGGGATAAGCTGCTATTCTGGTTCGTGCAAGCTGGAATGTGGGGACGTTTCTCAGGATCTACTGAGGGATTCATTGACCAAGACCTTGCAGCACTGGAGGGTCCAGATGGCGGTCTGGATAAGCTGCTTGAGCAGTTACGTCTCTGGCATGGTGGACTGAGGGTAGAGCCAGAACATTTCACAAGCTGGAGTCTTGGAGCCCGATTCTACCCTGTGCTCTACATGCTAACACGTATGGGTGAAGCCCGTGATTGGGGTACAGGCCTTACACTCAAAGCCAACTTACTAGGGAAGAGGAACCAGCTGGAAGTGCATCACATATTCCCAAAGGCTCAACTATACAAACGGAAATTTAAACGCCCGGAAGTTAATGCGCTGGGTAACTTCTGCTTCCTCACAAAAGATACTAATCTCGTTATCGGTGACCGTCTTCCAGAACAGTATTTCCGGGAGATAGAAAAAGCACACCCGGGAGCCCTTGCTTCCCAATGGATTCCTACCGACCCTAGGTTATGGAAGATAGAGAACTACCTAGAATTTCTCGAAGTTCGGAAGTCGCTGTTGGCAGCTGAGGCAAACAGACTCATGAAAGAACTACTCCACAATGACACACGCTGGTTATCTGGACCAAGAGTATCTGTTCAGTCTACACTGGCTGTCGGTGGAGGAATCTCCAGTGAAGAGGAAGAGGAACAACTGGTAGCTCTAAATGACTGGATTAATAGCCAAAGCCTCCCGCGTGGCATACTGGCTTACGACTTTTCCGATGCCGTTACGGGAGAACAGAAAGCAGTCTTTGATCTGGCTTGGCCCAATGGGATTCAGGAAGAACTCAGCCAGCCTGTCGCGGTCCTGTTGAACGAAACTGCTGAAATCGTTGCCATTGCCAGTCAGGCAGGGTATCGCTGCTTCACCACAATTGATGACTTCAAACGATATGTGAATACGGAAATTATAGGTCAGGAGGCACATTAATGAGTGTGGGCAAGTCCGAACGCGCCACTCAGGACAGAATAATCTCTCTTTTTCATGAAGAGCTTGGCTACCGCTACCTCGGGAACTGGATTGACCGTGAAGGAAACAGCAACATAGAAAAAGGGCTGCTCGAAGCCTACCTGACAAAAAGCGGCTACACTCCCACCCAGATAGGCGTTGCTCTCTACAAGCTGGACATCGAAGCGAACAACCACAGCCGGAGCCTCTACAACAACAATCAGGCAGTCTACAGCCTTCTGCGCTACGGCGTCCCCGTGAAAACCGAAGCAGGAAAGGTCACAGAAAGCGTCCAGCTCATAAACTGGCAGGAACCGGAGAAGAACGATTTTGCCATAGCCGAGGAAGTAACCCTCAGAGGAAACAGAGAGCGCCGCCCCGATATCGTGCTCTACGTGAACGGCATCGCAGTCGGTGTGCTTGAACTGAAAAACAGCCGTGTGACCATAGAAGACGGAATACGCCAGAGCCTGTCAAACCAGCAGCACGATTTTAACGAATGGTTCTTCAGCACCGTGCAGTTCATCTTTGCAGGCAACGATTCCGAAGGCTTGAAGTACGGCACCATCGGCACGCAGGAGAAATATTTCCTCACATGGAAAGAAGACGAAGAGGATAACAGCCGCTTCAAGCTCGACAAATACCTTCTCAAGATGTGCAGCAAAAACCGGCTCATAGAGCTGATGCACGACTTCGTACTCTTTGACGGCGGCATAAAAAAGCTCCCCCGCTTTCACCAGTACTTCGCTATCAAAGCAGCACAGAAACACGTCCGGCAGCACAGGGGAGGTATTATCTGGCACACACAGGGCAGCGGAAAAAGCATTGTCATGGTGCTCCTTGCCAAGTGGATTCTGGAAAATAACCCCAACGCCCGCGTGGTTATTGTCACAGACCGCGACGAGCTCGACAAACAGATCGAAGGCATATTCAATGATGCAGGAGAGGATATCAAACGCTCCACCAGCGGTCGCGAACTGATGAGCCAGCTCAGCCAGCCTAAACCGCGCCTCCTCTGTTCTCTGATCCACAAATTCGGGCGCAAGGGTGTTGACAATTTTGATGCGTTCATAAAGGATCTGGAATCCCAGCCCAGCAAAACCGTGGGCGAGGTTTTTGTTTTCGTGGACGAGTGCCACCGCACCCAGAGCGGAAAACTGCACAGGGCAATGAAGGCGATCATGCCGAATGCAGTCTTTATCGGCTTCACAGGCACGCCGCTTCTCAAAAAAGATAAACAGACCAGCCTGGAAGTCTTCGGCGGCTATATCCACACCTACAAATTCAGCGAGGCAGTGGAAGATAAAGTGGTCCTCGACCTTGTTTATGAAGCACGTGACATCGACCAGCGTCTCGGCTCTGAACAAAAAATCGATGCCTGGTTTGAAGCAAAAACAAAAGGGCTCAACGACTGGCAGAAGGATGAGCTTAAGAAACACTGGGGCACCATGCAGAAACTGCTCAGTTCACGTTCCCGCATGGATCGGGTGGTAAGCGACATCATCTTTGATTTCAGCGTAAAGCCCCGCCTTTCCAGCGAACGCGGGAATGCTATTCTTGTAGCATCAAGCATCTACGAAGCCTGCAAGTACTTCACCCTCTTCCAGAAAACGCCTTTCAAAGGCAAATGTGCCGTGGTAACTTCTTACAACCCGCAGGCTCAGGACGTGACAAAAGAAGATACGGGCGCAAATACCGAGACAGAAAAAGAGTTCATCTACAACACCTACACGGAATTGCTCAAAGATATCGAAACCAATCCCGGTATGACAAAGACCGAGACCTATGAAGAGAAAGCAAAGTCTCTGTTCGTCAAAGAACCGGCTAACATGAAGCTGCTTATCGTAGTGGACAAGCTTCTCACCGGTTTTGATGCTCCACCCTGTACCTATCTTTACATAGACAAGTCAATGCAGGACCACGGTCTGTTTCAGGCAATCTGCCGAACTAACCGGCTGGACGGTGAGGACAAGGTTTTCGGTTACATTGTAGACTACAAAGACCTTTTTAAAAACCTGGTCAACGACAAAGGGACCGGAGCACTTCAGGTCTACTCTTCTGAACTTGACCGCAGCTCAGGAGGTGCCGATCCGGAAGTTTTGATGCAGAACCGCCTTAAAAAAGGTAGGGAACGCCTTGATAATGCCCTTGAAGCTCTGGCTCTGCTCTGCGAACCTGTCGAGCCGCCAAAAGGCGAACTTGAATACATCCACTATTTCTGCGGCAATACTGAAATCCCAACTGACCTCCAGGAACATGAAACGCAGCGTGCTGCCCTTTACAAAGCCACTGCGTCACTTGTCCGTGCCTATGCCAACATTGCAGACGAACTGGAATCTGCCGGATACAGCAGTTCAGAAATTGCCCGCATTAAGCAGTTGCTGGAACACTACCTGAATATCCGCGAGATTATCCGCAAAGCCAGTGGAGAAAGCCTCGACCTGAAAGCTTACGAAGCAGACATGCGTCATCTCATAGACACTTATATTGAGGCAGCCGAGCCCAGAAAAGTCTCGTCCTTTGATGACATACCTCTGCTCGAAATGATAGTAAAAACAGGCATTGACAAAGCTATCGTAACCCGGCTCGGCGGACTGCAAGGAAACAAAAACGCTGTCGCAGAGATTATCGAGAACAATGTCCGAAGCAAAATTATCAAAGATCACCTGAACGACCCGGCCTACTATGAGAAAATGTCAGCTCTGCTGGATGAAATAATCGCTGCCAGGAAGGCGAAAGCCATCGAATATGAAGAATACTTAAAACGGATTGCTGATCTGGTAAAGCAGGTGGAAGCCGGGCATGAAGACGATATCCTCGAAGTGCTTAAGACAAGCCCTGCACTGAGGGCGCTGTACAACAACCTGCAAAGCAACGGGAAATATTCAGATCTGGCTAAAGAGAGCGGCGAATACATCGTTCACAAAGATCAGGTTCTTGACCTCGCATTGAAGATCGACGAAACCGTAAAAAGGGTCAAGTCCGATGACTGGCGCGGTGTTGAACCCCGTGAACAGGTAATCAAACAAGCCCTGTACGATATCTTGCATGAAGTTGAAGAAGTGAACCGTATCTTCATAATCATCAAGGCACAAAAGGAATACTGATGACCAGGAAGATTGAACTCGGGGATATCACTGTAGACGTAGTGCTCAAGGATATCAAAAACATTCACCTGAGTGTGTATCCGCCCAATGGAAGAGTCAAAATATCTGCTCCCCTGCGAATGGATATGGATACTATTCGCGTATTCGCTATCTCCAGGCTGGGCTGGATCAAAAAGCAGCAGAAAAAGTTCCAGGAACAGGAACGTGAAACTCCGCGTGAGTACCTGGATCTTGAAAGCCATTACGTATGGGGGAAACGCTATTTGCTCAGGGTGGTCGAAGTTGATGAAGCACCTTCGGTCGAATTAAAACATAACAAAATGGTTCTTCGGGTACGTCCTGGAACCGATGATAAAAAGAAGAAGGATATTATTGATTCCTGGTATCGCGAGCAGCTCAAGAAAGCTGTGCCACCTTTAATTGCTAAGTGGGAACTGCTGCTGGGCGTGAAGGTAAATCGGTTCTTTGTACAGCGGATGAAAACAAAATGGGGAAGCTGTAACCACAAAGCACGCAACATCAGGCTCAATACCGAACTTGCCAGGAAACCAGAAGAATGCCTCGAATACACAGTCGTGCATGAAATGGCTCATCTGCTGGAGCCGACACACAATTCTCGCTTTATTTCACTGATGGACCAGTACATGCCAAAATGGCAATTCTTCAGGGATAAGCTGAATCAGTTACCTGTCAGGCATGAGGACTGGATTTATTGACACAGTTTACTTTAAATCTATTTCTGGTATCATTTTCATGCTCCAGCCTATCTAAATTTATATTTTTTATCTCTTCTGTGAAGAGCCTCCAGCCAAGAAGGCGGAGGCACCTGATTAATTTCAAATGAAAACGCGGATTCCCGTATAAATGAAGTGTTTTCTCAGTAAGTAAAGGGTTTTGCCGTCCATTTTCAAATTTTCTAAACTCCCATTTGACCGATAGGTATCCACACTTGCCGTAGATTGTTT
>NZ_DAOOUJ010000040.1:0-29637 GCF_035390745.1 Methanosarcina sp. | reverse complement strand
ACGGAGAATATTAAAATTACTCCAGCAAGCCCCAGAAATGAGGGAAGCCAGGGTGCGATTCTTCTCTTCATTTCAGGCAGGGAGTTATCTGAAGATTCGGATACTAAATCATCTATAGAACTTTCGATATTTTTCTGAGCCTTGAAAGTTTCGTTTTCAATGGATTGTCCGGTTTCCTGAATAAGCTTTGAACTGGCAGTGGAGACAACGGAATCTTTTATAGATTCAAGTTCTTCCCCGCGAATTATGGGAATTATATTACTCTTTTTGCTCTCGTTCCCATTGTCAGATTTCGATTCCGGGTTTTCAGCTACTTCCGCAATAGTATTATCATCATCAAGGACTTCATCGGAAATGCCGCTGGCATATCTTGTTATGGAACTTACCAGACTACCGGCGTTTTCGGTACTGGAAGTAGCTTCAGATTCTCTGGAATATTCTTCTGAATTAATATCGCTTTCATTTTTCAGGACGGTTATGACTATGTATGAAGTAGAAGTTCCATTTTCGTTTTTCGCTGTAAGAGATACTGTATAATTACCAGGACAGCAGAAGGTGTGCGCAGGTTCCGGACAGCAGGAAGTTTTTCCATCCCCAAAAGCCCAGCTAACACAATCTGCATTCTTGGAGATGTCGACAAACTTTATGACAAGAGGAACACGACCCTCTGTTTTGTTGTAAATAAACTCGGCTTTTGGAAGCACGGGACCGGATTGTTCAGAAGTGTTCAGAACCCTTATGGTTACAGACGCTGAATCACTATCGTTCTCGTTGCTTACATTAAGAGAAACAACATATTCTCCTTCAGCAAAATATGTATGCAAAGGGCTGGGAGAATCGGAATTATTCCCGTCTCCAAATTCCCACAGCCTCGATGTGGCATTTTCGGAAAAATCTTTAAACCTGACAGAAAGAGGAGGAATGCCTTCTGTTACATCCGAAGTGAAACGTGCTACAGGCAGTACAGGAGGGGCGGGAGTATACTCTATTAAAGGCATGTAATCCATACTGCCGGTTTCGGCATTGACAGCATATGAGGTATCCCCTATGCCGTCTCCGTTTTCATCCTGTCCTTCATAATCACTCCAGTAATTACCTTTGCTGTCATTCCAGGTGTTAAACTTATTATCCCTTGCGTTTTTCACATTATCGAAGTAATTGCCGCAAATAACATTTCCAGGAGAAGCCAGTAATTTGATACCGCAGTCCAGGTTCGAATATACCATATTGTTAATCAGCAAATTATTTCTGGATTCAAACAGATAAATTCCTGCTTCCTGGTTTGAGATTTTGTTATCGCTGATTGTGCAGTTTTCAACTTTGTTAAGGAAGACCCCGCACCTTCCGTCAGTAATCGAAAAACCGCTTATTTTCACACCACTGGCAGCAATTTCAAACACATAACTTCCCTCATTTCCTCCCGCAATGACGGTATCATCAGGATTTTTGGAGGCTGACTTAATTGTTAAATTCGTTATGTTAACATGGATACTTTCGTTAAATTCTCCGGGATCTACAGTGATAATATCTCCAGGAGATGCTTCATCTACAACGTCCTGGATGGATTCTCCTGCCTGCACATGCAATTCTGACGCCATTCCAGTATCTGAGACTGAAATCAAAATTAAAACTGCCAGTAAAAAGCAGGTTCGTCCGAAAGTTTGTGTTTTTATTATCTTAACCCCCAGGAAGATCCAGGAATTTTCTTAACCAGTTTTTATAAGGAAAGCATATAAAATTGTTGGTTTAAAGAAATATTAGAAAAAAGAGATTAAAATTAAAATAAATAAAAAATAAGAGAGAATAAAAAACAAAACCGGATAAAAATAACGATAAATAACAGGTAAAAGAAAACTCGTTTTTCACGCTACAGTAATATGCTAAACCGTATCCATGAATATGTTAAATCGTACTCCTGGATTAAAATCTGCTTTCAGGTGTTTGAATGATAATGTATATTTATTATAATTTGCAATGGTTCAGGAAAAACTTTATTTTCTAACAGGTTCAGGCAAGCCCGGATAGAGCACAAAGGTTTATTAAGTAAATATTCAAGTTAGGTTTCTTTAAAAAATACAGCTGGAGAAGGTTTGATTATGCAGGAAAAAATAAAGGAAATTGCATCCCGCGTCCGTGAACTGCGGGAACTGTCAGAGATTTCTAGTGAAAAAATGGCAGATTACCTTCAGGTCTCAAAGGACACTTATGAGAAATATGAAAACGGGACTGAAGATATTCCGGCAAGTATTCTTTTTGAAATTGCACACATGTTACAGGTAGATATGGCTACTCTTCTGACAGGAGAAGAGCCCCGTATGAACATTTTTACAGTCACAAGGGATGGTAAAGGAGTAAATGTTGAGAGGAGAAAACAGTATAAGTACCAGAACCTTGCTGAAAAATTCATTCATAAAAAAGCGGAGTTTTTTATCGTCACAGTCGAACCCAAGCCCGAAGGAACAAAACCTGACACCAATTCTCATCCTGGACAGGAATTCAATTATGTGCTCGAGGGAAGCCTGAAGGTTTACATTCACAACAATGAAATTATCCTCAATGAAGGGGACTCCATTTATTTCGATTCTAACTACCAGCATGCTATGAAAGCTATGAACGGAAAACCAGCTAAGTTCCTGGCAGTTATTATGTAACCCGGATTAGATGTGACTGAGTAAATCCGTGCATGAATAATCCACACAAAATCCGCAGAAAACTCGGAATAAAGGAAAAAATAGAAAAAAGCTCTCATAGCTTTCCGAAATTCAAATTCAGCTTTTTAGGCTGAAGGACTGATTATAAAATCTAGAAAAAATCAAATAAAACGGGTGTTCAGAATGACTTCCTTGCTTAGCCAATTTGTTTCCAGAACAGATTTTGAATCCTATGAGGATTTCCAGGAAAACTTCAAAATCCTGGTTCCTGAAAATTTCAACTTTGCCTATGATGTTGTCGATGCCTATGCAAGAGACTCTCCTGAGAAAATTGCCATGGTCTGGTGTGATGACTATGGAGGAGAGAGAATCTTTACCTTCAAAGATATGAAGTACTACAGTGACAAGGCTGCAAATTTCTTCGCAAAACACGGCATAGGAAAGGGCGACTATGTGATGCTGACCTTAAAGAGCCGTTATGAATTCTGGTTCTCCATCATTGGGCTTCACAAGCTCGGGGCAATTGCCGTTCCTGCAACCCATATGCTGAAAACCCGGGACATCGTATACAGGATCAATAAAGCCGGATTAAAGATGATTGTCTGCATATCAGAGGATGAGGTCCCTGAGCAGGTTGATGAAGCCCATCTGGAATGTGGTGATATTCCTCTCAAAAAAGCTGTTGTGGGAGGAAAGGCACGGGAAGGCTGGATTGATTTCAGAAAGGAGCTTGAGGAAGCTTCTCCGGTGTTTGAACGCCCAACAGGCGAGGCTGCAACAAAGAACGAAGATATCTGTCTCGTCTACTTCTCCTCAGGGACCGCCGGATTCCCCAAAATGGTAGAACACGACAATACCTATCCTCTCGGGCACATAGTGACTGCAAAATACTGGCAGAATGTGGAGGATAATGGGCTGCACTACACGGTTGCTGACAGCGGCTGGGGGAAATGCGTATGGGGTAAACTTTACGGGCAGTGGATAGCCGGTTGTGCTGTTTTTGTGTATGATTATGACAGGTTTGAAGCCAAAAATATGCTTGAAAAAGCCTCAAAGTATGGTGTTACAACCTTCTGCGCCCCTCCGACAATTTACCGTTTCCTGATAAAAGAAGACCTTACCCATTACAACTTTGGTTCTCTGAAATATGCAGTCGTTGCAGGTGAACCCCTGAATCCGGAAGTCTATTACCGCTTCCTTAAATACACAGGAATAAAGCTCATGGAAGGGTTCGGGCAGACCGAAACCGTTGTTGCGATTGCTACCTTCCCCTGGATGGAACCAAAACCAGGATCTATCGGAAAACCAACTCCGGGATATAAGATTGAACTCATGGACAGGGACGGCAGGCTCTGTGAGGTTGGTGAAGAAGGAGAAATCGTCATCAACACAATGGAAGGAAAACCTGTAGGCCTCTTCACCCACTATGGAAAGGATCCCGTAAAGACGGAAGAAGCCTGGCACGACGGCTATTACCACACTGGAGATATGGCGTGGATGGATGAAGACGGTTATCTCTGGTTTGTGGGCAGAGCTGACGATATTATCAAGACCTCAGGGTACAAAGTTGGGCCTTTTGAAGTGGAAAGTGCCCTTATCCAGCACCCTGCTGTGCTAGAATGTGCAATTACTGGAGTGCCCGATCCTGTAAGAGGCCAGGTCATTAAGGCGACCGTAGTGCTCACAAAAGACTATACTGCGAGTGATGCACTTAAAAAAGAGCTGCAGGAACATGTCAAAAATGTCACCGCCCCGTATAAGTATCCCAGGATTGTGGAATTCGTTCCCGAACTCCCAAAGACGATCAGCGGAAAAATCCGCAGGGTAGAAATCCGGGATAAAGACCAGACTCAGTAATATGAGTTTTAGAGTAATATCCGGTCAAATTCGAAAAAAGAAAAAAGAAAGGAAAGAGATAAGTACCTTAAACTTTTTCTCAAAATTTGCTTTAAGAAGATGACCCGGATTTACTTCCAAAGGTACTGCAATTCGAAAAATCAGTATAATTCAGAAAGAATTCAAGAGCATATAAGAATTCAGAAAGCCCCTTAAAAATGATAGGCTCTCCTGTCTGCCATATAATACCGGCTGGAGAACAGCAGGGACTGGAAGAATAGCGTGAGGATTCTATATGGCAAAAAATGATCAAAAAGAACCGTACCCTGTTATTAATATTCTGGAGTGCAAGGCATGCGGCCGCTGCCTGCTTGCCTGCCCGAAGGACGTACTTTTCATGAGTGAGAACCTGAATGCGCGGGGTTACCACTACATAGAGTATAAAGGAGAAGGCTGCTCAGGCTGTGCGAGCTGCTACTATACCTGCCCTGAACCCCTGGCACTGGAAATTCATATTCCCCTGAAAAAGGAGGAAGCCTGATAAGGCAGGATAAGGAGGAAAAAAGATGGCAACACAACTCATAAAAGGCAACTCCGCAATAGTTGTTGGTGCACTTTATGCCGGATGCGACTGCTTCTTCGGGTATCCCATCACTCCGGCAAGTGAGATTTTGCATGATGCTTCCAAATATTTCCCCATGATAGGAAGAAAATTTGTGCAGGCCGAGTCTGAAGAGGCTGCAATTAATATGGTCTACGGAGGAGCCTCAGCCGGGCACAGGGTAATGACATCTTCTTCAGGTCCGGGAATCAGCCTGATGCAGGAAGGATTCTCTTACCTTGCAGGTGCAGAACTTCCCTGCGTGATTATAGATGTTATGAGAGCAGGTCCAGGACTCGGAAATATAGGACCCGAGCAGGCAGACTACAACCAGATTGTAAAAGGCGGTGGACACGGGAACTACAAAAACATCGTACTTGCCCCCAATTCCGTGCAGGAAATGTGTGATTTCACCATGAAAGCCTTCGAGCTTGCTTTCAAGTACAGAAACCCGGCAATCGTGCTTGCTGACGGAGTTCTCGGCCAGATGATCGAGTCCCTGAAGTTCCCGGAAAAAGCCCTTGTCCCTGAAATCGATACAAGCTGGGCAGTCAACGGAACAGCAGAAACAAGACCCAACCTTATAACCTCAATCTTCCTGGATTTCAATGAACTGGGAGCTTTTAATGAGAAGCTGCAGGCAAAGTATGAATTGATAAAGCAGAACGAGGTAGATTACGAGGAGTACATGATCGAAGATGCCTCAATCGTGCTCGTTTCGTATGGAATAAGCAGCAGGATCTGCAGGTCAGCCGTAGACCTTGCCAGAAAAGAAGGAATTAAAGCAGGAATTTTCAGGCCAAAGACCCTTTTCCCGTTCCCTGAAGCCCAGTTGAAAGCCCTTGCAGATAAAGGATGTTCCTTTATCTCTGTAGAGATGAGCAACGGGCAGATGATAGATGATATCAGGCTTGCTATCGGCTGTTCACGGCCCGTTGAACTGGTAAACCGCATGGGGGGAAACCTGATAACTCTCGACCAGATTATGGACAAAATCAGAAAAGTTGCAGGGGAGGCATGAATATGGCAGCGGAAATCATCAACGGAGAAAAGGTTATAAGAAAGCCAAAAGCCCTGTACTCGGACTATCCCAGAAAAGGGGGAGCAGCCTCAACAGCCACTCACTACTGCCCTGGCTGCGGTCACGGGGTTTTGCATAAGCTTATTGCTGAGGCAATTGACGACCTCGGGATACAGGACAGGACAGTTATGATAAGTCCTGTGGGCTGCGCTGTCTTTGCTTATTATTACTTTGATACCGGCAATATCCAGGTAGCTCACGGGCGTGCCCCTGCAGTAGGGACAGGCGTCTCAAGGGCTGAAGAAAACGCTGTTGTTATTTCATATCAGGGCGACGGAGATCTTGCTTCAATCGGACTGAACGAGACCATGCAGGCAGCAAACAGAGGAGAAAAGCTTGCAGTCTTTTTCGTAAATAATACAGTTTACGGCATGACAGGCGGACAGATGGCTCCCACGACTCTTATAGGGGAAAAGACAACCACAACCCCTGAAGGACGCGACCCGAGATTTGCAGGCTATCCGATTCATATGTGCGAACTCCTGAACAACCTGAAGGCTCCCGTTTTTATCGAAAGAGTTTCGGTTTCGGATATCTCCCATATAAGGAAAGCCAGAAAAGCCATTCGAAAAGCACTTGAAATCCAGCGCGACGGTAAAGGCTACGCTTTTGTGGAAGTCCTTGCAGCCTGCCCGACTAACCTCAGGATGGATGCAGAGCAGGCTGCCAGATTCATAAACGAAGAAATGGAAAAGGAATTCCCGCTCCAGAACTTCAGAGACAATTCCGAATCAGCAGAGCCTCTTCACCGCGGAATCAGTGATTTCACAACCGAAGCCCTTGAGAAGCTTTACGGAATTGAAGCGGAAGCCGGAGAAAAACCTGTTAGATCTGACTTTGCTCCAATCCAGACCAAGATTGCAGGCTTCGGAGGGCAGGGTGTTCTGAGTATGGGGATTGTCCTTGCACAGGCAGGGGTTAAAGCAAACCTCAATGCTTCCTGGTTCCCATCCTACGGACCGGAACAGCGCGGAGGGACTTCAAACTGTTCGGTAGTGATTTCAGGCCAGTCCATAGGTTCTCCTACGGTTTATACCCCTGATATTCTGATAGCCATGAACCGCCCCTCTCTGGAAAGATTCGAAGGAGCGGTAAGAAAAGGAGGCTTTATCCTCTACGATTCAACCATAGGAGAAGCCGAAACTCCGGCAGGCGTGAAAGCTATTGCAGTCCCGGCAACAGAAAAAGCCAAAGAAGCAGGCGATGAAAGAGCTGCAAATTCCTTTATGCTCGGTGTTTTGCTTGGTTTGAATGCGACAGGGCTTGAAGAAGAAGCCTTTAAAGAAGCTCTTGCAGAAAACTTTGCAGGCAAACCCAAGGTTATTGCTTTCAACCAGCAGGTACTCGAAGCCGGTGCACAGTGGGCAAGAGAAAACGTAAAATTATAAAGCTGGCAGATAAGCATCAATCAGAAGTGAGAAATTCCATAATAAGCAGGCGGGAGATTCCTGCTCGCCTGTTAATTTTTTTAGTTCTCTGGTCCTATCTGTCTACTGATCAGCAGTCAATCTTTAACGTCCTGAAGCTTGAATTTGGCTGCAAAGCCTGTTGAATTTCATTTTGTACATCTACTGCTTATAGTCCTTCGATTTTCCGTTAACTGATGACCTTCTGGTTTGCCTGTCTTCTATAATTTCTAATTCCCAATCCGACCAATAAGTAAAGAATTGAAGTAATAATTCCAATGATTGGTGAAATAAGAATTTCTTTTCCTGCTGTAATGCTGATAAAACCTGATATAACTAAAGGGTTTATCAGCGAATCTTCTACCATATGCAATACGACACCCGGCCAGATAGATTGTGTTACCCTGTAAAGCTCAATAAACATCACCGACCAGAGTATCAATGTTATAATCATAAAAATGGAAATTACGGCTCGGCTGGCAGGCAACACTGCCTGAATATCGGTTTCGGGCAAAAATACCAGAAAATACGGGATATGCCAGATTCCCCAAACACCGCCAACCGTGAGATATATCTTCCAATCATTAAAGTTTAATTTGACGAGCCGTGGAGTTAGATAACTGAACAAAGGGGTCCCATCAAAAATATTTTTAATAAAATTAAATAACAGAGTACCGGAAAATACCAGAACTAAAGGTCCAAAATCGAAGCTTGATAGGTCAATCCAATTTGTTATAACTCCGATTATCAGAACAATTGCTGTTACAACAGGAAAAACCAGAGCAGCAATAAAGTACCATTTTATATTTCCTTTGAAATTCGGATTGAAACCAAGATCTTTCCAGCTGCTCTTTGAGAATAAAGTGATTGCAATTGCAGCCAGCATAGGTGATACCAGCCATATCCCCATACCAGCAGAATCACCTTTGGGTTGCTCAGTAAGGGCAGAGTCTACAAGAACGCCTATCCACCCGCTGAGAATAACAATAAGAATAAACACAACAACATTGCGAACAACTTTTGTGCCCATATATACCTCACATTTAGCAGATATAAAATGCTCTTTATTACGAAATATCTTTCTATTGAAACTTTATTGCGATATTGTAACCAAATTAAGTATGTAGCTAAAAACTGGGCCGTGGGATCGGTTGCTGAAAACCGCAAACAGAACGGTTGTTTTAATTCAGGAAAAGAAGGCAGATTCGCCAGTTTTATCAGGATTACTCAATAACTCACAGACAGCATTTTTTACTTCCTGCTGGGAAACTAATTAAGGAAAATAAGGGATTTAGGAACGGTCATAAGGTTTATAAAAAATAAGGACATTGTAAAATTCAGCAAACCTCTTATTAAATTAATTAGAAAGTAATTGTATGTAAGAATTAATTAAAAACCAATTTCAAATTCGTTTAGTTTAGAAATAGATGGTAGGGTTCGAGTCCCTATTCTCGATATCCCTACCTGCGATCCAACCCTGAATTGAGAGGAAACCCTATTGCTCTCAATCCATGCAGATCCCATAATGCTGTTGAAATATATATCGTAATCGATCAAAAAAAGTTTTTGTAATATGAAATTTGTCTGTCTTCCATATTTTTGTTAGAGTTGTAAGTTTTAATGATATTGGAAAAATAATTTTAGACAGAATAGTATAAATTGTTTATTATTAAAAACTTTAAAAATTAATAAAAATTGCTCTCTGATATTACTTTCCAGGCTTTCCACATGATAACAAATTTCTGGAGTACGAAACCCTTGAGGCGGGGTTCAGTCTCAGATGACAGAAAAGACGGCAGAATTAGAACTCATAAAACCCTGAAGCCGTCTTCATGATCATTTTTCTGTGAAACCGGCAGGTTGGAAGCAGATAAGTCTATGCCTATATAAGGTATATCCAGTGAGCAATCATAAACTTTATTTAAAATAAAGACATTATAAAAAAGTAAGAATTAGTTCGAAAATTAGTTTGAAAGTATTGAATTTAGAAGTAGATGGTAGGGTTCGAGTCCCTATTCTCGAGGTCCCTACCTGCGATCCAACCCTGGATTGAGAGGAAACCCTGATACTCTCAATCTGCTTCCTTTTATAAGGACCCGATAATATATATCATAACCGACCCAAAAAACGTTCTTTAATTCAAATTTTCAAATTGGCTACATAGTTTGATCATAATTGAATTTTTAATGCAATTAAAAATTATAATGGTATTATATTAAACAATCAATAAAAAAGCAGCAATTAATAAGAAGTGGGGGGTAGGGGCCGAGTCCCTATCTCGGTGTCCCTACCTGCGATCCAACCCTAAGTTGAGAGGAAACCCTTTACTCTCAATCTACATCTGTTTTATAATCATGTAGACATATATATCATAACCGATTAAAAAAATCCGTGATGAGATATTTTTTTAATTTTATTGAAAATTTATTCATGATAGAAATTTTTAACAGCAACAAAATGGAGTGAATGTACCCTATTTGATAAAGCAATAAGCATTGTCCTGGAAATTGTTCACTTGGCTCAAAATTAGATCAAAAAACACATAAAAATTCGTTTAGCTTAGAAGTAGATCGTGAAATCCAGACCCCTGCCCCTGCGTTTGATCCTGATTCCCAATTCAGGAAGCTCAAATAGATAGAAGAAATTTCTTAAAGAATAAGCAGTAAATAGGGGCCTGTTTTCCTGGGCCCCTATGATGATCCAACCCCACAAGATTGAGAGAAAATCCTTTCACCCTCAACTTGTACCTTCTGTATGACTGCATAAAGATATAAATCCTAACCGGTTTAAAAAATTATTTGCCATTTGAAAATTTAATCTCAGAATACTTTTTGATATGTTTAAAAATTTTAAAAGGAAATAAATCATTTTCAGCGATATATAGAAAATGAAAATTGAATGAAAAGAGAAAAGAGGCAGGGTAATAAATACAGACCCTGCTCGAAAAAAATAGAAAGGTTACATGCCCTTCAGATAATGTACGACTTAAGAGGGGGAAAGCCGTTAAAATTAATGGAACAATAACTTTGAGTATAAGCTCCTGTTGTGAAAATATAAACACGGTTGCCTTCTCTCATTGTGTGAGGGAAAGAATACTTATGGTGCTCATAAAGTATATCCATGCTGTCACAGGTCGGGCCCGCAAGTATAACCTCTTCTGCACAGCCTTTTTTATCACAGTAGATTGGATATTTAATGCACTCGTCAAGTGTTTCGATAAGGCCGCCAAACTTCCCGATATCAAGATATACCCACTTGTACTGGTTAAACCTGGCTTTCTTTGATATCATAATGACTTCACTTACTATTATGCCGGCATCGGCAACCAGAGACCGTCCTGGCTCGATAAGGATCTCAGGAAGCTCTTCCCCAAAGTCTTCATGTAAAAAGCGGCGGATTTCCCGGGCATAAGTCTCAAGATCATGGGCCTGAGCCTGGTATTTTGCAGGAAATCCCCCTCCGAGGTTGATCATTTTCAGGTTGATTCCCTTTTCGGCTACTGCTTCAAAAAGATATTTACACTTTGCAATTGCATTGTCCCACTGCCCTATATCCCTCTGCTGAGAGCCGACATGGAAAGAAAGTCCGTAAGGTTCAAGCCCGAGCTTTTCAGCTTTTAAAATCAGTTTATATATCAGGTCAGGATGGGAGCCGAATTTTCTTGAAAGTGGCCAGTCCGCGCCGTCACTTTCTGTGAGGATCCTGAAAAAGACTCTGGAACCTGGAGCTCTTCTGGCTAATTTTCTCAAATCGCTTTCAGAATCCGTAACAAAGAGCCTTACTCCGTTATTATAAGCATAAGCTATATCTTTTTCTTTTTTGATCGTATTCCCGTAACTTATCCTTTCAGGTTCCACCCCGAGTCTTAACAACTGGTCAAGCTCATAGATGGTTGCAACATCAAAATTGGAACCTTTTTTCTTCAGTGCAAGCACTACCTTATCCATAGGATTTGCCTTAACAGCATAGTGAATTTTTGCAAAAGGCATGTGCTCTACCAGTTCGTCGTAGCTTCTTTCTATCTTTTGAAGGTCAACGATCAAAAACGGTGTTTCTTTATCCCGCGAGAATTTTTTAATTTTGTTAAATTCCTCTTTTGAGAGGTAATCTTCAAGCGGAAATTCATAAGGCTCTTTTCTCATATCTACTCCCTTTTTTTAACCTGATTGACTTGTAAGCAAAATTGACAATAGTTATGATTTATATTTAGGCAGTTCTGTTTATAAATTTTTAGTCTATTGCAGATTCATTTTAGCGGGGGAATTTATAATTAATAATATAGATAATCCCTGAAATAAAACGAATCAAATAGGGTTTTAGGTATATAAAACTAATTCTTGTTGAATATCCAGACCCAAAAACAACTAAAATCTAAAAATATTCATTATAAATAGTCATATTTTGGAAAAAAGTATAATTAAGTTTTTTTAAGCAATTAAAATTACATATATGCTTTTTTATTTGATTAAAAGCATTTAAAGTCAATATATCAGCATAAACCCCTTTAGAAACGCTGATATATTCTGAAAAAATACATGAATCTTTTAAACTTGAAAAACGGGCTTTACGAGAGAAAAGAATAAAAAAACCTTTTTTAAAGAAATAAACTTAAATCAAGATAAGATTTCAATCTTAAATAGATAAAAAACCAAAAATAAGAGTTTTTCCATCAGGATGCTCTGGTCATATTTCAGCAAACTATAGAAATATGTTTGCGTATTTATAATAATTAACGGCAAGAATACTATAATGAGACTTTTACAAATAATCATATCTTCAAAGTTTCAGAGGGCTTTTTCCGGGTCATGAGCAGCACTATGATTAACCCTGCTGCCAGAAGGAAGAAACCGTAAGCCATAATCTCCAGGCTTATCTGAGAAAAAAGAAAAACAGCAGATAATGCGCCGAGAAATGGGAACAGAGGCAAACGCCCTATGCAGAAAGGAACTCTGAAAGGCCGCCTTCTTTCAGGCTCTGTGTAACGGAGCTTTATAAGGGAAATATTGACCATAAAAAAAACAATAAAAATCATAAAATTCGCAATATTTGCTACAGTTGTTATGTCTCCAAGGAGAACAAAAAGAAATGATATGAAGACGACTCCGAAAATTGCAATCCAGGGAGTTCTGAAACGGGGATGTACGCGTGCGAATGCCTTAGGAAGCGAACCCGAATCTGCCATGCCGTAAACGATTCTCGACCCTCCAAGCATAACCACAAGTGCGGTATTCATTGTGGAAAAAAGAGCAATCCAGGACAGGAGGACAAAAGCATCATTTCCAAGAGCTACAGCTGCGACATCTGCAAGCGGAACTTCCGAGAGCCCTAAAACCCGAAAATCAAGGACACTTACAGCGGCCACAGCCACGCAGACATAAAGGAAAACGGTAAAGGAAATGGCAATAAACAGAGCTTTTGGGGTTGTTTTCTCTGCATCTTTTGTCTCCTGGGAAAGCCTTACAATATCTTCAAAACCTAGAAATGCAAAAAAAATCAGGGCAGAAGCTTGAAACAGCCCTGCAAGGTCCGGAGTCTCAAAATAGTTTACATCTCCAATATGAGGGAGCCCTGCGTAAATAATTAACAGGAGCCCGGAAAGCTCTATAAGGCTGATAAAAACAGCCAGACGGGCAGATTCCCTGATACCGTAGACCATGACAGGACAGAGGAAAAGAAACAGACCAATTACCCCGCCTGAACTTCCAACTTCAAAAAGCTTGCTGAAGTACTTTCCAAACCCTATGGCGACAGCAGAACTCGTTATTGTCACAAAATAGACAACAAGAAGCCCCGCAAACAGTCCCATACGTTCTCCAAAAGCTCTTTTTACAAACTCATACTCTGCTCCCGCCCGCGGATACATAGAAGAAAGTTCCATATAGCTGAAAGCAGAAAGTGCGGCAGTAATCCCTGCAAACAGAAAAGAAAACCAGACAAAATTGCCTGCAAGACCTGCAGCTTTTCCCATAAGCACGTAAATTCCGGCTCCGAGAATATTGCCAATTCCGATCAATGTAATCTCTGCTAAACTCAGTTCTCTTTTTAATTCGGACTTCTCTTCCACCAGTACACTCCCTGCCCTTAACAGAGTTCAGAACTATAAAAATAACTGAAAAGCATCAGTCCCCAGAAAAAAAACTATGGTTACATTTAAAAACGTTGCTTAAATAAATTAATATGTCGTTTTTCTGGAAAAGCAGACACTGGCAGGATTAAAATTTTCAGCGCCAATTTTTCAATATGCAGCTTCTTGCAGAAATGATAGTTTATGGCAAGAACTTAAGATTATATTCTGATTAATTCTTCATTTTTTCAGCAAGTTGCCTGCCGATCTCTTCAATTTTCTTTAGATCTTCGTCTTTTGCCCTGCCTTTAACCTGATGGGTCCCTACAATCTCCATGCTTGAAGGGGTCAGGATGTCACCTGCCTGCCTCAATGCGCCTCCTCCCCATCCAAATGACCCGAGCACAACTCCATACCTGGCTGGGGGCTTGAGCGCTTTTACAAGGTAAGTACCGTACAGGGCGAGCGGGTGCATGCCTGCAAGCACTGTAGGGGCTCCGAGGATAATGGCCCGTGAATCAACCAGTTCTCTGGCAACATCCCCTATGTCTGAGACTGCAAGGTCGTACATTCTCACATCAATGCCTTCTTTAAGCAGGGTTTCTGCAATTACACTTACCATCTCTCTGGTAGAGCCCCACATGCTCACATAGACAATAAGAGCTTTATTTTCAGTTCCCCCCGCAGTCCATTTTGCATAGGGCTCAAGTATCCTTTCAGGGTTTTTGTAGATAGGCCCGTGGCTTGGGGCAATAATTTCTATATCAAGACCCTTTATCTTTTCAAGCGCCTTCGCACCCATCTTACTAAAAGGCATCATGATTTCCCCATAGTAGCGTTTTGCCAGGAGGATAAGGTCTTCCACATCTTCGTCATAAACTCCCTGCGCAGTATGAGCCCCGAAAAAGTCGCATGGGAAAAGGACTTTATCTTCGGGCAGGTATGTGAACATGGTTTCAGGCCAGTGGAGCCAGGGCGCTTCTATAAAGCGGAGAGTCTTTCCCCCCAGGTCAAGGCTGCCCCCTTCAGCAACAACTTTTACCCGACCTTCAGGAAGCTCATGATAGAGACCTGCCATTTTCATCCCTCTCTCCGTGGTGACAAGAACGGATTCAGGCGCCCTGTCCATAATATAAAGGATAGCACTGGAATGGTCAGGCTCAGCGTGGTTCATGATCAGATAATCCAGCTTTTTCAGGTCTGAAACAAGGTTTATCTTTTGTTCAAACTCCTCTTCAAATCCGGGGTTCACGGTATCAATAAGTGCTGTTTTCTTTTCACCCTTTACAAGGTAAGCGTTATAGCTTGTCCCCTGAGGCAGAGGGATCAAAGCATCAAACATCCTGCGGTTCCAGTCCTTTACCCCAACCCAGAATACGTTCCGGGCTATTTCTGGAATATTATAGTTTTCCATATCTATATCCCCTTTTCAGTGCCGGTTAAAAGAAACAAAACAGGAAAGTTGAGACCCAGATTATCGCTCTCATCCGACAGCTTTTATAATCAGTCTATATGTATTTGTCCAATATATGTATTAGCTGCATTTGTCTGATACATGTACAGGAGTGAGTTTCTAAAAAGGATAATATTTGTGCACTAAGAAACGTGCAGTCTACCAATATCTTTTTTTAGGATACCGCTGTTATAAAAAACAGGAAGGAAAGAAAAGCTTATATAGACAGCAGTAAGTTATCTTCTTCCTAGCAGGCCATAATTCACAAATTTATGATTAATGTGGGAATACGAGAGCCTGAAATATTCAGTATTGAATTGAGGCTTTGATACTCGAATATACTACAACCATAAAGAAGGGATATTTATGAAAGCATCATCAATAGAACTTAGTCCAAATAAGCTGGTGCAGTATCTCAATAAACCAGCAAGCGAATTCACCAAAGAAGACATTATAAAGTTCATCAAGGAAAACGGCATTAAGATGCTTAACTTCCGCTACATTGGTGGAGATGGAAGACTTAAAGCCCTCACCTTCGTGATTAGAGATGAGGAACACCTTGACAATTTACTTTCCGCTGGCGAAAGAGTAGATGGATCAAGTCTTTTTACATATATTGAGGCAGATTCAAGCGATCTCTATGTCCTCCCTAAATACAGGACCGCCTTCGTAAATCCTTTTGAAGAAATCCCAACTCTGGATATCCTCTGTTCCTACTTCGATAAGGACGGAGCCCCATTAAAAAGCGCGTCTGAGACCGTCATGAAAAAAGCTTGCGAGGTCCTGACCGAGAAGACAGGCTACGAGCTCCAGGCAATGGGCGAGCTCGAATACTACATCATCGCCAACAAAGATGAAGTCAACATGAATTTCCCGGCTGTTGACCAGAGAGGGTACCACGAGTCGAATCCTTTCACCAAATTTGATCAGCTCAGAAAGGAAGCAATGATGTTCATTTCCGAAGCTGGCGGAAAAATTAAGTACGGGCACTCTGAAGTAGGAAACTTCACAGACGACAAGTACTACTACGAGCAGAACGAAATCGAATTCGAGACCACAACACCAGAAAACTGTGTAGAGAGTCTGCTTGTTGCAAAATGGATGCTCAGAATGCTTGCCGACCAGTACGGTGTAATCGTCAGCTTTGCCCCGAAGATCACTGTAGGTAAAGCCGGAAGCGGGCTGCACGTCCACATGAAGCTCCTGAAGGACGGAAAGAGTGTCATGGTCGAGAACGGTAATGTTAGTGACACTGCAAAACGTGCAATGGCCGGTCTTCTTGACATCGCAGCAGGAATTACTGCTTTTGGAAACAGAATCCCAACATCCTACCTCCGCCTCGTTCCTCACCAGGAAGCTCCTACCAACATCTGCTGGGGAGACAGGAACCGCTCTGCTCTGGTCCGTGTGCCACTTGGCTGGTTTGCTGAAGAGTCCAGCAGGATGATAGCAGTCGCCAACCCGAACTACAATGACGAGTTCAAGAGCCACAGCTACAAGTCAACCTTCGAATTCCGTGCAGCAGACCCTTCAGCTGATCTTTACCTCCTTCTCGCATCATTTGCTGTAGGTATCCGCCATGGATTTGAAATGGACAACGCTCTTGAAGTTGCAAAGAATCTTTACATCGGCGTGAACATTTTCAAGGAAGAGCACAAAGACAGGCTTGCTCAGCTTGAACACCTGCCTGCTTCCTGCTACGAGTCTGCTCAGGCCCTTAAGAAACTCAAGGACATTTTCATGGAATATGATGTCTTCACCGAAGGCATGATCAATGACAATGTGAAATACCTTGAAGGCCTTAACGACTACCAGCTCAGTGAGAGACTCTACGGCAAGAACGAAGAAATCAGGAAACTTGTGGAAAAATACATCCACATTGGATGATATCGAAACGACTTTAAACAACCCCTTTTCTTTTTTTCACGAAAAAAGCAGGGCTCTGTCTGTCATAAAGCAGGGCCCTGTAAAAAACGAATTTCCTCCTTATTCTTGCAGTTTTTCTTACATATGATTATGTTTTAATCTGCTGGGACGCAAAAAATAGTTAGATGGTTTTTTGATTGAAAGAAAACAATTTTAAGTTGAAAACTCCCGAATTCAGACCGGAATGGTCTTAAATATCTTTCTAAACCATAACTGCAAAAATTGAATGTGATGAATAGCTGAGATATCATTAAGGCAGAGCAATGAATACTCCATGACTCTATCACTATTTCCTGATTATTCCTTATCCCTTATCTTAACAGCTGTCCCGTATGCAAGCATCTCGGCTGCTCCTGCCATTACCATGGAAGTCATGAATCTTACATTTACCACGGCATCAGCTCCCATCTTCTCGGCATCCATCACCATACGGTTGACTGCCTTCTCCCTTGCCTCTTCAAGCATCTCGGAGTATTCTGTCAGTTCTCCCCCCACGAGGCTTCTCAGACCTGACATGATATCCTTGCCAATATGCTTGGCCTGAATTGTACTGCCGCGAGCCATTCCAAGGGTTTGTATAATCTCCTTTCCTGCTATCATATCCGTGGTTGCGATTATCATATACTCACCTGGTATCCTCTTTCAGTTTCTTATCCTCAAACTCACTTTTTCCTTTATCGGGGTCAATAAAACCAGTACTATACCTGCCACAATTGCTCAGATGGGCACTTAAAGTACCGAGAGGCATTTCTCAATAAGAAATATATAGTTCGTGTCAAGCATCAGGGAGAAACCAATGACTGACAGTCCTGTAAAAGGATTTTTCAGTGATGTACTGCTGTTCATAAGAACATCCCTTCAAACAAAGCTGGAAGTGCTTAAAGAAGCCAGTTTGAGAATGCATAAACACAGATACATATCACTTTCTTTATATTTATAGACACGTCACTTTCTTTATATTTATAGACACGTTTCATTCAGCGACTTCCCCTGTAAGGGCATGGCTTAAAAGAAAAATCTTGAAGAAAACAGACGAAATAAAAGAAAGTTCGAACTATTCCAGGTTAAAGAATGGATAAAAAACTTAAATATTAAACTATATTGTCAGTCATTATATTGGCTACCGTACCAGGTTGATTTTAGATACTGCAAGAAAATATTAATTACTTTGTAAAACATAGCTTAATGTAACTGCTCTCAAAAACCTGCATCCTGATCACATCTGCGGAATCTGGAATGCGTATTAAACTCTTTTTGGTGAATTTAACAATGCCTGGTCCAGTAAAAGATAACCCGCAAAATAGACCACCTGATGATAACTGGAGAAATACGTTATATACGATAATATTTGAAGCAGATACACCTGCTGGAAAGCTTTTTGATGAGATCCTGATCATTACCATTCTGCTGAGTGTTATCGTCGTTATGCTCGACAGCGTAAGGGAGATTGCGGCTTTATATGATAATCTGTTTTATTCCCTAGAATGGATTTTTACAATAATGTTTACAGTGGAATACATTTTGCGCCTGATCTGCGTTGGCCGCCCAATCCGGTACGCAACAAGTTTTTTTGGGATCATAGACCTTATAGCAATTCTTCCGACATATTTTAGTCTCTTTTTGCCAGGCAGCGAGTACCTGCTGGTAATCCGGAGTTTACGGCTTCTCAGGATTTTCAGGGTGCTCAAGCTTGTCCAGTACCTTGGTGAAGCTGATCTTTTGATGAGAGCTTTACGCGCAAGCCGAAGAAAAATAACCCTGTTCCTTTTTACTGTTTTAAATCTGGTGGTAATACTGGGTTCCCTGATGTACGTTATCGAAGGCGGGCAGAATGGGTTTACAAGCATACCAACGAGCATTTACTGGGCAGTTATAACACTTACAACGGTTGGATACGGTGACATAGTCCCCGGGACAGGTATGGGACAGGCAGTGGCGACAGTTGTTATGATAATAGGTTACAGCATCATAGCGGTCCCAACAGGTATAATCACATCCGAGATTTCCTACGCAAGCAGGTACTCTAAAGGAAGGGTATGCCAGAACTGCAGTTTTGAGGGGCATGACAGCGATGCAAAGTTCTGCAAGCGCTGCGGGTCCAAATTGTAAGCCCCATATAAACCTTATATTTGACCGGCTGTATCATCTGTTTTCGGCAGTCTTTCGTATTCTGGGGTTGGTTTTATCTATCTGTACGAATTCTAAAGGCAATTGTTTTTGAACGAAATTGTTTCTGAACGAAAGTCCAGAATAGATTCAGGATAAATTCAGAAGAAAACCGGACTGATCCGACAATGATAGATATAGATCCAGAAAATGCGAATAATTCAAAAATCACAATCATCTGTTCTGCCCCTGACCTTGCCAGCCAGAACATCAAAACCCATCTTTTGAACCTGAAAAAATGGAAAAACCTGGAGCTTCCGCTAGAATCAGGATTCTCGGCAGCCAGAGAATCAACAGACGGGAAGTTCAGGCTTGTGGATATAGAGGAGATTCACGTCTTTCAGGACGGGCTTGACAGGAAACTTGAAGCAGCAGGATTTCCAGCTTCTCTTATAATCTTTGCTTCCAAACACAGGAGCAAAGAAGAGATCAATTCTTTAACCGTGCACTGCACAGGAAACCCTTCAGGAGAAGCAAGGCTTGGAGGGCACCCCAGACAGCTTGCAGTATCTTCCCCTGCTGCCATGAAATCAATCCTCAAGGAAATGAAGCGGCAGGTCGAAAAAAAGAGCCTCAAATACGATGTTACCCTTGAAGTGACCCACCACGGCCCGACCGAACTCTCTGTCCCGTCCATCTATGCCGAAATCGGCAGCACTGAGACTCAGTGGAAAGATCCCGAAGCTGGAGAGGTCGCTGCAAAAGCTATCCTTGCGGTTTCCCTTGAAAAAGTGCCTGCAGCCGTTGGTTTCGGGGGCGGGCATTATGCAATGCGCCAGACAGGTCTTCTGCTCGAAACCAGAATCTCTTTCGGCCATAATTTCCCCAAATACCAGTTAGAATTCGTGGACGAAGCCCTTGTGAAGCAGGCAGTTGAGAAATCCGGTGCTGAATTTGCTTATTTTGACCGGAAGTCCATGAAAAGCGAAGACCGGAACAGAATCTCTGAAATCCTTGAAAAGCTAGGGCTCAGAGTTTTAAAAGAATCTGAAATCCGGGAAAAATACGGCATAGAGGATTAATTCGGAGAATTAAAGGCTCAATTCATCAAAAATATGTAATGCAGGTGCATCCGAATGTACACGGCAGTGTACCGCCTTTTAAGACAAAATTTCAGCAACAGGTGGGAACTTAATGCTCATCAGTGATATGTCTCCCATTCTCCTCCGGTTCCTTTTTGGCGGGAGTGCGGTTGTAGCTTCCAGATTGATTGCACAGAGTTTCGGAGGAAGGCTTGGAGGTATTTTTGCAGCTTTTCCAGCCGTATACCTGGCAGCAGTTGTGGGACTGAGCATGGAATACGAAGGCAGTGAACTGCTTTTTGTTTCCGAACAGCTCTCAAAAGGTGCTCTTGTGGGGATGGCAGCAGACATTTGCTGTGCCCTTGCAGCCAGTTACTTTATCCTTAAATACGGGTGGAAAACAGGCCTGAGCCTGTCTCTTCTTTTCTGGGCTGTACTTGCCCCTCTTATTTACTTTATGTGGTTCGGGTTCTGAAAAAAAACAAAACTGAAAACCGGGAAAAAAGCAATAAGAGATAAAGGAAAAAATAAAGGAAAAAATAATTAATACAGGTAAAAACCAGATGCATCAGGAGTATTTTTATGAAACTTGATTTCCGGGATCTTGGGATAAGGTTTGTTTTCGGAGGCACAGCGGTTGCTGCCTGTTATGTCCTGCTTCAGTACCTTCCTTCAAAGTCCTTTGCAGGTGTTTTTGCTGCTTTTCCGGCGGTAATGGCTGCAGCCATAATAATGGCAGGACAGTTCGGAAATTCCAAACAGGCAGCAGACATTGCCCTTGGAGCCAGTGCAGGAATGCTCGGCTGCGCTGTTTGTGTTCTCACTGCTGCTTTTTGCATGGAACACCTTAACCGGTGGAGCCTGTCACTGGCAATAGCCCTTATTGTCTGGTTTTTCAGTTCATATGCAGCAATTATACTGATGCAGGGCATTCTCGATAGAAGAAAAAGAAAAGAAAACAGCAGGGAAAAGGCGTTTTAACATTCAGGCTTCGAAAAAACTTCAAAATTTTTTTCCTTTCTTCTAAACTTGCCTGATTTTGAAATTAAGTTACTGTTTATTATCTCATTGCTTAACTTATTGTTTTATTCGCATAGGTTCTCCGCAGCATGTTATGTTGCCGGTACAGCAAGTATCAGTTGCACAGCAGGCTTCTCCACATGCATTTACAACCTTAAGTTCAAATCCGCACTCATCACAGACAAGAACCTGGCCCTCTCTTAATTCACTGCAGTTCATTCATATCCACCCCAATTTTTTTGATAGAAAAGTATGTAACTCAGGTTAAAACTGCTTTTGAAACAATGATTCTGAAAACAGTTCTATGAACTGGACAGTTATATTAACCCGATCTAAAAAAGCAGAAAAAAGATAATAGAGAAGGCAGATCGAACTTCTGCCTTCATTTAAGGTTAAAAATCTTATTCGACCCCTCTGGAAACTGCGAATTCTGCGCCAGCACCAATTCCTGAGGAGACCGGATGCTCCTTAAAAATCCTGTATACTCTGAGAAGCAGATATCCCGAGAGTAAAAATGCCAGAAGATCCGAGATAGGATAAGCTGCCCAGACTCCATCCAGCTCGAAATAGCCAGGAAGGATAACAACAAGCGGGATCAGGAAAAGTACCTGCCTGCTGAGGGAGAGAAGGAAAGAAGGTCTTGCTTTTCCCAGAGCCTGGAAAACTGTCATCGATACTACGTTTAAGCCAATCAAAGGCATCCCAAGGAGCATAATCCTTACGGCATGTTTCCCAACATCAAGATATTGAGGGTCGGCACTGAAAAGCCCGAGTATCTGCCCCGTGAAGAGATAAATCATAATTAAGCCAAAGGTACCGAATGACATTGTTGCCATAAGAGTCAGTTTTACAGCTTCAGCTATCCTTCCGAACTGCTTTGCTCCATAATTATATCCTACGATGGGCTGCAGGCCAAATGCCATTCCCAGGAGGGGCAGGAAGATAAAGGAATTAACTTTAATAATTGTGCCAAAAACAGCAATTGCAACATCTCCTCCATAGGTTGCAAGGGCATTGTATACGAAGATCATCATGACACTGGCTGAGACCTGCATAACAAAAGACCCGACTCCTATGGACCCGATTTCTTTCACAATTTTTAGATCAAGTTTCATGTATCTGGATTTAAAGTGCACAGCTCCTTTTCCTTTAAGGCAGTACTGCAGCAGCCAGACCGAACTTACTGCCTGGGACAGCACGGTTGCGGTCGCAGCTCCCTGAACGCCCATCCCGAAGCCAAACATTAAAATCGGGTCAAGAATAATATTGAGACCGGCACCTATAAGCATTGCATTCATTGCAAGCCGTGCATTTCCTTCAGCTCTAACAATGTTCTGAACAGCTACTCCGAAGACAAAGAATATTGCTCCTAAAATTATGTATTCAAGATATTCAACGGCATAGGGCATAATTCCGGGAGTGGCACCGAATATTCCAAGAATAAGATCCAGGAAAAGAAGGCAGGGAACTGCAATAAGTATGCTGAGTATCAGACTGAGGGAAAAAACGTTTCCAAGAGTTCTCTCGGCTTTTACCAGTTCTTTTGCTCCAAGGGCACGCGAGATGATTGAAGACCCTCCCGTGCCGAGGACAACTCCAAAAGCCATGATTATCATCTGGATCGGAAAAGCTATCGAAAGACCGCCTATTGCCTGGACACTTTCCGTCCCATATGCCTGTCCCACGAAAAATGTGTCCACAACGTTGTAGAGAGCCTGCACTAACATTCCGATGATAACAGGAGTTGAAAGTTTGAACAGGAGCTTCCCGACATTCTCTTTTCCTAAAAATTCACTTTTTTCTTCCATATTTATGCTTCCATATCGTTTTTATTTCGCATCACTTTGCCTGTTCTGACCTCGCTGTCCGAATCCCGGATCACAGAGTTTAAATGCAGCCTTGTTGACAAGCAGCCTGAAAATTTTCTTCTCTTCCGGCGTGAAATCTGAAAGGAGAGTATCAAGGAAAGAAATCAGCTTCTCAAGGATTATTTCTCTCATTTCCTTTCCTTTTTCAGTCAGGTAAACCCTGTAAGCCCGGAGGTCGTTTTCGTCCCTTTGCCTGTACACATACCCCTCTTTTTCCAGGTTCTGGATCGCCCTTGTGCTTGTTGCTTTGCTTACCTTCAGCAGTTTTGCAAGGGTTTCCTGAGAGATGCCGTCTTTCCGGTACAGAACCATCAGGAAATCAAATTGTCCGCTCCCGATCCTGTAAGCTTCGAGTTCCTTTGCCATGTATGCCAGATGGCTTCTATATATGTGGGCTATCGGGCCGCAGATCTCTCTTGGGTCTTCCATAATTCATCCTCCTTTTTTATAAGCTGGAGGCCGGTTTTGAATAAAGTGGTTAATAAATGCTTTATAAGTCGTTTCAAGTGAAACTAATCCCATCGCCTCTGTAAGGCTTTGATATATATAATGGTTATGGAGAAAATTAAAAAAGAACAGCAAATCATGTGAGTCTTCAAGAGCAGATGGGGGAAGAACCGAATTTTCAGGACTCATGAGAAAAAATATGGAGGAAAAATATTATCCTGAAAACAGAATACCTCCTCAATTCTAAATCTTAAATATTTGACTGAGTATTTATCTGGCTGATAATTTCCTTTGCTTCAGTAATCATATAATCCGCTTCAGTAGCTGAAATCCTCCTGCATTTGCTCATTTTCTCAACGAGATTAATGAAGGATTCAAGTGTGCAAATGGCTTTTGTTGAGATTCCAGTCGTTAATATTGCACAAGGCTAAATTCCAAACTTTACAACTTCTAACCATTCATATAAGCTGTATCACCAAAGTCTCTAACAATTAACATTTTATCAATTGTAACTGTTCAGAAGTGTAAAGATCAAATTGATTTGAAGATGCATGGAAAGGCTGGCTTATGTGTGACAGCGATTTTGCTCGTAGAGATATTGGGATAATGGAAGCTGAGGATGGAAATTATTTCAATCCGGTTTCAATCATAGCTACAAAGTTATGATTCAAAACCTGACTTTCAGGCAGGATAACGACAGAGTTTCAAGAAAAATGATAGGGTTTTCAAAAGCCAAAGAGAACACATCAAAGAATTAAATATAGGAAATGAAACTAAAAAGAGGGTAGAAAAGGAAAAGAGGGCTCAAATATTCCTTTTCAGTTCAGGTCCGAGTTCTTCGTTTTCTCTGACAAGCTTCCCTTTTGTGAAATGGTAGATTGCAAGCTCGCCTGTGGAGAACCTTACTTCCCTTATACCCTCGTCGGAAACGCCTTCAATGTACTTAACAAGAGCCCTCAAACTGCTCTGGTGGGCACAGATAAGCACATTTTTCCCGCCTTCCAGGGCAGGCATTACATTTTTCTGGAAATAGGGAACTGCGCGCTCGTAGACGGCTTTTAAGCTTTCTCCGTCCGGAGGGCCCGGTTCAAAATTCCAGCGCCAGCGGGAAATCTGTTCAGCACCGTATTTTTCTTCCATTTTCTGCTTTTTCCTGCCCTGGAGCTGCCCGTAATAACGTTCGTTCAAAGCAGAGGTTGTATAAATGGGAATAAGATCTTCACCAAGTTTTTCGGGATATGAATACCAGTTAGTCTTTTCCGAACTCTTTTGGGCTTCTGTTTCTTCGTGGATGATGACCCCTGTTTTTTTCTGGCCCGAGATTATGATAAAAAGGGTTTCCTGTGTTCGGGCAAGGCCTGAAGCAAAAGCAATGTCTATCTCTATGTTTTCAAGAGCTTTCGCACATTCAAGAGCTTCCTCAATCCCTTTTCTGCTGAGCGGGATGTCAATCCAGCCCGAAAGCCTGTCATCCGGCTTCAAACCAGGCTCTCCGTGCCTGACAAGTATAAGATGACCCGTAGTTATCACCCTGTAAAATAATACTGACACATTCGGTAATACTGACGCGTTAATGGTTCTTATTCCCTTTTATGGCCCTTTTATTACCGGCACAAAATCAAGTTTTGTATTGTGCAGAAGGTGCCACAGGTCGCTTTTTTCATGCATCCTTTCAGCATCGATTGCGGACCCATTGCCCTGAATTTCAAATCTGATGCTCTGTTTCCCATATGTAACGTCTCCCAGCTTGCTTTCCATCCGGCTGTAGTCCAGGGCGTCAGCAATTCTCACAAGGGCAGCTACTTTCAGGGTAAGGGCCTGGAGATCTTCAGGCATGTCTCCAAACTCTTTTTCGTTAAGTTTTTTGAGTTTCTTTTTCCCTATCTTCTTTTTGTGCAGGAAAGCCGTCCAGGCAACAACCTGCCATAATTTCTCCGGCAGATTGGCAGGAGGGTGCAGGAGAAGGATATCCCTTCCCGCTTTATGGTGTTTTTCCAGATCCGTAGCTACTCCTGCATCATGGACAAGAGCTGCGATTTCCACAAGCTTTCGGAACTGAGGGCTGAGCCCGTGAACCGGAGCAAGGATATCAAAAAGCTCGAGCACATTCCGTGCCACATTGTCTGCATGGCTGCGTTCAATTCCGTACCTGTGGTAAAGGGCTTCAAGATCAAGGGGCTCGGGAGAAGGTTTTTCTTTACTCCCCGAGGTACTGTCCCCTGAAGGTATTCCGCTGCTGTTCACCAAATCCCCCTTCTGCCTTTTTTATGTACTCCTGTATACGCAATAAAGCCATTTATTCTACTCTTTCTGTGACTATTAAATATAAAAATTTATTTAAGAAGAATAATTTCATCCCAGAAAATCCTGTCAGAGAGCCGGCTGATTACTGAAATATTATATATAATGTCTGGACTCTTAATAAACAATGGTCAAAATCAGCTTCAAGCAGGGAACTATTCTCATTAAAGGCAATGTCAGGGTTCCTAATTCAGTGTGGGATGAAAGGAGCGGAAGTTTCAGGGCTCCTGCAATGTACTACAGGGATATTATCAAATACATGAAAGAGTCCGGCATAGGATTTGAAGATTCTGTACTTGACCTCCTTCCCTGTCCTGACCTGGCAGCAGCGTACGAGGCTTCGGGAAAGAAGCTGAAATTAAGAGACTACCAGGCAGAAGCTCTTATTTCGTGGGGGGAAAATGAAAAATGGGGGGTTATCGTCCTGCCGACAGGAAGCGGAAAGACTTTAACCGGCATCCGGGCAATTTCGGGCTGCAATACCCCTTCCCTTGTAGTTGTCCCGACTCTTGACCTGCTTGAACAGTGGAAGAGAGAGCTTGAAGAAGCCTTTTCGATGGAGGTCGGAAAGCTTGGTGGAGGGGAAAAGAAAATTCTACCGGTAACGGTTTCCACTTATGACTCTGCCTATATCCACGCAGAAACACTTGGGAACAGGTTCGGCCTCATTATTTTTGATGAAGTTCATCACCTTCCCGCATCCGGTTACAGGAGCATTGCCGAGTTTTCCGCAGCTCCCTGCAGGCTCGGTCTTACAGCCACATACGAAAGGGAAGACGGGCTGCATACTGAACTCAACAGGCTCGTGGGGGGAAAGGTTTACGAGAAAAAGGTCTCGGAACTTGCAGGCGGACACCTTGCCCCTTATACGATAAAAAGGATTAATGTGGCGCTCACCGGTGAAGAACAGAAAGAGTATGAGAAGAACTATTCCATATTCCTTGACTACCTCCGAAAAACAGGCATGATAATGAGAAGCCCCCAGGACTTTCAAAAACTGGTGATGAAAAGCGGGAGAGACCCTGAAGCCAGAAAAGCCCTCCTTGCAAGAAACACAGCAAGGGACCTTGCCTTTAACAGCGATTCAAAAATTGATAAATTGAGAGAAATCCTGGCGCAGCACAGGGAAGATAGAGTATTCATCTTCACGGAACACAACAGGCTTGTGCACCGTATTTCCAGTATATTTCTTATTCCTGCGATCACTTACAGGACTCCTTCAAAAGAAAGGAACTCCATTCTCGAAAAGTTCAGGCAGGGCAGGTACAGGGCTGTTGTTACCTCAAAAGTGCTTGATGAAGGAATCGATATCCCGGAAGCAAATGTGGGAATTATAGCAAGTGGGACAGGCAGTAAAAGGGCATATGTCCAGCGCCTTGGAAGGATCCTGAGAAAAAAAGAAGGAAAGGAAGCAGTGCTCTACGAAATCATAGCCGAAGAAACCACTGAAACAGGAACTGCAAGGAGACGAAAAGAGGCTGTCTCAAACCGAAAAGAGACTGGAAATCGAAAACAAACTGGCAAGGCAGAAAATGATGGTTCAGGAGGCAGGAATGCTAACATCTGACCTCCTTGTAACCCGCGTATCCAGAGGAAAGATAAAGCCGGCATACGCAGATTTTGGCTCCGAAAACCTTGAACTTGCAGAGCTTCTAATAGAGACCTTCAGGCAGCACGTCGGTAAAACTTACGGTGATCTCCTCGCAGAACTTGAAGGGTATGAGGAGATGAACTACCGTTTTATCCGGGGCCTTTCCCAGCTTCTCGGAAGGCGGGCTGTGGTCGAGACCGCTTCGGCTGTTGACCCTTCCAGAGCCAGGGAAGCTGCCTTTGAAGCCTGCGGGAGTATGGCTCTTTTTCCTGCCGAAAGAATGGAAGCCTTGCAAAAGGCTGCAAAAAATCTCTCGATTTCAGTTCAGGATCTTGAAAAATCCATGTGGGCAGACCTTGAGGAAAACCAGATCCTTAAAGAGTTTAATCCTCCTGCCCCTGCAGAACTCCTCAGGCAATATAATATCTCCCTGACCCAGACCCTGCTTTTGCGCGCAGTTGACCTGGATATCTGGATCACGGGCGGTTTTCAGAGAGTTCTCTGGAAGATCCTCAGGTCAGGGCTTATGTATTCCCTTGAGGATATGCAGGAAAAAGAAGGCGGAAAAAAAGAAAGTAAAAGAATAGATGAAACCAAAGGAACTGAAAAAATAAAAAGCGTTCACCTCCACCTTGACGGCCCGGCATCGCTTTTCAGAATGTCGGAACGATATGGAAATTCTTTTGCAAAACTCTTTCCTATTCTCCTGAGATCAAAGGGATGGAGATTGAAGGCAGGAATTCTGCACAAAGGGTATCAGGGAAAGAGAATCCTCGAATTTTCTCTTGACGGCTCTGAAGAAGCTTTCAGGTTCATACCCGAAGCTGCCGGCTATTCTGAAGGAGTTTCTCCAGATTTTCAGCTTGCCGAAGAAAAGGAAGGGTATAAAACAGGAGTTAGAGCCGGAGCCAGGAACAGGACAGGGTTTGCAGAAACGGAAACCGGAATTAAGGAAGCAGAAACAGATGCTGAAAGTGAAGCTTTTGACAGCACTTATGAGCAGCAGTTTGCAAACTTAAGTTTCGGGGGCTGGGAAGCAAAAAGGGAGCCTGCGATACTGAGAGCAGGCAGGTTCGCTTTTGTTCCGGATTTTTCCCTGCAGAAAAACGGGATAAAAGTTTATGCAGAAATTGTTGGCTTCTGGACTCCCGAATACCTTAAAAAGAAAACCGAAAAACTCAAAGAGGTAAAAGAACCTGTTATTCTCCTTATTGACAGAAAGCTCAAATGTTCCGAAAAAGATTTTCCTGCTCAGGACGTGATTTTTTTTGACAGGAAGATTCCTGCAAATGAGGTTACTCAGGTGCTCAGAAAATACGAGGAAAAAAGGCTTGCAGAAGACAGGTCAAGGCTGAGTGAAACAGAAATCCCTCTTTCAGGGGAACTTATCAGCCTTGAAAAAATCGCAGCCGAAAAAGGTGTTATGCCCGGAGCTTTGAAGGAAGTGCTCGCCGAAAGGCTCGCATTGGCTGAGGATTACGTTCTGCTTGAAAATTATGTGCTTGGACAAAAGTTCCTGAAGAGCATTGACCATGAACTTGAAAAGCTTGGAGCTGCCTGCACATATGCTGATGCAGTAAAAATCTTTCAGGGTTTCGGGCTTGATGGCAGCCTCTATTACCCTGTACTCGAACACCTGGGGTATAAGGTTATCTGGACAGGGCTCAGCGAGGAAAATGCAAAGGTTAAAAAAGCTTAAGACGGCTGAACTGCAGAACCTCATTCATTACCAGATTTTAAACTCGTTTACCCTGAATATCAGGGTCACTATTAGCGATAAGAAAGAAGAGATGCATTGCAATTACAGCACATGAGGAAAAGCTGGTGCGAGTTTACTTAAGCCCCGTTTCAAAGAAGGCATCTGTGACACTCGCACTCTCTGAATGGTGGGGTTCAAACCTCAATTCCGTCCAGTTTTACGATGAAGTTTACCTCTACTTTTGAAACGTTGAGGTTTGCTTCAAGATCGTTTTCATATTCTGCAAGTAAATTTTTTATGGCAGTTTCTAACGAGTGTTTTAAGTCGGTAACGGTTTCATCCATCAAAATCGTTTTTTCTGCCTCAGTCAGGTTAGAAAGCGTCATTTAATCCCACTCCACAAGATTTGTTTTACGTTTTTCAATATTGCTTAATACTGTTACTGTTTTCAGTTTCTGTTTTTTAGTTTCTGTTTTTTAGTTTCTGTTTTTTAGTTTCTGTTTTT
>NZ_DAOOUJ010000039.1:16866-30614 GCF_035390745.1 Methanosarcina sp. | reverse complement strand
TTTTTTTTCATTGATTGTGAGGTTATCCTGAATACTCATATGTGACCATATCCTGTGAATCCTGATAATTTAAAACTTTGACATTGAAGTTTGATACCAAGAGTCTGGTGAATTATTGGAGATTCATGAATTTACTAAGATTCATGAGTTAATGGATGATTTATTTTTTGTAGATGATCCTGTACTCATCCAGATGTTCTCTTGCAAGTTCCCGCTTTTCCTGGTGATCTTTAAGGAACTCCTGCATTTTTTCGGCTGCAAGCTGCTTGCATGAGCCGCACATTCTGGTTCCGGAGACGCATTCCTCTCTGATCTCAAGCAGTTCATCATCATCTTCCAGAAGGTGGAAAAGCATAAGCTCGAAGACAGAGCATTCATCGGGTTTCCCGCCCAGTTTTTTCTGCTCTTCAAGGGTCATACATCCCCCTGTTTTTGCCTTCTTTACTTTTTTCGCCCCTTCCTTCGGGTCATCTGTGAGGGCTATATGGCTGTCAGGGATACTGCTCGACATTTTTCCTCCCTGCAGTCCGCTCATAAAGCGGTGGTAAGTTGATGCCGGAGGAATGAAAGCATAGCTGTCGAACTCAGCTGCGACTTCTGCCACGATCTCTTCAAGGATTTTCCTTGCGGTTTTCCAGATTTTTCTGAAAACGAAGTATTTTTCATATTCTGAAAATTCAGGCGGTTTAGCCTCATTAGCAAATTTAGCGATTTCCTGAATCTGGGTCATGAAGTAATTCCTTTTCTCAGGCTGGCTTATCTGTAAAACAAACCTTTCAAGGAATGCATAGTCAGGAGTCTGGAGAACATCTATGTGCTCTTCGTAGAGTTTTACTTTTCCTGGAATGCGTTTTTTAAGTTCCTGCAAAGCTTCCTTAGGAGCCCCTTTCCCACGGACGCTGAGGTACTTCATGCCTTCTGCTGTTTCTCTTTCCTCTACCCTGAACATATTCATTTTGCCTGCAAGCCCCCTTGTTAGGCGGAGGTGAGGGTCCTGGTCAGGGCCTACGGGAACCACAACCGGTTTTGGCCCTCCGAATTCCTCAAGCTGGGGCTGAAGGATATCTGCAGCCTGGGTTGCTGTGCTGAGCATGTGGGAGAGGCTTGTTTCTCCTGAAAAGCCGTAGATAGCGCTCAGTTCCGAAAAATTTACTTTGGCTCCGAGTTCGAATGCAAGGTCTTTAACGCTTTCGCAGCCTGACTGGAAGTAAATGAGGCCGTCAGGTTTGAATCCGAGGGCAATGAGGCTCAATATGTATTCTTCTACCCCGATTTCCCTGCATTTCTGCCAGGAAAAACCGCGCACTGAAAAAGCTTCCCTGTCTGCAATCCCGACAAAGGCTGAAGCTCCTTTTTCCTGGTGCCAGACGATCTGGTCCATTACCATTTTGTGCCCCAGATGGACTTTCCCTGATGGCATAAAGCCGTCCATAACTGAAAAAGGGGCACCTGTCCGCATGGCCTCTGCAATCTGTTCGTAATCACGGTGCCCGAAGATGATTCTCCTCCGCATGTACTTCTGCGGGGACGGAATTTCCGGAAGTATATTTTCAAAAGGAGAAATCCCGAATTCTTCGAATAACTTGGAGTAGTCAGTGATATTGCTTGAACTCCACGGATCAAGTTTGTTATCCATAATGTCCCTCATGGGCTGCCTTTTCCGGAAAATACTGCAGGCAGTTTTTCTTGCTAAACAAGGGTAGCATAAATAAAGTGTAAGCTTTGTTCCGGTTAAATCGCTCTTTAAAAATACCTGCTCATATGTAAATGTTTATCTTCTGGTAACAATTCCAGAAATTTTTCTCTCAGTTTTAGATTCTAACCCCCAGAAATATATATTCAAAAGCTCAATTGTAGTGAGATGGATAAGAGTTCATGTCTGGCAGACATAAGCAGGATTTTAGCCGGATTGAAAGAGGTAAATGCAGCCTATATATTCGGTTCATTCCTTGAAAAAGAAGATTTCAATGATATCGATGTAGCTCTGCTCCTGTCTGAAAGTTTAGATCCTTATAAAAGCCTTAAGTTCTCTTTAAAAGTAGCGGGTGAACTGGAAAGACAGATCAAGCCCAGATTTGAATTTGATGTAAAAATACTGAATAATTCCCCATAGAATTGCAGTTTGAGGTTATCAAAAAAGGACATGTTATTTTCTCCAGAGACGAATCCAGTAGAATAGATTACGAATCTGAAGTAATCCCGGCTTATCTGGACCTGAAGTACATGTATGATTTGATAGATAAAAAATTCCTGGCGAGGGTCTGAAATGAGAACGTTTTCCCATCTCAGAGAACTCATACTATCTTAAAGTTATTTCCCGCAAATCTCTTCAAAAGGATAGGGCAATTTTGCCTCTTCAGGGATTTTCTCGACAAGCTCCATAAATTCAGGGTCATGCATGGGGCTTATATTCTTCTGCCTCTGGAAATACGGATAACTCCTTATCCTCTGCCAGATCTCTTTTAAAGACACTTCTTTTACATTCCCGAACCTGAATGGAGGATACGGGCTTGGTTTCACGTCTCCGTCCACGGTCACATGCATCCAGCGTCTGCCTGCCATTGCACCCATCATCTGCCCTTCAAAATATGTGTTTGAAAACATTCGAGGACCTTCCGGGGCAGAATTAATCCTGTGATACATTTCAAGGATTGTTCTCCTGTCTCTGTCAGTAATTACAGATTCGCCTCTTCTCTTTGGCATCGACTCCCAGACTGAAAACTCGTGTACTCCAAGTTCCGATGCAAGTGCATAGAGAGCAGGAAGTTCTTTCATGTTTGAAGGAGAAGCGTGTGTTGTCATCACAACCAGAAGCCCTGCTTCAAGAGCAAGTTTTATGGTTGAAATCGCCCGTTCGTAAGACCCTTCCGATTTTCGGACCGCATCATGCTTTTTGGGATCAGTCGAATAAACGCCAACCATCAGGGAGTGAAGCCCGGCTTCTTTCAAGCGGCGGGCAGTTTCTTTTGTGAAGTCCGTACCCCAGGTAGAACAGTTAACTATAGCGCGTTTTTTATCCACATACTCGATAAGTTCAAAGATCTCTTTACGCAGAAGAGGGTCATTTTCGGTAAAACTTATAATTAATGTGCCAAGGTCCAGGGCTTCATCTATTACTCTTTTAATCGTGTCCGTATCCAGTTCGTCGACAACTGTTCCCGGTGGATACCTTGAACCGCTCTGGCGAGTGATTTCAATAGAAACTGTTTCAGGAATATATTTCCCCAGAGCTATCTGGACTTCTGCAAAAATAAGGCGTTTAAAAGCAGGACTGGGTATCGGAGGCAGCCAGGCTGAAGGAACAAAGCAGTCCTCCTGCACAAGAGCCGGTTTTTCCTCCTCCAGGCGTGAATTCATCTTTTTCAATATAGGGCTGCATGCGGATTTCAATGGCCCGCTTGCTGTAAGTTTCACGGCTTTTCCTTCACGCTGCTGAAGATTCACAGACAGCCCCGGCATGGAGAAAATTTCTGTATTTCTTTTTTTTGTGGGAAAATCCGACACATTCTTTTTTTCTGGAATCATTTTTCCTCACAGGTAATTTTTCGGGTTTCTGATTTACTGACAAATCTCTAATCTCTAGGTTTAATATCTCTTAACACTTATTTAAATCGTACCTGTCTTTTCTGGAATCAAGAGAAACCAGGACTTAGATTTTTTTCCAGGAAATTTGTTGAACCAGTTTCAATAATCATAAAACCTTTAAAAATAGACTGCAACCGAATATAATGCTGAACACAAATAGCTGTTAAAAGTGAGAATATCAGTTTGAGAATATCAGTTTTTGAAAACGAGGACTTAAGCTGTCCGGGCACGAAAACCGAAAAATAGTAGTCTGCCTGGACTGCCTCTTTAAAATAAAAAGCTTGGACCTCAAGCCCTTTCCGAGAAGGCGAGGTTTCCGCTGATTTTCTTTATCTTTACTTTTACCACGTCGCCTTTTGCGGCTCCGGGCACGAAGACCGTATACTTGTCTATTTTTGCTATCCCGTCACCTTTGGACCCAACGGCATCTATCCGGAGTTCATAGGTTCCACCCTCTTCGATGGCTTCCCTGACAACCACATTGCTTACCTTTCTCTTTTTGACAGGTCTGTGCGCTCCGCAGGCAGAGCACTGCAGGACAAGCACCCTGTCAACCCTGACAAGCTGGGTATCCGGGCGTTCGCATTCCGAGCACATAACGTATTCGTCAACGTATGCCTGAATGTTGTCTGTAATCTGAGCTCTCGTAAACCTGCCCTGGAAGACTGCACGTGTGCCTTCTATCTTCCCTGCAGTCCCCAGTTCCCTGGTGAGATATTTCATCAGGTGGTCAGGGTCCCGGTTAAGGGTGTCTGCAATACTTCCGAAGTTATCCAGAATTGTGGTCTTGCCTTCGGAAAAGAGTTTGGGTTCAGGGATTACGAATCGAGCATCAGTAGTCTTTGTATCCGGCATCTTTGCCATTGCACGGTTTAAAAGCTCTTCGTAATCATACATTCTTTAGACTCCCTTGTAATTGGCTTCTAACAGGTTACTGTACCAGTTCTGCGCCTTCATCGATAACGATTCTGCAGGGGGTTGGAAGTTTCTGTCCTGCATGCCAGAGAGCTTTCTTTGCAGCCTGGAAGTTCTGCTTCTCAACGGCTACTGTAAAGATCTTCTGCATTGATTTTACCCTTGCTGCGGTACCGACGTTCTTTCCAAAAGCCCTGCGCATTCCACTGGACACACGGTCAGCACCAGCTCCAGTTGCCTGCTTGTTTTCCCTGAGAACTTCGTGGGGATAAACACGGAGCTTCATGTAAAAGCCCATCTTTCCTGTATCTTCAACAAGGTGCCTGTTTGCAGTGATACGGGCTGCTTCAAGTGCAGTGTGCCTTATCTGGCATTTCTCTTCTGCAAGCAGGGAAATTTTTACTGGGAAAGTTGTGTTTGCTTTGTCTCCCATATCATAGTGAATAACCTGGCTTCCTGGAACACCGCCCATGTATTTTCTTCTGGTAAATGAGCGCTGCCTCACGTTTCTGTACATACTTCCTGGCTTTCGTACCATTAGTTTGATTCTCCTGAAAAGTGATGATTTTGATAATATTTTGAGTGGAAGCTTTTTCCACTTATAATCCATTTATAAGCGTTTGCTTCAAGTTCACAAAAAACTGTTTAGCAAATCGTTGAGCATGGAGATATGTGCATATAAAGATCCCTGCCTGTATTTACATTTATCTGTAAACCTGCCCCTGCGGGCCCTGGCAGGAAATTTCTGTATCACCCGGTTCTCCGATAGGGAATTTCATGCCTGAGATTCTACATCCCTTGAAATTTTATATATCCCGGGCTTAGGTGACTTACTCCCTACTACTTAGTGGTTTATAAGTTTTATTGATGTTTCCGGGTATTTTTCAAAAAATCCTGCAAGAAGCCCGAAGCATCCTGAAAGCATCATGCTCCCGAAAGGTGCTGCAAAGTGAATTTTTTCTAAAATTTCCTGCCTGAATTCCGAGGATGGAAGCTTTTCAAGCATCTCCCTTTTAGGTCCTGTAACCATTATCGAACGTACCTGTTCAAAGCCGTGAGCTTCCTTTATGTATGCCCCGTGCCCTCCGTCTTCAAATACCTCATCAAAACCAAGTTTCCCTTCAGCAAGCCTGATAATATAGTCCTGAAGCTTTTCCGGGTCCATGCTGGAACTGTGATGCTCGAAAATAGCCGTGATCCTGTTTTCACTTACGAGAGCTCCAAGTGTGTGTCCGTTCCCTATATTGATCACGATGGAAGGCTGGACTGCTACCGGATCTGCAAGAGCTCCAAATACAGCTGCAGGTCCGGTATCCATGAAGACTGCCCGCGTATTGAGGGCTGTAGTGGCTTTAAGAAGCGAATCTGCCTGGGCTTTCATGCGCGTAAACGGTGGTGGAATTTCCTCGGGACGGTAGACAAAGTCTTCGAGCTTTCCTCCCTTCTCGATGAGTTCCTTTAAAAGTTCAAACCTGTAGACTCTGTTGCTCTTATCCGGAGCATTCCCGTGATCCTGTACTGCCACTGCATAATTTTCCGGCATCCTGACCTCAAAATTTGAAAATGCACATGAAACAGCATAGGGGTCAAAGTCCTGCATAACAATTTCCAGCGCCTCTCCCGAATCTGCAAGCCTTTTTGCCTCTTCCTCCATAACAATCTGGACTCCAAAAGACTTCACTCTCTCAAGGTTGTCGTGAAGGGTCAGAGCAGCTGATTCAGTGGCGTATACAGGGAGCCCTGCTTTCAGGTGTGTGCGGACAGCCCATGCCGAAGGCCCTCCTCCCATAATGGTTCCGGTAAGCACAAGTGCTTTTCCTGCTTTAGTTACTCTTCTCACCCTTTCCGCAGTCACCTGTGTGGGAGCAGGCATGACCATAATAAGGCTGTTTTCAACTTCTTTTCCAGAATCAAAAAGCAGGATATCCTGCGTACCTGTCCCTATGTCCGCCGCAATTATGTGCATAACCGAGCATTGGGCTGATAAGTTATTAAAATATGGGAAGGCAAGTAGCTTTGAGGATACAGGATAAGAAGAAATAAAACATCATATGAAAAACTAAGTAAATGGAGAGTGCCGTTTTCATGAAAGAATCTACACCAGAAATCCATAAAAAAGACGCTAAAAAATCCTTTTCTTTTGCTCTAATCACAATTTCGACATCAAGGTACGGGAAGTACGGAAATCAGGCTTCTCCTGATGAAGCTGAAGACCTTTCAGGAAAGGCTATGAAAGAACTTCTCGAGGCGGCAGGCAATAAAGTATCTTTCTACAGGCTTGTGCCTGACGGAAAAGATGCAATTCTTGATGCTCTTTTTTCCGCTCTTGACAGTTCTGCTGACATCGTTATAACAAGCGGAGGCACAGGGCTTGCTCCAAAAGACCTTACTATCGAGTCCGTAGTCCCTCTTTTTGAAAAAGAAATCCCTGGTTTCGGAGAACTTTTCAGGTACAAAAGCCTTGAAGAAATAGGGACTTCAGTGATCCTGACCAGGGCTTCGGCAGGCATAATGAAAGGAAAGGCTGTATTCTGCCTGCCGGGGTCGCCAAACGCGGTGAAGCTCGCCCTTTCTAAGATTATTATTCCTGAAGCAGGGCACATTGTAAGGCATGTGAAGGAATAAAGGCAGTGCAGCGAATTTTCTATAAATTCAAAATCAATTTTTTGGATACGGTATATGTAACTAATCTTATGATCTCGAATTCTTGACTCAAAAATCTCTTAAAATTTGTAATTTTATAGAAAAATTGGCACACTGCCGGGAAGACCAAAAGCCCTTTACGGAGAAAAACTAATTTTTTGTTGATTATGGAGGCCCTATTACAAAAATAACATATGCCTGCAAACTACTCTTTTTCTAGGGAGAGGTACACCTTCTGAGGGGTTAAATTGGCAAAAGGCATGGTTTATCTTTACACAGGAGAAGGAGAAGGAAAGACCACAAACGCCCTCGGGATGGCTCTCAGGGCGGTGGGTCACGGGTACAGGGTCATAATTATCCAGTTCATGAAAGGTAGAAAATACATAGGGGAATACAAAGTTAAGGACAGGCTAGCGCCTGAATATGAGATTCACCAGTTCGGAAGGGAAGAGTTCATAGACTTCAAAAACCCCGTGCCCCTGGATTATGAGCTGGCAGAAAAGGGGCTCGAATTCGCAAAAGAAGCCCTCAGGAGGAAGCCCAGGCTTCTTATACTGGATGAGATCAATCTTGCAGCTCATTTCGGCATTGTGAAGACCGAAGATATCCTGAAATTACTGGAAGACATCCCCGAAGAGACAACAGTCATCCTGACAGGGCGGAGGGCTCCTGAAAAACTGGTCAAAAGGGCAGACCTGGTGACTGAAATGAAGTTTGTTAAGCATCCCTTTGAGAAAAATGTCCCGGCAAGGGAAGGGGTTGAATATTAACTCTTAACATATAGTTTCCTGTATGTATATATCCAGGAATGGTGTGAGAGAATGGTTGTACAGGAGAAATTGTTGTTAGGAGCTAAGGCTTCAAAGAATTCTACTCTTACTCTGGTTTTTCTTTCAATATTAAAAGGCATCGTCGGCTTTTATTCCGGAAGCTCGGCTCTGATCGCTGATGCTGTCCACACATCCCTGGATATCTTCGCATCATTTGCCGTCTGGGTAGGGCTCAAGCTCAGCCTTAAAGGCAGCGAAGAAAAATTCCCCTACGGCTACTACAAAGCAGACAACCTGGTTTCGCTCCTCGTGTCTATTATAATCCTCTTTTCAGGAGTCGAGCTTGTACGTGAGGCGCTGCTGAACATAACAAGTCCCATCGAGCTGAAATTGCAGGGAATTGCACTTGGCACAGCTATATTCTCGGTAATAGCAATGTATGCATTATCTCAATACAAACTCAGAGTCGGCAAACTGATAGATTCTCAGGCTTTGATTGCCGATGCAATACACTCCTATATAGACGTTTTCAGTTCCCTGATAGTTGTTATTACTATTGCTGGTTCGATCCTGGGGGTGTTTTGGCTCGATAGTGCTGGGGTGCTGGTCATCTCTGTTATGATATTCAAACTTGGAATCGGTATGGCAAGGGATTCTGTACTGACACTTATGGACGCATGGCTGGATAAAGACTCGATTGCAAAAATAAGGGAAAATGTGGGCAGCATTCAGGGTATTAAGAGGGTCGATGAAATCAGACTTCGAAAGTCTGGGCTAGTAGTATTTGGGGAGATTGAAATTGAAATAGAGGGCGATGCCAATCTTAAAAGAGTGGAAATGCTCTCCTAAGAGATCGAAAAGACGGTGAAAAACGAGGTAAAGAACCTGGAACATCTGGTTATAAATGTAAAGCCCGAAAAGGTATCTGTTACGAAGATTGCATTTCCTGTTCTAATGCCGGAAGGTTTGCATTCAAAGGTTTCCCGGCATTTTAGCAAAGCTCCGTACTTTATTTTTATTGAACTCGAAGAGGATAAAATAAAAAGCTGGGATGTCAGCGAAAACCCTGCTGCAGGCCTGGAGAAGAAAAAAGGTCTCAGAGCGGCAGAGTTTCTGAAGAGTCAGGGTGTCAATGTTCTGGTCGTGGATGAAATCGGAGAAGCCCCTTTCCACACTCTCCGCGATAGTTTTGTGAAGCTACTCCAGATGCCAGAAGAAGAGGAAGATGTTGAAAAAGTTGTGGAGAAGGTTTCAGAGTTGAACACGCTCACAGCACCTACGGAGTAAAATTATCTGTAGCTTGGGGCCCAATGAAAATAATCCGGGAGTTTAACCTGCAAAAATTACAATCGCAAGTGGAAAAGGGGGGACAGGGAAAACAACAATAGCTGTTAATTTTGACCTTTCAATCGAAGATGTACAGTCCTATGATTGTGATTTTGAGGAACCTGACTGTCATTATTTGGACAAACAATATCATTGAACCCTGGTTTTGGTTTTCACTTTCCTATTATATGGACATATATTAAATCAAACAGATACTATTGAATATATATTCATAAATGGCTCCAGGAGCGAGAGTTGTAGATATTATGCCAAGGTTGGATCAGGTTCAGGAAGGTAATAAAGTAAAGGTTAGAGAAATAAGGGGAGGTCGAAGCGTAAGACAAAGATTAGCGGAGATGGGTATTCACCCTGGGGATATTGTGGGAATAATTAGGAGCTCTGTATTTGGCGGACCCCTGCTAATTGATATCAGGGATAGTGAAGTTGCCATAGGCAGGAGTGTAGCCCAGAAGATTGAGGTGGAAGTGGTGGATTGATCATCGCACTTGCCGGTCAGCAGAATTCGGGCAAAAGCACAATTTTTAATCAACTGGCCGGGTATCGTGCCGTTACTTCGAACTTTCCTGGCAAGACTGTACAGTATACCAAAAGTCAGGTAAACTATCATGGCAAGGTTTTTGACATTGTGGATTTGCCAGGGACATATTCCCTGACATCCTTTGATCTCGCAGAACTGGAATCCAGAAAGTATCTGCTAAAAGGCGAAGTGGATGTCGTAATAAATGTAATAGATGCTTCTCTTCTCAGCCGGAGCTTAGAGCTTACGAAACAGCTTATGGAACTGGAAATACCTCTTGTCCTGTGTCTAAATTTCATGGATGATGCCCGCAGAAAAGGAATCCATATCAATACAAAAAAACTCTCTGAAGTGCTTGGGGTGCCGGTAGTCTCTGCCATTGCCGTAAAGGGCATTGGAATCCAGGAGCTAATAGAGGAGAGCCTCAAGGCTGGAGAGCAAAAGGAGCTGGGAAAAAGCCTGTCTTTTAGCAAAGATGTGGAAAAGGTCGTCGAAGATCTTGCAGTAAAAGTCTCGATTCTTGCAAAAGAATGGAATGTTCCTGAACGCTTTTTAGCCATGAAACTTCTTGAAGGAGACGAGTATTTTTTAACTAAGATTGAAGATGTAAAAATCCTTGAAGAGATAACACATGCTCAGAAGATCCTTGAGAAATCTCATGGGAGACCTTCTGATGTGGTTATATCTTCAGAGCGCCATGCTCTTGCCATTAATATATTTGATGAAGTAGCTACTGTTGGAAAACTAGGGATCACTTTCAGGGACAAACTGGACAAAGTTCTAATGCATCAATATCTGGGCTATGTTTTTTTGGCTCTAATCCTCTACCTTTTTTTCAATATTGTGTTCTCGCTGGGTGCTGTGATAGAAAGTCCAATAATAAATTTCTTTGAAAAATCAGTAATCCCTGCAGCCAGGGTGCGTTTAGGGACCGGGTTAGCTCAATACCTGTTTATCGGGGTGATACAGGGTTTTGCAGGAGGTATAGGAATCGTCCTGCCATACCTAATTCCCTTTTTAATAGGGCTTGCTGTAATGGAAGATGCGGGATACCTGCCCAGAATCGCTTTTCTTATGGATACATTCCTGCACAGAATGGGACTTCATGGCAAGTCTATACTGCCCCTGATTCTTGGCTATGGCTGTAATGTGCCGGCTGTTATGGGTACACGGATCCTGGAATCCGACAGAGACAGGTATATTACAGCTGTTCTTGCCACCATGGTGCCCTGTGCTGCCAGAACCACTATTATTTTGGGTCTTGTGGCATTTTTCATAAGTCCTGCCGCTGCACTTGGAATATATATCCTGAACATTGTCGTAATTGCGCTTTCAGGCACGTTGCTTGCAAGAATTATGCCTGAAATAACGCCGGGTTTAATATTGGAAGTCCCAAGATATCAGATTCCTTCTGTCAAAGTGGTTCTAAATAAGACCTGGTTGCGGACAAAGGAGTTTGTCTTCATAGCGTGGCCTCTGCTGATTGCGGGAAGCGCTGTCTTGAGTTTTCTGGAATACTACAAAATGGATATGGCGATCAACCAAATTCTGTATCCTTTGACATCATTACTCCTCGGCCTTCCGATGGTTGTTGGTATAACTCTCATATTCGGTATCCTGAGGAAAGAACTGGCAATGGTTATGCTTATTCAGACCCTTGGCACTTCACACGTTCTCGATGTGATGAGCAGAACTCAGATTATGACTTTTGTAGTTTTCGTGACATTTTATATTCCCTGCATTGCAACCATTGCTGTTTTGATACAGGAGCTTGGAAAAAAGAGGGCAGGGTTTGTGATCATTTTCACGACAATTATGGCAACTGTAATGGCACTTCTCATCCGGATTGTCGGAGAGCTATATGGTTATTGAATATGATTGCATATGTCTTCGGTTAAGTAAAAATATCTATTATATAGTAGTGGAGCTTCTAAACGGCTTGCTCCACATCATTTTTAATATATCTTCCTTCTTTATCCAGATATATGATAATTCTTCATGCAGGAAGAGTCGGAAAACAGTTTTTCTTATGGGGGGAAAGCCCGGCCGAAAGTGAAACTCCGGTTGTTCGGCGCGGGAGAAAGCCTAAAAACCCGATTGTAAAACCTTATCCTTATGATTCGGGCGTTGAAAACCTGTCTTCTGCCCTTGAGCTGCTGCTGGGCAGTACTGGTCGGAAAGAGGCAGAGAAAATTAACGTCTGGGTCCCGACAATGGGGGGGAATCCTGTCCCTTCAAGCCCTCTCGTTGCTGAAATACCTGATTCGAAAGCGGAACATGTACTGGCTCCCTGGACTGTTCATGCATACCCTCTGGAAGCTGAAGATGCTATTGTTCTACTCTGCGCCTGCATGGGAAAGAAGGTTCTCGCTCCCGGCATAATCTCGGGAAATGACCTTCTCTGGTGGGCGGATGCCCTGAAATTTGCAGGCTCGCTGGCAGCAGGACAGAAATACCTGCCCGGCGTCAGGGGCGGGGAAGGAGAATACAGAGCTTTCTGGGAACCCGTATTTTCCGGAGAAGATGCCGGAGAGCTGGCAAAACTTGCAAAGCAAATGCCCCCTGTTGCAAGGGCTCTTGCTCCTGAAACCTCTGCCGTGCCGCCGGAAATACCTGCTGCTTTAGCGGCAAGGCAGTTTATTGAAGATTCTCTCGACTGGATAGTCCGGTCCGAGATCGGGGAAAAAAAGCCTGCAAAAGAGCCGCGCAAAAGAAAATCCTTTGACAGCGTCCATGATGCCTGGGTTTCCGCTCTTAAAAGCCCTGATGGACTGATCTACGGAGATGAAAAAGAACTCCTGCAGCTTGCGGTCCGGACCCGTGAATGGCAGCGCCCACTCACCATCCTCACCACTTCTCCTTTCAGGTTCTGTTTCCGGCTGGAAGAACCGGCTGCGGAAAAAGAAACCGAAGAAACCGAAGCCGGGAAAAGAGATACTAAAAAAGGTAAAGGAATAGCCGATATCGAAGTTCCCGAAGGGCTCTGGTACGTCCGCTACATGCTTCAGTCTTACGAAGACCCAAGCCTTCTGATCCCTGTGAAAGAAGCCTGGAAGCCAAAAAAGGGCAGCCCGTTGAAAAAATACGATGTGAAAAACATTCGCCAGTTCCTGTTATCTTCCCTCGGGCAGGCTGCCGGCATCAGTGCAGAAATTGCTTCCAGCCTTGAAGCTCCCAATCCGTCGGGATATTCCCTTGATACGAAAGAGGCTTATCGTTTCCTGACTGAAAGTGCAGCGAATTTAAGTCAGGCGGGTTTCGGGGTACTTCTCCCTGGCTGGTGGACCCGTAAAGGCACAAAGACCCATCTGAAAGCTCAGGCTAATATTAAGGGCAAGAAGAAGTTGCAGGCCGGATACGGACTTACTCTCGATAAAATCGTCAGCTTTGACTGGGAAATCGCCCTTGGAGACAGGGCGCTGACAGTCAGAGAACTGCAGGCTCTTGCAAAGCTCAAAGCTCCGCTTGTGAAATTCCGGGGTCAGTGGGTCGAGGTAAACGATGCGGAAATCCGTGCTGCTCTTGAGTTCTGGAAGAAAAACCCTAACGGAGAAGCAAGCCTGCGCGACGTTCTAAAGCTGGCTGTGGGAGCTTCCGAAAAAGCCGATGGTGTGGATGTTGAAGGGCTCAATGCAGCCGGCTGGATTGAAGAATTAATTACCCGCTTGAAAGACAAAACCGGATTTGAAGAACTTCCGGCCCCCAACGGTTTTTCAGGAACCCTTCGTCCATACCAGTTCAGAGGTTACTCATGGCTGGCTTTCCTGAGGCAGTGGGGCATAGGAGCCTGCCTTGCAGATGACATGGGGCTTGGCAAAACCGTCCAGACTCTTGCTCTTATCCAGCATGATCGGGAACAGGTTGAAGCAAAAGTTGCAGAAAATGCTGAAGAAAATGCTGAAGAAAAAGTTGCAGAAAAAGTTGCAGTAAATGCTGAAGAAAAAGTTGACGGACGTAAAGTTCCAAAGCCG